>JAXIZI010000062.1:0-9408 GCA_036304065.1 Collinsella sp. | reverse complement strand
GGCTGCTCGGCGTAGGAGAGGTTCACGCCGTAGCGCGAGCCGTCCCCGAGCAGGCGCTCGAAGTTGGGCAGGTCGGTCGGCGTGGAGATGACCAGGATGTCCCGGATGCCCGCCAGCATGAGGGTGGACAGCGGGTAGTAGATCATGGGCTTGTCGTAGACCGGCAGCAGCTGCTTGGAGGTCACGAGTGTGAGCGGGTACAGGCGCGTGCCGGACCCGCCGGCGAGGATGATGCCTTTCATTGGCTATGACCTTTCAATTCTTGCGGCTCTGCGACCGGCGCG
This sequence comes from Collinsella sp., assembly GCA_036304065.1. Taxonomy (GTDB): domain Bacteria; phylum Actinomycetota; class Coriobacteriia; order Coriobacteriales; family Coriobacteriaceae; genus Collinsella. The sequence goes on along the minus strand of JAXIZI010000062.1, from coordinate 9,124 downwards.
ATTTCCAAGGAGACGGGCGCAGCAGTCAACTCCGAAGGCAACTAACTCGCCAAAATTACCTTCCCGAAGAAGCTGAGAGGAGACTGACCTGACGAGCCGGCCCCCTTCACCGATCTCACTTGCTTGCATGAGATCGTCCGCATGCGTTTCGAGAAAGAAACCGACGGCACGGTTGCGGGCAAACTGTTGGGATGGCGTCAAGTTATGCGAGTGATAGACCTCGGCACGCGGCTCGTAAGCGACCTTCATACCCGAGGCGATAAACTTGGCGGCCATGAGCATGTCCTCGTTGGTATTAACATGATCGAATCCACCGCATTCGAGATATGCGGTCCGTCGATAGGCAGAACAGGCGTCAGATGCAAAAAACGTCTTAATGCCAAGTTTTTCGAGATCGCCTTTCGAACGCACGGATGGTGAGTCAGGATAGTTAAAACAACGTACAAGTTGTTCAAAACGACGGGCATCGGCCTTGGGAAGCTGCCTACCACTAACAAGGGCGATATTCGAGTCTTCAACCATAGGGGCAACAAGCCGCTTCAAGTAGTCATCGGAAACGGGCACAGCATCTTGGGTGAGAAAACAGACGAAGGCGCCACTCGATTCATTCAGCGCCATGTCTCTTGTGGTGCCGTGGTTAAAATCCTGGCGATCAATCTCCAGCAAGCGAACTCTTTTGTGCTTCTGGACCAACTCAATAGTTTTGTCTTCCGATGCGGAATCGACGACCAAAATCTCATTCGGCTGAATTGACTGGCGATCAAGGGCAATTAAAAGCGCCTCAATTTCATGTTCAGCATTAAGAGTCGGAATGATGATAGAAATATCCATCTATCGCCCCGTCTTCTTCTTGCCGAACATGGCACTGAAGGTGCCAGTGAAGCACTTCCAGTCCATGCGAAAGCAGCGATTGCGCACGTAATTTAGTTCAATTTTTTGACGCAAACCGCTCTCGAAGGTAGCGGCATTACGATCAGTCGCCTGCCACAGGCCCGTAATGCCAGGCTGAACAGAAAGCAACTCAGCTTTTTCTTCATCAGTAAAATGCTGCTCGAGCTCATCCTGTGTAATGGGGCGCGGCCCAATGACGGAAAGATCGCCGTTCAGCACGTTGAGAAACTGCGGCATCTCGTCAATTGAGCACTTACGGATGAACCGACCAACCTTGGTAATGCGGGGGTCATCGTCAACCTTGCGCTCAACTTCCCACTGATGTAGCTGCTCAGGGCTAAGGTACTTATGTACTTCGCCAGCGTCGGAGACCATGCTGCGGAGCTTAAAAATCTTGATGGTCTTTCCGCCCTTGCCAACTCGTTCTTGCGTATACATAGGACTGCCAGGCGATTCAAGGCTGATGAGCGCACACACAATGGCGATAGGGATAAGCAGCAGTACGCTCATCAAAAGACTGAATACAAGGTCAAACAGCCTCTTAATAAAGCGGTAGCCAAGCGTACCGCTCGGTTTAATCTCTTTAATAGCCAGTGCGTCCCCCACGGATACACAGCTCTCTGTTACTTCTTTTTCAGCCACAATAAAACATACGTTCCTGTCCCCAGGAACCCCCCCCCCATCTATGAACTCAAAATTTGAATTAACTGCTGGCGCAACGTCCCCTTACGTCTTGCTGGGCACGTCCAGCGGAAGCAGCTCCCTGAAAGCGGAGTCGCCTTCGCCCACGTCCACCAGGCACCAGCGCTTATGACGATCGATCCTCTTTACGCGGGCTTCTTGCCCCACCAAGGGCCCCTGCTCTATGTACAGCACGCCGTCTTCTATACGGGCCACGCTGTTGCGCACAACGCCGTCGTCGTCGAGCACGCTGCGGTACCAGTCCTGCGCGTCGTCCGGCATGGGCACATAGGCCCGCTCCCTGCTGCCGGCAATGCGGCAGCCAAAGCTCAACTGGGCCAAAGCCCTATCGAGTGCGGCGGCATCGTGCGTGGCGACAAAGAAGTATTCTTTGTACATAGGTTTGGTTTGGAGCGACCAGGCACCATCCCGCTTAAACCAGAACTCCTTTTGCATTACAAAAGCGTCCTGCATAAGGTTGTGCGGGATAATGCGGCGGACCTTTTCGCAGGTCTCGCGCTCTTTTCCGTTGGGGGTGTGGACCAGATACCAGCGGACGCGACCGTGTTGGCTGTTGGTGGTGACGCCGTTAAAAGCGCCCGGCAGCTGCTCTTGGCGCCGTGCCGTCTGTTCCATGTTCTCGCCCCCTCTTTTGGCTTTGCGATGCACGCAAATGCAGGGGCGTTTAGAACAGGCTTCTCGCTCGCAGCTAGGCGCAGTCGCAAAAGTACAGGTTTTTGTATCTTTCAACTGACGACATTATATTAGCAATTATTCAGCGTTTGCCCAGATTACGCAAAATGTACTGCCAGTAGGTGCATCTCCATACCCCTCTACAAAAACCTGTACCTTTTTGTGCAACAAAAAAAGCCGCTCAACCAGCGGCTTTTCTTATTTCGGCATGAAAAAGGCGACCGTCCTTTGTGGACGGTCGCCTTTGTTAATTGTTGTGTTGCTTGCCTTAGGCGCGGGTCTTGATCTCCTCGGTCACCTTCGCAACAAACTCGTCAACGCTCATCTGAACGGTCTCGTTGGAGCGATCGCGGACGGAGATGTTGCCGGCCTCGACCTCCTTCTCGCCCAGGATGAGCATGTAGGGCACACGGTCGATGCTGCGGGCCTCGCGGATCTTGTAGCCGATCTTCTCGTCGCGATCGTCGCAGACCACGCGAATGCCGGCCTCCTCCAGCTTGGCGCATACCTCGTGCGCGTAGTCGCGGCTCTTCTCAGAGACGGGAAGTGCCTTGACCTGCACGGGAGCCAGCCAGGTGGGGAACTTGCCCGCAAAGTGCTCAATCAGAATACCGATGAAGCGCTCAATGGAGCCAAAGCAAACGCGGTGCAGCATGATGGGGCGCTTCTTGGTGCCGTCGGCATCCACGTACTCCAGATCAAAGTTAAGCGGCATCTGGAAGTCGAGCTGGACGGTACCGCACTGCCAGGTACGGCCGAGCGAGTCCTCCAGGTGGAAGTCGATCTTGGGGCCATAGAAGGCGCCGTCGCCCTCGTTGACCTCGTAGTCCATGCCCAGCTTCTCCAGAGCGGTACGCAGGCCCTCCTCGGCGCGCGCCCAGTCCTCGTCCGAACCCATGGAGTCCTCGGGGCGGGTGGAAAGCTCAACGTGGTACTTAAAGCCAAACTTCTGGTACACGGAGTCGATCAGGTTGACCACACCCACGATCTCGTCGGTCAGCTGGTCGGGACGCACAAACAGGTGGGCGTCGTCCTGGTTAAAGCAGCGCACGCGGAACAGGCCGTGCAGGGCGCCACGCAGCTCGTGGCGGTGCACCAGGCCAATCTCGCCGGCGCGGATGGGCAGCTCGCGGTAGGAATGCGGCTTGGAGGCGTACACCAGCACGCCGCCCGGGCAGTTCATGGGCTTAATGCAGTACTCTTCGTCGTCGATGACGGTGGAGTACATGTTGTCCTTGTAGTGGTCCCAGTGGCCCGAGGTCTTCCACAGCTGCTTGTTCATGATGAGCGGCGTGGAAATCTCCACGTAGCCGGCCTTGTGGTGGATCTCGCGCCAGTAGTCCAGCAGCGTGTTCTTAAGGATCATGCCGTTGGGCAGGAAGAACGGGAAGCCGGGGGCCTCGTCGCGCATCATAAAGAGGTCCATCTCGCGGCCGATTTTGCGGTGGTCGCGCTTCTTGGCCTCCTCCAGCATGTGCATGTGCTCGTCGAGCTCTTCCTTGGTGGCAAAGGCGACACCGTTGATGCGGGTGAGCATCTTGTTGTCCTTGTCGCCCTTCCAGTAGGCGCCCGAGACGCCGGTGAGCTTAAAGGCCTTCAGCGCCTTGGTGTAGCAGATGTGGGGGCCGACGCACATGTCGATGTAGTCGCCCTGCTGGTAGAAGGTGATGCGGGCGTCGTCGTCCAGGTCGCCGATGTGCTCGACCTTGTACTTCTCGCCGCGCTCCTCCATAAGGGCGATGGCCTCGGCGCGGGGCTTCTCGTACACGGAAAACTTGAGGTTCTCCTTGACGATCTTCTTCATCTCGGCCTCGATCGCGGGGAAGTCGTCCTCGCTGATCTTGACGCCCTCGGGCAGGTCGACGTCGTAGTAGAAGCCGTTGTCGGTCGCGGGGCCGTAGGCAAAGTCGGCCTCGGGGTACAGGCGCTTGATGGCCTGCGCCATGATGTGCGCGGCGGAGTGGCGGATGACATGCGTGACCTCGTCCTGCGGGAGCTCGGCCACCGAACCGTCATTGTAGAGTGCCTTCATGGGTATGTTTTCTCCTCTCGGATGCCTGATGCAAGTGCGCGCGATGCGCTCGGCGTTTTTGACTTGCATCATTATAGGCAGGTTGCCTTGGTATACAAGCGCCCGCCGCACCTTAATGGCACGGCGGGCGATTTTCTACGCATGCTTCATCGTGTGGGGGCGAGGCTGCGGGGCGCGCGTGGTTTGCGGCGTGCCCGTGGCGCGGGGCAGTTGCGCGGGATGCGCGGTGCCCGTGGCTTGCGGCCGGCCCGGCGATGGATGCGTTACTGGATGCGAGTTCGGCAGTAGGGGCAGACCTTCCAGTGCGCATCGAGCGGGCGATGACAGCTGGGGCAGACATTGCGAACCTGGGTATCGCACACCGGGCAGACGACGAAGTCCTTCTCGATGGGCGCGCCGCACTGCGGGCAGGTGCCGTACTGGGCAAGCTGGCGCTCGCGCAGGGCCATGTCCAGCTCCTGCTCCTCGCGGTCGGACGCGTAGGAGTGCGGACGTAGAACCAGGTAGGCGATGAGGCCCACAAACGGGATGAGGGCGATGATGCCCCATGCCACGTAGGCGCTGGCGCCGCGGCGGCGAGCGTCGATGAACACATATACGACCGACAGCACATACAGGGCGACGATAAAGCCAACAAAGGCATAGATGACGCCCATAAGCTGCGGCGACATGAGCTCGGAGATGTACTTGGACATTACGGGTACCTTTCGGAATATTAACAGTCCGGTCAAGTTTACCACGGGGTTTGTTTATATGGGACTACGGCTGGGTACGGGGCTGGCGCGGACACAAACATCTCAATCTGTAACAGTTAGGAGCGGAATCCGGGTCTAGATGTTACAGATCGAGATAAACAGAGGGGCCGCCTGGCAAACGTCTCAATCTGTAACATCTGGAACCCAAATCCTCATCTAATTGTTACAGATCGAGACGAACGGTTGCCGTAGTTGTCTTCAGACGAGCTTGTTGGCGTTGCCGGGTCTCCCCTCGTCTGCCGTTGGCGGGTGTTGCGGGGCTGTTCGCCGCATTGCCGCCGCACTGGGGGTGTGCGAACCGTAGGATAGTCTTATTGACGGCCTGTCAACTCGTCTGGGAGGCACTGTGACAGAAACGTTTGATATCGCGATTGTCGGCGCGGGCATCACCGGATGCGCCATCGCGCGGCAGCTCGCGCGGTTTGACCTGTCCATTTGCGTGGTCGAGGCAGTAAACGATATCGCGCTGGGGGCTTCAAAGGCCAACGGCGGCCTGGTGCACGCAGGCTACGATCCGGCGCCAGGCACCGTAAAGGCGCAGGTCAACGCCCGTGGTTGTGAGCTATATGGCACATGGTCTCAGGAACTCGGCTTTTTATTCCGCCGCACCGGGTCGATGGTGCTGGGGTTTAACGACGAAGACCGCGCGCACCTGGAGAAGCTGCGCCAGAATGGCCTTGCCAACGACGTGCCCGAGCTGTCGATTGTCGGCCCCGAGCGCATCCACGCGCTGGAGCCGCGCGCGAGTGCTAAGGCGACGTGCGCGTTGTGGTGCCCTTCGACCGGTAACGTCGACCCGTTTGAAGTGGCCATCGTCGCGCTGGAGAACGCAGTCGCCAACGGCGTGACGTTTATGCGGTCTGCGCCAGTGGAGGCCATTGATGTTGCCGGCTCGGATGACAAAGCCGCGCGCTTTACGCTGGCAACGCCCGCCGGCGACGTGCGCTGTCGCTATCTGATCAACGCCGCAGGCAACGGTGCCGCGGACATCTCGCATATGGCCGGCGCCGAGGAGTTCCAGATGGTCTGGCGCCAGGGAAACATTGTGGTTCTGGACAAGGAACCGCGCGCGCTGATGCCGCTCTACCCGGTGCCGACGCCGATATCGAAGGGCGTCATCGTCACGGGTACCGTGCATGGCAACACCGTGATTACCGCGACCGCCGCCGTGCGCGAGCCAGGCGACACGCAGACCTATGCGGACGACGTCAACGCGCTGCTGGACGGTGCGCGCAAGCTGGTGCCCGACCTGGATACGCGCCGCGTGGTGCGCGCATTTGCCGGCGGGCGTCCGGTCATTCAGGGTACGAACGACTTCTTTATTGGACAGTCGGCCGTGGTGCCGGGGCTGTTCCAGGCGGCGGGCATTCAGTCGCCGGGCGTGGCGAGCGCGCCGGCCATTGCCGACCGCATGGAGCAGGTGCTGCGCGACGCCGGCGTGGCCCTGCGTGAACGTGCCGATTGGAACCCGATCCGCCACGCGCCGGATGACTTTGACCGCGCGCCGCTCGCACGCAAGGAAGAGCTCATTGAGTCCAATCCCGCGTGGGGGCAGATCGTCTGCCGCTGCGAGACGGTGCCCGAGGCCGAGATTGTGGCCGCGATTCGGCGCCGCCCGAGCGCAGTTTCGGTCGAGGGCGTCAAGCGCCGCTGCCGCGCCGGCATGGGTCGGTGCCAGAGTGGCTTTTGCCAGAGCCGCGTGGTTGCGATCCTGGCGCGCGAGCTGGGCTGCGACCCCAGCGAGGTGCTGTTAGAGGATGCCGGATCTTGGCTGGTTGAGGGACCGCTGAAGGGGGTGCGCTAGGATGGCGACGCTTGATATGCGCGACGAACGCGCAGAGGCAGGAGCTACGGAGGCGGTGCAGACGCAGGCCTTCGACGTGGTCGTTATCGGAGGCGGCCCCGCCGGTATGGCGGCCGCGCTTGCCGCGCAAAAGGCCGGCGCGCAAGTGGCCATCGTTGAACGCGAACAGCATCTGGGCGGAATCCTCCGCCAGTGCATTCACCCAGGTTTTGGCCTGTCGCACTTTAAGCAGGAACTCACCGGCCCCGAGTACGCGCAGCGCTTTATCGACCAGGTGCGCGCGACCGACATCGTGCTGTTCTTGGACAGCATGGTACTTGGAATCGATTCGGGCGAGGGCGCGGGCGCGTCGAGCGTGAACGAGGGTGCGGGAGATGCCGCAGTCCATACCGTCACGCTCATGAGCCGTGCCGGTATGCTGCAGCTCACCGGGCGTGCGGTCGTCCTTGCCATGGGATGCCGCGAGCGCACCCGCAGCGAGATCAAGATTCCCGGTAGCCGTCCCGCCGGCGTGTTTACGGCCGGCTTGGCGCAGCGATACATCAATATCGAAAACCTCAAGCCCGGCTCGCGCGCCGTCATTTTGGGTTCGGGCGATATCGGGCTGATCATGGCACGCCGCTGCACGCTCGAGGGGATTTCCGTCGAGGGCGTGTACGAGCTCATGCCGTACGCCAACGGTCTGCGCCGCAACGTCAAGAACTGCCTGGACGACTTTGGAATTCCGCTGCACCTGTCCACCACCGTCACACGCGTGATCGGGCACGACCGCGTGGAAGCCGTCGAGGTAAGCCAGGTCGACGAACGCCTGGCGCCCATTGCCGGGACGGAGCGCATCGTTCCGTGTAACACGCTGCTGCTTTCGGTGGGCTTGATTCCCGAAAACGAGCTTTCGGTTGCCGCAGGCGTGGAGCTTGACCCGCGCACGCGCGGCGCCGTAGTTGACCAGAGTCTGCAGACGGGCGTGCCGGGCATCTTTGCCTGTGGCAACGTGCTGCACGTGCACGACCTGGCCGACAACGTGACGACCGAGTCCGAGCGCGCCGGTGCGGCTGCGGCGGCGTGGGCGTTGGGCGGCGACGCCGGGGCGAGCGCTGCGGACACGGCCTGCGAGCTCACGGTCTCCCCCGCCGGTATCGCGGGATACGCGCTGCCGGGACGCATAACGGCTGTGACGCTCACCAAGCTCAACTTCCGCGTGCGCCAACCGGTCGACGCCGCCCGCGTGCGCATTCTCGCTGGCGGCGAGGAACTGTTCGCAGGCAAGGTCCGTGCATTTAAGCCGAGCGTCATGGAAAGCTTCCCGCTGCCGGCAAAAGTGATTCAGCGCGCACTCGACCTAAGTGCTAGCGAGATTATCCTGTCCGTCGATCCCGTTGAGGAGGCGTAAGGCCATGAGCACGAATGTGACCGAGACGCTGCAGTTCAACTGCACCACATGCCCATCCGAGTGCCTCCTGACCGTAGAGGTGGAGCGCGATGCCAACGGTGCCGTGGCAGCGGTGCGCTTCGTAACCGGCAACAGCTGCCCGCGCGGCGACAAGTTCGCGCACCAAGAACTCACCTGCCCCATGCGCGTGCTCACCACCACCGTGGCTGTATCCGGCGGCGATGAGGCGCTGCTGCCCGTGCGCACGGCCGAAGCCATCCCGCTGACGCTCCACGCTCAAGCCATGGACCTCATCCGCGGCGTGGTCGTCGACGCCCCCATCCGCATGGGCGACGTCGTTCTGGAAGACCTCCTCGGCACCAACATCGACCTCGCCGCCAGCATGGACATCGACCCAACCTAAGCAGCTAATTTAGGACGGGGCTCTTTTAGCTACCCCGACATCCACCCAGTCCCACCTCAATTGCGGTGAAATAGTTCCTGATTTCCGCCCAACCCCGGCATCCAGGAACTATTCCACCGCAACTATCCTTGGAATCGGTATTTAGCTTGTGCCTACTTTAGTTCCAATTCAAAACTATGCCGGATTACGGGACTGATTCGGAGACCCCCATCCATACCGGCAATTTTCGATTTTTGATAAGCCGTCTACCTGCGGTTTTAATTTCGTGATTTTTCCCATGGTCAAGTAATACAGGTCCAGCCCCGTAATCCGCCATACTTTTGAAGCCAGCCCATTAATATGAGAAAGCCATTGTCAATAGGCGTGTTTGTTCGAGCCCGGTTTTAAACCGGGCTTTTTCGTTTCCCGTCGGGAGGGCCCGCGCACGCTGCACGTTTAGTCGACGCTTGCCTGGCAAGCTAATATCCGCGGGCTC
>JAXIZI010000061.1:0-27352 GCA_036304065.1 Collinsella sp. | reverse complement strand
CGCCGGCAGCACCCAACGGGCCCTCTCGGGGCAGGGACGTTCGGCCGTGCGCGGGCGCCCGGTCGGCGGCCCGTTCTGGGCGCGCCTCAATCGTAGCCCGAGACGGTCCCGGGCTGACAATTTCGACTGTAATGGACGTTCATAAATGACTACTCAGGAATGAGCGTGGATAATCTCCCGTTTTTGGCCTGTGTGCGGGCTCAAAGTGGGAGATTATCCACGCTCGCTTTAATTTGCCTGGGCTGCGATGCCTATCTAATCGGCTCGGCGTCTTCCCTGAGAATCGAAAGATACTCTTCATACCCGTACTGCCGGTATCTCTGTCTTGACTCGTCGAGCGGACGGAGGATACCCAATTCTTCAAATGATTTGACGAGCGAGCTCGCGGTACTCCTGCCGATATCGAGTTGGGCAGCGATGAATGCGGTGTCGACGATGGGGTGCTCTTCAAGAATGCCCAACAGCCTTTGCCCGTTTGCAGCAGTCCTTCCGAGATTTTCGGTAATGGTTGCTGTGGAACGGTTATGGAGGTCAACAAGGTTTTTTAAAGACCCTACCGAGTCCTTCGCACTCTCGAGAAGACTGTTGCAGAAAAACTCTATCCATTCCTCGTAAGTGCCTCTCTCCCTTACGGATGTGAGTTGCCGGTAGTACTCGCTTCGGTTTTTCTTGAACTGGAACGATGGATAGAACAAGCAAGAATGAAGAACGCCATCATTGATGAGCATAAGTGTAATGAGAAGCCTGCCCAGGCGACCGTTTCCGTCTAGGAATGGATGGGCAGTTTCAAATTGGTAATGGACGAGCGCCGCCCGCACAATCGGATCCATTTCGACTTGAGGCTCATTGATAAAGCGTTCGAGGTCCTGGAGCGTGTTACTCAAATCTTCAATGTTTGGAGGGACAAACGATGCGGTTGCAATGGTGCAGCCTGAGGGGCCAATCCAGTTTTGTGAGGAGCGCAGCTCGCCTGGATTCTTCTCCGTTCCGCGCACTCCGTCCAGCAGGACCGCATGAACTTGCCTAAGAAGTCTCGTGCACAAGGGCATCTTTTTGAGCAGTTCTACGCCGCGGTCGACAGCACGGACGTAATTCACGACGTCTGCAACATCTTTATGATGGAGTTGTGTTTGCGATGGACTAAGTAGGTCGTCAAACGTGCACTGGGTTCCCTCAATTTGCGAAGAAAGGAGTGCTTCTTTGCGCACGTACATTGTCAGATACATGTCGGCGTTGGGAACAAAGTAGAGCATGCCTTCAAGCTCTCCAAGCTTTCGTGAGCATGCGGAAAGCGTGCGATAGGTTTCCTCGGTGAGGTTTAGCTGCCTCAATGATTGCAAGGGCGTTGGAAAAAACGAATAGTAAGCCAATTTCCCCAATAGATTATTGCGGAGCGTTCCCTGGCCGTTCTCCTCGATTTGCATCGCGCCCTCCATATCTTTAGTGCCGGAAACTCGTTATTAGGCTAATCATATCAATTCTAATAACGAGTTTAAGGATTAAATAGTTATTAGGATTGATGTAAACAATCTAATGATGAGAAGTCGTTATTACTTGACCATGGAGCTCGGCTTGGTACAAGGGGGTCATCCAAAATGAACGTGGATAATCTCCCGTTTTTGGCTCGGTGACGGCCTCAAAGTCAAAGTGGGAGATTATCCACGCTCGTTAGTTAAGCGTCCGAAAATCCACACTCGCCAAACCTACCAAAAAGGGACAGGTTTATTTTGGCACGTTTCGGCCGGTATCAGGAAGTGTCAGGGACGGGGCGGCGGCAGGACTCGAGAGCGAAAAGAAGTATCGGGTTTGGTGCGCCCGCTTCTGCCCGTCCCGTGCGCAGACGATACTCGGCTTATCGACCCGCAATGCAAAGGAGATGCTCGTCCCACGAGCACTACCGGGAAGGGCTCGCGATTCGAGTCCCCACCTTAGCATTTGAACCATTTGGCACTATAATTACTGTAGGCATGCGCACAACGTTGCGCTTAATCAAGAGGAGAAAACGTATGGGTCTGTTTGACATGTTCAAGAAGAAGGCTGAGCCCGCGGCTGTCGCTGCTCCGGCCTCCATCTCTGCTTCTGCTGGCGCCGACGTGCTGTGCTCGCCCGTCAAGGGCAAGGTCATCAAGATGGCCGACGTGCCCGATCCCGTCTTTGGTGGCGAGGTTCTGGGCAAGGGCTGTGCCGTGTGGCCCGAGGACGATCTGGTCTACGCTCCCTGCGACGGTAAGGTGACCGTCACCATGGGTCACGCCGTGGGTCTGCAGTCCGATAGCGGCATCGAGGTTCTGGTGCACGTTGGCGTCGATACCGTCAACATGAACGGCGATGGCTTCGAGGGCTTCGTCAAGGCCGACGACGTTGTGAAGGCCGGCCAGCCCATACTCAAGATCGACCGCGCCAAGATCGCCGCTGCCGGTTACAAGGACTGCGTCGTGGTGGCCGTGTCCAACACCGCCGAGCTTGCCGATGTCGAGCTCACCGTTGAGGCAGAGTCCGCCGTCGCCGCCGGTGACGCCATCGTTAAGGTCGTTCGCAAGTAAACTGCGGCGTTCAAAGGATGTGCAAGGGTGGTCGGGTTTTCCGACCACCTTTTTTATTACACCGTGGGGAAGCGTTTTATTGCGCGTTGGGCGGGCTTGCAAACCGTTCGGACGCTAAAACGAACCGACCGCGCCTTCGCGTTGCCGAGGGTGTTCATAAGTGGATAGTATGGGCTTACTTATTACAACGTGTGCCGCGTCCGGGAAGCGCGGTGCCGCTCATTGGGAGGAACAACATGAAAAAGAAGCTGCTGCTTGCGCCCCTCATGGCCGTCTTGGTTGCATGCGTGGTCGTGCTTTCCGGCTGTGGAGGTCCTTCGGTTGAGGAGCTCATCACCGAGGATCTTACGACTCAGTTTGACGAGGTCAAGAACGGTGGCGACGACTTCCTCTCTGGTCTGGAGGAGGCTTCGGGCGACGAGTTCGAGCAGCTGGGTATCGATCCCAAGGAGTATGCCAAGACCTATCTCGAGGGCTTTGACTACAAGATCGGCGACGTTACGGTCGACGAAGACAAGGGTGTCGCGACCGCCGAGGTCTCCATCACCTGCAAGTCTATGAACAAGATCGTCGAGGACTTCTCCACCCAGTATCAGGAGAAGGTCGCTGCGCTTGACACGGTTCCTTCCGATGACGAGCTGTACAAGATGGCCGGTCAGGTTATGGTCGATGTGACCAAGGCCACCGAGCCCAGGAAGACCACGGTTATCTTCAAGTACACCTGCAACGACGATGGCGAGTGGTCTGCCGACGACTCCGTCAACTCCGAGATGATGGATGCAATGCTGAGCTAGGGGAGTTACGCGGTTCTACGAACCGCGTAACCAGTTGACGCTGCGCGCCACCCAAGCCGACAATTTGTCATTCAAAAGGCGAGGCATGACCAAAAGGTCTATGCCTCGCCTTTTTCATGCCAACTTGTTCGGCTTGGACGTCGCTCGCTGTCCGTCCTCTACCTGCGGTGTTGTCATTGTTGGAAGGTGGCAGATGGGGACGCTCCTTTTCTGCCGGCAGTTGGGGACACTCCTTGGGGTAGCTAAAAGAGTCCCGTCCCGAATTAGCTACCCCGTGCCTATCTAAGTTGCGGTGAAATAGGGACTGTTTGGGGGCAGTAGGCCGGCAATCAGTCCCTATTTCACCGCAACTTATTGGTGGGCGGCTCGCTACTCGCCCAAGATCAGCGCGGCGAGCTCGTCCTGGGTATCCACTACGTAGTCGGCGCCGGCGGCTTCGAGCTCTGCTCGGCCGCGGAAGCCCCAAGTGACGCCGGCGCTCTTGAGGCCGGCGTTGTGACCGGTCAGAACATCGACATTGGAATCGCCCACGTAGAGCGTGGTCGACGGATCGGCGCCCAGCTTCTCCATCACGTGCAGCGTGACGGGCGCCTCGGGCTTGGGCGGAAACGCGTCGACACGACCTTGCACCAGCGCAAAACGATCGGGGCCAAAGTACTTTTCGATAAGCGGGGCCGCCGAAATATGGTCCTTGTTGGTGAGCACAGCAAGCTCAACGCCCGCGGCGCGCAGGCGGTCGAGCATCTCGACCGTGCCGGCATAGGGCGCGGTGTGGTCCTCCTTGTGCTCACCGTAATAAGCCCTAAACTCGGCAAGCGTCTGCTCAATCATTCGGCCGTCGCCCGCGTACTCGGCGGGCATAAAGCGCTCAACCAGCTTGAGCATGCCGTTTCCCACCTTGTAGCGGTACTCGTCAACGGCAAACGTGGGCCAGCCGTGCGCCTCGCAGGTATGGTTGCCGGCGGCCGCCAGGTCCTCGAGCGTGTTGAGGATGGTTCCGTCCAGGTCAAAGATCACATGGGAAAAAGCTGCTGCCATGGGTGCTCCTGCCGCTTGAGTTGTAAAACGCACCCCATGATACTGGGCATGCGTGCCGGGCATGTTTGGAATCTGAATATCTTTAATAGCCCTGAGCCTTTGTCGTTAGCAAATTCTCGGCAGCTGCTCTCCTACAAGCATGTCGAGGATGCGGGTCGAACCCCAGCCGGTGCGCACGCGCACGGCGGGATGGGCGCCCTCGGCAAGTGGCAACACGCGACCGATGATGGCGGCATTCTCGCCGTAGCGGGCGGCGCGCATGGCGCTCAGCGCGGCATCGGCTTGCTCGGCCGGCACGACGGCAACCATCTTGCCCTCGTTTGCCACCTGCAACACATCGTAGCCGAGCATCTCGCAGGCTGCCTGCACGTCTGGGCGCACGGGCACATCGTCCTCGTCGATCTCCATGGTAACGCCGCTGGCCTGCGCAAACTCGTTGAGCGTCGAGGCCAAGCCACCGCGCGTGGGGTCGCGAAAGCAGCGTGTGTCGGGTGCTGCAGCAAGCACATCGGCAATCAGGTGGTTGAGCGGCGCGGCGTCGCTTTCGATGGTGCTCGAAAACGCCAGACCCTCGCGTTGGCTCATGATAGCGATGCCGTGGTCGCCCAGTGTACCTGAGACCAGGATGACATCGCCGGGCTGGCAGTTTGCGCCGCTGAGCGCCACGCCCGCAGGCACCTCGCCCACGCCGGCGGTATTGATATAGACGCCGTCGGCCCCGCCGCGCTCGACCACCTTAGTGTCGCCCGTGATTATGGACACGCCCGCCTCGCGCGCCGTCTCGGCCATCGTCTGCACAATCTGGCGGAGCTTATCCATGGGATAGCCCTCTTCGAGGATAAAGCCGCACGACAGGTAGCGCACGTTGGCGCCCGAGGTCGCGACGTCGTTGACGGTTCCGCACACGGCGAGGCGGCCGATGTTGCCACCGGGGAAGAACTGCGGCGAGACTACAAAGCTGTCGGTCGACATGGCGATGCGCCCGCTCGCGGGCAGCGCGGCGACGCCGGCATCGTTGCCTTCGAGCAGCTCGGGCGAACCAAAGGCATCTAAAAAGACCTCATCGATGATGCGTTTCATCATCTGGCCGCCGGAGCCGTGACCCAGCAGGACGGTGCTATCGGTAACGCTATGGGACATATTGAAAACTCCAATCGTGGGTGGAATTATATGGGTGAGGCGCAGCGTCGACTGGTTCGCCGTTCGTTAGAACGGCGGAACCTATTAGCCTCGGTAGCGGAAATATGCTGCGCAGCTGCCCTCGGAGCTCACCATGCAGGGGCCGACGGGATGCTCGGGCGTACAAGCGTGGCCGAACAGGGGGCAGCTGCTCGGCGTAATGGCCCCGCGCAGCACGTCGCCGCAGCGGCACCCGCGCGGCTCAACCGTCGGCTCAACGGGCACGTCAAAGCGGGTACGGGCATCAAAGCGCGAGAACTCGGGGCGGATGGAAAGGCCCGAGTTGGCAATCGGCCCCAGCCCGCGCCATGTGGTATCGCACGGCTCAAATACCTGCTCGACCAGCTGGCGCGCCACAGGATTGCCGTCGGCATTGACGCCGCGACGGTATGCGTTGTCGATCGCGGGTTGCCCCTCAACAACCATCTGGACCAGCATGCAGATACCCTGCAAGATGTCGACCGGCTCAAATCCCGTTACCACGCCTGGAGTCTTAAACTCGTCGACCAAAAAGCCAAAGGGGGCCAAGCCCGTGATGGTGGCGACGTGGCCCGGCAGGATAAAGCCGTCGATGGCGGTCTCGGGGTCGTTAGCGATGGCGCGCAACGCCGGCGGCGTGGTCTTGTGGGCGCAATAGACCGAGAAATTCAAAAGCCCGCGCGCCTCGGCCTCCAAGATGGCGGCGGCGATGGTGGGCGTCGTAGTCTCAAAGCCCACGCCCATAAAAATGACCGGGCGATCAGGGTTTTGCTCGGCGATATCGAGTGCATCGAGCGGGGAGTAGACGATGCGAATATCGCGCCCCGCCGCCTTTTGCGCAGCGAGCGAGGTGGATGATCCGGGCACGCGCATCATGTCGCCAAAGGTGGTGATGATGGCGCCGTCTATGTTGGCGAGCGCGATTGCGTGGTCGATGTCGCGGTTGGCGGTGACGCAGACGGGGCAGCCCGGGCCGCTCAGCAGCTTGAGCCCGGCCGGCATAATGGAGCGAAAGCCATAGCGCCCGATGCTCACGGTATGTGTGCCGCAGACTTCCATAAGGTTGATGGCGCGGTCGCCGACAAGCTCATGAATGCGCTCGATGAGCTCGCGAGCCAGCTTGGAATCGCGAAATGCCGAAAAGTCGATACCGGAGCGCGCCGGCTGTCCGGCCGCCACTAGTATGCCTCGGCCGGGTTGCTGGCCAGTTGGTCTTCTTCGGCCAGTTCGGTCATGGCATTAACGAGCTCGAGCGTTTCTTGCGCTTCCTGCTCGTCGACGATCTGGATGCCAAAGCCGGCGTGTACGAGAATATAGTCGCCTACCTGCGCCGTCGGCACGAGTCTCAGCGACACGGGGCGCTCGATGCCCATCATGTCGACGGTGGCCTTGAGGTCGTCGTCGCGTTTGACTACTTTGCCGGGAACGGCAAGGCACATATTGTTCCCCTTTTATACGCTTTGCGCTGGATGGGCGCTTAATAATCCATCAGTTGATGGTAGCGCTCGCGGGGTTCGCGGGCAAACGCGTTACGCCTGTGAGACGGCTGGGCGCGGCGGCGTGCGAGGGCGAGCTACTGTGATGCAATCTGCGCGAGGCGAGCGCGTGCGACTGCTGCCTGACCGTAGGCGATGCAGCCGTCATTGACGGGTACGGTGTGGGGGACAAGGACAGTAAAGCCTGCGCTTTTGAGCTCGCGGGTGAGAAGCTGAAGCAGAAGTCGGTTCATGAACACGCCGCCCGAGAGCGCGACGGTGTCGATGCCCTCGTGCACGCAGATATCGCTGGCGATGCGCGCCGAGGAGCGCGCGACGGCGACATGGAAATCGAGTGCGAGCCTGTCGGCGGGCGCTCCGGCTTCAATTCCTCCCAAAAGTGCCTCAAAGAGTGCTTTCTGGTCCAGAACATAGGGGCCGTCCAGCCACGATGGGTCAGATGCGGAATAGCCGGCGTTGTCGTCGGGAAAATGGGCGATTTCGCTGTCGAGCGCGCGCCAGGCGGCGGCTTCGAGCTCGATGGCGGGTTCGCCCTCGTAGGTTGCCTGGCCGCAAATGCCCAAAATCGCGGCTGCGGCATCAAACAGGCGACCCATGCTGCTAGTGCGCGGACTGTTGATGCCGCGCTCGATCATCGTTGCCGTTATGCTGCGCGTTTGCTCGTCAAGGCTGTTCAAGAGCCCCACAGCTCCCGGGTGCTCGAGCAGGTCGAGCTCGCTGAGCAGGGCAAAGGCGTTGCGGCGGGCATCGTGTACGGATGCGGCGCCACCGGGGAGCGCCCAGGTGCGCAGATGCGCGACGCGCTCAAAATCGGCGAGACGGGAGATAAGAAACTCACCGCCCCATATGGTGCCATCGGTGCCGGCGCCCGTGCCGTCGAAGGCGATGCCGAGGACGCGTGCATCGGGCGCAAGCCGGCCTGCGACAATCGCCTCTGCCATTACGCTCGCGATGTGCGCATGATGGTGCTGGACTTCGATAAGCGGCAGATTGTGCTTCCGTGCCTGCTCGCGCGCCCATTGGCTCGACAGATAGCTGGGATGCATGTCGCATGCCAAGGCGGCAGCCGCCAGGTCAAAGAGGTTTTCCAGACGCGTGCGTGCGGCGCTCCAGGCATCGAAAGTCGCGCCGTTTTCGACATCGCCGATATGCTGCGACACAAAACAGGTCGTATGACCGTTGGCGTCCTCGCGCGTGAGCGCGATCGTGGCTTTTTGCTGCGGACCGCAGGCGAGCACGCAGGGCGAGGTGCCGTTGAGCTCCGGCAACGACAGCGGCTGCGGCGCATATCCGCGTGCGCGACGCACGGGCATGACGTCGCCGTCGACCACGCGTACCACGGAGTCGTCGTAGCGCGACAGAATTGCGCGGTCGTTGCCGAGCAACGCGTCGGCGATGCCGGCGGCAACGAGATGCTCCCATGCAAGGGCATCGTCGGTCTCGATGGGCTCTTCGCTCAGGTTTCCGCTGGTCATGACGAGTGCGCTCATGCCGCGCGCCGCGGCCGCGGCGAGCAGTAAATGTTGAAGCGGGGTGTAGGGGAGCATGACGCCGAGCTCGGGCAAGTCGTGCGCGACGGATGGCGCGAGCTCAGGGGCGTCGGGGGAGCCGTAGGCGTCGTTGCCGGTTACGCGGCGACGCAGCAGCACGATGGGACGAACGCTGCCGGCAAGAAGATTACGCTCAACGCCATCGATGTGACACAGGCGCTCGGCGTCGGCAAGGTCGCGCACCATAACGGCAAGCGGCTTATTGCTGCGACGCTTGCGACGGCGCAGCTCGCGTACCGCTTGTTCGTTGGTGGCATCGCAGGCCAGGTGGAATCCGCCCAGACCCTTGATGGCGACGATGCCGCCGCCAGCCAGCAGCTCGACGCAGCGTTCGATGATGGCATCGCTGGCCTCGCGCGTGGAGCCGACGGCTGGTGTCGCGTCGACCGCCGTTGGCACAACACCGCAATTGACCTCACGCCACGTAATATGCGGTCCACAATCAAAGCAGGCATCGGGCTGCGCGTGAAATCGCCGATCGAGCGGATCGGCATACTCTGCGGCGCAGGTGGGGCACATGGGAAAGCGATTCATCGAGGTGGCCGCTCGGTCATAGGGCAGCGAGCGAATGATGGTAAAGCGCGGTCCGCAGTTGGTACAGTTGATAAAGGGATAGTGAAAGCGTCGGTCGGCGGGGTCGAACAGCTCGCGCAGGCAGTCGTCGCACGTGGCGATGTCGGGTGAGATGAGCGTCGTGTGGGCAGTTTGATCCTGTGACGCCACAATGCGAAAACCCTGCTCGTTAGCGGCGTCCCAGTTGCCGGGTGCTAGGTCCATAACCTCGACATGCTCAACGCGGGTCGCGGCAGGCGCGTGCTCCGACAGCGCGGCGACAAAGCCGTCGAGCGCCTCGACCGAAGCGTGCGCCTCGATATGCACGCCGTCGCCCGCGTTGAGCACCCAGCCGCAAATGCCGTGCGCCATGGCCTCGCGATACACAAACGGTCGCATGCCGACACCCTGCACAATGCCCGTTACATGGATATGCGCATGTCGCATGCGACCCTCCTTCGTTGAAATGTGTGCTGTTACAGCCCCAAGCTCTGCTTGGTGGCGGCGCACGTGAGCTCGCCGTGCTTAACGCCGCGCAGGCCCAGCAGACGGTCAGCCAGCTCGTAGACACGTTCGCCGCGACCCTTGAGCGCCAGAATCTCCAAGCAGTTGTGGTGATCCAGATGCACGTGCATGGTCGATACGATCTCGTCGGTGTAGTCGTGCTGCACTTCGTCCAGACGGCGCGTCAGGTCGCCGGTGTGATGGTCGTAGATCATGGTGAGCGACCCGATAACGTGCTCATCGGGCGTGCGCATCTGCTCTTTGGCGATTGAGGCGCGAATCAAATCGCGCACGGCCTCGGAGCGGTTGGCCACGTCGCCGCGGCGCCCGATCTGCTCGTCAAAACGGCGCAGCAGGTCGTCGGGTGCGGTAACCGAAAAACGGACCAGCTCGGAGCCGGAGCCACTACAGTGGCAGCCCGCGTCACCGTCCGCCCCGTGCGGATGCTCGTGCTCGTACCCGCAGCAGTGCTCGTGTTCGGCCACCTTACACCAGCTTCACGGAGCCGACGGAGTTGTGGTCGGCCTCGATGGCTTCCTCGTAGCCCTCGAGCGCGTCATGCGCCTCGTGGAGCGCGGCCATGGCGGCCTCGAGCTTGGCGCCGATGCGCTCCATGTCAAAATTCTCGGTCGCATGCAGCAGCTGATGGCTCCACTCGTGAGCGAGCTCGATGGTGTCGTCGACCTGTTTGACGCTCATGGCAAGCTGGCTCATGTTCATTCCAACATCATGCATGGAAAATCTCCTTTTGTATGGGGCAGTTCAGTGGTTCAGATTTTACTACGCCCGCTCTGCGTGCAGCTGCATAAGAAAACGGGTACGAGTCTGTGCGACTCGCACCCGTTCACTGGGGGCTGTTTGTGACTACCATACTATCCGTGGTTGCACTCGGTGCATCTAGAAGTCCGGCGAGCGGTGCAAAAGCGCTCATGGGCGGCAGGCAGACGGCAACATGTAACAAGCGTATTACAGATGCTTCTCCAGCAGCGCCTGCAGCCTCGCCTTGGGTAGAGCGCCAACCGAGCGGTCAATCTCCTCGCCGTTCTTAAACACAACCAGCGTGGGGATGCTCATGACGCCATACTTCATGGCCAGGTCCTGGTTGTCGTCGACGTTGCACTTGGCAACGGCGAGCTTGCCCGCCAGCTCATCGGCAACCTCGTCAACGATGGGCGAGAGGGATCGACAGGGCCCGCACCACGGTGCCCAAAAATCGACCAGCACGGGCAGGCTGTCGTTAACGATGGAATCGAAGTTCTCGGGGGTAATCTGATTAATGTCAGCCATGGTGACCTCCATAATGCGACGCGGCTCGGCCGCGTAAAACTCAGTACGACCGTGCTTATACCCAGCCGCCCGCAAAGCAACCACTCGCGGGCGGCTCTTTTATATAATGGTGGGCACGCAAACGATTGGAGAGCGCATGTCCACGTCACAAAGCCAGAAAAAAGAAGCCATCGCCCAGGCGGCCGAGCAGGAGCTCGCATCGCTTGCGGTCCGTGGCGTGCGTATCGCGGGCAACGCGTGCTCGCCGATCGTGCTGGTCAAAGGTGATTTGGACGAGGCCGAGCGTTCGGGTGGCGAGCTTGCCGCCGGCCCGGATGGCGCGGCGTTGCGCAAGGCGCTTGGGGCCATCGGCTACGCGCCCGAGGATTTTTGCGTGCTGTCAAGCGTCGCCGGCGTGGGTGACGGAGCGGTTACGGTGGGCGAGACTCTGCCGTGCGAGCTGTTCCGCGAGGCGCTCGAGGCCTTGGACCCCGAGGCGGTCCTGCTGCTGGACGATCGCGCGGCCGATACCATGCGCGAGACCTATGCCGACATGCTTGTGGCAATCGACGACTTCGACACCGCCATGCTCAAGCCCGGTTTCGTCGCCCATGTGCAGGGTCGCCGCGTGCTTGCGCTCGACGGTTTTGAGGCGGCGCTCACTGACAAAGCCGCCAAGCAGCGCATGTGGGCATACATCAAGCAGCTGACCCCGGCGGCCGCTCCGCTGTAGCGGATTGGCGCCGGCGAGCGATTGTCTGGCGGGCAAGGCACGCCTCGAGATCGGCGCCGCACTTCTACATCACAGCGCGCAGCTCAAACCGATCGCCGTTAATGCGGAACTGACAGTTGCCGTTCATGCGCTCCACGGCAAGCTTGATGCTCCTGGTGCCAAAGCCGTGGCCCGCATGCCGGGTCACGGGCATACCGTCGACCATGCGCGGCGCGCGGTCAAACGTGTTGGAAACTAACAGCAGCAGCTGGCCGTCCTCTAATCGCAGGTCAAAGTCGACGAATCGCTTTCCTTGGGGTGCGGCGCTTGCGGCGGTGATAGCGTTTTCCAAGGCATTTGAGAGCACGCTAAACAGGTCGGCGTCACCTACGTGGATGGTTTCGGGTACGGCGGCGCGCAGGTTGGCGGTAATGCCGTTTCTATTGATATCCGAGTTAAATGACGAAAGCGCGATGTTTACCGTCTCGTTGGCGCAGAAGCGGCGTACGGCGGTGCGATCGCCGGCTTCGCAGAGTTCATCGATGCGTTTGAGCGCCTCGTCGGTGTGGCCCTCCTCAATTAAAGCGGCCAGGCCGCGTAGGAAGTGGCGCATGTCGTGGCGCAGAATCGACAGCTCGCGCCCAGATTGACGCCAAGCCTCGAGCTCTTTGATGGCGGCGCTGTCGCGGGTTTCGAGCATCCAGCGCTCTCGCTCGGCGGTTTCCTTTTCTTCGTATTCACGCAGGTAGACGGCGAGGAACATAAGGTAGAACGCGCAGAGTGCAAAGGCCAAAAACTCAACCGTTACCACCGAGCCCGAGTGGAACAGCGTGGTGTAGACGTTGGTGGCATAGTCAAAGACGTAATAGACGAGCGGCAGGATTAAAAGGATGCCCAGCTCGGTGGTGCTTTTAATCGCCAAGCGTGGACCGATGTCGCCGGCCCAATGCAACAGGACGGCAAAGACGGCGAGTGTGGTCGCGATGCGCGCCAGATAGTACGCGATCTGAGAATCGGTTGCGGCAAATGCGGCGATGCCCATCCAATTGCTGAACTGGCAGCTCAGATAGGCACTCGTAATGCCGAGCACGGCAAGCAGCGGGCTCAGGCGGTAGCGCGCGCACAAATAGATGACGAGCGGCAGATGCACGACGAGCGGATATACCTGGCGGGCAAAAAGCTCGCCGCCGACGGCATTGGCGAGGCCGAATGCACATCCGGTTACGGCGCCGACCCCCACCAGCTCGAGCGAATGGCGGCCGTTGATCTCGACACCGCACAGCGCCGCCGAGGCAAAGACGCCAAAGAGCAGCGTCGTGGCGTGGTGGATTGCCCAAAGGACCATTTCGACCGAGGAGACCATCAGTGTCTCCCACCCCCAAAGCGCACCGCAAAGTAGGCGTCTTGGAATCCCTGCTTGCAGCTGCGCGAAAGCGGGATGCACGCGCCCGAGCGCATGACGATGTCCGTGCGGTCAAAGTGATCGATATTGCGCAGGTTGACCTGGTAGCTGCGGTGGCATTTAAAGAAGACCGCGTTTTGCTCCAAGCGGTCCTCGACGCTGCGGAACGACTCGAGTGCCTCGATATCGCGTCCGTCGCGCAGGTGGAAGACCACGTGCTTGTTGCGCGCCTCGGCATATTCGATGTCGGACAGGCGCAGGGCGTGGTAGCCAAAGGAAGTTTTGATCACGAGCTCGTCGGTTGCCGCCGGGCGCATGCTCGAAAGCTCGTCGAGTAATCGCGCCAGGCGTTCGTAAGTCACGGGCTTGAGCAGATAGTCGAAGGCGCGGACCTCGTAGGATTCCAGCGCGAACTCGGGCGACGAGGTGAGGAACACCAGGCGCACGGCGGTGTCGGCCTGGCGCAGTTCGCGTGCGGTGTCCATGCCGTTGACGAGCGGCATGATCATATCGAGCAAGATGATGTCGGCGCGCGATGCGGCATGGCGGGCCAGCAGGTCCTCGCCGCGCGTGACGAGCGCAACATCGACCGCCGTGCCCGTCTCGGTCGACCAACGGTCGATCATCCGGTGCAGTCTATCTAGAAAAGCGACATCATCGTCGCAGGCAATAATCTTGAGCATTCGGCCCCCTTAAGTAGTTCGATTTTGCCACATCGGGCACGCGCCGCTTGCGGGGGTGCGGACCGTTTGCGCCTCACGGCGTGCAGCTCGCGCCAAGCGGTGTTGCGGTGGCGAAAGATGCCTCCTGCGCTATCGAAAGCCCGGCTATCCTCAGCTTGCCAGTTCGAAAATGGACCTGCCACATGATTGAATCTTTATTTCAACTTTACACCTAGGTTTACAGCTGTCTTGTCAGCTGTAAACCTAGGTGTCATACTAAAGCCCCAAGATTCGCCAAAAGAGAGGGGCCTTGATGGCACAGAGCGCGAACATGGATGCGTCGGAGCTTGCACGCGATATCGCGGCCGGCCTGGCATCGGCAACGACGGCAACGGAGCGTGCGGCACTGGTGCCCGCAGAGCTCGTCGAGGCCATTCAGCAACTAAAAACCCAACGTGACGCGGTGATCCTGGCGCACTATTACGTGGCGCCCGAGGTGCAGGCTGTGGCCGATTACGTCGGCGACAGCTTCTACCTGGCAAAGCTTGCCAAGAGTCTGCCGCAGCAGACTATCGTGCTGTGCGGCGTGGAGTTTATGGGCGAGAGCGCCAAGCTGCTCAACCCCACCAAGACCGTGCTGCTGCCCGAGCCGGGCGCGGACTGCCCCATGGCGCACATGGTCAAGCGCGAGACGGTCGACGCGGCGCGCGCCGAGTACGGCGACGACCTGGCCGTGGTGTGCTACGTCAACTCCACGGTCGAGATCAAGAGCTGGAGCGACGTGTGCGTCACCAGCTCCAACGCCGTTAAGATCGTGTCCGAGCTGCCGCAGCAGCATATTCTGTTCATTCCCGACCAAAACCTGGGACGCTTCGTAGCCGAGCAGGTGCCGCAAAAGCACGTCATCCTCAACAACGGCTACTGCCCGCGCCATCACATCATCACCGTCGAGCAGATCGTCGACGCGACGGAGGCCCACCCCGACGCGCTCGTGCTGGCGCACCCCGAGTGCAAGGCCGACGTTCTGGCCGAGGCCGACCACATCGGCTCCACCGCCGGTATCATCAAGTATGCCGAGGAGTCGGACGCGAGCGAGTTCATCATCGTGACGGTCCGCGGCGTGCTCTACGAGCTCGAGCGCCGCTGCCAGGGCACCGGCAAGAAGTTCTATTTCCCCGCGGTGCAGCCCACCTGCGTCAACATGGACCTCATCACGCTCGAAAAGCTCGTGCGCTGCCTGGAGACGGGCGAGGGCGAGGTGCAGATCGGCGTCTCGGACGAGGCGGCAGACCAGGCCAAGCTCACGCTCGACCGTATGCTCGAGTACGCTGCGCGCTAAGCCAATGTGACATGAGGGACCATCCCTTATGTCGCATTACAAGGGAGAGGATTCCTGTGGAAACCAAACAATACCCCGACATGGAGTGCGACGTCGTCATTGCCGGCTGCGGCGTGGCGGGCCTGTACGCAGCTCTCAACCTGCCGACGAGCACGCGCGTGATCATGCTTTCCAAGGGCACTGTCGACGAGTGCGATTCGATGCTCGCGCAGGGCGGCATCTGCGTGCTGCCCGAAGGCTTGGACTATGATGCCTTCTTTGAGGACACCATGCACGCCGGCCACTACGAGAACCGCCGCGAGAGCGTCGACATCATGATCCGCTCGAGCCGCTCGGTCATCAACGACCTGCTGGCGATGGGCGTGGATTTTGAGCGCAAGGCCGACGGCAGCCTCAACTTTACCCGCGAGGGCGCGCACAGCCGTCCGCGCATTGCCTTCCATGCCGACATTACGGGCAAGGAGATTACGACCAAGCTGCTCCAGGCCGTTCGCAAGCTGGAGAACGTGCAGATTTTGGAGCACGTGGCCATGACCGACATCCTGACGGGCGAACGTGACGGCGCCACGGTGTGTGCCGGTGTCGTCGCCGTTTCCGTGGACGAGGACAACTCGGTTCGTCCCGCCGACGAGCTGGCAAATGCCGCCGAGGTCGTGCATGCCGGCGAGCCGTTTAAGATCCATGCCCGCCACACGCTGTGGGCGACGGGCGGCATCGGTGGCGTATATGACCACTCGACCAACTATCCGCAGCTCACGGGCGATGCCTGCTACATCGCTCAGGAGCACGGCATTAAGATGGAGCACTTGGACTACGTGCAGATTCACCCCACGGGACTGTTCTCGCCGCAGCCGGGCCGCACCTTCCTGATCAGCGAGAGCTGCCGCGGCGAGGGCGCGATTTTGCTCAACGCCGCCGGTGAGCGCTTTACCGACGAGCTTCAGCCGCGCGATGTGGTCGCCGCCGCTATTCGCGAGCAGATGAAGCAGGACGGTACCGAGCACGAGTGGCTGAGCTTTGCACCCGTCGAGCGCGACGTGGTGACCGGGCACTTTGCCAATATCCGCGCGCGCTGCCTGGAGGACGGCCGCGACATTCTGGACGAGCCCATCCCCGTCACGCCCACGCAGCACTACTTTATGGGCGGCGTATGGGTCGACAAGGACGGCCGCACCTCGATGCCCGAGCTCTACGCCGCGGGCGAGACGGCCTGCAACGGCGTTCACGGCAAGAATCGCCTTGCATCAAACAGCCTGCTCGAGGCGCTGGTCTGGGGTCGTCGCGCCGCGTGGTATATGCGTACCGGCGAGTCGCTGGCCGTGGAGCAGGCGGGCGATCCCGCGCTCGATGGCCGTCATCGCGCCCTGAGCGCCGACACCCTGGCAATCGATGATCTGGCCCGTGCCGCCGGCACGCAGGCCGTGGAGGAGTAGACCATGAATCCCATTACCATGAAACTCGTCGTCGATGATCTGATTCTGCAGGCTCTGCGCGAGGACATCACGTTTGAGGACGTGAGCACGGCGAGCGTGTGCCCCACGGCGCGTCCCGCTACCGTTGAGCTTATCGCCAAGGCCGACGGCATCATCGCCGGCTTGGATGTGTTTGCCCGCACCTTTGAGTTGCTGGATCCGCAGAGCTCGGTGCTGTTTGATGTTGCCGACGGTGACGAGGTTCACGCCGGCGACCACGTGGGGCAGGTGCGTGGCGATGCACGCGTGCTGCTTTCGGGCGAGCGCGTGGCGCTCAACTACCTGCAGCGCATGAGCGGCATCGCTACCTACACGCACAGCATGGCCGCGGCGCTCGAGGGCACCAAGACCGTGCTCGTCGACACGCGCAAGACCACGCCGGGCATGCGCGTGTTTGAGAAGGCGGCGGTCGAGATCGGCGGCGGCAGCAATCACCGTTACAACCTGTCGACGGCCGTTATGCTCAAGGACAACCACATCGACGCCGCCGGTGGCGTGGCACGTGCGATTGAGATGGCGCGCGCCCATGCGTCGTTTACCACGACGGTCGAGATCGAGTGCGAGAACCTGGACATGGTGCGCGAGGCTGTGGAGGCCGGAGCCGACATCATCATGTTCGACAACATGACCCACGACGATATGGCTGCCGCGATTGAATTTATCGCCGGTCGTGCCAAGACCGAGTGCTCGGGCAACGTGGACGCCAGCAATATCCGCGCGCTTGCCGACCTGGGCGTTGACTTTATTAGCTCGGGGGCGCTGACGCACTCTGCGCCGATTCTCGACCTCTCGCTTAAGCACCTGCGTCTGCTGGACGGTAAATAATGGACGCCCGCGAGCGTCGCCGTGCCATCATAGGCGTGCTCGAGCGAGCCAAGGAGCCCGTTTCGGGCAGTGCGCTTGCTCGTGAGGTGGGTGTGAGCCGCCAGATTGTCGTGCAAGACATCGCCCTGCTGCGCGCCGATGGGCACGATATCGTGGCCACCAATCGCGGCTACGTGCTGCAGGAGGCCCCCAGCAGCCCCGCCGTGCCTACGCGCTTGGTCAAGGTTCGCCACAGCGTGGAGCAGGCAGGCGATGAGCTCACGAGTATCGTCGACGCCGGCGGCGCCGTGCTCAACGTGATCGTCAATCACCGCGTGTACGGTAAGATCACGGCTGATCTGGACATCCGCAATCGCCGCGATGTCGAGCGCTATCTGCGCGATATCGAGAGCGGCAAGAGCTTTCCGCTGCTAACGGTGACGAGCGGCTATCATTTCCATCGCATTGCCGCGGACGACGAGCAAACCCTCGACGAGATCGAGGCCATGCTCAAAGAGAAGGGCTATCTGGCAGACCTAATGCCCTACGAGGACGATTTGTCCTAGTCGACGCCGCATCTATAAGTTGCGGTGAAATAGTTCCTAAAATCGGCATCCAAGCCATAAAACAGGAACTATTCCACCGCAACTGCCAAGGGTCCCGCTCCAAATTAGCTGCCCACATATGCAAAAGGAGGCCTCCGCGGCGATGCGGAAGCCTCCTTTTTTGTGCACGGTGTACTTTTGAGTGTGCAAGTGGGGGAGTTGTTACTCCTCGACGATCTCGGTGATCGCGCCGGCGGGGCAAGCGTCCTGGCAAGCGCCACAGGCGACGCAGGAGTCCTCGTCGGCGACGGTAGCGACGTCCTGGAGCTCCAGAACGCCAGCGGGGCAGGAGTCGACGCAAACGCCACAAGCGATGCACTCGTCGGCATCAATTACGGGATGAGCCATGGTAGTTTCCTCTCTGTTGACCGACGCTACAGGCGATGCGCGCCGGTTTGATTCGGGCAAAAACATACCACGGGAGCGACCGTTTGCAATACCCTCTGACCGGCATCTTCATACCGTTCGCCGAGTATGCCAAGGTTTACTAAAAAATGCGCAGGTGGGGCCGTTGAGCTGCGCAAATGTTAGCTAAAGGTGACTTGAAATATAGGGCGATTGAGCGTGCTTGCGGAAACCGCATCCCATTATTTTGTCGAAAAACGGGTTGCAGTTTCCGGTTAGGCCCGCTAGCGGAAAATGCGAGCCGGTATCAGCTCTCAAAACGGGATACGGTTTCCGGTTGAGCCTTCAGACGGAAACTGCGACCCGGAATCCACGCTCAAACCGGGATGAGCTTTCCGCAAGACGGCCCCCAGGCACCCCCGGACGCAAACCTCAGCCATCTCTACATAGATCTCAATAGATTTGCCGAGAACTCATTCAGCGCATCTACCTGCGCATTTAAGAACCTAAACTCTCAGCAATAAGAAAT
The DNA here is from genome assembly GCA_036304065.1 of Collinsella sp. GTDB lineage: Bacteria > Actinomycetota > Coriobacteriia > Coriobacteriales > Coriobacteriaceae > Collinsella. The sequence goes on along the minus strand of JAXIZI010000061.1, from coordinate 8,581 downwards.
CTTATATGAATTGACTTAGATTTTGTATATTCCGGCCCATAAGGGGATACACTACATCCTGAAAGACAAGCCGAAACACCGCTCGGCAGACCGCCGAGTCGGTGCAAACGCACAAGAGAGAGGGAATTTCTAATGGGCAAGATTCTTGGTATCGACCTTGGTACTACTAACTCCGCTATGGCCGTCCTCGAGGGCGGTTCTCCGACCATTATCGTGAACGCCGAGGGCGACCGCACCACCCCGTCCGTCGTGGGCTTCCGTGCCGACGGCGACCGCGTCGTTGGTAAGGCCGCTAAGAACCAGGCTGTCACCAACCCCAAGAACACCGTGTTCTCCATCAAGCGCTTCATGGGCCGCAAGTACTCCGAGTGCACCTCCGAGATCAAGACCGTGCCGTATGAGGTCAAGGAGGGCCAGGGTGGCCGTGCCGTCGTCGACATCGAGGGCAAGGACTACACCGCCGAGCAGGTGAGCGCCATGGTGCTCGCCAAGATGAAGGCCGACGCCGAGAAGTATCTGGGCGAGACCGTCACCGACGCCGTCATCACCGTCCCGGCCTACTTCAACGACGCCCAGCGTCAGTCCACCAAGGATGCCGGTAAGATCGCCGGCCTCAACGTCAAGCGTATCGTCAACGAGCCGACCGCTGCTGCCTTGGCCTATGGTCTGGACAAGCAGGGCACCGACCAGCGCATCTTGGTCTTCGACCTGGGCGGCGGCACCTTCGACGTCTCCATCCTCGACCTCGCAGACGGCGTGTTTGAGGTTCTGTCCACCTCGGGCGACAACCACCTGGGCGGCGACGACTGGGATCAGCGCGTCATCGACTGGATGGCCGACAAGTTCCAGCAGGAGAACGGCGTCGATCTGCGTCAGGACCCCATGGCCCTGCAGCGTCTGAAGGAGGCCGCCGAGAACGCCAAGAAGGAGCTCTCCGCTGCCCAGCAGACCACCATCAACCTGCCGTTCATTACCATGAACCAGTCCGGCCCGCTGCACCTCAACTACACGCTGACCCGCGCCGAGTTCGAGAAGATTACCCGCGACCTGCTCGAGCGCTGCAAGCAGCCTGTCACCAATGCCCTGCGCGACGCCAAGCTTAAGCTCTCCGATCTGACCGAGGTCATCCTCGTCGGCGGCTCCACCCGTATGCCCGCCGTTCAGGAGCTCGTCAAGACCATGACCGGCAAGCAGCCCAACATGTCCGTGAACCCCGACGAGGTCGTTGCTGACGGCGCTGCCGTCCAGGGCGGCGTGCTCACCGGCGACGTCGAGGGCATCCTGCTGCTCGACGTTACCCCGCTGTCGCTGGGCGTCGAGACCATGGGCGGCATCATGACCAAGATGATCGACCGCAACACCACGATCCCGACCTCCAAGACCGAGGTCTACTCCACCGCTGCCGACAACCAGACCAGCGTCGAGATCAACGTGCTCCAGGGCGAGCGCGAGCTTGCCCGCGACAACAAGTCGCTCGGTAAGTTCCAGCTGACCGGTATCCCGGCTGCCCGTCGCGGCGTGCCGCAGATCGAGGTTACCTTCGACATCGACGCCAACGGCATCGTCAAGGTCTCCGCTAAGGACAAGGGCACCGGCAAGGAGCAGCAGATCACCATTTCTGGCTCCACTGCTCTGTCCGACGACGAAGTCGATCGTATGGTCAAAGACGCCGAGGCTCATGCCGAGGAGGACAAGAAGCAGAAGGAAGAGGTCGAGGTCCGCAACCAGACCGACAGCCTGTGCTACTCCACCGAGCAGACCCTCAACGAGCTGGGCGACAAGGTTTCCGCCGACGTGAAGTCCAAGGCCGAGGCCGCTATCGCCGACGCCAAGAAGGCGCTCGAGGGCTCTGACGTCGAGGCCATCAAGGCCGCCGGCGAGTCCCTGCAGTCTGTGGCCTACGAGCTGGCCCAGGTTGTCTACGCCGACGCTCAGCAGCAGACTGACGGTGCCGCCGGTGCCCAGCCTGCCGACGATGACGTTGTCGACGCCGACTACGAGGTTGTGGACGACGAGGACAAGTAATCATGTCCGCCCGTAAAGCTCGCACGGAGGCGGCTGCCGCTGGCGCCGCCCCCGTTGACTCTGAGGAGAAGGACGTGAAGATTCCCGTAGAGGCCGTCGACGATACCGAGGCCAACGAGGCCGAGGCCGCCGAGGCTGCCGAGAACCAGGTAGAGGATTCCAACAAGGAGGCGACGATGACCGAGGACGAGATGGTGGAAGCTGCTATCCGCGCCGGTGAGGAAGCCGCCGACAACGACTTTAAGCTCAAGTTCGAGCAGGCCCAAAAGGAGCTTGCCGACGTGCGCAATGAGCTCGACGCTGCGGCAGAGGCTCAGAAGGCCGCCGAGGACAAGGCGAAGGACGCTACCGAGCGCACCGCCCGCCTGCAGGCCGACTGGGAGAACTTCCGTCGCCGCACCGCCAACGAGCGCCTTGCCGAGCGCGAGCGCGCGACCGAGAAGCTTGTCACCGCGCTGTTGCCGGTGATTGACGATATTGAGCGCGCGATCGACCATGCCCGCAGCCAAGAGCTTTCCGACGACTTTAAGCAGTTCGTCGATGGCGTTGACGCGGTACATGTCAAGCTGCTCGATGTGTTTGCGCACGAGGGCGTTGAGCCCATCGACCCCAAGGGCGAGGCGTTTGATCCGCTTGAGCATCAGGCTGTGGGTCGCGTCGAGGACGCATCGCAGTACGACGAGACCGTCAACGACGTGTACCAGAAGGGCTACCGCATGGCGGATCGCATCCTGCGCTCCGCGATGGTGACGGTGACCTACGGTGGCGAGAAGCGCCCCGCACCGGAGCCCGAAGCGGCGCCCGAGGATGCCGCGGCCGATACGGCCGAGAGCACCGAGGAGTAATTGAGAAGGGCCCCGGGGCAACACCCGGGGCCCTTTCTGGCCTAGTGCCATATGAAAGCATGAGCCGTCGCCCGCTGGACGGCGGACGTAACAGGAGAGGAGCTACGATGGCTGCAGGCAAAACCTTCTATGACATCCTGGGCGTATCCAAGAGCGCCTCCGACAAAGAGATCAAGAGCGCGTTTCGCAAGCTCGCGCAAAAATATCACCCCGATGCCGGCGGCGACGAGGCCAAGTTCAAGGAGATTAGCGAGGCCTACGAGACGCTTTCGGACGAGAAGAAGCGCAAAGAGTACGACCAGATGCTCATGTTCGGCGGCATGCCGGGCGCGGGCGGCGCGTATAGCGGTGGCTACGGCGCCGGTGCCGGCGCGAGCGGCTGGGGCGATATCTTCGACAGCATCTTTAGCGGCAACGGCGCCTGGGGCAGCGATTGGGGCTCGGGCTTTGCCGGGGCCGCGGGCGCTGCCGGTGCCGGTGCGGGCCGCAACCGCGCGCGCAAGGGCGGCGACCTGTCGCTGACTGTCGACGTGACGGCCGAGGACGCGTTTCGCGGCGTGACGCACAAGGTCACCTACCGCATTCCCTCGACGGGCGAGCAGCAGACCATCACGGTTTCGGTGCCTGCGGGTGCGGTCGACGGCGGCAAGCTGCGCTACAAGCGTCGCGGCGAGTATGGCGTTGCGGGTGGCGAGCGCGGCGACCTGGTCGTGACCACGCATGTGGAGGAGCACCCGCTGTTTAAGCGTAAAGGTGCCGACGTGACTATGGAGGTACCGGTCTCGGTCTATGAGGCGGCGCTCGGCTGCACGGTGGACGTGCCGACGCCCGGCGGTGCGACGGTTCGTCTGAAGGTGCCCGCGGGTACCCAGACGGGCAAGAAGTTCCGCTTTAAGGAAATGGGGGCGCCCGACGTTAAGCACCGTGGCCGCACAGGCGCGCTGCTCGTCGAGATCAAGGTGCAGGTCCCCACGAACCTATCCGATGACGAGCGCGATGCCATGACCAAGCTGCGCGAGACCGACACACGCGACTATCGCGAGAAGGTCAACCGTTACAAGGCGACGTACTAGGGCGGTCGCGGCGCACGCCCACGCCCACGCCCGCGGGCTTATGATGGACGATAACGAGACGGAAAGGGGTCAGGTAGCATGGCCGAGGACAATAGGAACAAACCGCTGTACATGATCAGCGTGGCGGCCGAGCTGACCGGCATGCATCCGCAGACTCTGCGCGTCTACGAGTCCAAGGGCTTGGTGAACCCCCAGCGCTCGGGCGGCAACACGCGTCTGTATTCGCGTGCCGATATCGAGCGCCTGGAGCTCATCAACCAGCTGACTGACGAGGGCATCAACCTTGCCGGCGTGGTGCGCATTCTCGATATGAAGGAGCGTGCCGAGGAGCGCGAGCGCGAGAACGAAAAGCTCCGCGCCCGCGTGCGCCAGCTCGAGGACGAGCTGCACGAGTACAAGATGCAGAAGAAGATCACTGCCTTAGCCCCGCGCGACGGCTCAGTCAACCCCGAGCAAGTCATGCGCAAACTTTTGGGCGCAGGCGGGGATCTCTAGGTTACGCCGTTCTGCCGAACGGCGTAACGGCTCGACGCTGCGCGACGTCCAGAGCGACAATTTGTCATTCAAAAGGCAAGGCATGACCAGAAGGTCTATGCCTTGCCTTTTTCATGCCAACCTGTTCGCTCTGGACGTCGCTCGCTGTCCGTCCTCTACCTGCGGCGTTGCCTTGCTCCGGATGCGGTAGTCATTGGGGACGTTCTTAAATGACTGGTCAAAGGGGACATTCTTGCGGCACTTGGCACTTGGGGACGTTCCTTTTGTGCCGGCACTTTGGGACACTCCTTGTCCAGAGAGTGATGCAAGGGGCTCGTCCTTTGCTTTACTGAGATAAAGTGAACGTGTAGATTCGTAACCCACTCGCAACCGTTCTATGGCACGATATTGAACGAATGTATGCTATGCGCCTAAATCTTTTGGGCAGAGTGGGAGACAGTATGGTCAAGCTGTACGAGGACGGCATCTACCTGCGCGGCGGCAGCGAGGTTGTGCCTGCGGCCGAGGCCGCTGAGCGCGGCATTACGCAGACACCCGAGGATGCCAAGCGCGGCACCATCGCGTATTCGATCCTTCAGGCACACAATACGTCCGGCGACCCCGAGGCGCTCAAGATTCGCTTCGATGCCATGGCGAGCCACGACATCACCTTTGTCGGCATCATCCAGACGGCGCGTGCCTCGGGCATGGAGCAGTTCCCGCTGCCCTACGTGCTTACCAACTGCCATAACTCGCTGTGTGCCGTGGGTGGCACCATCAACGAGGACGACCACGTCTTTGGCCTCTCGGCTGCCAAAAAGTACGGCGGCATCTTCGTTCCGCCCCATATCGCCGTCATCCATTCCTTTATGCGTGAGAACTTCGCCGGCTGCGGCAAGATGATCTTGGGCTCCGACTCGCACACCCGCTACGGCGCTCTGGGCACCATGGCCGTGGGCGAGGGCGGTGGCGAGCTGGCAAAGCAGCTGCTGCGCGACACCTACGATGTCGCCTATCCCGGTGTCGTCGCCATCTACCTCACGGGCGCCCCGCGCCCCGGCGTCGGCCCGCACGATGTGGCACTCGCCATCATCCGTGCCGTCTTTGCCAAGGGTTACGTTAAGAACAAGGTTATGGAGTTCGTGGGCCCCGGTATCGCGAGCATGACGACCGACTACCGCAACGGCGTCGACGTCATGACCACCGAGACCACCTGCCTGTCGAGCATCTGGGCCACCGACGAGGACACGCACGCGTTTTTGACCATGCACGGTCGCGGCGAGGACTACCGCGAGCTCAAGCCCGCCGATGTTGCCTACTACGACGGCTGCGTCGAAGTCGATCTGTCGAGTATCAAGCCCATGATCGCGTTGCCGTTCCATCCTTCTAACGGCTTTGAGATCGACGAGCTCAACGAGAACCTCGAGGACATCCTGCATGAGGTGGAGCTCGAGGCCGCCAAGATCGGCGAGGGCAAGACGCACTTTAGCCTGCTCGACAAGATCGTCGACGGCAAGCTGCACGTGCAGCAGGGCGTTATCGCCGGCTGCTCGGGCGGCAACTACGACTCCGTGGTCCAGGCTGCTCGCGTGCTCAAGGGCGCTAACACCGGCTGCGGCGAGTTCTCGCTGTCGGTCTATCCCACGAGCCAGCCCGTGGCACTCGAGCTTACACGCCGCGGCTACATCTACGACCTTATGGAGGCCGGCGCGATTGTGCGCACGGCATTCTGCGGCCCGTGCTTCGGCGCCGGCGACACGCCTGCCAACAACGGCCTTTCGATCCGCCACACCACGCGCAACTTCCCCAATCGCGAGGGTTCCAAGCCGGGCAACGGTCAGCTGAGCGCCGTGGCCCTGATGGACGCCCGCTCCATTGCGGCGACGGCTGCCAACGGCGGCGTCCTGACGCCGGCGACCGACCTGCCCGAGGAGATTTGGGACGAGGCCTGCGAGTACACCTTTGACGACGCGCCGTACAAAAAGCGTGTGTACTGGGGCTTTGGCAAGGCGGAGCCTGCCGACGAGCTGGTCGAGGGCCCCAACATCAAGCCGTGGCCCGCGATGGAGCCCCTTGGCGACGACATCCTGCTCAAGGTGTGCTCCAAGATCATGGACCCGGTCACCACGACTGACGAGCTCATTCCTTCGGGCGAGACGAGCTCCTTCCGCTCCAACCCGCTGGGCTTGGCTGAGTTTACGCTGAGCCGCCGCGACCCGGCCTACGTGGGCCGTTCCAAGGAGGTCGACGCCGTGGAGAAGCGCCGCGTTGCCGGCGAGGCAGCAGGCGACTTGGCCGCGCTCGATGCCGAGCTTGCCGGCGTGTTTGAGGCGCTGGCCGGCGCGGGTGTCGCTGCCGACGCCAAGGCGACCGAGTACGGCTCCATGCTCTATGCCAAGAAGCCCGGTGACGGTTCCGCCCGCGAGCAGGCCGCGAGCTGCCAGCGCGTAATTGGCGGCCTGGCCAACATCGTCCACGAGTACGCCACCAAGCGCTATCGCTCCAACGTGATGAACTGGGGCATGGTGCCCTTCCAGATGGAGGCCGAGCCCAGCTTTGAGGTGGGCGACTACGTCTTTGTGCCGGGTATCCGCGCCGCGCTCGACGGCGACCTGAAGGACATCGCCGCTTACGTGGTCCGCGCCGATGGTACGGTCGAGCAGATTGAGCTCTACATTGCCGATATGACGGCAGAGGAGCGTGCCATCGTCAAGGCCGGCTGCCTGATCAACTACAACAAGTTCAAGGCCGCTGCCGAGTAACGCACTTAATTGTCCGCCCGGGGCTTGCCCTTTCCCGCCCGCTCACGCGCTTCGCGAGGGTCGCGTTCGGGAAAGGGTAAGCCCCGGGCTACATTTCTGCGTTCTCGTTGGGTCTTGAGGGACGCTAATAAATAGACTTGCTTGATGCCGCCTCTGTTATCGGGGCGGCTTCTTTTTGTCGAAAACCACCACAAAGGGGACAGGCACCTTTGTGGTGGTTCACGGTTTGTCTCGACTTGTAACATCTTGGCCGCTAAAAGTGGGCCTGGTGTTACAGATTGAGACAAACAATCGCCGCCGATCATTTCATCTCAATCTGTAACATCTAGGATCGAAAAGGGCCGCTAGATGTTACAGATCGAGACAGTCGAGTGCCAGAGTCGAAAACCACCACAAAGGGGCCTGTCCCTTTCGTGGTGGTGGGGGGCGAGCTCGATGCTGCCGTGCTCGCTGAACGACATTCTAATGAGCGTCTCTACAGGATTTCATCTGGGCTGGCGGGCTTGGTTGTTTTGGGGATGCCGAATTTGGATGACGCGAAATCGTCAACATTGTCCTTAATTCCGTCTTTGGTGTAGACAGTGACCATATAGGTGCTGTGTCCGAATTCGCCCTTGTCGCGTGTTGCCCAGGCATCCCAGTAGGCGGCCCCGTTTCGCCCTTTGATTTTTCCGACACGGCGGAGTTCTGTTCGCTTTAATTTCTGGTTGCTATAGATGGTTCGACCGGCCTCCTCGGTGAGCCCGCACTGTCCAAGCATCTTGTCGAGGACTTGGTTCATGTGGCGCTCATCGGTGTTTGGTGCGTAGTCGTAGGCGAGGGTGACGGAGTCGAGTGGCTGGTCGTCGATTAGATAGTTTAGCGCCTGAGGTCCAAGGCAGAAATAGGGGGAGCATCCGTCGATCTGACCGAGCAGTGGCAACTTTGACTGCCAAATTCCGGTGGGAATTCTATCTTCGTAGAACACGCCACGACAAATAAAGGAGAGCGAGGTGGCACGCGAGCCGGCGTTGACCATTCCGCAAAGATCGAAGGGCGAGGCGAAACCAAAAGAAAAAGGAGTGACGACGATAAGGAAGAGCATCACGATGGGTATGGCGAGAATGGCGATGACGTTACGACCGGTGGAATGAGACGGCTTCACATGCGCTCCTCGAGACAAAGATCTGTTGAGGATAAGCAGAAATGGATATGTTCAGAGAACAATTCAAGTTTAATCTCATGGCGCGAGATGGTCGACCGTTAGCGTCGAAAACCACCACAAATGAACTGCGTCCCGAATCTTGGCCTTCTTTTATTAGAAGCGAACACTAGGACGCTTTCAATAGCCGTTTCCGAAACTCCACCGGGGTGAGGCCGCCGAGCGCCACCTGGCGACGCCTCGTGTTCCAATGCACGACGT
>JAXIZI010000060.1:0-5715 GCA_036304065.1 Collinsella sp. | reverse complement strand
GTGGTGGTGGTTTGAGAACTCAAGAGCGTGTTTGTACTACTTCTTTATAGTCAATGATTGCCAGTTCATTCCTCGCCTGATTGCCTGTCGTGGTGGTTGGGTACCCGGGAGGGTTTGATGAGGGGTGAGGTTTTTTGAGGGCGTCCTTCCTTAAGGACGTGCTCGTCAATTTTTGTTTTGAGAGTCATCTATTCGGATGCTTTTCATGAGGTTTTTTTGTGGAGGGTTCGATTCTGGCTCAGGATGAACGCTGGCGGCGTGCTTAACACATGCAAGTCGAACGGGATCCATCAGGCTTTGCTTGGTGGTGAGAGTGGCGAACGGGTGAGTAATGCGTGACCGACCTGCCCCATACACCGGAATAGCTCCTGGAAACGGGTGGTAATGCCGGATGCTCCAGTTGATCGCATGGTCTTCTGGGAAAGCTTTCGCGGTATGGGATGGGGTCGCGTCCTATCAGCTTGACGGCGGGGTAACGGCCCACCGTGGCTTCGACGGGTAGCCGGCCTGAGAGGGCGACCGGCCACATTGGGACTGAGATACGGCCCAGACTCCTACGGGAGGCAGCAGTGGGGAATATTGCACAATGGGCGCAAGCCTGATGCAGCGACGCCGCGTGAGGGATGGAGGCCTTCGGGTTGTAAACCTCTTTTATCGGGGAGCAAGCGAGAGTGAGTTTACCCGTTGAATAAGCACCGGCTAACTACGTGCCAGCAGCCGCGGTAATACGTAGGGTGCAAGCGTTATCCGGAATTATTGGGCGTAAAGGGCTCGTAGGCGGTTCGTCGCGTCCGGTGTGAAAGTCCATCGCTTAACGGTGGATCCGCGCCGGGTACGGGCGGGCTTGAGTGCGGTAGGGGAGACTGGAATTCCCGGTGTAACGGTGGAATGTGTAGATATCGGGAAGAACACCAATGGCGAAGGCAGGTCTCTGGGCCGTTACTGACGCTGAGGAGCGAAAGCGTGGGGAGCGAACAGGATTAGATACCCTGGTAGTCCACGCCGTAAACGGTGGATGCTGGATGTGGGGCCCGTTCCACGGGTTCCGTGTCGGAGCTAACGCGTTAAGCATCCCGCCTGGGGAGTACGGCCGCAAGGCTAAAACTCAAAGAAATTGACGGGGGCCCGCACAAGCGGCGGAGCATGCGGATTAATTCGATGCAACGCGAAGAACCTTACCTGGGCTTGACATGTTCCCGACGGTCGTAGAGATACGGCTTCCCTTCGGGGCGGGTTCACAGGTGGTGCATGGTCGTCGTCAGCTCGTGTCGTGAGATGTTGGGTTAAGTCCCGCAACGAGCGCAACCCTCGCCCCGTGTTGCCAGCGGATTATGCCGGGAACTCACGGGGGACCGCCGGGGTTAACTCGGAGGAAGGTGGGGATGACGTCAGATCATCATGCCCCTTACGTCCAGGGCTTCACGCATGCTACAATGGCCGGTACAACGGGATGCGACGCGGCGACGCGGAGCGGATCCCTGAAAACCGGTCTCAGTTCGGATCGCAGTCTGCAACTCGACTGCGTGAAGGCGGAGTCGCTAGTAATCGCGAATCAGCAACGTCGCGGTGAATGCGTTCCCGGGCCTTGTACACACCGCCCGTCAAGTCATGAAAGTGGGCAGCACCCGAAGCCGGTGGCCTAACCCCTTGTGGGATGGAGCCGTCTAAGGTGAGGCTCGTGATTGGGACTAAGTCGTAACAAGGTAGCCGTACCGGAAGGTGCGGCTGGATCACCTCCTTTCTACGGAGAATTCAGTCGGATGTTCGTCCGACGGTGTGCGCCCCGCGCGTCGCATGGTGCGATGGCGGCGGGGTTGCTGGTGTGGAAGACGTCGTTGGCTTTGCCCTGCCGGTCGTGCGGTGGGTGCCGGGGTGGTATGGATGCGCTTTTGGGCTCCCGGATCGCCACCCCAGGCTTTTTGCCTGGCGCGATTCGATGCCCGTCGTGCCTGGGGGCCGGCCGTGTGCCGGCGCGATGGCGTGGCGGTGCGTGGTGGCTTGAGAACTGGATAGTGGACGCGAGCAAAACAAGGGTTTTTGAATCTTTGTTTTGCTGTTGATTTCGAATCGAACTCTATTGTTCGTTTCGATCGTTTTGTGATCATTTTTAGTGTGATGATTTGTCGTCTGGGAATTTGCTAGAGGAATCTTGCGGCCATGCACTTTCGTGGTGTGTGTTGCTTGCAAGGGCGTATGGTGGATGCCTTGGCAGACAGGACCGATGAAGGACGTTTGAGGCTGCGATATGCCTCGGGGAGCCGCCAACAGGGCTTTGATCCGAGGATTTCCGAATGGGGGAACCCACCGACCGTCATGGGTCGGTACCGGCTTCGGCCGGGGGGTACGCAGGGAAGTGAAACATCTCAGTACCTGCAGGAAAGGATATTCCGTGAGTAGTGGCGAGCGAAAGCGGATGATGGCCAAACCTTGCGCGTGTGATACCCGTCGGGGGTTGCGCGCGGGGTGTTGCGGGATCGCGTGCGCCGGCTCCGACGGGCCGGCCGGCAGTTGCAGAAAACCATGTGTCAGGGGAACCGGGTTGAATACCGGGCCGCAGAGGGTGAGGGCCCCGTACCTGAACGCGCATGGTCTGCCGATCGCGTCTCCCAAGTAGCACGGGTCCCGTGGAACCCCGTGCGAATCCGCCCAGACCGTTGGGTAAGCCTGAATATTCCTGTCTGACCGATAGCGAACGAGTACCGTGAGGGAAAGGTGAAAAGTACCCCGGGAGGGGAGTGAAACAGTCTCTGAAACCGTGCGCCTACAATCCGTCGGAGCCCTTTTGTGGGGTGACGGCGTGCCTATCGAAAAATGAGTCTGCGAGTCAGTGGCATGTGGCGAGCATAACCCGTGTGGGGTATGCGTAGCGAAGGCGAGTCTTAAAAGGCGTTTGAGTCGCGTGTCCTGGACCCGAAGCGGGATGATCTAGCCCTGAGCAGGTTGAAGCGCGGGTAAGACCGCGTGGAGGACCGAACCCACCTGGGTTGAAAACCGGGGGGATGACTTGGGGCTAGGGGTGAAAGGCCAATCAAATTCCGTGATAGCTGGTTCTCTCCGAAATGCATTTGGGTGCAGCGTCGGGTCATTACGTCCCGGGGGTAGAGCTACTGGATGCTTGCGGGCCCGTATCGGGTACCAACAGCAACCAAACTCCGAATACCGGTGACGCGTATCCCGGCAGTGAGTCGGCGGGGGATAAGCTTCGTCGTCGAAAGGGAAACAGCCCAGACCGTCGTCTAAGGTCCCGAAGCGTGTGCTAAGTGGGAAAGGATGTGGAGTCGCATAGACAGCCAGGAGGTTGGCTCAGAAGCAGCCACCCTTGAAAGAGTGCGTAACAGCTCACTGGTCTAGTGGTTCCGCGCCGACAATGTAGCGGGGCTCAAGCACACCACCGAAGACGCGGCAGTATTTTGTACTGGGTAGGAGAGCGTCCCATGAGGGGCGAAGCGGCCGTGTGAACGCGCCGTGGACTTCATGGGAGTGAGAATGCAGACATGAGTAGCGAGAGACGGGTGAAGATCCCGTCCGCTGGATGACCAAGGGTTCCAGGGCCACGTTCATCGTCCCTGGGTGAGTCGGGTCCTAAGGCGAGGCCGACAGGCGTAGTCGAATGGATGAACGGGTCGATATTCCCGTACCGGCTTTCAGCCGCCAAAACCGAGGCTTGGAGTACTAACCTCCGGGTCCGGGCTTACTGCTCCTTCGGGGGCGGGATGCCCTGGCCTGTTGGGACCGATCCTTGTAGTAGGTCAGCGCAGGAGTGACGCAGAAGGGTAGCCGGCCGCGGAGGTGGTCTTCCGTGGTCAAGCACGCAGGGCGTGGGACAGGCAAATCCGTCCCGCATGGGTCCGAGGTGCGATGATGGGGGCCTTATGGCCCGATATCCGGTGATCCCGGCTGCCGAGAAAAGCTTCGGCGTCAGGCTCAAAGCCGCCCGTACCCCAAACCGACACTGGTGGTCAGGTAGAGAATACCAAAGCGATCGAGCGAATCCTGGTCAAGGAACTCGGCAAATCACTCCCGTTCCTTCGGTTTAAGGGAGACCCCCGATGGTGAACACGCTTGCTGTGGGAGCTTTTGGGGGTGGCACAGACCAGGGGGTAGCGACTGTTTACCAAAAACACAGGTGCATGCGAAGGCGCAAGCCGCTGTATATGCACTGACGCCTGCCCGGTGCCGGAAGGTTAAGAGGATCCGTCAGCCTTCGGGTGAAGCGGTGAATTCAAGCCCCGGTAAACGGCGGTGGTAACTATAACCATCCTAAGGTAGCGAAATTCCTTGTCGGGTAAGTTCCGACCTGCACGAATGGCGTAACGACTTCCCCACTGTCTCGACCAGGAGCTCGGCGAAATTGCAGTACGAGTAAAGATGCTCGTTAAGCGCAGAAGGACGAAAAGACCCCGGGACCTTTACTATACCTTGGTATTGGCATTCGGTGTGGATTGTGTAGCATAGGCGGGAGGCCGAGAGGCGCGGTCGCCAGATCGCGCGGAGCCGTAAGGTGAAATACCGCTCTGTTCGCATTGGATGTCTAACCTCGAACAGTCATCCTGTTCAGGGACAGTGCCTGGCGGGTAGTTTAACTGGGGCGGTTGCCTCCCAAAGAGTAACGGAGGCGCCCAAAGGTCCGCTCAGCCCGGTTGGCAATCGGGTGGCGAGTGCAAGTGCACAAGCGGGCTTGACTGCGAGGACGACGGTCCGAGCAGGGACGAAAGTCGGGACTAGTGATCCGGTGCCGGTGTACGGACGCGGCATCGCTCAACGGATAAAAGGTACCCCGGGGATAACAGGCTGATCATTCCCAAGAGTCCATATCGACGGGATGGTTTGGCACCTCGATGTCGGCTCGTCGCATCCTGGGGCTGGAGCAGGTCCCAAGGGTTCGGCTGTTCGCCGATTAAAGCGGCACGCGAGCTGGGTTCAGAACGTCGTGAGACAGTTTGGTCTCTATCCTCTGCGCTCGTTGGAATGCTGAGGAGGCCTGCCCATAGTACGAGAGGACCTGGGTGGACGAACCTCTGGTATGCCGGTTGTCACGCCAGTGGCACGGCCGGTTGGCTACGTTCGGAAGGGATAACCGCTGAAAGCATCTAAGCGGGAAGCCTGCTCCAAGATAAGCATTCCGTGGAACCTTCGAGTTCCTGTAGTCCCCATGCAGAACACGTGGTCGATAGGCCGGACGTGGAAGCCCCGCGAGGGGTGGAGCCGACCGGTACTAACGGACGAAAGGCAACACCAACATTCCAACCCCTGGCGGTTGGACCGCATCTTCCTCCTGCAAACGGCACCAGACGGCAATGAGCATTGTCTGGCCACAAGACGAAACATCGACATATCCGCGTCCGCTGTCCGGTTCCCAGGCCGCCACAGGCCGGCAGACCCCAGCGTCTGACCGTACAAGAGAAGATTTGCGGCGGCCATGGCCCAGGTGAGACGCCCGGTCCCATTCCGAACCCGGAAGCTAAGGCCTGGCACGGCGATGGTACTGCACCCGACAGGGTGTGGGAGAGTAGCACGCCGCCGCATCGCACGTACAGGAAGCCCCTTGGAGCACACGCCCCAAGGGGCTTTCGCATACCCGAAACACTCACGACCCAAACCCACACGCCCCCACAAAAACACCCGGGGCTTCTCGCATGCCCGGACACAAACAGGACACCTCCGGCACCCACACGGCAACGGGGCCTCCCCATACCCGTGGGACCACGACTGATC
>JAXIZI010000059.1:0-35794 GCA_036304065.1 Collinsella sp. | reverse complement strand
GCACGGGCGGGCGCTCAAGGCCGTCGCGAGGAAGCGGCTCAGGGCGATATACGCCGTGATGCGCGACCGGGTGCCCTACCGGGAGTAGCCCCGACGGTTGACAAAACTATAGGAACACCCAATGTCTACATGAAAGCGCCCCCAAGCGGATGTGCTTGAGGGCGCCTCTTGCTTGACTAGCTCTCGATATAGTCCTTCAGCTTACTGCTACGGCTCGGGTGGCGAAGCTTGGCCAGAGTCTTGGACTCGATCTGGCGGATGCGCTCGCGCGTGACGCCAAACTCACGACCGACTTCCTCGAGCGTGCGGGGATGTCCGTCGACAAGGCCAAAGCGCAGTTCGATAACCTTGCGCTCACGATCGGCAAGCGAATCGAGCACCTGGGTGAGCTGCTCCTGCAGCATAGAGAAGCTGGCCGCATCGGGCGGAACGATAGCCTGGGAGTCCTCGATGAAGTCGCCCAGCTGGGAATCCTCTTCCTCGCCGATGGGGGTCTCGAGCGACACGGGCTCCTGCGAGATCTTCTGGATGTCGCGGACGCGGTCGGCGCTCATGTCCATCTCGGCACCGATCTCCTCGGGGGTCGGGTCGCGACCAAGGTCCTGAAGGAGCTGGCGCTGCACGCGGACGAGTTTGTTGATGGTCTCGACCATGTGCACGGGAATACGGATGGTACGGGCCTGGTCGGCGATAGCGCGCGTGATGGCCTGACGGATCCACCACGTGGCGTACGTAGAGAACTTAAAGCCCTTCTGGTAGTCGAACTTCTCGACGGCGCGGATCAGACCGAGGTTGCCCTCCTGGATCAGGTCCAGGAACAGCATGCCGCGACCGACATAGCGCTTGGCGATGGAGACGACCAGACGAAGGTTTGCGCTGATGAGCGCCTGCTTGGCTTCAAGGCCCACGTTCTCAATGCGCGTAAGACGACGCATCTCGGCACGCGTGAGCTCGAGCTCACCGGCATCGGCGGCCTCGAGCTTCTCGGTGGCCTCAAGACCGGCCTCGATCTTCATGGCCAGATCGACCTCTTCGGAGGCGGTCAGCAGGTCGACCTTGCCGATCTCTTTGAGGTACATACGAACCGGATCGCCGGTCAGCATCACCGTGGAGGCATCGATGCCACGCACGCGGGAGCGTGAACGGGACGTGCGCACGGTGCGCTTCTTCTTGCTCTTGGAAGAACCCATCTCGGCATCGGCCTGACGGGCCATCTTGAGCTCGTGATCGTCGAGAGAGCCGGAATCGTGCTCGTCGTCGTCATCGAAATCGTCGGTATCGGTATCGTTATCGTCATCGTCGACGTCCATGGGGGCGTCGTCGTTACCGCTCGCGGAGATAATCTGGATGCCGCTGTTGCGCAGCGCGGAATACACCGCGGTGAGCTGCTCGTCAGAAACATCGATATCCTTCAGGGCGACCTGAATCTCGTCCTCGGTTACCGAAGTCCTGTTTGAGCCGTTGCCCATGAGCTTTGCTACGTAGGATTCCAGCCCAGTACCCGTGCTCTCAGTCTTTTTTGGCACAGATTCTCCCTTCATAGTCCACAGGACTCAACACTTTAGCACACACATTGACGTCTATACCCAAAAAGAGGACTGGATATAGGCGAGAATACGCTGGTTGACCACAACATCTAGGCTTGTTCGGTGCCTGCGGCCTCCGGGCCGATCAAACGGAACGGGTCCGCCACACCGCCGATCGACTTTTGCAGTTCGCGTTGACGCTGCGAATCTTGCGCGGCCTGAACGGTCAGCGCGCGACGGGCCTCATCATCGAGCGAACGGTCCTGGCGCAGCTTGGCCTGTGCGGCACGCATGCGGCGTTTGATGGTGTAGAGCTCGAGCGTATCGAGCATAAACACGATGTTCGTCTCGGTGGGGTGCTTGCTCGTCGCCGAGATGCGCCCGACACTCACAAGCGTTGCCGCCTCGGGACACACCGAGCGCGCCGCATCCATGCAGGCTGCAGGATCGGTTCCCGGCGGCGTTGCCAGAACGGCCCACGCGATGGACTCGTGACGTGGGTCAACCCACTCGATGGAGCAGATGCGGTCGGCATACGTGCGGAACAGGTCGGGGTAGCTCGTGAGCATGGTCAGCAGCTCGCGCTCCCCTGCCAAGGACTTGCGCTCAAGATCGGTAAGAACCATCGGCACCGCCGCAGCCGGTGCGTTCGAACCATCAGGCACAGGCACAGCGCCCATACCATCAGGCACATCGATCGGCGGAAGATCGTCGACGACCTCCACGGGCGCGGCACCGTAGACATCGAGCGGGACATAGTCGTACGGCTCTTCCTCGACCGGCGCGGACACCGGCGGCGTCGCGCCCGATGCCCAAGCACCGCGACCGGCATCACGAGAACCCGATGCCCGACCGCCCGCATTTCCAAAGCGTTCGGCCTGCGCCCTCTGGCGCTCATAGTTTTGCTCGCGACGGCGTTCCGCATCTTCGCGCTTGGCGACGTCGCGAAACACGCGGCCCGAGCTCGCGCGCACCGTCTCCAAATCCAAACCCAGCAGATCGGCAATCTGGATAAAGTACGTGTCAATCATATAGCTATCGCGCAGCGGATAGATAAGCGTCAGAGCATCTTCCAGCGCCTTGGCGCGACCGCCTGGCGTAGTGATGTCACTCGACTCCTGCAACGAACGGTAAACAAAGTCCATAAGCGGCTCGGCAGCGTCGATGCGCGCCTGCAGTGCCTCGCCGCCATGCGCCGTGATGAACTCCATGGGATCGTTACCGTCGGGCAGCACCACGCAGCGCAGATCCATCGAATCCTGCTCAATAAACTGAATCGCACGGCGCGCGGCCTTCTGGCCCGCGGCATCGCCGTCGAACATATACACGATGCGCTTGGCGAAGCGGGTGAGCGTCTTGACGTGATGCTCCGTGAGCGCAGTGCCCAACGTGGCGACGACGTTTTTAATCCCCGCCTCCCAGCAGGCGATGCAGTCGGTATAGCCCTCCACCACGATGGCGGTATCCTGCGCGACGATAAACTCCTTGGCCCAATTAAAACCGTAGAGGTTTCGCTTTTTATGGAACACGCTCGTCTCGGAGGTGTTGAGATACTTAGGCTGGCCGTCACCCATGATGCGACCGCCAAAGGCGATGTTATGCCCTTGCTCGTCAAAGATGGGAAACATCACGCGGTCGTAAAAGCGGTCGGCTAGTTGCCCGCGTCCGCGGCTCACGGCAACGTTGGCATCGATCATCTCCTGCGGGGTAAAACCCGCCTGGGACAGGTGCGTCACCAGCGCATTGCGGCCCGGCGCAAAGCCCAGGCAGTAGCGGCGGCAGACGTCGCCGCCCATGCCGCGGCTGGCAAAATACTCGCGCGGACGGCCGTCCTTACCGCGCATAAGCATGGTGTGGTAGAACTGGGCCGTCTCGGCGCACAGATCGTAGATGCGGGCACGCTTGGTGCCGCGCTCGCGGCGATCTCCGGTGTCATGCAGCTCAATACCCGCGCGATCGGCCAAGTAACGGATTGACTCGGGAAAGCTCAGGTTCTCGCGCTTCATGATATACGTGAAGACGTCGCCACCCTCGCCGCAGCCAAAGCAATGCCACACCTGCGTGGCGGGGATAATGTGGAAGGACGGTGTCTTCTCGCCATGGAAGGGGCAGCATCCCCAAAACTCATGGCCGCGAGGCTTGAGCTCGACCGTTTCCTGCACGATAGCAACCAGGTCGGACGCAGCGCGTACCTGATCTTTTTCCTCATCGCTAATCACGAATGCTCACCCCCTGCTCACCCAAGTTGTGACGAATATCTTCGATATTACCCTCGACGGTCGCGATCAACTCATCCAGCGAATCGAACACACGCGAGGGACGCAGCCAGCGCGTAAACGCCAGCGAAACGGAAGCGCCGTACAGGTCGCCCGTATAACCAATTAAATTAGCCTCGAGATGCGCAGATGCCGCATCGTCAGCATACGTTGGCGGCAGGCCGACGTTCACGGCAGCGGGCCACGCGGAGTCATCGACCAGCACCAGACCCTCATACACGCCATCGGCTGGCACCTGAATGCCGTCGGGAACCTGCAAGTTTGCCGTGGGAAAGCCCATGCCAGAACCCTCGTGACGGCCGCGAATAACACCGCCACGCACCATATACGGACGGCCGAGTAACTCAGCAGCAAGCTCCACATGGCCCTGTCCCAGCTCATGACGAATGCGGGTGGCGCAAATGGCCTCACCGCCCTCGCAAAGCAGGTCGTGACCATACACGTCAACGCCGTGCTCAGAACCCCAGGAGCGCATCTCGGCAACACCAGAAGCACCGCCACGACCCAGCCTAAAGTCACTGCCAACGCGAATCGAGCGAATGTCGACTACGCGTGACAGCAGTGCGAGAAAACCGACATGGTCGAGTGCCGCAACCTCAGGCGTAAAGGGAACGGCCACCACTGTATCGACCCCAGTCTGAGCCAAGGCATGCAGACGGTCGGCCGTCGTCATCAATTTTTGAGCGGGCGAAGGGCTCACCACAACGTCCGGGTCGGGATCGAAGGTAACCACGACCGCCTTACAGCCATGGGCACGGGCATCACGGACAAGCGCTTCGATGAGTTCCTGGTGTCCACGGTGAACGCCGTCGAACACGCCAATGGCAATCGATGCGGCACCCAAGTGCTCACACTCATCAAACGTATCGGCAGCAACGATGCGAGCCTCGTCCGACTCGCCCGCGAAAAAGACACGCGCGAGCTCGCGAGCGGACAACATCATCGAACACCGCCGACTGCCTGCGGAAACACGTGCTCCATGACAAAGCGGCCGCCCTCAATGCGGGCGAGCGCCTTGAGTCCCCCATCGAGCACCAACGCAAACGGCGCCTTCGAGGAATCGAAATCGGCAAGCGCACGCTCAACGGGAATGCGTCGGCCGCAGAGCAGGTCGTCGGCAAGATTGCCCGGCAAGTCAACACGCGT
This sequence comes from Collinsella sp., assembly GCA_036304065.1. Taxonomy (GTDB): domain Bacteria; phylum Actinomycetota; class Coriobacteriia; order Coriobacteriales; family Coriobacteriaceae; genus Collinsella. The sequence goes on along the minus strand of JAXIZI010000059.1, from coordinate 30,846 downwards.
GGCGCCCAGGGCCGCAATGGGATCCAGGGCAAAGCCAGCCGCGGACTCGGGAGAAAGCTCCTCGACCGCATGACAGGCGCCAATGGAAACAACACCGGAGGCCGTGCGGCGCAGCGCGGAAATATGCGCGGCGCTATCGCAAGCGCGGCCCAGGTCGCGAGCGAGCGCACGGATATAGGTGCCCTTGCTCACCGAGAACGCCACGGTCCACACACACGTATCACCTTCGCCGCCCACGGCGATCAGGTCGGCGGCATAGACCTCGACGGGGCGCGGAGGTAGGTCCACCGCATTGCCCTCGCGAGCAGACTTGTAGGCGCGAACGCCATTGACCGAGATAGCCGAAAACGCCGGCGGCACCTGCATCTGCGGACCCAGCATGGCGGCCAAGTGCTCACGGGCAAAGGCAGGATCGCGGAGCTCGTTGCCAACAGCCACCGTGCGGACCGCCTCGCCCTCCGCATCATCGGTATTGGTCTCGGCGCCAAACGAAATGTCGGCGACATAGCTTTTGGTATCGAGGGTAAGCATGCCCAGCAGACGGGTGGCCTGGCCCACGCCCACCACCATGACACCCGATGCCATGGGGTCGAGCGTGCCGGCATGGCCGACGCGCCGCTCATGGAGGGCGCGTCGGCATTGCGAAACCACGTCGTGGGACGTGCAGCCCACCGGCTTATCGACGGCGAGCAGCATATTAAGTTGAGAAGGTGTACGACGAGCCATGTACCATCCAAAAAGTTAGAGCTCGACGGTCACCGAAGCGGGATCCTCCCCTACCAGCTCGGCCAGCATGGGAAGTGCCGCGGTGAGCGTCTCGGAAATCGTTCCGGCGTTGGTAAAGCCGGCGGCAGCGTGGTGCCCACCTCCGCCAAAGTTGGCCGCAATCTCGGAAACATCAAGTTCGCCCTTAGAGCGCAGGTTGCCGCGCACCTTGGTATCGCCCTCGATGCCCTTAAGGAACAGGCAGACCTCGACGCCCATCACCGAGCGCACCACATCGACCAGGCCGTCACACTCGTCCGAGGTGACACCGCATTCCTTAAGGTCACTCTCGTACGCGTAGCTATACGCCACGCGCCCGTGCGCGACCGTCTTGATGCGACCCATGACGATGGACTTGAGGTGCAAGAACTCGACACGCATGCTCTGGTAGACCTCGAGCGCGACGCGCGCCGGATCGGCACCGTGCGCCACCAGACGCGAGGCGGCATGAAACGCAGCAGCGTCGGCGTTCTGATACTGAAAACGACCGGTATCGGTGACCAGGCCGCACAGCAGGCAGGTCGCGATGCTATCGCTTGCGGTAATGCCGCAATCGGCCAAAAAGCGGTCGATAATCATGGCGCAAGCAGCGGCATTGACACACCTAAGGCTGACCTCGGCAAACTCCTCGCGCGCCGGGTGATGGTCAAAGCACGCCACGTGAGCCGAACGACGCAACACCTCGGCGGAATTATTGAGGCGCTCGACGACCGGCACGTCTACCGAAATGAACAGGTCCGGGTTGCCGGTGTAGGCAGATGCCGGCACCAGCAGATCAGCGCCCTCCATAAAACGGTAGATGCGCGGAACGGGATCGTCGTCTGCCAGCAGCAGGGCGATGTCCTTGTCGGGGAACACCTTCATAAGCGAAAGGCCCAGGCCCAACACGGAGCCCAGGGCATCGCCGTCGGGAGAGGTGTGACCCGAGATCGCAATGGAGGACGCATCCTCGATAAGCTCGAGGATGCGTCGTTTAATATCTGCAGACTCGCACGAGGCGAGATCGGCGGAATTAGTCATCTAAAGCTGCCTCCTGGGCGGCATCCGCTATCGGGTAGCCGTCCTCGTCCTTTTCGATCGCAAGCGTGGCCGGAACGTTTTCCAGCGCACGCGTGATGCGCTCGGCCTCATCGGTCGAGCGATCGATGCGAAAATCGAGCTCGGGCGTGACGCGCCAATCGAGCGAGCGAGCCAACAGGCTGCGAATACGACCCTTGGCGCTGGCAAGCGCCTCCATGACCTCATCGTAGCGGCTCGCATCGCACGACACGTACACGCGTGCGAACGAACGGTCCACCGCGACCTCGACCGCAGTCAGGGTGACCAGGTCGAGACGCGGATCGGAAACCTCAAAGAGCAGGATATAACCGAGCTTCTCGCGAAGCTGCTCGCCCAAACGGCGGGTTGCCTGCGTTTGCTTCATAGCGCTACCCCCTACTCGGTACGGGCAACCTGGTCGATGCGGTAACCCTCGATCTGATCGCCGGGCTTGATGTCCTGGAAGTTCTCCAGGCCAATGCCGCCCTCGGAACCGCTCTTGAGGCTCTTGGCCTCGTCCTTGTAGTGGCGCATCGAGGCAATCTTGCCGTTGAAGACCACAATGCCGTCGCGCACCAGGCGCACGGAATCGGTCGCGGCGATCTCGCCCTCCTCGACGCGGACACCGGCGGCGATGCCGACTTTGGGCACCTTGAAGGTGTCCAGGACGGTCGCGGTACCCGTGGAGACCTCGACCTCGGTGGGCTTGAGCATGCCGATACGGGCAGCGTCGAGCTCTTCGAGGCACTTGTAGATGACGTCGTAGCAACGGATCTCGACGCCCTCGCGCTCGGCGGCGGAGCGGGCCTTGCCGTCGGGACGCACGCCAAAGCCGATGATGATGGCGTTGGAGGCGTCGGCCAGGACGACGTCGGTCTCGTTGATGGCACCGACGGCGGAGTGGATCGTGTTGATGCGGACCTCGGACTGATCCATCTTGTCGAGCGAGTCCTGAAGGGCCTCGATGGAACCCTGGACGTCGGCCTTGATGATCAGGTTGAGCTCCTTGACCTCGGCGTCGGCGATGGTCTCGAAGAGGTTCTCGAGCGTGACGTGCTTCACGCGGCTCTGCTCCTCGATACGGGCCTTGAGCGAACGCTCATCGGCCAGGGCGCGAGCCTCGCGCTCATCCTCGAACACGCGGAACTCGTCACCGGCGTTGGGCACGGACTGCAGGCCCAGGATCTCGACGGCGTCGGAGGGGCCGGCCTCGGTGACGGCGTTGCCCTTGGGATCGAGCATGGCGCGGACGCGGCCGTAGGTAAGGCCGGCGACCAGCGTATCGCCCACGTGCAGGGTACCGCGGGTCACCAGCACGGTAGCGACCGAACCGCGGCCCTTGTCGAGCTTAGCCTCGAGGACGTTACCGGAGGCAAAGGTGTCGGGGTTGGCCTTGAGCTCGAGCACGTCGGCCTGGAGCAGCACGGTCTCGAGCAGGTCGTCGATACCGATCTTCTGCTTGGCCGAGATGTTGACGAACATGTTCTGTCCGCCCCACTCCTCGGGGATGATGCCGTACTCGGTAAGCTCCTGGCGCACGCGGTCGGGGTTGGCGCCCGGCTTATCGATCTTGTTGACGGCGACGACGATGGGTACGCCGGCGGCCTTGGCGTGGTTGATCGACTCGATGGTCTGAGGCATGACGCCGTCGTCGGCAGCCACGATCAGAATGACGATGTCGGTCACCTTGGCGCCGCGGGCACGCATGGCCGTAAAGGTCGCGTGACCAGGGGTATCGATGAAGGTGATCTTGCGGTCGTTGATCATGACCTGCGAAGCGCCGATGGCCTGGGTAATGCCGCCCGCCTCGCCGGCAGCGACGCCGGTGTGACGGATGGCGTCGAGCAGGCTCGTCTTGCCGTGGTCGACGTGACCCATGACGGTGACGACCGGGGCGCGGGGCTTAAGGTCGGCGGGATCGTCGTAGAACGAGAAGGTGTTCTCCTCCTCGGGGGTGATGATCTTGATCTGACGGCCCAGGTCGTCGGCAACGAGCTCGACGAGGTCGTCGGACATGGACTGCGTCATCGTGAGCGGCGTGCCCAGCAGGAACAGGCGCTTGATGATGTCGTTGGCCGGAACGTCGAGCGCCTCGGCGAGCTCCTGGACGGTAACGCCCTGGGAGACCTTGATGGCGTCGAGCTCCTCGGGGTTCACGCCCTGGGCCAGCGCCTCCTCAATCTTGCGCTCCTCCTGAGCCTTAGCAGCCTCGCGCTCGCGCTTCTCCTTGCGCTTCTTGCGGCGACCGGTGGACTCGCGAGAGGCCTCCTCGACGGCGGCGCGGGCCTCCTCGAGCACCTTCTCGCGGCTGTACTCCTCGGCCTCACGCGCCATGCGGCTGTAGTGGTCCTCATCGTTGCCGTGACCGCCCTTGCGCTTCTTGCCCTTGCCCTGCTTATCGGGGTTGGGGAAGTCCATGCCGGCAGCGACGTTGTTGCTGGCGTTGGTGCGATGGCTGTGCGGACGGCTCTCGGAAGCGTTGCGCTCGGAGTTGCTGTCGGAGGCGTTGCGATCGTTACGACGGCCACCGCGACGGTCGTTGTTGCCGCCACGACGGTTGCCGCGCTCGGCGGCGCGCTCGGCCTTGGCCTTCGCCTCGGCGTCCTTCTTCTCCTTGAGAACGGTCTCCTGTGCGGCGATCTGGTCGAGCAGCGAACGGAAGCGCGAACCGGAGTCGGAAGCGGGGACGGCGCGGCGCTGGGCCTCACGGGCAGCCTCCTCCTTCTCGCGGGCAAGGCGCTCCTGCTCGGCCTTCTTCTTGGCCTCGGCCTCGGCGCGGGCAGCCTCCTCGGCAGCCTGGGCCGCGGCGAACTGGCGGCGCTCCTCCTCGCGTGCCTTCTCGGCGGCGATGCGCTCGCGCTCGGCCTCGGCAGCGCGCGCTGCCTCCTCGGCGGCGGCTGCCTCCTCCTCGGCCTGCTTGGCGGCCTCGACTTCCTTGGCGCGGGCCTCGATCACCGAGGCGAGCTGCTTGCGGACCATGGCGACGTAAGCGTCCTCCAGGGCGGAGGAAGCGGACTTAGCGGGAATCTTCATTTCGGCGAGATGACCCATCAGTTCCTTGGAGGTCATGCCGAACTCTTTGGCCAGGGTGGACACACGGACTTTTGCCATATGACTTCACCTACCCTTTCTGGCACCTTGGGTGCCTAGAGACTGAACGAGCGTGGGAGATGCGCCGGGACCTGCCCGGCGCGACCGCGCGCTAGATCAGGTCCTCCGCATCATCAAAGGCGTCGGTGTCGTGGACACCGCAGAAACGGGAGCCCGGACGGGCCTGGTTGCGGCACTGGACGCCGTCCTCGGACACGTACTCGCAGCGACGGACGTCGTCGTCCTCCTCGTCACCGATCAGGTCGGCGGCGGGCTCTTCGTGAACGGGGACGTTCTTGAGGATGTCGGCAGCAAGGGTCTCGGACTTGATGTCGATGTGCCAGCCGGTCAGGCGAGCGGCGAGGCGGGCGTTCTGGCCCTCCTTGCCGATGGCGAGCGAAAGCTGGTCGTCGGGCACGATGACGCCGGCATAGGCCTTCTCCTCGTCGATGAGGACGCGGGTGACCTTGGCGGGCGACAGGGCGTTGGCGACGTAGACGGCCGGATCGGCATCCCACAGGATGACGTCGACGCGCTCGCCGCGGAGCTCGCCCACGACGGCGCGAACGCGGCTGCCCTTGGGGCCGACGCAGGCGCCTACGGGATCCAGACGATCGTCGAGCGAGTGGACGGCGACCTTGGAGCGCTGGCCGGGCTCGCGGGCGATCGACTTGATCTGGACGGTGCCCTCATAGATCTCGGGCACCTCCTGCTCAAACAGACGACGCATGAGCTCGGGGTGGGTGCGGGAGATGACAATCGGCGGACGGCTGTGCTCGCCGCGAACCGGCTGCAGGTTGGAGTTGGGATCGCGGACGTCGATGATCACGGCCTTGATGTGCTGGTTGTGCAGATAGCGCTCGCCCATCGGACGCTCGTTGCGCTCGTTCTCGTAACGACGCTGGTCAAAATGCGGCAGCTCGGCCTCGACGCCATCGCGGATCTTGACGATCGTGAAGTCGGGCGTGGACTGCAGCACGGTACCGCTGATGAGGTCACCGATGCGGCCGGAGAACTCCTCGTAGATCTGCTCGCGGGCGGAGTTGCGCACGATGGCGTTGATCTCGGCCTTGGCGTGCTGGGCGGCGATGCGGCTCGTGTTCTTGGGGGTGACGTCGATCTCCTCGAACTCGGTGAAGTTGCCTTCCTCGTCCATGGAATCGTCAATCGGCTCCAGGCGGTAGACGTAGATCTTGCCGGTGGTGCGGTCGATGGTCACCTTGGCGCCCCACTCAAGATGCAGGATCTCGGCATAGCTCTTGGCGAGCGACTGCTCCAGGCGGTCGATCAGGTAGAGCTGGTCGATGTGCTTCTCCTGGCAAAGCTCCATCAGGGCGGACATCATGTCGGATGCTGCCATCTTACTTTCCTTCCTTCGCGGGCTTGAAGTCGTAGGTGGGCTTCAACTTGCACTTTTTAACATCAGAGAAATCGAGGGTGACGGACTCGCCGTCCTCGAGCTCGAGGGTCACGTTCGCCTCGGTGGCGGCGGCAATCTTGCCGGCGTACTTGCGACGGCCCTCGGTGGCGGTGGAGGTGAGCTCACAGTTTTCGCCCACAAAGCGGGCAAAGTCGCACGGGCGGCGTAGCGGGCGCGCCATGCCAGGGCTCGACACCTCGAGCGTATAGCTCGAAGAGATGGGGTCGAGCTCCTCAATCACATCGCCGACCCACTTGGTGTTGGCCGTGACGTCGTTGAGCGACAGGCTCTGACCCTCGGCACCCTCGATACGCACGCGCACGCAGGGGGCCTTGGTGGCACCCACGAGCTCGACGTCGACGATGTCGACGTCGTGCTGGGGAGCGACGGCCTCGAGCGCGTTGATGATCGCCTGCTCGGTCTTGGTCTTGACCATTGCGGCACCTCCATCCATACAAAAAAGAAGCGGGGCCGAAACCCCACTTCTTTCAATTACAACTTCATTTGCAAGCAAACTATACCAATAGCTGCGGAAACGTGCAAGCACAGTACGAATCTGCAGGTCAGCGTGCGCACAGCTTCTCCACAAGAATAGGACAATTGACCGCAGTCATCAGGACAGGTACATGAAAAACGAGGGACGACCCAACCGGATCGCCCCTCGTCTTTTATGCGTCAGCTAGGCGCGCAATGCTTACTTGACCACCAGGTTGACCAGCTTGCCAGGCACGCAGATGGCCTTGACGACCGTCTTGCCCTCGAGCCACTTGGCGACGGCTTCCTCGGCGGCAGCCTGCATTTCCTCGTTGGAGGCATCGCGGGCGACGTCGATGCGGCCACGGACCTTGCCGAGAACCTGGACGACGATCTGCACCGTGTCCTCGATGGACTCGGCCAGGTCGAACTCGGGCCAGGCGGCGGTGTAGGCGTTGCCCTCGCAGCCGAGTGCCTCGTGCCACAGCTCGTCGGCCCAGAACGGGCAGATGGGGGCAAGGACGCTCACGATGTCCTTGGCCACGCCGTAGCACAGCGCCTTGTCGCGGGCAGTGCCCTCGGTAGCGTTGAGGTAGGCGCTCGCGGCATTAACGAGCTCCATGACCGCCGAGATCGCGGTGTTGAACTGGCCGCGGTCGTAGTCCTCGGTGCACTTGGCGATGGTGCGGTGACGCTCGCGATAGAGCTTCATCGCGGCCTCGTCAAGCGCAGCCTTGTCGAAGGCCACGCTGGCGTCACCGGACTGGACGAGCTGCCACACGATACGCCAGGCGCGCTTGATGAAGCGGTTGGCGCCCTCGACGGCCTTGGGATCCCAGTCGAAGTCCTTCTCGGGCGGGGCGATAAACAGGATCGCCAGACGCATGGTGTCGGCGCCGTAGGGCTCGATGACTGAGCTTGGGGGCACGACGTTGCCCTTGGACTTGGACATGGTGTCGCCGTTCTCGTCCTTGACCATGCCCTGGCACAGCAGGTTGGTGAAGGGCTCGTCCACGCTCAACAGACCCAGGTCGCGCAGCGCCTTGGTAAAGAAGCGGCTGTAGAGCAGGTGCAGAATGGCGTGCTCAATGCCACCGATGTAGTTATCGACGGGCATCCAACGGTCGGCAGCCTCCTTGGAGAAGGGCAGCTCAGTGTTGTGCGGGTCGGTATAGCGCAGGTAATACCAGCTGGAGCAGGTGAAGGTGTCCATGGTATCGGTCTCACGCTTGGCCGGGCGGCCGCAGACCGGGCAGGTAGTCTCGTAGAACTCCTTGCACTCGGCGAGGGTCTCGCCGGCACCCAGGTCCAGGTTCTCAGGCAGCGTCACCGGCAACTGATCCTCGGGCACGGGCACGATGCCGCAGTGCTCGCAGTGGATGGCCGGGATGGGGTTGCCCCAATAACGCTGACGGGAAATAAGCCAGTCGCGCAGACGGAACTCGACCTTGCGACGGCCGCAACCCATGGCCTCGAGGTCGGCCACGATCGCAGCCTCGCCCTCGGAGTGCTTGCCGCCACGCATGCCGGTGTATTTGCCGGACTGGACGAGCGTGCCCTCGGCAGCGTGGGCACAATCCCAGTCGACGGTCTCGGCATGGAAGGTATCGATGGTCTCGCCGCTGGCCTCGACGGCGGCGCGGTCGTCATCGTCCAGGATAATCGGCACGATCGGCAGGTCATACTTGCGGGCGAACTCAAAGTCGCGCTGGTCGCCACAGGGAACGGCCATGACGGCACCGGTACCGTAGTCGGCAACGACATAATCGGCAACCCACACGGGGACCTTCTCGCCGTTGACGGCGTTTACCACATAGCGGCCCGTGAAGGCACCGTGCTTCTCGAGGGTGCCTTGGGCACGCTCGACGGCAGAGATATGCTTGGAGTCCTCGACGATCTTGGTGACGGCCTCCTCGTACTCCGTACCCTCGACGAGCTCGTGCAGGCCGGCGTACTCGGGAGCCAGGACAAAGAAGGAGACGCCAAAAAGGGTATCGGCACGCGTGGTGAAGACGGTGATCTTGCCCTCATCGCCCTCGATGGGCTCGCCATCCTGGTCGCACAGGGTAAAGTCGACCTCGGCGCCCTCGGAGCGACCGATCCAGTTAGCCTGCATCTGCTTGACGCGCTCGGGCCAGCCGGGGAGCTTCTCCAGATCGTCGAGCAGCTCCTGGGAGTACTCGGTGATCTTGAAGTACCACTGCTCAAGGTCGCGCTTCTCGGGCTCGGTGCCGCAGCGCCAGCACTTGCCCTCGGTGACCTGCTCGTTGGCCAGAACGGTCTTGCAGTTAGGACACCAGTTGACCGGGTTCTTTTTGCGGTAGACCAGGCCCTTTTCCCACATCTTCTCAAAGATCCACTGACCCCAGCGGTAGTAGTCGGGGCTGCAGGTCTTGACCATGCGATCCAGATCGTAGGAGAAGCCCATGCGCTTCATCGTGGCGAGCGCCTGGTCCATATTCTTATACGTCCAGGCGGCAGCCTGCGTATTGTGCTTGATGGCGGCGTTCTCGGCAGGCAGGCCAAAGGCGTCAAATCCGATGGGGTGCAGCACGTCGTAGCCGCGCATGCGGGCCTGACGGGCCATGGCATCGCCGATGGTATAGTTGCGCGCGTGGCCCATGTGCAGGTCGCCCGACGGATACGGGAACATCTCGAGCACATACTTTTTAGGCTTGCTGTCGTCGGTGTCGACGGCAAAGAGGTTGGAGTCCTCCCAGGCCTTCATCCACTTGGACTCAATGGCCTGCGCGTCGTAGGCAGGGATCTCGTCCTTATGGTCTGTGCAATCGCACATATCAGCTCCTTTGTTAGCTGGGTTGGGACGGGGCGTTCTTACCTTTGCTCGCTGCTGCGGACAGTCCTGCTCGCACGAAGAGCACATTAAGTGCTCTTCGGCTCGTGCGGAACTTGCAGCGAGCAAAGGTAAGAACGCCCCGCCACATCGTTAACTCGCATGATGATAGCAAATACGACAAGCGAGATGCCTGCGACTTGCATGCATCTCGCTTTATCTAAATAGCGTGGTTGGGAATCAACCGCTAATTGTTACCCGCTCAAGCATGGTCGGGTTTTCCAAGTGCCGCAGATTGCCGTGAAAGAGGAGCGTCGCGTACTTTGGTACGCGAGCGACGGTTTGAACGGCAAGGTGCGGTGCTTGGGAAAGCCGCTTAGCGGTAGCTGACGCTTTGCTGGGAGTCCTTCACGACAACGTCGTGGGCGCCGCCTTCGACGATGGAGGTGGAGCTTACCAGGGTCAAGCGCGCCTTTTCCTGGAGCTCGGGGATCGAGAGGGCACCGCAGTTGCACATCGTGGACTTGATCTTGTAGAGCGTGCCGCCCACGCCGTCCTTGAGGGAGCCGGCATAGGGAACGTAGGAATCGACGCCCTCGACGAAGCTGAGCTTCGCGGCACCACCCAGGTCGTAGCGCTGCCAGTTGCGAGCACGCGCAGAACCCTCGCCCCAGTACTCCTTCATGTACTGGCCGTTGACGTTGACGCGCTCAGTCGGGCTCTCGTCAAAGCGGGCGAAGTAACGGCCCAGCATCATAAAGTCGGCACCCATGGCAAGGGCGAGCGTCATGTGGTAGTCGTAGACGATGCCGCCGTCGGAGCACACGGGCACGTAGACGCCGGTCTCCTCGTAGTACTCGTCGCGAGCACGGCAGACATCGATCAGCGCGGTGGCCTGGCCACGGCCGATACCCTTGGTCTCACGGGTGATGCAGATGGAGCCGCCGCCGATACCGACCTTGATGAAGTCGGCACCACAGTCGGCCAGGAAGCGGAAGCCCTCGGCGTCGACGACGTTACCGGCACCAACCTTGACGTCCTCGCCGTAGTTGGCGCGGATCCACTCGATAGTGCGCTTCTGCCACTCGCTGAAGCCCTCGGAGGAGTCGATGCACAGAACGTCGGCACCGGCCTCGATGAGCAGCGGCACGCGCTCGGCATAGTCGCGGGTGTTGATACCGGCGCCGACCATGTAGCGCTTGTCGTTATCGAGCAGCTCGTTGGGGTTGGTCTTGTGGCTGTCGTAGTCCTTGCGGAAAACGATGCCCATCAGGTGATCGTAGTCGTCGACGATGGGCAGGGCGTTGAGCTTATTGTCCCAGATGACGTCGTTAGCGACCTTGAGGCTGATGTTCTTGTCGCCCACGATGAGCTGCTCACGCGGGGTCATGAACTCGGAGACCTTCGTCTGGTGGTCATCGCGGCTGGGGCGATAGTCGCGGCTGGTGACGATGCCCAAGAGCTTACCCTTGGGAGTGCCGTCGTCGGTGACCGGCATGGTGGAGTGGCCGGTCTTCTCCTTGAGCTCGATGACCTGCTCCATGGTCATGTCGGGGGTCAGCGTGGAATCGGACTGAACGAAACCGGCCTTGTGATCCTTGACGGCCTTGACCATGGCGGCCTCGGACTCGGCGCTCTGGGAACCGTAAATGAAGGACAGGCCGCCCTCGGTAGCGAGCGCGACACCCATGTCGACGCCCGAGACGGACTGCATGATGGCGGAAACCATGGGGATGTTCAGGGTGATTGCCGGCTTCTCACCGCGCTTATAGCGGGTTAGCGGCGTCTTAAGAGAGACGTTGTTGGGGATGCACTGCGAGGACGAGTAACCAGGGACCAGCAGATACTCCGAAAACGTGTGGGACTCACCGGGAAAGAACGTAGCCATGTTTCTCCTTTTTCCATGCGACCGGTCGGCTGCAGGCCTCGTAGGACCCAGCCCAACCTTGGGCGCCCAATACTGGGGAAGTATCTTAACGCACTTTGACTGCTACAATGCATGATTTAAGAAGAGCACACGAGGGTTTGACGCAGGGTTTGCGTTTGCCCAGCAAACACTTTAGCGGGGAGACGTGGAACACATGGAGTACAAGACGACGGCAAAGTTGGTCATTCAAGCGTGCGACAAGGATTTGCCGGGCGTCTTCGGCCACGGCTGCGTCTTGCTGCTGCAGGGTATCGCCCGCGAGCACTCGCTCAACCGAGCCGCCAAGAGCATGGGCATGGCGTATTCCAAGGCCTGGCGCATTGTAAACGAGGCAGAAGGTCAGCTGGGCTGCAAGCTCATCGAGCGCGACGGCGCCCGCGGATCCACCCTCACCCCCGCCGGTGAGCGAGCCATAGCGGTCTACGAAGAGCTGCAGGCCGACATCAACAACGTCATTGCCACCAAAGCAAACGACCTCATCACCAGCATCAAAGAGTAGCTAATTTACGGAGGGCATTGTCTAGGGTGGCGGCCACGATCAAGGGGTCATCGCTTCCGGCGAAGAGACGGATGGTGCTCCCCTGCTTGCCGCGTGGAGCCGAAAGGCGCGTCGTTGCGCCGCCGGCGGGCGATGTGCGAAACTCCCCGGGCAAAGCATCGAACAGCTTGCCCGCGCTACGCTCGATAAGGTCAAATTCAACTGCCGGGCCAAAGCCGTGCTCAAGGATTCCCGTTGCAGCCGCATGGTCGGGATGCGAGCTCAGCCCGGGATAGCGCACGTTGCGCACCATCTCATTGGCGGCCAGATACTCGGCCAGCGCACGTGCGCGGTCGAAATGCGCCTGCATGCGGACATCGAGCGAGTCCAGCCCGCGCTCCAGCACACCGGCCTCGTCAGCAGGCATATCAAGCTTGGCCAAGACACAGCCCTCAAGCAGGGCATGCGCGCACTCGGCAGCAGCATCCACACGATGGCGCTTGAGCTGCGAGCGCGCCACCGAAGCGGCAACGAGCTTGCGCGGCGCCTTACCAGCACACACGCGGTCGAGCGCCTCGAGCAACAGCGCAGCACCTAGCCGCAGCGGATCGCAGCCAAAAGCCGATACCACGGTGTTGTCCACAACCAGCAGCGCATGGGCCTCACGCGCGGCGCGTCCTAACGCTCGCAGATCGGGCACGCGCAGTCCAAACCCGCCAATAGAGTTGACGAACCACCACAGGTGCGGCCCCTCGACCTCAAACGAAGCATCAAAGCCCTCGGACGCAGCGGCAAACGCCTCGGCGGACGGCGAGCCCACGAGCACAACATCGCAGCCATCAAAGCCGCTCGCAAACGCATCGGCAAAGTCATCCACAAAGGCCACCAGGCGATCGCCGGGCCGTACAATCCCCAGCAACGACAGCGCTGCCGGCACATGCGACGCCGCAAGCAACCGCGCCTCACGCGCGCTGGCCCTCAAAGCCCAGGCCTCTTCTAGCTGCTGTACGCCCATACGGCACCTTCCCTCCAAAACAAAAACCCACGATGCGGATGTTTCCCACATCGTAGGCTACGGCTGCAGTATAGCGCCGATATGCGACGAATCGCCTAGATGTTGAGCGCGTGGTAGGTCACATTCGCGCCCGGAGCGTCAACGGTCACGCCATAGGCCTCGGGATAGATGCGCGTCGAAAACACGAGCGAGCCATCGTTCACAAACACCTCGACCGACGAGACATCGCCAACAATGCGCACGTTACGAACCTCGTCGACGGACTCCCAGCGCACAGTACGACCGCAGCCGGCAGAAGCGCGGCCCTCATCGGTAAATCGCATCTCAAAGCGCGGGGGCAGTTCGTCCTCAGCGGGCACAAACGCCAGCTTCAGCTCGCCATCAACGGTCGCGGTAAACGCGCCGTCGACACCGTCAACAACAACATCAAAGCAGGTATCGCCGGCAACCTCCAACGAGCCCGCCCCCACACGCACCGAGGCATAATGGTGCTCAATCTCGCGCGCCGGCTGCTGCAGCACCACGCCGTCGACACCGGCTGTGAGCTCACGCGGCACCGTCATGCAGTGCTGCCAGCCGCACGCTACGGTGGGCGCGTTGTCATAGGTCGGCTCATCGGGCATGCCCATCCAGCCGATCAAAATGTGGCGACCATCCTCGGACGTAAACTCCTGAGGAGCATAGAAGTCAAAACCGGCGTCCCACAGGCGGAACTCGCCCAGCTCATAAGCGTCCTTGCCACCAGTGATGTCGCCCGATACAGGCATGTAGCCAGCGGCATACACGTTGCCGCGGTCCCAACGGCCGCCCTCGAGGCCCTGGGGCGAGAAGGACAGCCACTTCGCCGGCACACCGCCATCCGACTCAAGCTCAAGGTATCCCGGGCACTCCCACATAAAGCCAAAGCGCTCGGGCGTGGAAACGCGGCTTTCGAGCTCCCAGCTCAGCATATCGGCCGAGCCATACACCAAGATCTCGCCCACATCGCGCCCGGCACCTTCGCCGTGCATCGCACAAAAACGGCTTTCGACATGCGGCCCGTCCACGCGACGACGCGCGCCCAGCACCATGTGGTAACGCCCATCATCATCGCGCCACACCTTGGGATCACGCACGTGGCAGGTCAGATCGTCGGGATAATCCTCGGACGCCAGCACCACGCGCTTTTGGCTGAACTCCCGACCGGCAAGGCCATCAACGCTCTCGACATAAACAGTATCGGCGCGACGGCCGGTATTGACGTAGTCGTACGTGCCGTCCGCATCGGAAAGCTTAACGTTGCCCGTATAGAGCACGCGAATGCGGCCGTCCTCGGCAAGCGCGGAGCCTGAATACACGCCATGGCAATCGAACGGCTCGTCGGGCAGCAGCGGGGCGCCAACATATTCCCAGTTCATAAGGTCGCGGCTTGTGGCATGGCCCCACATCTTTACGCCGCCGTTCACATCAAACGGGGCATACTGGAAGTACGCGTGAAACACGCCGCCCGCTTGGCAAAGACCGTTGGGGTCGTTGAGCCAGCCCGCCGGCGGCATAATATGGAAGCGCTGGCCATACGCGCCATGACCGCACTCAGAGGCGGCGGCGTCAACAGCGGCGACCAGCTTTGCAAGGTCGCGACCAAGTGCATTAGACATATCAAAGTCCTAACGGATCGAAAGTAACAAGACACCAGAGATCGGCACCAGATACGGGAAACGCCCGCGAGCATACGACCCGCGGGCATCCCCTCAATCAAAAGCTCTTAGGCCTGCTCGGAAGTCATGGACTCGTCCTTGTACAGGACAAACGAGACGGCAAAGGAAACCAGCGCGGCGACCGCAAACATGATCGCGTACTGCACGGGCTGGGCCAGGCACAGCAGGATACCGAAGATACCCGTAACGCCCGTGCCGGAGGCAGCCAGCGAAGTGAGCGCGCAGACCAGGGCGCCGCAGCCACCGCCGATGCAACCGGCGATGAAGGGCTTAAAGAAGCGCAGGTTCACACCAAAGATGGCAGGCTCGGTAATGCCCATGAAGGCGGACAGAGCCGAAGGAAGCGCCAGGCCCTTGATCTTGGCATCGCGGGTCTTAAAGGCAACGGCGAGTGCGGCACCACCCTGGGCGATGTTGGCGGCACTGGCGATGGGCAGCCAATAGGTCACGCCGTACTGGGCGAGCTGGCCCAGGTCGATGGCGGTGTACATCTGATGGATACCGGTGACGACCGTAGGCGCATAGAACAGGCCGACGATAAAGGAACCGATGCCGAAGGGCAGGGTGAGCAGGGCCTGGATCAGACCGAGAACGGCGTTCTCGGCCCAGACAAAGATGGGGCCGACGGCAACGAGCGTCACGAGCACGGTCACGAACACCGAGACGAGCGGGGTCACAAAGAGGTCGAACATCTCGGGAACGATCTTGTGCAGGCGCTTCTCGAGGAAGGCCAGAATGGCGCAGGCGATAACGATGGGGATCACGTGGCCCTGATAGCCGACCCACTCAAAGCTGTACACGCCGGGAATGACGGTGACCATAGTCTGCACGCCCTCGGAGGCAACCGTGTAGGCGCTCTGCAGCGAGGAGTTGATGAACGCACCGCCGACGACAGCGCCCAGATACGGGTTGGCGCCAAAGGCCTTAGCCGCGGAGTAGCCGATCAGAATCTGCAGAATGCCAAAGGACGTGCCCGAGACCAGGTCGGCAATCTTGTAAATAAAGTTATTGGTGTCGAGCGCGACAAAGCCGTTGGAGGCCATAAAGTTGAGGGCGCTCATAATGCCCAGCAGCAGACCCGAAGCCACGATGGCGGGGATGATGGGAACAAAGACGTCGCCGAGCACCTTAATGGCACGCATAAAGATGTTCTGCTGCTGTGCCGCGGCCTCCTTGACCTCGGCCTTGGTGGCAGCCTCGACGCCGCTGAGCGCGATGAACTCTTCGTAGACCTTGTTGACGGTGCCGGTGCCAAAAATAATCTGGAGCTGGCCCTGGGCCTCAAAGACGCCCTTGGCGCCGTCGATATTCTCGAGGGCATCCTTGTCGACCTTGGCGTTATCGGCAATCACCAGGCGCAGACGCGTGGCGCAGTGTGCGGCCGAAACAACGTTGCCGGCGCCACCGATGTTGTCGAGCACCTCTTGAGCTGATTTGCGGTAGTCCATGACTTCCCTTTCCTCAAACGGGCGCACGTGCACCCGGCCGTCTTTGACACTTACACTGTAATCGATTTCAGTTTCATATGTCTGTAATCGTTTTCATAGTAGGGTGAACGGTAGGAAATAGCCGGCGAATGGTAGTTTTGAGACAAACATAAGGGCTCAGAGGCAGGCAGAAGTGCCCAAAATCTAGACATTCATAAGCTGATGGCCGAGTTTGAGCGTCTTTAGACCGCTCTCCCCCTCCACGCCATCGAGCGTGTTGAGCAACATATTGGTCGCCTCGACGCCACTGGTCAGGTAGCCATAATGCACGGTGGGAATACCGCCCGTCAGCGCGCGCAAAAACGCGTTGTCGCCAAAACCGCTTACGCGATGCATGCCCTCGCCCACGCCGCGAACCTCATCGATGGCACGAAGCGCGCCCGCCGCCATGGTATCGGTCGCGCACGCGATAAACGAAACATCGGGAGCGACGGAAAGCAGTTCACGTGCTGCGCCATAGCCTGAGTCGAGCGTAAACGAGCCCAGGCGAATCAATGCGGCATCGAGCGGGTTACCCGCGGCGCGCAAGCCGGCCTCAAAACCGCGACGGCGGTCATAACCGGCCGCGCGGTCCTCTTCGGTAACTCCAATGTAGGCGATCTTGCCGTCCACGCGGCCCGCAAGCGCATGGCCCAGCTCAAAGGCGGCCTCGTAATCGTCGTGATAGACGCACGCCGCGCCCTCGACATGTTGGCCGATCAACACAATGGGCACGCGGCACGACTCAATCGCGCGACGGTGCTCATCGGTAATCATAGTTGCCACCAGCACAATGCCATCGACCGGGTGGTTTTGGAATAAATCGAGGTATTCGAGCTCACGATCGGCCGCGTTGTCGGTGTTGGCAAGGAGCATCTGGTAGCCACGACGACCGAGCACCTGGCCAATACCGGCGGTAATGCGGCTCACGGATTCCGAATTGATCTTGGGCACGATGACGCCGATGAGCTTGGTGGAGCCTGTGCGCAGCGCGCGAGCCTGGCTGGACCGCACGTATCCGGTCAGCTCAATCGCCTGCTTAATGCGATCGGCCTTGTCCGCCGAGATATACCCACCGTTGAGGTAGCGCGAGACGGCGGCGCTCGAAACGCCCGCCAGCTCGGCGACATCTTTCATCTTTACCACGAGTACCCCTGTCATTGAAATCGCTTTCATCATGATACCCATGAAGGCACTCCGGATGAATCGATTTCACCCAGGTCGAAAAAACGCTAGCGAGCGCCGGAACCAAATTACCCGTGGTATTCGCCGTTGTACTGGATGAGCGTGAGGTCCTCCACGCCGTCGAGCGCGCGGATGGCGTCAGCATAGGGCATATCTACACCATCCGAGAACACCTCGGCAGCCATTTCGACGTTGTCGCCGCGCATGGTCTTGGACTTGACGGTGAACTTGGTGCGCCCAAATGCACGCACGATATCGTCGCCGGTGGTCTGGCCCGTGTAGTGGATGACCATCATGTACACGCGCGCCTTGTCCTGGTGGCTCGCAAAGCCGGCGATCATCACCACGATCACCACCGCCGTGAGCCCCACGAGCGCATACATGCCGGCGCCGGCCGTAATGCCCGTGGTAATGGCCCAAAACAGATACAGCAGGTCGAGCGGGTCCTTGACCGCCGTACGATAGCGGACGATTGACAGAGCACCGACCATACCGAGCGAGATGACCACGTTCGTCGAGATCGCAAGCGTGACCATGCAGGTGAGCACGCACATGCCCACGAGCGTCACGGCAAAGCTGCGCGAATACACCACGCCGGTAAAAAAGCGCTTGTACACGTAATAGATCAGGAAGCCCATGGCGAGCGCCACGAGCAGCGAAAGGCCGATCTTGGCAGGGTCGACCTGGCCAAACGCCTCCAAGACGGAGTTCTTAAAAAAGTCCCTGGTGCTCATGGTCTAAATATCCCCTCGGTTCTCAAAATCCGATTCCCAGTAATTAAATCCGCGCAGGTAGGCGGTCTTTTCGTAACACAGGCAGTACTTGGAGACCGCCGTGAGTTCGGCCGCGCCCGGCGGCACCATATCGCGCACGAGCTGCGGGCAAAACTCCGTAAACTTGACCTCCATCACCAGCTTGCCGGGTTCTAGCACGGGCAGCGCGGGCAGCGTCGCATCAAAGATGTCGAAGCTACCCACCGCGGCACGCACGTTCATGTCAAACGTGATGCGCACGGTGCCCTCGTCCATCACCCACGGCTCGCGCTCGTAGTCCACGATGGTCCGCGGGCGCATCATGTTGCAGATGCACTCGATGTAGAACTCGCGACAGAGCGGATAAGGGCTCCTCAGCAAAAAGTCGTAGTCGCCAGCCAGAATCTGCTCAAACTCACCGCGCGTAAGCGGCGCGTCCTCCTTGTAGATCCAGCTGCCGTACTTCTTTTTGCGCTCAAGCTTAATCACCTTGTCGCTGCCGTTATAGATGCGCACGCGATACTTTTTGCGCATGAGAATGCCGGCGTCTTTTTCCTCGTAGGCCGAGTTTCGGTAGTCATCAAAATACAGGCTGCGAATAGTGTAACCGCCCGCCCGCGCATGCTTGTCCAGCTTAAACACCGGCGCCATGCGACAGGCAAGCGCGGCGTGCTCGCCCTCGTTAATGAGATATTTGAGCTCATGGCGGTAACGCTCCTGCGTGGCACGCACAGGCGGGGCCGCCAAGCGCTCAAGCAGCGCGCTAGCCCTCCTCATACGTGTCCTCCACGACCTTACCGCCGTCTTGCACGTAAAAACACTTCATGCCGTAGTGCTTACCGTCGTCAGTCACATAGTAGTCAAACGCATCTTGCGTAAAGCCGTCGGAGTTGGCGGCACGCACGCGCACAAAATACTGGCCGGCATCGGGCGCATCGCAGGTCACCTCGGGAAGCAGCACGTCCTCGGCCTTAAAGAACACGTCGCTTATGGCATAGTCGCGCGCAAGCTCTACGGTGTAGCGAATGTCGCGCACCTCAAAGTCGTAGGACGCATCCCAGTTAATGCGCAGCTTACCGTTATCGATCTGCGGCACGCCGATGTAGAACGGCATGGGCTTTTTAAAACTCTCGCGAAAGCTCTTGTAGTTCTCCTCGATCTCGGAGGGAATCGACGCGGCGATCTGCTCGTATTGGTCCTTGGTGACAGGCAGATTGTCGATATCGGGCGAAGCAAAGACCAGGGATTCAGTCACCTCGCGGTAGTGCTTGATCATCTTGGTCAGGCGTGCCTCGGTCATATACGAGCGCAGGTCCTTGACGGCGCGATCGAGCTCACCGCGGAACGCCTTGCTGCGCAGCGCACGATTGAATAGCACGTTGCCCCAGTAGTTGCTTACGCCGCGCTCCCAGCTCGCATAATCCGAGAACCCCGTCAGGCTCAGCTCAAGCTTACGCAGCATGCCGTCGTTATCCCAATCCAGGATGTACCAGACCTTGGAGTTAAGCGGGCTGTACAGATAGCAGTTGCGGTTCTGCGTATCGCAGTTGCCCGTCAGGATCTGAAACGCCAACCAATAGACCAGATTCTCGGTATCAAAGTAGGTGTCGAGCACGTCATCGATCTTTTGCGATTCGTCGTTGAGCGCATCGAGCATCTCGATGAGCTTGGTGTGGTCCGTATCGCCCTTAATCTCGAGCATGCCCTCAAAGCTTGCCTGGTTGTAGTCGGGATCATCGGCAAGCTTAACGGTGTCCTCGTAGCGATGGAAATCAAAGCTGTTCACCTTGTACAGGTGCCCGCTCTTATCCAGGCCATGTGCCTTAAGCGCCGTCTTGTTGAGCTGCTCCACCTGCGTAAACAGGCCGTAGTCCTCAAAGGTATCGTTGGACTTTTCGGTCTGGTCGCACACCCACAGATGCACAAACTGCGTGCGCAGGCCCATCATCTGAGGAATCCCGCGGATAAGATCGTAAGCCATCTTGTTGCGAAAACGCATACCCTCGCCCATGTGCTTGTTGAGCGCAATCGCACGCTGCTGGCGCCAGGTACCTTTTCCTTTTTTGAGCTCCACCTTGTAATTCTTCTGCGTATAACCGCTCGACGTCTGGCCACGCACCTGCACGGTAGCATTGGGCGCTTCCTCGCCATAGCCAACCTCGCCGGCCACCGGGCCGTCTTCGTCGCCTGCCTGCAAAAGCCCCATTACCTGATAGCGCGTCACGCCCATGTCGGCGTAGTCATACACCGAGTACGTATTGATCTCGGCCCAGCTATGATCGGTGTTCTCGGAGCTGTTACCGCGCGAGACCGTCAGGTACATGGTCACAATGCCCGAGTCGTCGTAGACCTCGTACAGCTCGTCCTTATCGCGCAGGTGCTTGGCCTCATTCGAGGCCTCAGCCTTTTTAATCTTGTCCTGCTTTTTGACCTTTTTGGTCGAGGAGTCTTCCTGCACCGAGCAGCCCGAAAGCAACAGCGCACCGGCAGCCGCCTCAAACAGGCGACGGCGAGACATCATCCTATCGGTCATCAGAACCTCCCCAATGCTTGCGATACACGCGAACTACTGCGCGCTCAAACGCGCCGTGCGGCACGCCCTTATGTCGGCCTTCCTCATAGCGCTGTTCGGCACGGTCGAGCAAGCGGCCCAGCTGTGTAAAGCGACCCGTCTTGTCGGTCGCCACAATGGGCTACTGGCTCAGGATACGATACGGCAAGTTGGCGGTATAGGTATCGAGCCGCAGCAGCGCCACGATAAAAAACACCGCCGCACCCAACAAAAAGCCAAAGCCGTAAAATTGCTGCGGCAAAAGCAACGACACGGCAGTCGCCAGCCCGGCCACACCGGCAAACAGGCCCGAAGCCAGCACGGCCCCCTTATAGTCGGTAAAGTACAGCAAGATGAGCATCACCGTATTGCCCACGGCATACAGGCCATAGCCCACGCACAGCGTGCGAAAATACCCATGCATCAGGTTGTTAAAGCCCAGCGGCAGGGCCGAGAGCACCGTGGTCTCGAGCGAGATGACCACCGCGGTCACAAACAACTGTTTGAGCGCGCAAAAGCGCAGTTCGCTGTTGAGCGTGGAGAGCATCCCCTCCTCTGCCACCACAATGTCGCCCACCACGCCGCCGTCGTTGAACAGGCTGTAGTAGTCGCGATAGCGCGGATAGAAGTTGACCTCGACCGAAACCACAAAGTTAACGGTCGTGACCAGGATCGTCAAAAACGCGATGAGCGCCGGCACATCGTAGTAGGGCGCACCATAAAACAAGCCCTTGACCTGCACGCCAATGGGACCGGCCCAAATTATCACCAAGTGCGCAAAGAGACCCAGGTTGGTAAACAAGCCCGTGAGCGCCAGCGGCATAAACTGATCGAGCCACTGCAAAAAGAGCCAGGGGCTGCGGTCGCTCTGAGGAAAATAACGGTACAGCAGCACCACGTCCCAGGCGAGCATGACGCCGTAGCCCAGAGCAATTGACGCCAACAGGCCCTCGACCGGCGGCAGCCCCAGCGCCAGCGCGGCCAGGGCGCACAGGCACGCCACGCCAATGGCAGCCGCAAAGCTGCATAGGATACCGCGGTAATCCTTGATGGCCGTGAGGTAACTCATGCCGTTCCAGTTGACGATCATAATGTTGAACAGCCACAGGCACAGCAGCCCCTGCAGCAGCGTGGCGCCCGAGAACAGCAGAAAGACGCCGTAGAGCACCGTGCCCACAACGAGCATGATGGCATTAGATCCCCAAAACGAAGGCAGGATCTCATCCTCGCGCTCAGCAAAAAGCATATCGGCCAAAAAGCGCGTGACCGGCATAGAGAAAAAACTCGTGAGCGTGAGCGACGCCAGCAGCGTATAGGTCACCATGCACACCAGCAGATCTTGGTTGCCACGGCCCACACCCCACAGACCGCACAGCACCAAGATACCCACCTGGAGTAGCACGCCCAGCAGCATGGGGCCCGTGCACACAATGCCGGCGTAGCCATAGGCGCGCATCGTGGCAAACAGACCCTTGCGCCTAAACAGGCGCTTGAGCTCAAAACCGATTCCAGCCACCGGCTACTCCCCCTCTCTGGGCAGGTCAAACGCTTGCGCCGTCTCGTCGTACAGCGCGCGATAGTTGGCGAGCATCTGCTCGTGCAAGAAGTACGTGGCAACGCGACGCTGGCCGCGCTCACCCATCTCGATACGCCGGGCGCGGCTCGCACACATGCGTTCCATGGCATCGGCCAAGCCCTTGCGATACATAGGCGGCGTCACAAAACCTGCCACGCCAAAGTCATCACCCGGGGCGCCTTCGAGCAGCTCACGGCAGCAGCCCACCTCGGTCGTCACGCAGGGACGGCGCGCTGCAAGCGACTCCAGCACGCTGAGCGGCTGGCCCTCGGAGATACTCGTCAAAATGGTAAAGTCGAGCTTTTCCATGTACTCGACCACGTTGACGCGGCCGGTAAAAATCAGGTCGCGCACGCCCAGGGTTTCGACCAGCGCGTGGCACTCGGCGCCGTACTCCTCGTCGTCCACGCCGCCCATGATGTGCAGGCGCACCTTGGGCAGGCGCTCGTGCAGCTCAAAGAAGGCATAAATCATGGTCTTAACATCCTTTATGGGCGCCAGGCGCACCACCGCGCCAATGTCCACCCAGCCGTCATCGGGCTTTAAGGGAATGCCCTTAAAGCGATCGAACTGGATGCCGTTGGGGATGACTAGGCATTTGTCCGCATCGCAGCCCATATCAATCTGCGTCTTGCGGGCATTATGGAACAAACTCGTCACGCGGAAGGCGCGGCGGTAGATCTCCTCCGAAAGCAGGTAGAAAAAGCGAATCCAGCGGTCCTTAAACGACGGCACCACCCAATCGGCGCGAATGATCTCTTCCTCGCGCTCGCGGGTATAGATGCCATGCTCGGTCAGCAGCACCGGCGCATGGTGAACGCTTGAGCCCAGGCAGGCGAGCAGGCCACCGTAGCCGGTCGAGATGGCATGGTACACATCGGCCACCGGCACCTCGCTTCCCAACAGGTAGAGCACGGGCAGCAACATGGAGCGCATGGTGTGGAATGCATCGGCAAAGGGCGTGTAGGGATACTCGGCCAGGCACACGTCGCGAAAGATATCCATAAACGTGCGGCTCTGCAAAAACGAGAGCGGATGCACGCGACAGCGCTGAAAGATATCGAACAGCACGTCCCAGTCCGGATTGGAGAGCGACACCAGACGGCGTAGCGCCTCGCGCTCGCGGTCGTTAAAACTGGCTTCGTGCTGCTCGCCCGAAAGCCGCAGGGCATCGTCCAGGAACACCTCGTGCACCTCGACCACGTTGCCGGGCAGCTCGTAGACAAACTTGCCACGGTCGGCAGCATGCGCGCCGATCACCCACAGCACAAACTCGTGCTCGGGCATAGCCGTAATGTAGCCGTGCATCCAGGTAGACACGCCGCCGTGCACATAGGGGTAGCAACCCTCGAGTACCAAGCAGATTCTCATTTGTCGCTACCCTCCTTGCGCGCAATGGTCACCGTCTTGTCCGTGGCTTTGACCAGGTACAGGTCGCCTGTCAGATGCGTAATCTCGCCACCCGTCACCGCACCCGGCTCGCCATTATTGGCGCGGAACATGAGCCATGCCTCGTCGTGGAAATTGCCCAGGCTGAGCTTCCAGGCATCCGCGCTGGTATCCACGCTCACCGTCACGGACGAAAAACGCTGGATGGCACCGGAGCACTCCGACGCCGTCTGGTGCCGCAGGTCGGGCGCAGACTTGGTAAGCCATTCCAGGAAGTCGACCAGGCCACCCTTGTAGACCTCCCAGCCCCCCTTGGCTCCGCGATCGGGGTCCAAAAGGTCGTCCGGGTGCATAAAGTGCGTGCTCACGTAGTGCATGTTGAGCTCGGACACGGCTGCCAGGCGCATATAGGAATCGTCGACCATGCCGCCCGAAACAATACGTGGCTGCTCCACAATGCCATCGCTCGCCACGCCAAACTCCTGCACGTACGGCAGGTCGGTGCCATCCTCAAAATACGTACTGGCGATGGTCTTAATGCGCGGAACGTCTGTGCCGATAAGCTTGCGCGCGCGGGCAGAAAGGATATTCGATGGCGGCACGTAAACCGAGCCATGAGCGTTGGGCAGGACCTCGTCCTGAAACGCGATAAGTTCGTTGAGCGAAGCGACGAGCGTCTCTTTGTTCTTCCAGGTCTTGTAGACGTACAACGTACCATAGTCGGTGTCCCAGAGCGCGAGCGGCTGATGGTTGTAGCCGTGAAAGCCCAGCTCGCCGCCCATCTGCAGCAGCATGCCGCCAAAATAGCGGAACTGCGTGGTATCGGCCTGGCGCGCGGGCTCGGTCTGGTTGACCACGTCCTCGTAGTTTTCGATCATCACGCCGGTATAGCGAATATCGTATTTTTGCGCGAGCTTTTGCAGATCGGGCCACCAGACCTTGGTGTAAAAATCGGCAATGGAAAGGCCGTAGTCACGCTTGATATAAGTACCATCGCCCGAGGGCACGGGGCTAGGAAAGTCGTCCAAATAGAACACGGCGCTGTTGATGACCGGATAGGCCGTGGTATCACCCAGCAGACTGATCGCCGCGGCGTAAAAGCCACGCATGACCTTGTCATAGATACCGATATTGCATACCACGGTGCGCCCGCTACCGCAGTCATTCGACCAAATGAGCGGGGCGCCCGCATCGCCGGTCATAGCCCACACACGAGCCGTCTCGCGCAGCGATACCGAAAGCGACGAATCAAAGGGGTCCGAGAGCTCGTAGCGCTCTCCCCCGCCCAGCATAAAGTCCTCACTCGGAACGATACTTTCGGCTGTCGCATAGTCATATCCGGCCGATTCGATCCCAAGCTTGGAAGCAATAGCCTGCAGGCAGTTCGAGTTATCTGGCGTCATGCCCAGCATGAGTGAGCCGCCCGCACTCACCCAACTCATCAGATCGGTCAGATGCGTACCCAGTCCGTCAAGCGAGGGCATAAGCACAATCACGCGATCAAACGACGTGAGCGTTGGAATCGCGTCCGCACCGTCGGTGGCAATATCAACATCGCGATGGGCGATCTTCATGTCCAGCAAAATCTGGTCGAACTGTTCCTTTACGTCCTCGACGCCAGCTTGATCGGAATCGGTAATGACCAGGCACGTGGGCTTTTGGCCAAAGATTGCCGAGGAGGCCGGCACCGCATCGTTGGCGGCAAGCATCCCCAGCTTATGCTGGCCCGCACTGTACTGCACGCCGGCACGCTCCACCAGCAGCACGGCGGCCATGGCAATAAAGACCGCCCACACCACGAGGAGTCCCATCCAACGAAAGCGGCCTGCACGGTCGCGGATATGTCGGGCCACGCTCATCTGGCCTCCTCCCCGTCGCGCCAAAACGCCAACTTTTCGCGGTTGCCGGCGCTCAAATACACATGTTGCTTGTCAATCGCATCGATCACACGGTGAACCTCGTCACCGTCGCGGCGCATCACGGCCAGGCGCAGGCAAAGCATCCAAACCTCTTGCTCCTCGGGCACGTCGAGCACCAGCTGGTCGGTCACGGCCTGTGCCTCGTCGATCTGTCCGACATCGGCCAGCGCCGTCGCGTATCGAATGCGCAGCTCAAGGGTATCCTCGCGCTCGCAGCGACGCGCAAGCAGGCGCGCGTACTGTTGGCGCTGAATCTGAGCCACGCGCCCCTCAGCCAAGCCCGAGCCCAAGTATTCACCAAGAAAATCGCAGTATTCGTTGAGGTTTTGCGCGCTCGGGTCCGTCTTAAAGGCACGCTCCAGCTGCTGCAGCTTAAGGTCGGACTCCTTGGAGATCTGCGCCACCGCCGTCGCGGCATAGTGCGCCACCTCAACGTCGTCGTTAAGCTTAGCCGCCTGCAGCTGCGCCAGGTACGCGTCGGGCTCCTCGGTGAGCATGGAGAGCATTAGGCGGCGCCGGTATGCCGGGTCGTTGACGATAAGCGCCTCCTCGAGCGGGACCACGCCTGCATCGGCATCACGTTCGTGCACTAGGATGCTGCGATGCAGGTCGTCGTTGAAGCGCAGCGACTCCAGCGCAGACTCTTTCAGCCCCTCGCCAAACACCGCGCTGCGGACCGATAGCAGAACCACCAGCAACGGGCCCCACAGCGGTACCAGCACTATCACAGCCAGCATGTGCCCGCGCACCGGCAGCAGGCCCAGCTTCATGAGCGTCCACAGCATCAGGTAAACCAGCGCATGAATCAGCAACAAGACGGCAGCAACGACAAGCGAGATCAAGCGACACTCCCCTCGCCGTCACCGGTGTAAGAGATGTGCTGCAGCAGCGCCACGATGTCCTCGCCGTCGACGGGCTCCACCGCAATCTGCTTGGCGCTCAGGCGCTCGCGGATAATGGGCAGATCGCACGCCTTTGCCTGGCGCATAAGCAGATAGAGCACGTCGCCGTCGACCAAGCCCGCCGCGTCGCTCTCGCGGATTGCCGACCCAATTGCGCCCACCAGCTCGCCGACAGGCTCCATGCCCGGTACCACGCGCAGGAGCAAAAAACTCCCCATCTTGCTATCTGCCAGCGCCTGCTCCGCCGCGAGCTCTTGGCCAAAGGCAGCCTGCTTGAGCACGCAAGTGCCGTCAACGCAGCGTTTATCCTGCGCCACCGCCTCATAGTCAAAGGCACGGCCCAGCGCGCTTTCGACCAACCCGCACAAGATGCGGAACAGGTTTTGATAATAGAGGGTCATTTGGTTTTCGGCCGCACTACGCACAAAGATCAACACAGCGGGTGCCCCGTCGCGCTCGATCGTGTATCCAAACATGGGAAGCCCCGGCGTCAGCTCGCGGTTCACCCACAGGTTCGAACGACCCCCGTCGCCCAAAAGAGGTGCAAGCTGCTCAAGCGTGAGCGAGCGCGCGGCATCTTCGGCAATCGCGGGACTTGCTGCCACCAGGCGTGCAAATGCCCCGCCCGAAACATGGTAGATCGCCACCGAATCGTTCTCGAGGATCTCGCCCAAAAGCTCGCAGCACTTGCGATAGATGTCGCGTGGGTTGAATACGTCGAGCTCCTGCGTCACGGCAAAGATCTTGCCAAAGCTGTCGTGGCGACCCACGATCTGGCGCCTGTACGCGCGCTTGTCCTCGATCGCGTCGTGGTAGAGCTGCGTAAGGAACGTATTGCGGTTGCGCACGAGCTCGTTTTGATCTCGCTCCGCCCTAATGGCTTCGCTGTTGCGCAGCTGCACATAGCCGCACACGGCACCCACAACAAAGTACGCAATAAACGGCAGCCAGTTAGACGGCTCGTAAAAGAGACCCTGGAAGGTATAGCCATACTGGGTAAAGTAGCTCGCGGCCAAACCCACCGACGCCAGCAGCGCCGCAACCAGGCCAAAATCGAGCCCATACAGCGTGCCGATCAGTACCACGTACAGCAGGCGGTAGTCGAGCACGTTAAGCTGAGCAGACTGCGAAAACACCAGCTCCAGGCCCTCAAAGAGCACCCAGGCCAGCGCGGTCTCCAGGCATTTGATGGGCAGTGTCCGCCCGCGCATGCGGTCGATGGCGGCACGCAGCGGATGGCGCTTGCCCGCGAGGGTCTGCTCCCAGCGGGCGTGTATGGTCGAAAGATCGCGCAGCACGTCATAGCGCTGGAACCACCCGTAGCGCGTGCGGACGGTATCGCTCGGAGCAATGGAGACGACGGCGTCCCCGTCGTAGGTAATGTCGAGCCCCGGGAACAAGCCCTTGAGCGCCTCGCCCAGGTCTCCCACGGTGTGGGCAAAGCTATCCGGAACCTCGAGTTCCTCGAATGTGGCATCCCAGCTGTCGAAGATGCGACGCACCAGAACGGCCAGCTCCTCGGCGCAGAGGGCACCGAGCGGTGAGTCCGCCCCAGCCCTCATGACAGCAGAGCCTTGCGAGCACGCCTCGAACAGCGGGGTCAAAATCGGGTCTTCCAGCGTGGGCGAGGCGGTGTACAGATACGGCACGCGCAAGATCTTGGCCTGAATGCCGTCGCGGACCGCATAGTAGCGGCACAGGTCGTTGGCCGCACGGGCAATGATGCCCTTGCCGTTTTGCCCCGCAGCGTCCACCGCACCGTCCGCTCCCATGGGACCAGTCACAAACAGCAGCTGAATCTGGCAACCCATGCAAGCTCGAAAGACGGAGCGCAGCAGCTCGATGTCGCCAACGGCCTCGGTATGCGGCGTGAGATAGGTAGAGAGGTAGACCACACGGTCGAATTCGTAAGCCTGGTCCAGGTGCTGCAGCAGCTCTTTCCAAGACGCATGGAGCGACGACCCGTCGCGGCGCGCCTCGTTGGCCGCCACGACCTGAACATGGTCACCGGGAAACGCCTTGGCACAAAAGTCGTCATCGACATACACGGTATTGCCAACAACCAGCACTTCCACCGTGCGCTCCCCCTCCCCAAATTTAGCTTTTGCCATGGTAAACATGCATATTGTACGCTGTCAATGTAGGCCAAAGGCAACTTTAAAGCTGTTTTAAGAACTTTTTCAGACGGGAAGCGACTCGCGCCTGAGCCAGAGAGCCCTACACGTGCCGCTGCACGGCGGAGAAAGGCGAATCCACTACCCCTCAGGCATAATTCCTGAGCAAAATCAAGCAGAGCACACGGCTTTTTGCGCCACTTTAAGACGTAATCGGGATGTGGCGAGAGGCCAAATTCGGAAGTGCGGGGAAAACCAAAGGAATGCTGACCAGACCCCCGTTTTAGGCTTCCGCGACCTGCGGTTTTGATACAAAAAAACCGCGTTGTGCTCGAAGGTTTTCGATTTTTCCCCGCACTTCTGTAATTACATCTCTGGATCGAGGGCGCAGGCAATGGTGACGACATCCACGATAGCGCCCCCCTATGCCTGATACCAAAATCGTTCCATAGGGACCCGTTTCCCAATGGGATGATTCTTCACAAAGGGCATTAAGGCGCATGAGAACATGGTAGAGGCAAGCAAGCGCGCTTCCACGTTTTCGCCCATGGTGACCACGGTATAATCCAACGAGACAAGCAACGAACGGGAAAGGCAGCGCGGATGAACCTGGGCAGCGAGAGCGAGACCGTCGAGTTCAAGAAGTCCACTGGCGAGCATAAAGAAGCACTGCAAGCCATCAGCGCCATGCTGAACAAGCACGGCCGCGGCGAGCTCTACTTCGGCGTGAAGGACAACGGCGATGTCATCGGCCAGGATGTCAGCGACGCAACGCTGCGCCAGGTGACGTCGTGGGTGTCCGACAAGATCGAGCCCGCGGTGTTCCCGACGGTCGAGTGCCTCGACGCCGATGATGGGCTGCGATACATCAAAATTGCCTTCTCAGGTGCCGACGCCCCCTACTCCGCCGACGGACGCTACTTCACCCGCGTGGGGACTTCGAACAAAGCGCTGTCGGCCTCGGAGCTGAGCGCCATGGTCGTCAAGCGTGAGCGCGCCCGTAGCCCGTGGGACTCGCTGCCGTCCGGCAGGCCCGTCTCCGACGCCGACGAGCAGGCGGTGCGTGACTTCGTCGCGCGCGGCGGCAGGGCCGGACGCGTGGGCGGCGGGTTCGCCGGCGTGGAGGACACCTTGGCAAGGCTCGACCTCGTCGCGCCCGACGGCAGCCTAAGAAACGCCGCGGTGGAGCTGTTCTGCGAGGGATCCGACACCTACCCCAGGATGAAGTTGGGGCTTCTGGGCGGCAACACCAAGGCCAAGATCCTCGACCTGCGCCGCGAGAGCGGCACCATGCTCAAGCTGCTCGACTTCGCCGAGTACTTCGTGACGTCGAACATCAGGCGCGAGTTCGTCATCGGCGAGACGGGCATGTACCGCAAGGAGATCCCCGAGATCCCGGCCGAGGCCATCCGCGAGGCGGTTGCCAACGCGCTGTGCCACCGCGACTACACCACCGGCACCGCCGTCGAGGTCAACGTGTTCATGGACACCGTCCAGATCGTGAGCCCGGGCCTGTTCCCCGAGGGCGACTCGCCGCAAGAGCACCTAGACGGTACCGCGAGCGAGTTCGGCCTCCGAAACCCCGCGATCGCGCGCACCCTGTTCCGCGCCGGCGTCATCGAGCAGTACGGCACGGGCATACCGCGCATCAAGGAGGCCTGCGAGGCAGCCGGCGTGAGGTTCCGCTTCGAGCAGACCGTCAACAGCACCGTCGTCGTCTTCGAGCGTCCTGGGTTGCAGAAAGCGGCCTTCAGGAGAACCGCGGCCGACAACCGACCGCTCCTCAGCGAGCGCGAACGAGCAGCGATGGCAATTGCCGCCGCTCAGGGGAAAATCACGACCTCCGACCTCGCGCGGGAGTCCAATGTCGGTAGGAAAACGGCCTCGAAGACTCTGAAAGACCTTGCCGGTCGAGGCCTGTTGGAATGGGTAGGGAAAAGCCCGAAAGACCCGCACCAGTTCTACAGGATGCCAAGCGAAGTTTGAGGCTGCAGGTCCTAGCCGGGAAACAGGCCCATTGCGTTTGCTGCCCTCCCCCTGCTGGGCACTACTGAGTAATCTACTGGGCACTGCTGAGTAATCTACTGAGTAGTGCCCAAGCGCGAGTTGGCAAGTCCGCCGAAGCCCAGAGAAACGGCTCCGAAGAATATACTGACCGCTACTGACCGCTACTGACCGCTACTGACCGCTACTGACCGCTACTGACCGCTACTGACCGCTACTGACCGCTACGGACCGCTACTGACCGCTACTGACCGCTACTGACCGCTACTGACCGCTACTGACCGCTACTG
>JAXIZI010000058.1:0-82971 GCA_036304065.1 Collinsella sp. | reverse complement strand
CCGGCAGCACCCAACGGGCCCTCTCGGGGCAGGGACGTTCGGCCGTGCGCGGGCGCCCGGTCGGCGGCCCGTTCTGGGCGCGCCTCAATCGTAGCCCGAGACGGTCCCGGGCTGACAATTTCGACTGTAATGGACGTTCTTGAATGACTAGTCGTTTAAGAACGTCCCAGGTGACTAGATGAGAGAGGTGAGCGCATGGCGGATAACGAAGCGCTGTTTACGCCTGAGCTGGTGTTTTTTGATTGGGAGTGTGCGACGCCGGATGAGGTGTTCGCGCGGCTTGAGGGCGAGCTTGCACCACGTGGCTACATTGCATCCGGTTGGCTCGACGCCGTTCGCACGCGCGAGGATGCCTATCCCACGGGTCTTGCCATGCCGGCGGCAAACATTGCCATTCCGCATACCGATCCGGGGTTTGTGGCCAAGCCCTATATCGCGGTGGTGAAGCCCGCCGCGCCCGTGACATTCAACGCTATGGCTGGCATGGGCGCTCCGGTGCCGGCGCAGATCGTCATCAATCTGGGCATCGCCGAGCCGGGCGGCCAGGTCGAGGCCCTGCAGGCGCTCATGAACATCTTTATGGACGCCGAAGCCGCAGCCGACGTGCTCGGCCAGACCACGTCCCAGGGCATGGTCGACGCCATCCGCCGTCACTTCTAAGGTGGGGCTGAGTCGGCACTTGGGGACGTTCCTTTTCTGCCGGCAGTAAGGGGCAGTCCCCAAGTGCCGGCATATAAAGAACGTCCCCAAGTGCCAAGTGCCACATCTGTCCCCTTTGCACCAAAATGGTGCAGATTGACCTGTCCCCAATGCACCAAGCGTGCCGCGGGGGCCGCGTTGTGACACAATGGCGTTTGTTCGATTCGTTATGCGAAAGGCCAACTATGGCAAACAAGAAAAAGAACTCCGAGGCCGCGCCGACGCCCGAGCAGCAGGCTCGCACTGCCTCTAGCTCTCGTAAGAAGCAGCGCAAGACGTACGTGTCTAAGACCGTCAAGATCGTCCTGGTGGTTATCGGCGTGCTGGCAATGCTGCTTTCCGTTTCGGCCATGGCATGCTCCGGTCTCATGTCGCAGGCAGAGGATACCTCGAGCTACAAGCTTACCGGCGGCGTCGCCGCCACCATCAACGGCACCAACCTCACCGAGGACACCGTGACCAAGCAGATCATGAGCATGCGCACATCCTACGGTTACACCAAGGACAAGGACTGGGCGCAGTATCTGGTCGACAACGACCTGACGCCCAAGAAGTACCGTAAGCAGCTCATCGATTCCTACACGCAGCAGATTCTGCTTCAGCAGGCGCAGAAGGAAAACGGCGTGACGGTGTCGGACGAGGAGGTCGAGAAAGCCTGGAAGGACGCGTGCAAGAGCGCGGGCGGTGCCAAGGCCTTTAAGAAGACCCTTAAGACCTACGGCTATACCGAGGACACCTACAAGGATTCGCTCAAGGAGAGCTTGGCACAACAAAAGCTCAAGGATGCCGTCGCGCCCACGAGCAAGCCCAAGGACAGCGAGATTGTCGATTACATCAACGAGAACCTGTCTAACTACAACGATGCTCGCCGCTCGTCGAACATCCTGATCAAGGTTGATTCCGACGCTTCCGACGAGGACAAGGCTGCCGCTAAGGCCAAGGCGCAGGAGTGCCTGGACAAGATCAACTCCGGTGAGCTGAGCTTTGAGGACGCCGTTGAGCAGTACTCCGAGGACACCGGTTCCAAGGAGAAGAAGGGTGATGTGGGCTGGGATAAGCTCACCACTTTCGTCGACAGCTACCAGACGGCGCTCGAGGGACTCAACAAGGGCGACGTGAGCGAAGTCGTCGAGTCGACCTATGGCTACCACATCATCAAGTGCACCGACTACTTCCATGTCGATAATCAGGTCGATGACATCAACCAGGTGCCCAAGGCCATCAAGAAGTACGTCTCCAACGTGGTGAAGACGCAGACGGCCAGCACCGCGTACAGCGAGTGGCTGGAGCAGTACAAGAAGGACGCCGACATTACCGTCAACCCCATGCCCAAGGACGTACCCTATAACGTGAGCCTGAAGGGCGTCACCAAGAGCTCGACCGACGATTCGTCGACGACTGAGTAATCATGGGGCGGTGCTCGCACGAGTGCCGCCCACGCTATTAGAGAGGATTTGCAGATGACCAACGAAGAGCTGCAGAAAGAAATGATCGCGGCCATGAAGGCCAAGGACAAGGTTCGCCTGTCCATCATTCGCCAGGTTAAGGCCGAGGTGAAGAATATCGAGGTTAACGAGCGCCGCGATGTGACCGAGGAAGACGTCAACAGCATGATCAAGCGTCTGATCAAGCAGACGAGCGAGACGCTGGAGATGTCCATCAAGGTCGGCAACGACCAAGAGCGTACCGACAACCTGACCGAGCAGGTCAAGATTCTGGAGAGCCTGCTGCCCGCGCAGGTTTCGGGCGAGGAGCTCGAGGCTCTGATCGAGCAGGTCATCGCCGAGCTGGGCGCCACGTCCAAGAAGCAGATGGGCCAGGTCATGGGCGCTCTGGGTAAGGCCACCGGCGGCAACTTCGACAAGCCGGCAGCGGCAAAGATCGTCGGAGCAAAGCTGGCTTAAGGGTCGAGCGGTACATAGTTGATGTTGAGGGGGCGTGACCGTCATGGTCGCGCCCCTTTTTGCTGGGCTGGGCACTCATTGGGTACTCATTGGGGACAGACTTAAATGAGTGCCCAATGAGCGGGTACTCATTTAAGTCTGTCCCCAATGAGTGGCTTAAAGGTTGCGGGTTCTTTACGGGAATGTAGTGTGGGCTGCGGAAACGCGGTTCTTTCCGTACAATAGTTCAACTCGTGTAAACGCAGGGAAGGGACATTCATGGCAGACATGATCGAGATCAAGCATCTCAACAAGTACTTTGGCGACCTGCATGTGCTCAAAGATATCAATCTCACCGTCAAGCGCGGCGAGAAGCTCGTAATGATCGGGCCTTCCGGCTCGGGTAAGTCGACGCTCATCCGTTGCGTCGATTATCTGGAGGAGCCAACGTCGGGCGAGGTCATCATCGACGGTACGCCGCTCACCAAAAAGAATCACCTGGAGATGGCTCGCAAGTATAGCTCCATGGTGTTTCAGCAGTTCAACCTGTATCCCAACATGACGGTGCTGGGCAACCTGACGCTCGCGCCCATCAAGCTGCAAAAGAAGAGCAAGGAGGAGGCGACCGAGATCGCCATTGCCGCGCTCAAGCGCGTCGGCATGGCTCACAAGGCCGGCGAGTATCCGCAGAACCTCTCGGGCGGTCAGCAGCAACGCATCGCCATCGCCCGCGCCCTGTGCACCAAGCAGCCCATCATCCTGTTTGACGAGCCGACCTCGGCGCTCGACCCCGAGATGGTCCAGGAGGTTCTGGACGTTATGATTGAGCTCGCGCAGGAGGACATCACCATGATCTGCGTGACGCACGAGATGGGCTTTGCGCGTCAGGTGGCCGACCGCGTCATCTTTATGGAGGACGGCCGCATTCTGGAGGAGGGCACGCCCGAGCACTTCTTCGATAACCCCGAGAACCCGCGCTGCCGCGAGTTCCTGTCCAAGATTCTGCACTAGGCGCGGTGATGGACATGACGGATATGACGAGGGCGGCCGTGTCGCGCCGTCACTTTTTGCGGCTGGCGGGCGCCGGCATGCTTGCGCTGACGGGGACCGCGCTTACCGGTTGCGGCAACTCCACCAGCGGCGAGGGCTCCGACAAGGGCTCTAAGCTTGCGGCCATCAAGTCGCGTGGGCATCTGAATGCCGGCGTTAAGAAGGATGTTCCCGGCTACGGCTATTACGACACCGCCAAGGGTCGCTTTGAGGGCATGGAAGTCGATTTGTGCTACCAGATCGCCGCTGCCGTCTTTGGCGTGAGCTACAAGGAGGCCCGTGCCCAGGAGCTTGTCGAGTTTAACGACGTAACACCCAAGACGCGCGGCCCGCTGATCGATAACGGCCAGCTTGACGTGGTCGCGGCGACCTACACCATCACCGACGAGCGCAAGAAGAGCTGGGATTTCTCGACGCCGTACCGCACCGACTACGTGGGACTCATGGTTAAGAAGCGTTCGGGCTTTACCTCGATTGAGGACCTGGACGGCAAGGTCATCGGCGTGAGCCAGGGTGCCACCACGCAGGGCCTAATCGAGCAGATGATCAAGGACAACGGCTTTAGCTGCAAGCCCGAGTTTAGGGCCTTTAGCGGCTACCCCATCATCAAGAGTTCGCTCGACGCCGGCAATATCGACGTCTTTGCCATGGACCGCTCCACGCTGGCCGGTTACATGAACGAGACCGTTGAGCTGTTGCAGCCCGAGGTCAAGTTTGGCGAGCAGGGCTACGGCGTGGCGACCAAGAAGGGCTGCGACCTTTCGGCCGTGGTCGATCAGGTGATTTGCGATCGCCTGGCCGACGGCTGGCTCGACCAAGAGGTCAAGACCTGGGGTCTTGTATAGGCACATCGTCCAAGGAAGGAATCAAATGCTCGAAGGATTATTTGACGCCGACCGTTGGTCGACGACATTTCAAAACATGGGGCCCTTCTGGGAGGGCTTTGGCGTGACGCTGCAGGTGGTCGTTGCCGGTCTGCTGCTGTCGCTGGTGCTGGGCACGCTGCTGGGCGTGTTCTCTACCACCCGTTCGCGCGTGCTGCGCGCCATAAGCCGCGTGTACGTGGAGTTTTACCAGAACACTCCGTTGCCCGTGCAGGTGCTCTTTATGTACATGGCCGGTCCGCAGTTTTTGCAGGCCATAACCGGTGCCGACCAGCCGGTGCGCATCGCGCCGTTTGTGCTGGGCTTCTTGGGTGTGGGCCTGTATCACGCGGCCTACATTTCGGAGGTCATCCGCACTGGTATCGAGGCGGTTCCGCGCGGTCAGATGGAGGCGGCCCAGAGCCAGGGCTTCACCCGTGCGCAGGCCTACTGGTACATCGTACTGCCCCAGACGTTCAAGATCATTCTGCCGCCGCTGTGCAACCAGGCACTCAACCTGGTCAAGAACACGTCGGTGTTGGCGCTCGTGGCCGGCGGCGACCTTATGTATCGTTCCGACAACTTTGTGAGTCTGTACGGTTACCTGCAGGGATACATCGTCTGCTGCCTTATGTACTTCATCATCTGCTTTCCGCTCGCCATGCTGGTGCAGTGGCTCGAGCGCCGCTCCAAGGAGCGTCCGCGCGGCGTGAGCCTGGCCGAGCTGGGGCTCGACAACGTAGAGGAGGCCTAGCGCATGGAAATCTTCAACGCGACCAACCTGCTCTACATTTGGGGCGGCTTTGTTAAGACAATCGAGATCTCGGCGCTGTCGATCTTTTTCTCGCTCATCTTTGGCACGGTGCTGGCGCTTGTTAAAAGCTATGCGCCCCGCCCGTTCCGTATTTTGGTGAGCGCCTATATCGAGCTGTTCCGTTGCACGCCGAACCTGCTGTGGATCCTGTTTATCTACTTTACGGTGCAGGGTTTGGACATTGTGATTTCGACCATCGCCTTTACGCTGTTTACCAGCGCCGTTATGGCCGAGATCGTGCGCGGCGGCCTCAACTCGATTCCGCGCGGCCAGTTTGAGGCAGCGCAGAGCCAGGGCTTCGGCTTCTTTGCCACCATGCGTTACATCATTCTGCCGCAGACGTTTAAGACGATCATTCCGGCGCTGTTTAGCCAGTGCACGACCGTCATTAAGGACAGCTCGTATCTTTCGGGCATTAACGTGGCCGAGCTCATGTACACGGCAAACGTCGTGATGGCCCACGCGATCGATCTGTCGCAGGTGCTTATGCTCTACGGCCTGGTGTTTGCGATGTACTTTGTGCTCAACTTTGGTATCTCGCTGCTGGTCCGAGCGTATCAACGTCGTATCGTAGCCGCATAGTCCTGCTTCCCCAAGCACGGCACCTTGCCCCTCAATCGTCACTTGCGTACATTTAGTACGCGGCGCTCCTCTTTCGGGGCAATCTGCCGCACTTGGGAAACCAGGACGGTCGTAAGTGACAAAATGGGAATCAGGAATCGCCTATTTTTCATTTGTTAGAAAGGAATCGCGATGAGCGATCTGGAGAATAAGAAGAATCCTGTGGTCATTACCATCGCGCGCGACTTTGGCGCCGAGGGCCACGAGATTGGTCGCATGCTTGCCGACGAGTTGGGGATTCCGCTGTACGATAACGAGCTGCTGGTGCGCGCATCGCTGCGTGCGGGCGAGTCACTCGATAAGATGGCCGCCTATGACGAACGTCTGGCCGTGGAGAACATGGCGTTCCTGCCCGACCGTTACGATGCCCGTTCGTACTCGGACAAATTATTCCAAAAGATGAGCCAGGTGATCTTGGACCTGGGCGAGACCGAGAGCTGCATTATCGAAGGCCGCCTGTCCGATTACCTGCTGCGTAACAACCCCAACCACATTGCCGTATTGGTGACCGCTCCCTTTGAGGACCGCGTCGAGATTGTGCGCAAAAAGCGCGGCCTCAACAAAAAGAAGGGCGCCAAGCTGGTCAAGCAGCAGCAGAAGGCGCGCGAGGCGTTCTATAAGCGCTACAGCGCCGGAAAGTGGAAGATGACGAGCGGCAAGGACATCGTCGTCAACCGCGCCAAGCTGGGCCGCGAGGGTTGTAAAGACGTTATCGCCGCTGCCTACCGCTACAAGGTGGCGCAGCTCGAAGGCTAACCGACCAAAACCATCACAAAGGTGCCTGTCCCCATCGTGGTGGTTGGGTGGTCGGCATAGAAAAAGTCCCCGCCGGGCGTGTGCTCGACGGGGACTTTGCCGTTTGGTGGTTAGCGCTGTAGGTGATTACTCGCCCAGCAGGCTCTTGGTGATGGAGGCAGCGGCCTTCTTGCCGGCGCCCATCGCCAGAATGACCGTAGCGGCACCGGTGACGATGTCGCCGCCGGCCCAGATGCGGGGATCGGTGGTCTGGCCGGTCTCCTCGTCGGCGACGATGTAGCCCCACTTGTTGAGCTCCATCTTGCCACCGATCTTCTTTGCGAAGGGGTTGGCGTTGGTGCCGATAGCCGAGATTGCGACGTCGCAGGGAATCTCCTCGATGGCGCCCTCGATGGGCACCGGGCGACGACGGCCGGACTCGTCAGGCTCGCCGAGCTCCATCTTCTGGACCTTGACGGCGCACACGGAGCCGTCCTCGCCAGCGACAAACTCGAGCGGGGAGACGAGCGGCAGAACCTCGACGCCCTCGGCCTTAGCATGGTGCAGCTCGGCGCGACGGCAGGGCATCTCGTCCTCGGTACGACGGTAGGCGATGATAGCGTGCTCGGCGCCCAGACGCTTGGCGGTACGGACGGCGTCCATAGCCACGTTGCCGCCACCAAAGACGACGACGTTCTTGCCGTGCTTGGTGGGGGTGTCGTACTCGGGGAACTTGTTGGCCTTCATCAGGTTCACGCGGGTGAGGTACTCGTTCGCGAAGAAGACGTTGGGCAGGTTCTCGCCGGGGACGTTGAGGAACTTGGGCAGGCCAGCGCCGGTCGCCACATAGATGGCGTCGAAGCCCTGCTCGAACAGCTCCTCGGCCGTGGCCATGTTGCCCACGACGGAGTTGTACTCAAACTTGACGCCCATGTCCTCCAGGCCGTCAATCTCGCGCTTGACGACCGCCTTGGGCAGACGGAACTCGGGGATGCCGTAGACCAGCACGCCGCCGCCGGTAAAGAAGGCCTCAAAGACGGTGACGTCAAAGCCGTTGCGGGCGAGCTCGCCGGCGCAGGTGATGCCGGACGGGCCGGAACCGACGACGGCGACCTTCTTGCCGTTCTTGGGAGCCATCTTGGGCGTGGAGGCGAGCTCGGGGCGGTCACCCAGGAAGCGCTCGAGCTGGCCGATGGCCACGGGCTCGGACTTCTTACCACGGATGCACTTGCCCTCGCACTGGTTCTCCTGCGGGCAGACGCGGCCGCAGATAGCGGGAAGCATGGAGTCCTCGCGGATGGTATCGAGGGCGCCGCCGAAGTCCTTCGCGCGGATCTGCTCGATAAAGCGGGGGATGTTGATGTTGACGGGGCAGCCCTCAACACAGAACGGCTTCTTGCAGTTGAGGCAGCGCTCGGCCTCGGCCAGCGCCATCTCCTCGGTGAAGCCCTTGTCGACGGGGCGGAAGTCGCAGGCACGCTCGGCAGCCGGCTCCTCGTTATCGGGGGTGCGGGGCGACTTCATATCGGCAACGAAACGACCGTTAACTAGTGGCATGCGCAGCTCTTTTCCTCATAGGCCTTGAGGGACTCGCCCTCTTCGGAACGGTAAGCGGCCTGGCGGGCACGAAGGTCATCCCAGTCGACCAGGGTGGCATCGAAGTCGGGGCCGTCGACGCAAGCGAACTTGGTCACGCCGCCCACCTCGACGCGGCAGCAGCCGCACATGCCGGTGCCGTCAACCATGATGGGGTTGAGGGACGCGGTGATGGGGATGTCGTACTTCTGGGCGGTGAGGGTCGAGAACTTCATCATCGGAACGGGGCCGACGCAGAAGACCTGGCTCACGGCCTTGTCCTGCAGCAGGCGCTCCAGCGGAGCGGTGACAACGCCCTGCTCGCC
Organism: Collinsella sp.; assembly: GCA_036304065.1. GTDB lineage: Bacteria > Actinomycetota > Coriobacteriia > Coriobacteriales > Coriobacteriaceae > Collinsella. The sequence continues at coordinate 74,405 of JAXIZI010000058.1, read as the reverse complement.
GTAGGAGCCGTCGTCGGTGGTGATGTGGATGTGGTCCTCGTCGAGGAGCTCGCGGAACTGGTCCTCCATGAGCAGGAGGTCCTTGGTGCGGGCGCCCATGATGGCGTGAACTTCGTGACCGGTCTCGACCAGGTGCTTGGCGACCGGGAAGGCAATTGCCAGGCCGACGCCGCCGCCAATGACGGCGCAGGGGCCCTCGGCCATCTCGGTGGGAACGCCCAACGGGCCCACGACGTCGCGCAGCGACTCGCCGGCCTCGTAGGTGGAAAGCATCTCGGTGGTCTTGCCGATCACCATGAAGATGAACTCGACCCAGCCCTCGTCACCGTTCCAGCCAGCTAGGGTAAACGGGACGCGCTCGCCCGTCTCGTTGGCGCGAATCATGAGGAACTGTCCAGCGTGCGCATGCTTGGCGATTGCGGGCGCCTCGATGCGGAACTTGAACACCTTCTCCGAGAACTGCGTCTTCTCCAGGATCTTATACATAGAACCCCTCTCTTGTTAGGGCCGCCGAACCGTGCCTCCACGGAAATGGACGGTAGCCCGAATAAAACCGTACGTGCACAGGCGTTGTGCAGACATACGGTGCAAATTATACCCTCATGGACATGTCACTTACGTGTGTCTTCGGCGGTTGGGAGCAGGGTTTATCCACTTTGGCCTATCAAAGGGGGAGAAGTTTATTTTGGTCGGTTTTATCAGGTAAAACGGCAAAGGGGGCCGGCCTCGGGCTGTGATGAGGCCGGCCCCCTTTGGGGTGCTATGCATGTATGTCGGCGCGCGGTTGATTGCGATGCCGCAACTGGGGAGTTTCCGCAGGTAAAACTTGCCAAAATAAACCTGTCCCTAAATGATAGGTTTTAGTGCTTGCCGTTGGCGGAAGCGGCGCCGTTTACGTGATCGCGGGCGTAGATTACGCCGTGGACGATGGCCAGACCGGCGGCGTCGGCGGCGCGGGCACAGGTGTCCTGGAAATCCTCGGCCTCGCGGGCGCGCAGCTGCTTAAGCACGTAGTCGGCGACAGCCATCTTGCCGGGAGGGTTGCCGATGCCGGTGCGGATGCGGCTGAAGTCGCGGCTGCCCATCTTGTCGATGATGGAGCGCAGGCCGTTGTGACCGGCGTGGCCGCCGCCCACCTTAACACGCACGTCGCCGGCGGGAATATCGAGCTCGTCGTGAATCACGAGCAGCTCCTCGGCCTTGATCTTGTACTCGCGGCAGAGCTTGGAGATGGGCCCGCCCGAGGTGTTCATGTACGACTGCGGCTTGACCAGCACGATCTGGCGCTTACCGCCCTCTTCCTCGGGATCGTTGATGTTGATGAGCGCGACCTCGGCGCCTGCTTGGTTTTTCCAGTACGTGACGCCGGCCTGACGGGCCAGCTCGTCGATTGCTTTGAAACCAGCGTTGTGACGGGTCTCGGCATATTCCTCGCCAGGGTTGCCAAGTCCGGCAACCATGCGAATCTTAAGCGGCTGTGCAGCTGCCATATTTGTCCTTCCGTTACACAAATAGTTCAATCAACGACAAAGGCTACCACGCCCGCCGAAGGCGAGGCTTTGCTTCAGCGAAATCCCACCAGACAAAAGCGCGGCCGCGGCAGAGCGAGCCGTCGGAACAGAAGAAACCCCCGCGCGACCTTTGCGAAGCAAGGGGGAGCGCGGGGGTTTCTTCTGTTCCGACGGCGATGCGCCGGGTTACAAGGACGATGCGACTACAGCGCGAAGTCGCCGCCGACGAGCGTGGAGACGGGCTCCTCGTGGTAAACGGCGGAGATGGCCTGAGCGAACTCCTCGGCGACCGAGATGGTCTTGATCTTGCCGCCGACCTCGACAGGAATGGCGTCGGTGACGAGGCACTCGACGATCGGGGCGTCGTTCAGACGCTCGATGGCCGGACCGGAGAAGATGCCGTGGGTGGCGCAGACGTAGATGTCGCCAGCGCCCATAGCCTTGAGCTCCTTGACGTTGGCGCACAGGGTGCCAGCGGTGTCGATCATGTCGTCGTTGATGATGCAGGTCTTGCCCTTGATGTCACCGATGATGCCCATGACCTCGGCGGCGTTGTGGCGCGGACGGCCCTTGTGGGCGATGGCCAGGTCGCAGCCGAGCATGTCGGACAGCTTCTTGGCGGCCTTGGCGCGGCCCACATCGGGGGAGACGACAACCAGGTTGTCGGTGTCGAAGTGCATGTCGTTGTAGTACTGGCCAAACAGCGGCAGCGCGGACAGGTGGTTAACCGGGATATCGAAGAAGCCCTGAATCTGGCCCTGGTGCAGGTCGAGGGTGATGATGCGGTTGACGCCGGCGCGCTCGAGCAGGTTGGCGACGAGGCGGGCGGTGATGGGCTCGCGCGGGCCGGCCTTGCGGTCCTGGCGGGCATAGCCGTAGTGGGTGATGACGGCGGTGATGGAGCGGGCGGATGCGCGCTTGGCAGCGTCGGTGGCGATGAGCAGCTCCATGAGCATGTCGTTGACGTTGCCGCCGGCCACGGACTGAATCAGGAAGACGTCGGCGCCGCGGACGGTCTCGTCGTAGCGGGCGTAAATCTCACCGTTGGCGAACTGCTTTAGCGTAAGGCCCGAAAGCTCGACCCCAAGGAACTCAGCGATCTTCTGAGCGAGGGGACGGTTGGAGGAACCGGAATACACGCGGATGGACTTGCGCATATTCTCCGACTTCTCGGGATCATTAATCGGCATTACCCTTCTCCTTTATATCGAATGCCATATAGATGCCTTGTTGCATTGTAACCGCGCGGCGGGGTTTATCGAGTCTTGATAACGTCTTTACCGTCAACGGACACGAACCGACCACTCATCCGGCCGCGCAGGTCAGCATAGAAAAAGGAGCCGTCCCCACGGAAGCGGCTCCTTAGATGCTTGGTAAAACGTTATACCTCGTCGTCCTCGTGCAGGCGGCGGCGATAATCGGCGGCCCAGCCCTCAATATTTACCTGACGGGCGCGGCCCAGACCGAGTGCGTCTGCCGGGACCGGCTCAGTGATGACGGAGCCGGCGGCCACGAGCGCGCCGTCGCCAATCTGGGCGGGCGCGACCATCATGGTATCGGAACCGATGAAGGCATCCTTGCCGATGACGGTTTTGTGCTTGTGTACGCCGTTGTAGTTGCAGGTGATGGAGCCGGCGCCCACGTTGACGCCGGAGCCCATGGTCGTGTCGCCGATGTAGGACAGGTGCGGCACCTTGGAGCCCTCGCCGATCGTGGACTTCTTGATCTCCACGTGCGTGCCGGCCTTGGAGCCGTCGAGCATGTGGGTACCCGGGCGCAGGTAGGCGCGCGGGCCGCAGTCGACGCCGTTCTCGATGACGGCTTCGATGGCGATGGTCTCATCGATGATGCAGCCGCTGCCGACGGTGGTGTCGGTGAGACGGCTGTTGGGGCCGAGCTGGCACTCCTCGCCCACGGTGACGTGGCCGATCAGGTGCGTCTGCGGCCACACGACGGTGTCGCGGCCGATGGTGGCGTCGGGGCCGATCCAGGCCTGCGTGGGGTCGATGAAGGTAACGCCCTCGGCCATCCAGTGCTCGTTGATGCGGTCGCGCGCGATGGCGGTGAGCTGCGCGAGCTGGATGCGGCTGTTGACGCCCAGGCCGTCGCGGTAGTCATCGCAGTGGAAGATGGAGACTGCCTGGCCGTGGCCCTTGAGGATCTCGAGCATGTCGGGCAGATAGTACTCGGACTGCGCGTTGTCGTTGCCGATCTCGTCAATGTGCGCGGCGAGCTGCGCGCCGTCGAAGGCGTAGCAGCCGGCGTTGCACTCGAGCAGCGTGGCGGCCTGCTCGGGTGTGCAGTCCTTCTGCTCGATGATGCGTTCGATCTGGCCGTCGGCACCCAGCTTGATGCGGCCGTAGCCGAAGGGGTCGGGCGGGGTCATGGTCATGACGGTGCAGGCGAGCTCGCCGGTGGCGACGGTCTGCGCGAACTTGGCGACGGTGTCGGCGGTGATGAGCGGCAGGTCGCCGTTGAGCACGACGACGGGGCCTTGCGTGATGCCGCAGGCCTCGAGCGCGACCTTCACGGCGTGACCGGTGCCCAGGCGCTCGGTCTGCTCAACGCACTCGACTTTGGTGGCGCTGTTGGCGTAGGCGCCGTCGATCAGGGCGCGCATCTCGTCGGCGTGGCTGCCGATGACGACCACGACGCGGCTGCAGCCGGCCTTGATGGTGGCGTCGACGATCCACTGGACCATGGGCTTGCCCAGGATCTTGTGCGAAACCTTACAGTGGTTCGACTTCATGCGGGTGCCCTCGCCGGCAGCGAGGATAATTGCGGTTGCGTCCATGTGATCTCCTGTTACGTTATAGAGACGTGCGTTTGGAAACGATACACGGCGCAATATGATACCGCAGGCATATGTTGAGCGCGTAGCGATTGGTTTGCGGCGGTTGAGGCTTGCGCCGCCGGCGTGGCGTTTGCACTGCTTGCGTGCGGCGTTGGCGGTGCTGCGGAGCTGTCGTTTGAGCGAGGAGACGGGGGTGCCCGTGGACAACATGCGTGAGGAGTTTGGCGGCGAGCCCGTCGCGGCATTCTCGATGTCGCATCCGGCTGTGCCGGCACTCTATATAGTGCTGACGCTGGGACTCACCATGTCCTCGATGCAGCCGGTGCTGATTGCGCTGTCACTTGCGGGCGGGCTGGCGTATGGATTTGCGACGCGTGGGGCTGCCCACACGCTGGGCGCACTTCGCTGGCAGCTGCCGGTGATTTTGATTATCGCGCTGGTCAATCCGCTGTTTAGCGCCTCGGGCTCGACGGAACTGTTCCGTATTGGCATGCGCGCGGTGTATCTGGAGAGCATGGTATACGGCCTGTGCATGGGCGGGCTGTTTGTGGCGAGCGTGCTGTGGTTTGAGGCGGCGGCGTCGATGCTCGAATACGACAAGGTGCTTGCGCTTTTGGGCAACGCCGCGCCGGTGATCGCGCTCATGATTTCGATGTGCATGCGGCTTATCCCGCAGTTTTTGCGTCGCGGTCGTACGGTACTGGCGGTGCAGGATGCGATTGATGTGCCGGGCCGCGCGCCGGCCGACCCCGTGCGCTCGCGCTTGCGGGCATCGAGTGTGTTGATGGGCTGGGGCATGGAAGATTCGCTGGAGCGCGCGGACGCCATGCGCTCCCGTGGGTGGGGCGCCGCGACGCGTCGAACGACGTATGCGCGGTATCGGCTGGGGCGCAGCGACGTTGCCGCGCTGGCTGGGCTTGCGCTGTTTGGCGTGGTCACGGTGACAGTGGCGTGGACCGCGACGACGCAGTATTCGTTTTATCCGCAGCTCTCGGTGCCGGCGCCGTGGCCGGGCTATGTCGTGTACGCTGCCTGGATGGTGCTGCCTTGCGTGTTGCACGCGATTGATGAGAAGAGGTTTGGCTGATGGCTCGGTTGGATAGGGGCCCGGCGGCGGGTGTGGCATATGGCTCGGCCGCGCCGGCGATTGAGGTGCGAGGCCTTAGTTTTGCCTACCCCGATGCTGATGCTGCGGTGCTCGAGGGGCTCGACTGGTCTGTTCCCCAAGGTGCATTTGCGTTGCTTGTTGGCGGTACCGGATCGGGTAAGTCGACGCTGCTGTCGCTGCTCAAGCCCGAGATCGCGCCGGCGGGCGAGCGCACTGGCGAACTGCGCGTGCTGGGCGAGAACGTTGCCGACATGGACGTGCGGGCATCGGCGGAGCGCGTGGGCTATGTGTTCCAGGATCCCGAGAACCAGATTGTGTGCGAGACCGTGTGGCATGAGATGGCGTTTGGCCTAGAGAATCTGGGCGTGTCGCGCGACGAGATGCGCCGCCGTGTTGCCGAGACCAGCTATTTCTTTGGTCTGGAGGACTGGCTTCATCGCGATACCGACACGCTTTCGGGTGGCCGCAAGCAGCTGCTGTCGCTTACCGCCGTCCTGGCGCTGCGTCCGCGTGTGCTGCTACTCGACGAGCCCACGTCTCAGCTCGATCCCGTTGCCGAGAAGAATTTTCTGCACGCGCTGTTTCGCGTGAACCGTGAGCTGGGCTGCACGGTTGTTGTGGCTACGCATCAACCGCGGCCGATGCTCGAGTATGCGACGCGTGCGTACCGGATTGAGGGCGGTCGCGTGCGCGAGGTGGCGGATATGGCTTCTTTGGGACGCCGAGAATCGCTGTTTTCCGATGAGATGTTGGGGTGGGGTGCCATCCGATGTGCAAAAAACGGAGTATTCAGCAGGCGTGAGGACAATTTGGGCTCTCTGGAGCCGCCCGGGGACGTATCGAGCGCGAAAAAAAGTTCAGAATTGGACAAATCGTCCGAATTTGTGGCGCAAACGTCGCTCGAGAACGGCTCGGAAGCCTTCCCGCGCACGGATGGAAGCAGAATACTCCAAAAAATGCACGGCGGGTCGGCTACCACCCTGTCGGAAGGCTGGTTTCGCTACGATCGCGCGGGCGGTTGGGTGCTGCGCGGGCTCGACGTTGCGTTTTCGGCCAGTGCGGTGCATGCGATCGTGGGCGGCAACGGATGCGGTAAGTCGACGATGCTCTCGGTGCTGGCGAAGACCGCCAAGCTGCAGCGCGGCCGCATGGTGCGCGGAGCGGCCTCGGCGGCGCTGCTGCCTCAGAATCCCAAAGCATTGCTGGTTGCCGAGACGGTGCGCGACGAGCTGATGGAATGGGCCTCGACCTGCGGATATGACGAGAACTTGGCGCGGGAGCGTGCGGCGCAACTGGGATTGGACGGCCTGGAGACGCGCCACCCTTACGACCTCTCGGGCGGACAGCGCCAGCTGCTTGCGCTGGCAAAGCTGCTGCTGATCGGCCCCGAGCTGCTGCTGCTTGACGAGCCCACGAAGGGCCTTGACCTGGAGAGCCGCCGCATCATCGCCCGCGCCCTGCGTGACCATGCGAAGGCTGGCGGCACCGTCATCATGGCTACGCACGATTTGGACTTTGCCGAGCAGGTAGCCGACGACGTCGCCATGATGTTTGACGGCGAGATTGCCTGCATGGAGCCCCCGGCCGACTTCTTTGCCGACAACGTGTTCTATAGGGCGTGATGGGATGACGGACTGTCGTTTCTCGCGTTTACTCACAAAACTGGAGATCCCGCTGTTGTTGGCGGTGCCGGCGGTGATGGCAGCGGCGTTGCTGGCGGGCGTTGAGCAGGCGGCGCTTGCCATGCTTGTCGTGGTGGCGCTGGTGCTTGCACTGTTCTTTGCGGGTTACGAGGCATCTCGTCCGGGTTTGCGCCAGATTATGCCCACGCTGGTGCTGGCGGCGCTGGCGGCGGCGGGGCGCATCCTGTTTGGGCCCATTCCCGACTTTAAACCGGTGAGCGCCATCGCCATTATCGCGGGGGCGACGCTTGGTCGCCGCAATGGTTTTATGGTTGGCGCGCTGGCGGCGCTGACCAGCAATTTCTTTTTTGGGCAGGGCATGTGGACGCCATGGCAGATGTATGCCTGGGGCCTGGTTGGCTATGTTGGCGGTGCGCTGGCGCATGCCGGTGCGTTCGACCGTGCGGATGGAACCGTGCGCATGCCGGCGCTGATGGCGTACGGCTTTGCTTCGGGTCTGCTGTACGGCGTGGTGATCAACGCGTACGACATTATCGGTTTTGTACAACCGCTCACGTGGGCGGGCGTCGTGGCGCGTCTTGCCACGGCAGTGCCGTTCGATATCACACACGGCCTCGCGACCTGCGTGTTCTTGGCCGCCCTCTACAAGCCTTGGTGTCGACGGATCAACCGCGTTGTCGTGAAATACGGGCTGTAGGGCTGGTTGCGCCGGGGCGTGAATCAATACTTCCGAAGTACCATTTCAAAACTATGCCGGTTTACGGGGCTAGATTAGCGTAGGCCGACCATACCGGCTTTTTTCAAAATAGAGCAAGCCGTTTACCTGAGGTTTTATTATTTCGGAATTGCGTATGGTTGGGGGTTCGCGATTCAGCCCCGTAAACCGGCATAGTTTTGGAATGGCCGGCTGATATGACGGGCATCGTGGCCCTCAGAGAGCCAAATCGATCCGTTTTCCTCCGTCCCCAGACGTCCCCGGGGAATCAGTTGGCGGCGCTTGCCACGAAACTGGCCCATCTACTACGTTTAGCTTGATACCCCCGACCATGACCGCGTTTTACGAAAAACCGCAGGCTTTCTACCTGCGGTTTTCTTTTTGCGTTGTTCGCTGTGGTTGAGGGTAGTGGCTTAAACGTAGTAGATGGGTCAGTTCCGTGGCGGGAGGGCCGCGTGGGTTCCCTCGCGAGGTGAAAATGATCCCTTTTCCTCCGTCCCCAGGGGATCAATTGGGGCTAGAGCTCTAGCGTGAGGGTGACGGGGCAGTGGTCGCTGCCAAAGATGTCGCCGCGGATGCCGGTGTCGCGAACGTTGGCGGCGATCGAATCGCTTACCAGAAAGTAATCGATGCGCCAGCCGGCGTTGTTCTTGCGGGCATTAAAGCGATAGCTCCACCAGCTGTAGACGCCCTCGACGTCGGGGTTTGCCGCGCGCCAGGTATCGGTAAAGCCGGCGTTGAGCAGCTCGGTAAACTTGCCGCGTTCCTCGTCCGAAAAGCCTGCGTTGCCGCGGTTGGACTTGGGGTTCTTAAGGTCGATCTCCTCATGCGCCACGTTAAAGTCGCCGCAGGTTACGACGGGTTTGCCGGTCTCGCGCTCGAGCGCGTTCAAAAAGCCGCGGTAGGCATCGTCCCAGGCCATACGCACGTCGATGCGCGCGAGCTCATTTTGTGCGTTGGGCGTATAGACGTCGACAAACCAAAACTTGTCGAACTCGAGCGCACAGACGCGGCCCTCGGTTGCGGCTTGGGCGACGAGCTCGGCCGCCTCGTTCTCGCCGGCGTAGGGTAGCAGTGCGTCGGCGTGCAGCACGCGCAGCGGTTCCTGGCGGCTAAAGACCGCAGTGCCCGAATAGCCTTTACGCTCGGCGTAGCTCCAGGTTTGGTGATAGCCGGGCAGGTCAATATCGACCTGGCCCTCCTGCAGCTTGGTCTCTTGCAACGCCAGGATATCGACGTCGAGTTCTTGCGCGATCTGGATAAAGCTCGGGTCCTTTTTGAGCACGGCGCGCAGGCCGTTGACGTTCCACGAGGCGAAAGTGTAAGTCTGAGGCATGGTGTCCTTTCGACGGGGTTGGCAGGCTTAAGATTAGCGCAACAGGGGCGGTGGTGGGCACCGCGCGTGCTGACCCAAAGGCCGCATGCTGGGACATCGCCCGACGCTGCCCGACCAACAAGGACGGAGGACTCATATGACGCAGGCAATAACGGATCCCAAGCAGGCCTCCGCCGCGCTGGCGGAGCTGTTCGGCACCCATAAGCGCGTGGTCTTCTTTGGCGGCGCTGGTGTTTCCACGGCAAGTGGCATTCCCGATTTCCGCAGCGTGGACGGCCTGTATCACCAGCAGTTTGCCTATCCGCCCGAGACCATGCTGTCGCATAGCTTTTACGAGGCGCATCCTGCGGAGTTCTTCGACTTTTACCGCACCAAGATGATCGCGCTCAACGCTAAACCCAACCGCTGCCACACCAAGCTGGCCGAGCTGGAGCGCGCCGGCAAGCTCGACGCCGTGGTGACGCAAAATATCGACGGCCTGCACCAGATGGCCGGCTCGCAGCGCGTGTTCGAGCTGCATGGCTCGGTCCACCGCAATATCTGCCAGACGTGCGGCGCGGTCTACAGCGCCGAATGGATTTGCTCGCGCGAGCACGAGGATGCCGCGGGCGTGCCCGTGTGTCCTGCGTGCGGCGGTCGCATCAAGCCCGATGTGGTCCTCTACGAAGAACCGCTCGATGAGCGTGTGCTTACCGGCGCCATTGCTGCCATCGCTGCAGCCGACGCCCTCGTCGTGGGCGGGACCTCGCTCGTAGTGTATCCGGCGGCGGGCCTCACGCGTTACTTTACTGGCGATACGCTGGCCATTTGCAATTTGGCGCCCACCGATCAGGATGCAAATGCCGACCTGCTGATTTCTTGCGACATCGCGGCCGCGTTTGCGTTCTAGCCCGCGCGCGCGGATACAATAGAAAGACTGATTGCAAAGCGACCCCGCCGTCAGCGCCCGAGCGCGGCGGCGCGGGCATTTTAGGAGGATGTTCATGGCGAACGACAGCAAGACATGGCGGTGCGGAAAGTACGAGCTCAGCTTTGATCGTCCGCGCATCATGGGCGTCCTCAACGTGACGCCCGATTCGTTTAGCGACGGCGGTGAGCACTTTGACCAGGATGCCGCTATCGAGTACGGCCTGGCGATGCTCGATGCCGGCGCCGACATCATCGACGTGGGCGGCGAGTCCACGCGCCCCGGCTTTACCCCGGTCAACCCCGACGAGGAGGCGCGTCGCGTGCTGCCCGTCGTGCGCGCGCTCGCCAAAGAGGGTGCCATTGTCTCGATCGACACGCGTCATGTGGCGGTTGCCAAGGCGGCTGTGCGCTGCGGTGCTTCGATTGTCAACGACGTGACGGGCTTCACCGATCCCAAGATGGTTGAGTTCGTTAAGACGAGCACCTGCGGCGTCATCGTAATGCACGCCGGCGAGGTCGCCGCACCCGCACGCACGCACGCGACGGTGCAGCTCGATACCTCGGCTGCGGCGTTTGTTGCCGAGAAGGCGCGCGAAGCGGCTGCCGAGGCTGCGCGCGAGGCCGAGAAGCCGGCCCGTCGCCGTCGCGGCAAGTTGCTGGGCGAGCCCAAGGTTGAGGCCAAGCTTCCGGGCGGTGTGGTACAGCCCTCGCTGCCGTTTGGCGAACCGGAGCCCGCGCCCGAGTCCGAGCCAGAGACGCCGGCTGCCGAGCAGACCGCTCCTGCCGCCGAGACTGCAGAGCCCGAGACCGTGCCCGCAGCTACCGAAGCCGCGCCGGAGCCCAGCGACCACCTGGCCGCCATGATGCGCCGCAGTGCCCGCCGTGAGGAAGCCTATGTGCCCACCTCGCAGCTCCGCCGCTTTACCCTGCCCGATTCTGCGCCCATCATGCGCCGCGTCATGGGCTTTCTGTCCGACCAGGCCCGCACGCTCATCCATGCCGGCGTGTCGCGCGACCGTATCTGCATCGATCCCGGCCCGGGCTTTGGCAAGACGGCCAACGAAGACATCGTCATCCAGCGCGAGACCGCCAAGATGGCATCGCTGGGCTATCCGCTCATGTGCGCCGTGTCGCGCAAGCGCTTTGTGGGCGCCGTCTCGGGCGTGACCGAGGCCGCCGAGCGCGATGCCGCCACGTTTGGTGTGTGCCTGGGTGCGATCCAGGCCGGCGCCAACATCGTGCGCGTGCACGACGTCGCCGGCTTTGCGCAGTTCCTGAACGGCTACTGGGCCGTTGCCAAGCCGCAGCCGCGCCGCGCGTTTGTGGCCGTGGGCTCCAACCTGGGGCATCGCTGTGACAACATCCGCGCCGCGCGCGACATGATCGCCGAGATTCCGCTCACCTGCGTGTCCAACTGCTCGCGCATCTACGAGAGCGAGCCGGCCTACGAGACGCGCCAAGACGCGTTCGCCAACGCCGTCATCGAGATCAAGACCGAGCTGGCGCCGCTGGTGCTGCTCGACGAGCTCATGAAGATCGAGGCCGAGCTGGGCCGCGACCGTTCCAAAAAGGCCAAGGCCAACGGCCCGCGCACTATCGACCTGGACCTGCTGTGGATGGATGGCGAGACCCACGGCGGCAAAAAACTGCGCCTGCCGCATCCGCTGATCGGCGAGCGCGACTTTGTGCTGGTGCCGCTCGAGGACCTGATGCACGACCCGGCGCGGTTCTTCCGCTACAACGGCGTCGAGGTCAAGGAGCCCGAGGATCGCGTGGGCCATATCGTGGGCGAATTGGGGCGTATGTAGATGATCGAGATGAATGCTGTTGCCGCCGGTACCGAGCTCGACGCGGCGCGTGACGCGGGCCGCGAGGGCGTGTCCGCGGGCTGGTGCGCGTGGAGCGCGGGCGATGCTTCGCTGACGTTTTCGCTGGTCGTGCGCCCCGATGTGAATATGCACGCCTTCCACGGCCTGCCGTTTGTGGCCGCGATGGGCATGATGGATGCGCTCGTGGGCACGGCTTCGACGCCGGGGTTGGGCCTTGCCGGCAAGGTGGGTATCCAGTGGCCGAGCGATATCGTGTGCGGTGCGCCTGCGTTTGAGACGTCACTCGCGCGTGTTGCCGTGAACGGCGGTGCCGGTGCTGCGGGCATGTTCGGTGCCGTGACGGTGGATATTGAGCGTTCGGCGCTGGGCGAGCTTGGTGTGGACGTGGCTGACGAAGCGCTGGTCGAGACGCTGGCCGCCGCCATGCTGGCCCGCGTGGACGCCTGGGCGGTTGTTGCCAACACGCCGCAGGGCGCCGCAGGGCCGCTGGCTCCCGTGCTGGGCGAGTACTTCGACATGGTGCCGCTGCTGGGCCGCCAAGTTGCGGCGGTGTCGCCCAACGGTTTGCCGCTTGCGGTCGGTGTGTTTGCGGGCCTGGACATCTGGGGTCGTGCGACCATCAAGACCGATGCCGGCGAGCAAGAGTTTCCGCCCGAGGCCGTGCGCATTCGCGGACTGTAACGCGGGGCGTTCGCGCCCAAAGATAGACATGACAACAAGACCCTCCTCGGCCTGTGCCGGGGAGGGTTTCGCCTATCTGGGGAATGGGTTGCCAGCGCCCTATTCCTCAAAACTGAAAAATTTTCGTTTTTGAGGAATAGGATTAAGGCAGCTCGGTCTTTCGCGAGGTATATTCGCTATAGAGCCTATTCCTCAAAACTGAAAATTTTTCAATTTTGAGGAATAGCGATAAAAGACCGCGAGGAGGCCCCAATGAAACTCATCAATAGAACGTCATATATGGACACGTTGACGAGCCTTATTGGCGTGCCGGACATCAAGGTCATCACGGGCATCCGTCGTAGCGGTAAATCAAAATTGCTCGAGGCCCTCCGCGATTACGTGGAGGCAAATCTGTCCAATTCGAATGTCATCCATATCAACTACAACCTCGATGAGTTCGAGAATCTGCTCGAGTATCACGCGCTGCTCGCCTATGTAAAAGAGCATCGAGTGTCCGGCAAACAAAACTTTCTGCTTATCGATGAAGTTCAGATGTGCGACGGTTTTGAGCGTGCGATCAACAGCCTCCACGCATCCGAGCAGTACGACATATTCATTACCGGATCGAATGCCTTTTTGCTGTCGAGCGATCTGTCGACGCTCTTTACGGGGCGTACGTTTGAGATCGAGGTTTTCCCATTCTCGTTTGAGGAGTATCGACTCTATGGCGACGAGGGCGAGGTCGACCGCGACTTCGATGAGTACGCGAGAACCGGCGGTATGTCCGGCTCTTACCCTTATCCACTGCAGGAGCAGCGCTATCAATATCTCTCCAACGTCTTCAAGACGCTCATTGTGAGAGATATCGTGCAGCGGCATAACGTGAGAAACGAATCGGCGCTGCTGCGCATTGCCGATTACATGATGGACAACGTATCCAACATAACGTCGGCACGTAACATTACGGATATTTTGAACGCGGATGGGCTAAAGATAACGAACAAGACGGTCGGCACGTACATGGGGTACCTGTGCGATGCGTTTGCCTTCTATAAAGTTCGTCGGTACGACATCCGCGGCAAAAAATACCTTAAGAGCGGCGAGAAGTATTACCTGGCAGACCACGCGTTCAAATACGCGCTGCTCGGTACACGTGATATGGATTGGGGACGCGTATACGAGAACATGGTGGCAATCGAGCTGCTGCGCCGCGGATACGAGGTATACGTCGGCGTGCTCTATAAAAAGGAAATAGACTTTGTAGCAATCAAGCGAAGCGAGAAGCTCTACATTCAGGTGAGCGACGACATCAGCTCGGATAAGACATTTGAACGCGAGATTTCACCACTGCTGAGCATTGGCGACGCGTACCCCAAGATGATTCTCGCCCGCACGCATCACGAGGCCACGGACCGCAATGGGGTGCAGATCGTGGACCTGGCGAGGTGGCTGTGCGACGAGGCCTAGCAGAAAGCCCTATTCCTCAAAACTGAAAATCTTTCGATTTTGAGGAATAGGGCCGATGCGTTGCCTAGTTCGCCGCTCGCGCTCGTGCTCGACTTAAGCCCCTGTCCTATCCCAGCTCCTGCATGCGGCGGTAGATTTCGCAGATGCCTTTGATGGTGAGCTGTCCGTCGACCACATCGAAGGCATCGGTCGAATCGGCGACGATGCTGGCGAGACCGCCCGTGGCGATAACGGTGGCATCCTCGCGGCCCAGCTCGCGCTTCATGCGCGCGACCAGGCCCTCGGCCATGGCGGCGGCGCCCGTTACGGCGCCGACCTTGATGCATTCCTCGGTGTCGCGGCCGATGGCGTGCTCGGGTGCCTCGAGCGGCACGCTGGCGAGCTTGGCGGCACGGGCGGCAAGCGCGTCCATGGAGATGCGGATGCCCGGCGCGATCGCTCCGCCAATGTAATAACCGTCCTCATCGATGACGTCGATATTGGTCGCGGTGCCAAAGTCCACCACGATTGCCGGCGCGCCGTAGAAAGTCTCGGCTGCAACGGCGTTGGCGACGCGATCGGCACCTACGGCCTGGGGGCGCGCCGCGCGCAGCTTGGTCACCGCGGCCGTCTGCGGCCCGATGACGATGGCGTCCGCGGCAATGCGGTCGGCCACGGCGTGCCACTCGCGCGAGAGCTGCGGCACCACGCCCGCAAAGGCGATTGCGTCGACCGCATCGAGCGAAAGGCCGTACATCTTAAAGAAACCCATCAGGCGCACGTGGATCTCGTCGGCGGTATAGGAGCGGTCGGTGGGCATACGCCACGACTGCACCAGCTCGTCTCCGTCAAACAGGCCCATGGCCGTCTGCGTGTTTCCCATATCGATAGCGAGCAGCATGTCTACTCCCAGTGTTGGCATAAAAGGACGCGCACCATTGTATACGCGCCGTCGACGGCGCTCGGCTGCGATTCGTTTACGGTGATAGGGGCTGAGGGGTTTAAATATGAAGGAATTATGCTCTACGAGATTTTCCTTGCCGTTTACCGAACTCCCGCGTAATATTCTTTCTTGCGCACATGAGGCGCCCAGACATTGCGGGGTGGAGCAGTCTGGTAGCTCGCCGGGCTCATAACCCGGAGGTCGTAGGTTCAAATCCTGCCCCCGCGACCAAGAACTTGCAGCTCGTCGGCCTAGCCGGCGAGCTTTTTTGTTATTTCGGGACCGTGTTTTCGGTCCAATTCTCGGCCTCTCAAACAAAATCTCGATCTGTAACATCTAGACCCGATTTGGGCGGCTAGGTGTTACAGATCGAGATATACCGGTGGGTTGGGTCGTGTTTGTCTAAATCTGTAACACGAGGGACGGATTTTGCCGAGTTGTTGTTATAGATTGAGATTTTCTAGCAGGCGGGTTTGGTTTGTCTCGATCTGTAACGGGTAGGGGCCAAAAGTGGGCCTAGATGTTACAGATCTAGATTGTCGAGGATGGGTCGAGAGGAATGTCTCGATCTGTAACAGTAAGCCCCGGTTTCGCCGCGTAACTGTTACAGATCGAGACAAACCGACGGGCCGCCCCGTCCCATCCACCTGCCGCTGCCTGCTGTCCGCCGATTTCAGTTGTGCCGCCGTGCTCCCATGCCATATCCTTTAGACAACTACGCGGCACCATCGCCGCCGCGCCTACAAGAGAGGAATGTCCATGACCGCACCTGCATCCAAGCTGCTCCAGCCCATTACGGTTGGCCCCCTTGAGCTCAAGAACCGCATTATGTTCCCGCCGCTTACCACCGGCTACGAGGAGCGCGACGGTTCCATCGGCGAGCGCAGCCTGGCTTTTTACGAGCGCCTGGCCCGTGGCGGCGTGAGCTACATCGTCATCGGCGACGTCGCTCCCGTTATGACCGCAAGCCCCACACCCAAGCTGGCGACCGACGCCCAGATCCCCACGTTTAAGGCGCTGGCCGACGCCGTCCACAAGCACGGTGCCAAGGTCGCGCTGCAGCTGTTCCACCCCGAGTACGACGTGCCCGGTGTCGGCCGCATGGTCATGGGCTCCATGGCCGCTGCCAAGGCCGCGCAGGAGGCCAAGGCCGCCGGCGACGAGGAGACCTTTGCCGCCAAGATGGCCGAGTCCAACGAGATCCGCAACCAGGCCTACGCCAAACTGCACCACGACATGCAGCACTTTGTGAACGAGGCCAGTGTGGAGCAGCTCACCCAGATCAAGGAGGCCATCGCTGCCTCGGCCGCCCGCGCGCAGCAGGCCGGCATCGACGCCATCGAGGTCCACGGCGACCGCCTGGTGGGTTCGCTGTGCTCGGCCATCCTCAACCAGCGCACCGACGAGTACGGTGGCTCGTTCGAGAACCGCGTTCGCTATGCGCTGGAGGTCGTCGCTGCCATTAAGGAAGCCGCACCGCAGCTGATGGTGGAGTACAAGCTCCCCGTGATCATGGAGAACCCCGACGGCACGCCGCGCGGCAAGGGCGGCCTGCTGCCCGACGAGGCCTGCGAGTTCGCCAAGCTGCTCGAGGGCGCGGGCATCGATATGATTCAGGTCGCACAGGCCAACCACACCGGCAACATGGGCGACACCATTCCGCCCATGGGCGCCATGCCCTACAACTGGACGCTGCCGGTGGCCGAGCGCGTCAAGGCCCTGGTCTCCGTGCCGGTGGCAACCGTCGGCCGTGTTGTCTCGGTCGAGGCCGGCGAGAAGATTCTGGAAGACGGCGCTGCCGACATCATCGCCTATGGCCGCTCGCTCATGTGCGACCCCGACATTGCGCTGAAGGCCGCCACGGGCGAACCCATCCGCGAGTGCCTCAACTGCAACAAAGGTTGCGTCGACGCGATTCAAAACCGCAAGTACATCTCGTGCGTGCTTAATGCCGAGAACGGTGACGAGGCGACCATCGCCATTAAGCCGGGCGAGGGCGACAAGAAGATCGCCGTGGTGGGCGGCGGCATCGCCGGTCTGGAGGCCGCACGCGTGGCGGCCAAGCGCGGCTACGACGTGACCGTCTACGAGGCGAGCGATCATCTGGGCGGCCAGATTGTGCTGGCGGCCGCGCCTCCGCGCAAGGACGAGATCATGCGCTCGGTCGAGTACTACGAGAAGATTCTGCCCGGCCTGGGTGTGAAGGTCGAGCTCAGCCATGTTGCTACCGCTGAGGACCTCAACGCCGCCGACGCCGCGATTGTGGCCGTGGGCGCGCACGACGTGGTCATCCCCGTTCCGGGTGCCGACTCGGACAAGGTCGTCTCGAGCTGGGACGTGCTGGCCGGCAAGGTTGAGCTTACGGGCCGCGTCGCCGTCATTGGCGGCGGCCTGGTGGGCACCGAGACTGCCGAGTACCTGCTGCAGCACGGCTGCGAGGTGGCGATCGTGGAGATGCTCGACAAGATTGCCGCGGGCGAGTCCGAGACCATTCTGCCGCTGATTATGAGCGACTTTGCAGAGCACAACGTGGAGCAGCATGTTAAGACCCGCCTGACCGCCATTACCGACGAGGGCGTGGAGGCTGTTCGCACCACCGAGGACGGCGCCGAGGAGCCGGTGAAGATCGCCTGCGATTACGTGGTGATGGCCGTGGGCTCCAAGGCCAACGCGTTTGACCTGGATGGCGTGACGGTGCCCGTGACCTGCGTGGGCGACTGCTCGGGTGAGCGCACCGCCGACATCGCGAGCGCCATTCGCACGGCGTATCACGCGGCCAACGAGCTGTAGTTGAACATCGCGGCCAGGCGGGGCGGTAGCACGGATCCGTCTCGCCCGGCTGTGTCCCGTCGGGTGTCAACCGGTGCGGGGTCTGCAAGCGCAGCAGGTCCCGCCCTTTTTGTTTTGCTCCGGTGGATGGCAATGCGCGGTAATCATGAGGAGTGAGGACGTCTACTGTCTTGCAGATCACTCAAAATTATTGGGGGAGGGGTTAATAACTATATCCTCTATACCAAAGGACATAAAGAGATGCCAATTTTGTTGACAAGCGAATGACGATTAGCTGCGAGTCAGCTACCAGCGTAAATAATCGATAAAGAAATGTCGTAATTTGGTGCCAAATGCCCAGATAACGCCGCGTCTATTTTAATTAACTGCTTTGAGCAAACAGTAAAATGCTACTATCTAACTTGCACGTAAGAAAGCAGATTAACGGTTAAGGCTAAGAAGTGGCAGGTATGTCGGAAGCAACTAGGACTCGCACGCATGCGCCTGAGGTTAGGCAGCGCGCCGTCGAGATCCTCCAAGAGGGGGTCGGTCATCGCGCCCTCGCCGCGGAGCTTGGCATTCCCCAGGCCACGGCTCGTCAGTGGGCCCGCGCGTATGCCGTGGGCGGTGCCGACGCCGTTCTCAATGCCGGTTCGCATCATCACACCTACTCGTACGACGTAAAGCTCGCTGTGGTTAAGGACCGTCTGGAAAACGGCTTGACGGTTCGCGAGGCCATGATCAAGCACAAGATTCCCAGCGAGTCTTCGGTCAAGGCTTGGTGCCGTCAGTACCGCGAGAGCGGTGAGGCCGCACTGGTCGATAAGCCGCGCGGTCGCAAACCGCGCGTTAAAAAGGCGGAATAGCAAACGGGATGGTGCGCCCACAGGGGCGCATTTTTCTTGCCGCGCCAACTTTTTGGACCGGCGCGAGCCTGTCGGGACATCCTCCAAAGTGGCCAATAAACCGCGCGCAGTGGCCCGCGCGCCTGTCGCTGCGATAGGGGAGCGTCGTCTCTCTGCTCCAAAGCGGACGTGCCCTTGCCCCGTACGCCTAAAACTCCCCAGTTGACCGAAAACCTGCCACCGCAACCCCGTAATTGAGTTATAACGTTAAACAATTGCAGCGTTTTTGCATGGGGGAGTGATGGTATGACGCTACTGTATTTCCTTACCCTGTTTCCGCTGGTACCGGCGCTGGGCATGCTGCTCGCGCGCGGTGACCGCGCCCGCGATGCGGTGGGGCTCATAGGCTCCGGCATTATTATGGCGGTGACAGTTGTAGTCGCCGTCATGTTTTTTGGCACGGGTCCGCAGAGCTTTGAGGTCGCCCCCGGCACCTCGCATGTGCTCTCGATCATCAGCTCCGTCATCGACGTAATTCTGTGCGCCGTCATCCTGTACAACGCGTTCAAATATAGGAACGCGCTTACCGGTGTGCTCGGCGTGGTGCAGCTGGTGGGTTCGCTCGCCTTTGCAGCCATGACGCTGCCCGCGGCCGAAGCCGTCACGGCAACGCCACTCTACCTGGACTACATGAGCGTGATCATGGTCCTCGCCGTCGGCATCGTCGGCAGTCTAATCTGCGTGTATGCCCTGGGCTACATGAAGGACTTCCAGGCCCATGACGAGCACGAGGCCGCGCTGCGCGGGCAGACCGCGCCCGACCGTCGCCCGCAGTTCCTGGCGCTTATGTTCCTGTTCCTCTCGGCCATGTTCGTCATCGTGACAAGCGACAACCTTGAGTGGCTGTTCTGTGGCTGGGAAATCACCACCGTGTGCTCGTTCCTCATGATTGGCTACACGCGCACGCCCGAGGCCATAAAAAACGCTTTCACCCAGATCATCCTCAACATGCTGGGCGGCATCGCGTTTTTGGCCGGACTCATGTACCTGCACGTTAACGGCATGCCGCTGACCATCTCGGGCATGATCGAGCTTTCCGGCGCCGGAACCGCGCAATCCGCGCTGCTGGTGATGCCGGTCGTTCTGTTGTCGCTCGCCGCACTCACCAAGGCCGCACAGATGCCGTTCCACACGTGGCTGTTGGGTGCCATGGTTGCCCCCACGCCCACGAGCGCCCTGCTGCACTCGTCCACCATGGTCAAGGCCGGCGTGTTCCTGATGGTCAAGCTGAGCCCGCTCTATGCCATCTATCCCGTGACCGGCTTTATGGTCACGAGTGTGGGTGCCATCACGTTTTTGCTCGCTGCCCTCATGGCCATTTCGCAGAGCAACGCCAAACGCGTGCTCGCGTACTCCACCATTTCCAACTTGGGCCTCATCAGTGCCTGCTTGGGCGTCGGCGCACCCGAGGCCGTATGGGCGGCCATCTTCCTAATCCTGTTCCACACGGTAGCCAAGTCGCTGCTGTTCCTGTGCGTGGGCACGGCCGAGCATCATATCGGCAGCCGCAATATCGAGGACATGGACGGTATGTTCAGCCGCATGCCGCACCTGACGCGCCTGATGATGCTGGGCATCATGGGTATGTTTGTGGCGCCGTTTGGCATGCTCGTGTCCAAGTGGGGCGCCCTGGTGGCGTTTGCGCAGACCGGCAACGTGCTCATGATCATGGTGCTGGCCTTTGGCTCGGCCGCGACGTTCTTCTTCTGGGGCAAGTGGCTTGCCAAGCTTTCGGGCGTCGACCCCACGGCTCAAAACGTTGAGGCCAATGTCCGTAAGACCGAATGGATGGCCCTCAACACCATCGCCGCGCTGCTGATTCTGTGCTGCGTGGCGTTCCCGGTTATCTCGAGCGGTCTGGTGTCGCCTTACTTGGCCATGGTGTTTGGCCGCGTGCCGTACGTTATTGGCAAGGATGCCATGTATCTGATGGTGGTTATCGTGGCGTTTATTGCCGTGGTGCTGCTGACGTCGTTCCGCGTGAGCAATAAGCCGCACGTCAACGTGTACCTTTCGGGCGTGGGAACCGACAAATATCGTCATTTCCGCGGCTCGATGGGACGCGAGGTGAAGGCCGAAAAGCGCAATTGGTATTCGGAGGATGCCCTTGGCGAGAAGCGTATTGGCCCCGCGGGTAGCGTCGTGTGCTGCAGCATTATCTTGTTTGCGCTGCTGTGTTGCGCGTGGATTGGGCCCGAGCGGCTTGCCATGAGTGCGCCCTCGGTGCTGCGCGGCAAGTATTTCGAAGGTTCGGGCGTCGTGGGCATCTTTATAGGCACCGTGGCGTTTGCCTTGCTGGCGCCGCTTGTGGGCGGCCTGATCGACGGCGTTGACCGCAAGCTGTCCGCCCGCATGCAGGGCCGTGTGGGTCCGCGTCTGCTGCAGCCCTTCTACGACGTTGCCAAGTTGCTGCGCAAGGCCCCCGCCAGCGTAAACACCATGGACGATACCTACATGGCGTGCGCGCTCATCTTCACCGTCGTGGGCGGCGGCATCTTTGTGTCGGGCTCCAACACGCTGCTGTGCGCCTTTATGGTTACGCTCGCCGCGATCTTTGTGGTATTGGCGTCCGCCTCGACGCAAAGCCCGTTTGCCCAGGTCGGCGCCGATCGTGAGTTGCTGCAGGTTATGAGTTACGAGCCCGCCGTTCTGCTGATGAGCGTGGGCCTGTACCTTGCCACCGACAGCTTCGATTCCATTGCTGTGACGGGGCAGTCGGCCCCCATCATCGTGTACAGTGCGCCCATTTTCCTCGCGCTGCTCGCGGTGCTTACCATCAAGCTGCGCAAGTCGCCGTTTGACCTTTCGTACTCGCATCACGCGCATCAGGAGATTGTCCAGGGCGTCGCCACCGAGATGAGCGGCGGCACGCTGGCCAAGATGACCCTTATGCACTGGTGCGAGACCGTGCTGTTTTTGATGTGGGTGGGCATGTTTTTTGTTTGGGACAACCCGGTGAGCTGGGTCGTAGCCCTGGTCGTGATGGCCGCGACGTATTTTGTCGAGGTCCTGATCGACAACACCTTCGCACGCAGCACCTGGCGCAGCTGCTTTAGGCTCGGATGGGGCGTAGCGCTGGTGTTTGGCCTGCTCAACCTTATGCCCATCCTCGTCGACGTATTTATTTAGGAGGCGGCATCCATGGATCATAAAATGTCGCGCTCGCCGTGGGTTATTCATTACGACGGCTCGAGCTGCAACGGGTGCGATATCGAGGTGCTGGCCTCGCTCACGCCACTGTTCGATGCGGAGCGCTTCGGCGTGGTCAACACCGGCAACCCCAAGCATGCGGATATCTTTTTGGTGACGGGGTCGGTCAATGCCCAGAACCTGCCTGTCGTGCGCCAGATCTACAACCAGATGCTCGAGCCCAAGTGCGTGGTGGCGTGCGGCATCTGCGCGTGTTCGGGCGGCGTGTTCCGCGATGCCTATAACGTGATCGGCGGCGTGGACCGCGCAATTCCCGTGGACGTGTACGCGCCCGGGTGCGCCATTCGCCCCGAGACGGTGATCGATGCCATCGTGGAGGCGTGCGGCATCCTGGACCAGAAGGAGGCCGTGATGCGCGCCGGCGGCGACCCGCTTACCGTGGGCGGTGCCGCTACTTGGGACGGTGGCGTTGAGCTGGGCGAGGACGGGTTTGTGGCTGCTGCGGAGGCCGGCGACGCGACCGCCGCTGCAAAGGAGGCCGAGTAATGCAAAAGGCTATCTATACCACCGTCGGGATCGAGGAGCTCCTGTCGCATGTCCAGGCGCTTAAGGGCGTCGGCGCGCGCTTTGTGCAAATGCACGCTGAACGCAACGTCGACGACGGCTCGTATCGCTTGGTCTATACGTTTATCAACGTTCGTGCTGCTCAGGAGCAGATTGCGCAGGACGGCAGCTATGCGATCGAGAACCTGGTGGTTGAGGGCATCGACCAGTACCAGGAGATTCCGTCCATCAGCTCGTATTACCCCGCGGTGTTCCCGTTTGAAAATGAGGCCCACGACCTGTTTGGCCTTGCCATCACCGACATGCAGATCGACTTTAAGGGCTTTTTCTACCAGGTTTCGACTGCCGAGCCCATGAGCGTTATCACGCCCGAGGTGAAGGCCGCGCGCGAGAAGGCCATGAAGGTCCGTGCCGCCGCCGAAGCCAAGGCGCGCAAGGCCGCTGCCGAAAAGGCCGCCGCGGCTGCGGCTGCTGCAGGGGAGGGCGCTGCGAGCGCCGGCGATGCCGCGGGCGCCGCTGCTCAGCCCGCTGCGGCTGCCGGCTCCGATGCTCAGCACGATGAGGCTGCTGCGAAGGCCGCGCTCAAGGCTGCCGAGATGGAGGCAAAGCTCGCTGCCATGGATCCCGAGAAAGCAGCCAAGGTCCGCGCGGCGCTTGCCGCCAAGGCCGCCCGCGACAAGCAGAAAAAGGAGGCGTAAGGCCCATGGCACATCGCTCCGTCATTCCGTTTGGCCCGCAGCACCCGGTGCTGCCCGAGCCGCTTCATCTAGACCTGGTAATCGAGGACGACCGCGTCATCGAGGCAATTCCGCAGATCGGTTTTGTGCACCGCGGGCTCGAGAAGCTCACCGAAAAGCGTGACATGCATCAGTTTGGCTACATCGCCGAGCGCATCTGCGGTATTTGCGCCGTGGGTCACAGCTGCGGCTATGCCAGCGCCTGCGAGCGCATGCTCGACATCGAGGCGCCCGGCCGCGTGCAGTATATCCGCACCATTTTGCACGAGCTTTCGCGCATTCACTCGCACCTGCTGTGGCTGGGCCTGCTTGCCGACGCCTTTGGTTTCGAGGCGTTGTTCTATCGTTCGTGGACCCTGCGCGAGCAGATTCTCAAGATCTTTGAGAGCACTTGCGGCGGGCGCGTGATTCTGTCGATTAACGAGATCGGCGGCCTTAAACACGACATTGAGGACTCCGAGCTGGCGGGCATTGTCCAGATGCTCGATGCCATGCGTCCCGACTACGAGGCCCTGTTGCATACGTTTTTGGACGACAATAGCTGCGGCGAGCGCCTGCACGGTGTAGGCGTGATCAGCAAGAAGGACGCGCTGGAGCTTTCGATGGTCGGCCCGTTCGGTCGCGCCTCGGGCGTGGACTACGACGTGCGCATGTTCGGTGACGGCGCCTATGCGGATCTGGCTGCGTTTGAGCCGATCGTGGCTACCGACGGCGACTGCTACGCCCGCTGCCAGGTGCGTTGTGCCGAGGTCACGCAGGCCATGGACATTATCAAGGAGCTTGTCGGCAAGATTCCGCACGACGGCATCGGCGGGCGTACCAAGCTCACGCCGGTCGACGGTGCGCGCGGCGAGGTCGTGATTGAGCAGCCGCGCGGCGAGGCGTACTACTATGTGCGCGGCAACGGCACCAAGAACCTGGACCGTTTCCGCGTACGCACGCCGACGTCGCAAAACCTGGCTGGTCTGACGCATGCGCTGCAGGGCGTGCTCATTGCCAACGTGCCCATGATTATCCTGACCATCGATCCCTGCATTAGCTGCACGGAAAGGTAGGTGCGGCATGAGTTTACTGACATTTGCCAAGACGGCCTTGGGCTCTATGGTTAAGCAGCCGGAAACGGTGTGCTATCCGCAGGAGAAGCTCGCGGCACCCGAGCGTCTGCGCGGGCACATCGTTAACGACATGGACGTGTGCATCTGCTGCGGCATGTGCGCGCGTCGCTGCCCGGCGGGCGCGCTTGCGGTCGATCGCAAGGGAGGAACGTGGTCGATTGACTCGTATGCCTGCGTGGTGTGCGGCGAGTGTATCGAAAGCTGCCCCAAACACTGCCTGACTATGGACACCGCCCGCACTCCAGTTGCGGCGGATAAGACTCCCACGGTAGAAACCAAGCCGGAATAGCGCTGGAATAGGGGCCGGTGGGGCAAAAATGCCCCACCGGCCCCGCGCTTGAACGCGCGGTGGAGCCGCCGCGAACAAAACTATGCCGGTTTACGGGGCTGGAGAGCGAACCCCCGACCATGTCAAAAATCGCGAAATCAAAACCGCAGGTAGATAGCCTGCCGTTTTTCAAAAATAAGGGGTATGGATGAGGGTCCCCGACTCCAGCCCCGTAATCCGGCATAGTTTTGAAACGGCACCGTATCAGTAACAGCCTCTAATCCCTCGGGGACGGAGGAAAACGAATCATTTCGGCCTTGCGAGGGCGTCTGCGCAACCCGTCCGCCACGAAATGGGCCCATCTACTACGTTTAAGCCGCTGCCCTCAGCCATGGCGAACAACGCAAAAACAAAACCGCAGGTAGAGCGCCTGCGGTTTTTCGTAAAACGTGGGCATGGTCGGGGGTATCGGGTCAAACGTAGTAGATGGGCCGGTTTTGTGGTGAGCACCACCAATTGATTCCCCGGAGACGGAGGAAAACGGATCATTTTTGCGTGATGGCTTCGAGTCGCACCTATTTTCCTGCGAAAACGCCGTGTCTCAACTTTGGTGAGACATTTGTCTCACGCCCAAAACCGAATCTGGAACATGTGTCACCTGCCCTAATTGTGTCTCATTTCGTAACTTTAGGCTGATGCAAGGTCTGAGCCTGCGAGAAGGGAGACGCGATGGGTAAGTACACGAGGGGTCTCTTGGCGGTGATACTGGCCGTAGTGCTGGTATTGCCCGCCGCAGCATTCGCCATGCTGCCCGAGGCCAACGCCAGGTCCAGTACGGGAATGGACGGGCCGACAGCGAGCGGGCCGACGGTCGTCGACCCCGACACCAGCGGACGCTGGGAAAAATGGGCGGCCGGCCACAGCGGCAATAAGGTGACGACTCAAAACGTCGGTCGAATCTGGACCGACAAAACGGTTGAGGCAACCGGAGAAAACGAAGTGTCAGATTTTGTGACCACGCTTTCGGCGATGTCCTCGACGTCTAATTCAACCGTGACAGTCACCACGCCACTCGACATCGTGCTAGTGCTGGATGCATCCGGCTCGATGAATGATCCTATGGGTGGTGGAGATTCCACCAAGCGTATCGATGCGCTGAAGAGCGCTGCGAAAA
This sequence comes from Collinsella sp., assembly GCA_036304065.1. Classification (GTDB taxonomy): domain Bacteria; phylum Actinomycetota; class Coriobacteriia; order Coriobacteriales; family Coriobacteriaceae; genus Collinsella. The sequence goes on along the minus strand of JAXIZI010000058.1, from coordinate 48,826 downwards.
GCTTTATCGACACCATCGCCAAACAAAACGAAGGTATCGAGGGTGTCGATAGGCAGCATAAGGTTGCCATTGTTAAGTTTGCGGGTGATGAGACCGACAAAGTTGGAAACGACAAGTACCGCTCCGGCGGCCATAGCTACAACTATTCGCAGACAATGCAAGAGTTGACAGCGTGCACGGTTGGCGGCGCAAAGGGTCTTAAGGGAACGATCGATTCTATCGAGCCTGCTGGCGCTACGCGTGCCGATTATGGTATGAAACAAGCCGAGAAAAACATTAAAACTTTTGGACGCGAGGGCGCCAAGAAGGTCGTTGTGTTCTTTACCGACGGCAAGCCAACGAGCTACAGCGAGTTTGATTCTGACGTCGCCAATGCTGCCGTGACGGCTGCCAAGAAGATGAAGGATGGCAAGGCCACCGTTTATACCATCGGCATCTTTAGTGGAGCGGACCCTGTTGCCGATCCCTCGAAAAAGGGGACAAGCGACGTCAACAAGTTTATGCACGCCGTGTCGAGTAATTATCCCGATGCCACGTCGTATGCGAGCGACGAGCTTGGCACGCGCGCGGAAAAGTCCGACTACTACAAGTCGGCGACCAATGCTGAAGAGCTCAAGAAGGTCTTCGACGACATCTCACAGGCCATCACATCGGAGCCGCCTTATCCGACCGAAATCCATAAGGGCTACGACGAGACCAAGTCCGGCTACATCACGTTTACCGACGAGCTGGGCGACTTTATGCAGGTCGACGGATTTACCGAAGTCGTCATCAACGGCATGTCGTTTACCGAGGCGAGCAAGACGGTCAACAAAGAAACCAATACCGACACCTACGAGTTTTCCGGCAAGGCAAAAGACCTGCTCATCACCGTGCAGCGTGCTGGCGATGACAATCCCCGGAAGGGCGATATCGTAACGGTTAACATTCCTGCGTCGTTGATTCCGCTGAGTCACTTTAAGACCGTAGACGGCAAGCTTTCGGTCGACAACGTTAAGCCCATTCAGGTGAAGTATGCCTCGAGCGTGAAGAGCGCCGCACTTGACAACCTGTTTACGCCCGAGAAGGTAGCAGGGCTCAAGAACTACATCGAGCATAATACGACTGTCGTTGACGGCACCAAGACCGTGAGCTTCTACGCGAACAAGTGGAGCGGTGGTGCGCTGGGTGATACGGTTGCGACCTTTGAGCCGGCCGACACCAACCGCTACTACTACTTCCAGAAGCAGACTCCCATTTACGCGGATAAGGACTGCACGCAGCCTGCAAAGAATTCGCTGGCAGATACTGGCACCTATTACTACAAGGATGAGTTTGAGGAGCGGGGCTCGAACGGCGAGGCCAAGCCCGTCACTGCTGTCATCGAGTTTGTCGGCGGCGACGCAGCGAAGTTTGACGGCGCTCTTGTTGCCGACGAGGACGGCAACCTTTCGTTTAGCGTGGGAACCGCGCGTTTGGCCTTTATCGATGAGCTCCACACTACCAAGGGCAGCGTGGGCGGCAACAACACTGGTACCGCGACTGACGTTCTCAATCTCAAGTGGAACAACGTGTCCGCCAAGGCGACCGCGACGCATGTCAATTCCTACCTGGGCAACAACGGCAAGATCAGCTTTGCGTACGACATGACGCCGGCAATGGTGAACACCAAGGCCAGCTTTGGCCTGACCAAGGTGCTCAAGGGTCGCGACTGGACGAATGCTGACGCGTTTGAGTTTGGCCTGACATCCGAGAGCGGCGCCCCGATGCCTGCGGCTAGGACTGCGACCGTGCGCAAGGCTGACCTGGACCAGGGCAAGGCTGCCATCGACTTCGGCACGATCGAATACACCGAACCTGGCACGTACGTCTACAAGGTCAGTGAAAAGCATGCCGGGACCACGATTGACGGCATCGCCTACAGCAAGAACGTCGCGGAGATCACCGTGACGGTAACGCCCGACAAGAAGGGTGAGCTGAGCGCTGGCGTGAAGGTGACCTCGGGCGAGACCGAGTTCAAGAACGTTTACGCCACGAATCCTGTTGAGTCCAGCGTCACCGACCAGATTACCGTGACCAAGTCTCTGACCGGGCGTGACCTTACGGCCGACGAGTTCAGCTTTGAGCTGCTCGAAATCATTGACAAGGAAGTTAAGCCTGTCGAGACCGTTAAGAACGCCGCCGACGGCAAGGTGACGTTCAGTGCCATCAAGTACACCGAGATCGGCCAGCACACCTACAAGCTGCATGAGGTTAAGGGCAACGCCGGCGGTATTGACTACGATGACGCGGTCTACACCATCGTGACGACCATCGCCGATAACGGCAAGGGCCAGCTGGTTGCCACGCACGAGCTGAAGGACGCCAAGGACGTCAAGAGCATCGAGTTCAAGAACGCCTACACCACGAATGCTACCGAGGCATCGCTTGCGGGTATCAAGAATCTGCAGGTTGACGACGCTCTGATCCCGGCTGATATCACCGGCAAGTTCACCTTTACCGTGACCGGTGAAGAGGGCGCGCCTATGCCTGCGAGCACGAGCGTGCACAACGACGTTGACGGCAAGGTCGACTTTGGCAAGATCGCCTTTACGCTCGACGACCTTAACAAGGCTCTGGGCGAGAAGCCCGAGAAGCGCGAGCACACCTTTACCTACACCGTGACCGAGTCCGGCGAAGTGGCTGGCGTGACCAACGACGCCAAGCTGTCGCGCAAGGTTTCCTTCACCGTGACTGATGACGGCAAGGGCAATCTGAGCGTATCCCGCAAGCCGGACGGCGATGTGGCATTTACGTTCACCAATACCTATAACGTGACGCCTGTCGAGACGAGCGTTACCGACCAGATCACCGCGAACAAGGTCCTGACTGGCCGCAATCTCATGGACAGCGAGTTCTCCTTCGAGCTCGTCGAGGGCGACAAGGTCGTCGCCACCGGCAAGAACGACGCCGAGGGCAAGATCACGATGGGCGCCGTGAAGTACGACAAGGCCGGCAAGCATACCTACACGCTGCGCGAGGTCAACGGCGGAACCACCAGCAAGGGCATCACGTACGGCGACGCCAAGTACACCATCGAGACCACCATTACCGACAAGGGCGATGGCACGCTCAAGGCTGAGCATGTCCTGAAGGACGCCACGGCTGCGACCTTCAAGAACACCTACAGCGTGACCCCGCTCGACGCAGAGCTCGACTTTGATCTGAGTAAGGCTATCGACGGTCGCGACTGGACGGACTCCGACGAGTTCAGCTTTACCATCACCGCCGCCGAGGGCACCCCGCTGCCCGATCCTGCAACCGTGACCGTGAACAAGCACGATGCGAAGGATGGCATCGCTGCCGTCAAGTTCGGCAAGATCCGCTACACGGCTGCCGGAACCTACACGTACGAGATCCGCGAGAACGCGGGTAACGCGGCCGGCATGGCGTATGACGGGCATGTCGCGACCGCCGAAGTGACCGTGACTGAGGACGGCGAGGGCAAGCTGACCGCCAATGTCACCAAGAAGGAAAACGGACGCTTCACCAACACGTACCGCACTGAGCTTAACTACACCGCGGCCGGCGGCCTCAAGCTCAGCAAGAGCCTCTCCGGACGTCCTATGACCGAGGGTCAGTTCACGTTTACCGTGACGCCTGCCGACGAGGCCTCGGCCAACGCGCTTGGCCTGCTGCCCGGAGCCAACAACTTCAAGTCCCCTGCGACGGCAGAGGCAACGGTCGGCCTGATCGACATCCTGGCTGGCCATGAGGTCAAGTTTACGCAGGCTGACGCCGGCAAGACCTTCACGTACACCGTAGCCGAGAAGAATGACGGCAAGCCCGGTTACACCTACGACGACGCCGTGCGTACCGTGACGATCGCCGTCGCCGATGACGGTGCCGGTACGCTTACCGCCACGACGACCGTCTCCGGCGGTCCCGAGGGTACGCATACGACGGTCCACAAGAGCGGTGAGAACAAGGTCGAGAGTGCCCTGGTTCCGTTCCACAACAGCTACAGCGCTACGACCAATACGCCTGGTGGTACCGCTGCTCAGGTTGTCGCCACCAAGACCCTGACCGGTCGTCCGATGGCCGACGGCGAGTTCTGGTTCGGCATTGCCTATCAGGGCGAGCTTGTGGGCTACGAAAACCTCAAGCCTAATATCGGCGGGCATGTGAGCTTTGATGCGCTGCACTACGACACCGAGATGCTTGCCAATCTTGAGGCGGCTGGGCTTGCCCATCGTACCGACAAGGACGGTAAGCTCGCTTGGACCATTAACTACACGGCCTACGAAGATTTATTCGGGCTGCCGAATGGCGTTTCCGCTACAACGTGGAGCTTTGGCTTTAAGGTTATCGTTGTCGACAACGGTGACGGTACCCTGACGGCAACGGTCGACTACGGTGGCGTCGAGCCCTTGTTCGAAAACGTCTACGGCGCCGAGGCCGTGGATGCCGCACTCATCGGCACCAAGAAGCTCCAGGCAGCCGAGGGCCTGGCCCCGGCCGACATCGCGGGTAAGTTTACCTTTACCGTGACCGCTGACGAGGCGGGTGCCCCGATGCCCGAGCGCACGACCGCAACCAACGACGCGGCCGGCAACGTGGACTTTGGCAAGATCCACTTTACGCTCGAGGACCTCAACCGCGCCCTGGGCGTGACGGACGATGCGACCGATAAGGCCGAGGCAGACGAAGCTGACGAGGCTGAGGCCGACGAGGCAGAGGCTGAAGAGGCCGACGCCGACGCTGATGCCAACGCCGACGAGCCCAGCGACGAGTCCGAGCCCGCAGATCCCGCTGCCCCGCGCTCGCACACCTTTACCTACACGGTGGCCGAGTCCGGTAGTGCCCTGGCGTGACCAACGACACCAACGCCACGCGCAAGGTTTCCTACACCGTGACCGATGACGGTGCCGGACATCTGATCGTCAAGCGCGACGGCGGCGACGGTGCGGCCTTTACGTTCACCAACACGTACGGCGTGGCACCTACCGATTCTTCCGTGACCGATCAGGTCAAGACGGTTAAGCGTCTGACCGGCCGCGACCTTGCAGCTGGCGAGTTCACGTTTGAGCTGCTCGAGGACGGCGTGACTGTCGCTAGTGGCACCAACGACGCCAACGGTAACGTTACGCTGAGCCCGATCCGCTACGAGGCGCCCGGTACGCACACGTACACGCTGCGCGAGGCTTGCCCCAACGCGCTCGGCCTGTACAAGGGCGTCACCTATGACGGCACGACCTACACCGTCGTGACCACCGTCTCCGACAACGGCGACGGCACGCTGACCGCGACGCACAAGCTCGAGGGAACCACCGAGTCGGCTGGCTTTACCAACAAGTATCACGCCATGCCCACGCAGGTTTCCATCGGCGCCATCAAGGTGCTCGAGGGACGCGAGCTCAAGAAGGACGAGTTTAGCTTTAAGCTCGTTGGCGAGGACATCGAGTCTACGGTTACCAACGATGCCGACGGCAAGATTAGCTTCGACAAGGTTGAGTACGACGAGCCCGGTACGCACGCCTACACCATCAGCGAGGTCAAGGGCGACGAGGCCGGTATGACCTACGACAAGTCCGTCTTTACCGCGACCGTCAACGTGGTCGACGACGGCGAGGGCAACCTCAAGGCGAACGTTGCCTTTACCAAGGGCGACAAGAGCGTCGAGGGTATCGTGTTCAACAACACGTACAAGAAGCCCGAGACGCCCGTGCCGACGCCCGATCCCGGCACGCCCAAGACCGTGACGAACATCGTTAAGACGGTCAAGGGTTTCCTGCCCGCCACAGGCGACCAGCAGGCTGCCGCTCTGCTTATGGCATTTGTCATCGCCACGGCCGGCGTCGGAGCCCTGGTCTGGGGTATCCGTAAGCGCTAGGCACGCTGGCAGCGCCCGGGGCCAAAAGGCCCCGGGCGGCCGGCAGGGCTAAATTCCGACCTACTCCTACCCCCAGCCGCCACGGAGGCATCTCCCTCCTCCGTGGCGGCGCTTTTATGCGCCGGGGGCGCGCCACGAAACCGGCCCATCTACTACGTTTAGTCCCTTACCCCCAACCATGCCAAAAAACGCGAAAACAAAACCGCAGGTAGAACGCCCGTGGTTTTGTTCAAAACGAAGGTATGGTCATGGGTATCGCGTCAAACGTAGTAGATGGGCCGATTTCGTGGCGAGCGGTTCCGGCTGATCCCTTGGGGACGGAGGAAAACGGATCATTTTGGTCCCGCGAGGCTGGCGGAGGCACTCGTCCAGGGCCGCCCGAACAAAACTATGCCGGTTTACGGGGCTGAGTTACGAGTCTCCAACCATGCCGATATTCGTGAAAATAAAACCGCAGGTAGACGAGCCGTCATTTTGCAGAAAACGCGGGTATGGATGGGGGTCCTGAGTTTGGCCCCGTAAACCGGCATAGTTTTGAAATGGCCTTAAATCGGTAGCAGCCATTTTGCTATGCCGGAACGGTCGGTCTTCGGGCAACTACCCTCGCAGGTAGGCGATAGCGATCTGCGTGCGGTTGCGCAGGCCCATCTTTGCCAGGATTGAGCTGATGTGGTTGCGCACGGTGCCTTCGCCCATGTAGGCGGTGGCGGCGATCTCTTTGTTGTCGAGGCCGCGGGCGATGAGTTCGGCGACTTCGAACTCGCGGTCGGTCAGGCTGGCGAAGGCTGCGGGCCGGCGGGGCGTGCCCGCCTCGACGTCCGTTCCGTCAAAATCGATGTCCTCGATCGCCTTGCCCTCGAGCACGCGCTTGCCAGCCATGACCTGCGCCAACGCTGGTGGAATGGCGGCGACATCGGTTTTAATCAGGTAGCCGCGGGCGCCCAGTTTAAGCGCCGACACAATGTACTCGTCATCCGAGAATGTCGTCAAAAACACCACGCGTGCCGTGGGTTCGTGCTCAAGGATCTCGCGTGCCGCCGATAGGCCGTCGCGTTCCGGCATCTGAATGTCGAGCAGCGCGATATCGGGTGCGTGTTCGGCATAGAGCGAAACCGCGTCGTTGCCGTTGGCGCCGGTACCCACTACCTCGATCTGCGGCTGGGCGCCCAGGATAATCTTGAGCGAATCGACCACTAAGCGGTCGTCGTCGACAACGATGAGCCTCATCGGTCCTCATCTCCTTGCTGTTTGGGGACGGTGGCAAACACGCGCCAGCCGGGGGCGCCGGCGCGCAGGCCGGCGGTGAAGGTTCCGCCAAGCGCCTCGACGCGCTCGCGCATGGAGCCGAGCCCCATGCCCTCCGCGGCGCCGCAGCCGCTTGCTTGGACCCCGCCCGCGCCATCGTCGGTAACGATGAGCTGGTAAAACGACGGATGCTCCATGCATCGTACGGTGACAGTATGGGCGCAAGCGTGGCGTATGGTGTTGGAGAGCGCCTCGCGCAGGACCGCCGCAAAGCAGTTGGCGACGTTTGCGGGCGCATGCTCGGCCAAAACTTCAAGCTCAATCTGCGGGCCGCCGTCCGAGCGTGCGCCTTCAACAATGCGTTCGAGCTGCACGGAAAGGTCGACAGCGTTGTCGTTGAGCGCGTGGACGCTGGTGCGCACAAGCTGGAGCGCCTCGTCAACCGTGCGTTTAACGTCGGCGAAATCGGCGGCGACGCCGGGCTCGTCGGCGTGGACCACGCGCAGTGCTTCGGCTTGCAGCGAGGCGCGCGTGAGCTGGTGGCCCACATTGTCGTGGATCTCGCGCGCGATGCGGGCGCGTTCGGCGAGTGTCGCGAGCTCGACTTCGTAGTCCTGGCGGTCGGCAAGGTCGCGGTTGCGCGCTTCGAGCGCCAGAGCACGTTCCTGCAGCTCGTCGCGGGTGCGGCGCATGCGTTGCTGCTCGCGCTCCAACTGGGTGGTACGTAGCGATAGCAAGGTGGCGGCAACCGAAAGGACGGCGGTCAGCAGGAACGTTCGGGCGGTGAGCGCGTCGGCACGAAGGTCCGTGACGAGCGCAAAGACAAAGGTGGCGCCAATGCCCAGCGCGACCCAGGCGTGCTCACGGCGCACCCGCCGCGCGATGTCATAGAGGGCGAGAGGCGCAAACGGCACAAACGGCGGCACGAAGACGGCCGCGATGATGTAAGCGTAGCTCGCGGCCTCGTTCGTGCGCCGGGCGCGTTTTCCCTGTGCGACCTCGGCCAGCGAGGTGGCAATAACGCCAAGGCAAAACGCCGCGACCAGGCGAGCGTCCACAGCAAGACCCATGGCGGCCGCAATGCAGCACGCCAGCACGATCGATTTGTCGAAAAGCCTGTTCATACGGGTATTGTACGCGAAGCCGCGCGTAGTAGAGGGGCCGCCTGCGCAACCGTGACATTCCTCCCGCGCGACAAATCGGGGGCGTCGGCGGCCACACGGCCAAGCCCCGCACTCGTGACAAAGCTCACTGGTGCGCGCCGGCGGCTCCTGCGATGATGCAATCGTACCGGGCCGCAATCAACAGAAGGGCCGCCTCATGACAGATATCGTCCACGTCGAAAACCTCGTCAAGCGCTATGACGACCTTATCGCGCTCGACCACTTTAACCTGAGCATCGCCCCCGGCGAGATCTTTGGCCTGCTGGGCCCCAACGGCTCGGGCAAGACCACGTCCATCAACTGCATTTTGCAGCTGCTCACCTACGACAAAGGCACCATCGAGCTGTTCGGCGAGCCCATGACGCCCGCCCGCTACGATCTCAAGCGCCGCATCGGCGTGGTGCCGCAGCAGGTGGCGGTGTTCGACGAGCTTACGGTGCGCGAGAACATCGACTATTTCTGCAGCCTCTACGTCAACGACCGCAAACGCCGCCGCGCGCTGGTGGACGAGGCGATTGACTTTGTCGGCCTGGGCGACTTTACCAAGTTTCGCCCCGGCAAGCTCTCGGGCGGCCTGGCGCGCCGGCTCAACATCGCCTGCGGCATCGCGCACAAGCCCGAGCTCATCTTCTTTGACGAGCCCACGGTGGCGGTCGACCCGCAGAGCCGCAATGCCATCCTGGAGGGCATCTGCCGCCTGCGCGACGAGGGCGCCACGGTGGTGTATACCAGCCATTATATGGAGGAAGTCGAGCAGATCTGCAACCGCATCATGATCATGGACGGCGGGCGTGTGCTGGCGCAGGGCACCAACGACGAGCTCAAGCGCATGATTCAGATGGGCGAGCGCGTGACTGTCGAGGTCGGCGCCGTCGAGACCGCCACGGTCGAGCGCCTGCGCGCCCTCGAGCACGTGCTTTCGGTTGAGCTTTCCGGCGGCGATCTCGTCTGCACCTGCGAGGCGAGCCCGCACAATCTGGTCGACATCCTCGACACGCTGCGCGCCGCCGACGTGGCACTCGGCCGCGTGTGGAGCGAGCCGCCGACCCTCAACGATGTGTTCCTCGAGATCACCGGCCGCGAGCTGCGCGACTAGGGGGCAGCCATGTTCAACACCATCATCACCACGGTCAAGACGCTGCTGCGCCGGCCGAGCACGTGGGTCTGGGGCGCTCTCTTTCCCATCGCACTTTCCACGATGTTCATGTTTATGTTTGCGAATCTGAGCTCCGACGGCACGGTCGACCCGGTACCGGTTGCCGTCATAGCGGACGAGGCCTGGGACGCCTCGACCTTTAAGGACGTGGCGACGTCGCTTGCCAAGGAGAGCGACAATCAGCTGCTCGAGATCCACGAGTGCGACGACGCAGCCGATGCGAACCGTGCGCTTAAGGCCGGCGAGATCGCGGGCATCTATACGGTCGACGACGCAGGCGCACCCAAGCTCACACTGCTATCGAGCTACGACAGCTCGCGCGCATCATCGGTGCTCACCGATCGCAGCATCCTGGAGACGGTGGCAAGCTCGTATACACAAAATGCCGAGCTCATGTCCCAGATTGCCCAGGACAACCCAGCGGCACTCGCCGACCCCGAGGCGGTTGCGCGCGCCCTGTCGCTCGAGGGCGGCACCCGTCGCGTGAGCCTTACGCGCACCACGCCCGACGGCACGGTCATCTACTATTACGCGCTTTTTGGCCTGGTCGCGATGATGTCTGCCGAGTTTGCCGCCTTGAGCGCCGTCGATTTGCAGCCCAATCTGTCTGGCCTTGGCGCACGTCGCTGCGTGGGCGGCCTTTCCAAGACAGCGTCGCTGGCCGGCATCTTTGTCGGCTCGTGGCTGGTCTCCTTTGCCTCGATGACGATCGCGATCGGCTACGTGCGCCTGGTGGTCGGCGTCGACTTTGGCGGGCGCGAGGGACTGTGTTTGGTGGGCGGCGCCGCTTCCGCGCTTGCCGCCACGGGCTTGGGACTCTTTGTGGGCACGCTTCCCGTTAAGGGCGGCAAGGCGTCCAAGTCCGGCATCCTTACGGGCTTTGCCACCACGTGCGCCCTGTTCGCCGGCCTCTACGGCGAGCCGGCGATGGCGCTTGCCGACGATGTTGCCCGTGCCTGCCCGGCCGAGTGCTGGCTCAACCCCGTCAAGCTCATCTGCGACATGTTCAACCGCCTGTATTTCTTTGAGGACCTGGGCCCCTTTGCCGTTCGCGCCGGCGCGCTGGTCCTTATGGCGCTGCTGTTCGTTGCCGCCGCCACGCTGATCTTTGGAAGGAGCCGCTATGAGCACCTTTAAGACTGCGCTTCGCATGGCGCTCGCGCACCCGCTCTATCTGCTCATCTACACGGTGTTTATTTCTCTGCTGAGTGTGTTTATCGCGGCATCGGTAAGCTGGAACTCGTCGCAGCTCACCGAGTATAAGCCCTACGATGCCAACGTGATCGTGGTCGACCGCGACGACAGCGACCTTTCGCGTGCGCTTACCAAGCATCTGGGTTCGCGCTTTGAGCTGGTCACGGGCGTCGGCGACGATACGTACAATCTTGCGGACGCGCTTTCCAAGAGCAATAGCGCCAAGGGCAGCGCTGACTGCGTGTTCTTTATCCCGGAGGGGTTTGAGGGCGACCTCGTTGCAGCCGCCCGCGCGGGGGAGTCCCTGCCCAAGCTCGATGTGACCTACGGTGCCGGCACCATGGCGGCGGCGCTCTCGTCTGCCGAGGCCTCGCGCTGGATCTCGCTCGCGGGCGCTGCGGCCGCACTTGAGCCCGCCGCCTCTAACGGCGACGTTGCCAAGGCCGCCGAGCATGCGGCCACCGAGCGTGCCGAGGTCGAGATCGAGCAGGTCAAGGTCGATTCGACTGCCGCCGCCACGCTCGAGTCGTATTTCAACTTCGGTGCGTACGCGATTATCTCGTCGGTCATCGTGTCGGTGGGGTTGGTGTTCTCGGGCATGAACGAGCCTGAGCGCGTGCGTCGTATGGATGCCGGTCCAATCTCCGAGCGCCGGCGCTCGCTTGCCGTGTTTGCAGCCGCCGCCGTGATCGCCGTCTGCATCTGGTTTGTGTCGAGCATGATGGGCGTCGTGGGCTTTGCCGGCGCGGTCGCCGAGGTCGGCGCGGGCCGTGTGTGCTTGGCGCTGGCAGCGACGTTTGCCCTGGCGTGCACGCCGCTGGCCGTTGGCTTTGCCCTTTCGAGCCTGGGTGCGCGCGAGGAGCTGCTCAACGGTGTGGGCAACCTGCTCGGCATGCTCATGACGTTTTTGGGCGGCGCCTGGATGCCGCTGTCACTGATGGGCCCGGCCGTGCAGACGGTGGCGCACTTTGTGCCGACATATTGGATGAACGACGCGATCGGCAAGGCGCTCGCCTCGGATTTGACGTCCGCCGTGCTGGGCGACATTGTCTGCGACCTGGGCGTCACGGTGCTCTTTGCCGTGGCCATCGCCGCCGCAGGCCTAGCCCTCGCCCACAACAAATCCCACGCCTAGACACCTACTCATTGGGGACAGACTTAAACGACCAAAAGTATTCATTGGGGACAGACTTAAATGACTAGCCATCGGGGGCAGATAAGGAGCGTCCCCAACTGCCGGGTGGCGAAAGAGCGTCCCTTGTGACTGGTCATTTAAGAACGTCCCCAATGACTAGTCTGAAACAAATCCCCACTCTCGCCCCAAAATAGTTCGCCAAGGTTTACTATTACGTTCATAAAGTAGTACGAGGCTAACAATTGGGGATGCCATGGCAACGCAGAAAGCCTATGTCCAGGTCAAAGGGCTCAAAAAGCACTACGGCGACGGTGATGCGCGCCTGACGGTACTCGATGGCATCGACACGTCCATCAACCGCGGCGAAATCTGCGTCATGCTGGGTCCCTCGGGCTCGGGCAAGTCGACCTTTCTCGCCCAGGTCGGCGGCCTGGAGGATGCCGACGCCGGCTCCATCATGGTGGACGGCTGCGACCTCACGGTGCTCAAGCCCGCCGACCTGGGCGAGTATCGCCGCCGCGAGCTGGGCTTTGTCTTCCAGTTCTACAACCTGGTGCCTGATCTCACCATCAAGGAAAACATCGAGGTCACGGCGCACCTGTCCAAAAACCCGCTCAGCGTCGACGACCTGCTGCGCTCGCTGGGCCTCTACGAGCACCGCAACAAGTTCCCGCGCCAGGTCTCGGGTGGCCAGCAGCAGCGCTGCGCCATCGGCCGCGCACTCGTCAAAAGCCCGGGCCTGCTGCTGTGCGACGAGCCCACGGGCGCGCTTGACTATAAGACGTCCAAGGAAATCTTGCAGCTCATGGAAGATGTCAATCACGAGTACGGCTGCACCATCATCATTGTCACCCACAATGCCGCCATCGCGCGCATGGCCGATCGCGTGCTGCGCCTGCGCGACGGGCGCATCGTCGAGGATGAGCTCAACGAGTCGCCCGTCGCGGCCGCCGAGCTCGATTGGTAGGCGGCGCCATGACACCTTTCGCAAAACGTCTCCCACGCGAGCTGCGCCGCAATATCGGCAAGTACCTGGGCATCTTTTTGCTTATGTGCGGAAGTATCGCTCTCACCTCGGGTTTTTTGCTCGCAGCGCATTCCATCGGCTGCCTTATCGATGACATGCGCGATGCGTACACGATTGAGGACGGCCGCGTGACCACCTCCTTCGAGGCTACCGACGATCAACTCAAGGCCGCCGAGGATGCAGCCGGCGACGTCGGCGGCGTCACGCTCTACAAGAATTTCTCCATCGACGCCATCATCAAAAAGGCCGCCGGCGACGATGGCACCAAGCGCACGCTGCGCACCTATGCGCACCGCACCAAGGTCGATATCGCGTCCTACTGTGAGGGCAAGGAGCCCAAGACGGACGATGAGGTAGCCATCGACCGCGTCTTTGCCACCAACAACGACCTCGCCGTGGGCGATAGGGTCGAGCTTGAGGGCCGCACCTACACCATCTGCGGCATCATGACCCAGCCCGACAGCCAGGCGCTGTTCCTCAACAATTCGGACTTTACGGTGAACACCATCACGTACGGCGTGGCCGAGGTCGCCGATGCCGGCTTTGCCGCGCTCGAGGATGCCGGCGGCGCGCCTGCCTATACGTACTCCTTCACCTTTACCGATCGCGATCTCTCCACTGCAGACCGCATCGACGCCGAGCAAGATATGGTCGAGGCGCTGACCGACGCCGATGCGCGCGTGGACGATCTGATCGATGCCGATTCCAACCAGGGTATTGGCTATGCGCGCGATGACGTGGACGGCGACTCCACGATGTGGATGACGCTGCTCGACATTATCATCGTGATTATGGCGTTCGTTTTTGTGGTCCTTACCGACGCCACCATCGAGGAGGAGAGCGCCATCATCGGCACGCTGCTCGCCAGCGGTTATCGCCGTCGCGAGATCGTCCTGCACTACCTGGCGCTTCCCGCCATCGTGGGCGTGGTCGCGGCGCTTTTGGGCACTGCGCTCGGCATTGTGTTCTTTACCGAGCCCATGCGCAGCCTCTATTACGGGTCGTACAGCCTGCCGCCCTTCCAGGTGTACTGGAGCTGGGAGATCTTTGTGAAGTGCGCCGCGGTTCCCGCCGCCGCGCTCATCCTCATCACGCTGGTGGGTCTACTCCGCAAAACGGGCAAGACGCCGTTGCAGTTTCTTCGTCACGAGGCGAGCGGCAAGTCGGGTACCAAGCGTGGTATGCAACTGCCGGAGCGCATGGGCTTTGTCTCGCGCTTCCGCCTGCGCATCTTCCTGCGCAATCTGGGCAACTTCGCCACGCTCTTCGTGGGCATCGCGTTTGCCTCGCTGCTACTGCTCTTTGGCCTGGCGATTCTGCCCACGATGACGCACTATGCGGACAACCTCGAGACGAGCCTGGTCGCCGAGCACCAGTACACGCTCAAGGCTCCGCTGGAGCTCGAGGGCACTGCCGAGGAGCGCGAGCAGTGGTCGGCACTCGAGCGCTTGCAGTCGGTTGACGGCGCGCTGCTTTCTGCCGCCCGGGATGCCGATGACGAGCTTGACGACGCGGCCGATGCGGCGCAGGCGGCAGCCGATGCCGCGACCGCATCCCCGTCTGCCGAGAGCCTGGCCGCGGCGCAGGACGCGCTCGCCAAGGTCCAGGACAAGAAGGATGCGCTCTACGCGCGCCTTGATGATCTTGCCGATGCCCTCGGCTGTGACCGCGACGAGGCTATCGACCTGATCGACAAGGCCTCTAAGATTGACACTGACAACGACGACATTCACCCGGTCAATACGACCGACAACGGCGAGGGCACAATTGCACAGGCCGAGAAATACGCCGTTTACCAGCTGCATTACGACCGAGGCGAGGGAAATGGCGAGGAGACGATTTCCGTCTACGGCATCTCGCCCGATTCGCGCTACTGGAAAGACCTCAACGTCGGCGACGGACGCGTCGTCTTTGGCGGTGGCTTGCTCGACAAGTTTGGCTGGAGCGAGGGCCAGAAGGTTAAGCTTCGCGACAAGTACGAGGGTAAGAATTATTCCTTTGAGTACGTGGGCAAGGACTGCATCTGGGGTTCCAAGTCGGACATGAATATCTATATGAGTATCGAAGACTTTAACGAGCTGTTCGACAACGACGCCGCCTACTTTAACGGCTATGTGAGCGACGAGAAGCTCGACCTCGATGCTCGTTACTTTGCCGGCGACACCACGCCCGACGACATGCGCGCTGTGGGCGACCAGTTTATCGGCATGATGAGCAAAATGATCGGCATGATGGTTGGGCTCGCGGTGTTTATCTTCCTGCTGTTTATGTACCTGCTGACCAAGGCGGTGATCGACCACAGCGCTCGTTCGATCAGCTACATGAAAGTCTTTGGCTATCGCGATAGCGAGATCTCGCATCTGTACATCCGCTCGATCACGCTGTGCGTGGTGGCGTCGCTCGTGCTGAGCCTGCCGGTCATCATTGGCTCGCTCACGGCCATCTTCCGTTCGATGCTGCTCGCCTACAACGGCAATATCGAGATTTATGTGCCCACTTGGTCCATGGCTGCATGCGTCGGTATTGGCTTTGCGACCTACCTGGTCGTGGCGCTGCTACACACGCGCTCCATCAAGCGCGTGAGCCTCTCCGAGGCGCTGAAGGTCCAGGAATAGAGAACCGCCCGCACGCGGGGGCACGAACCGAAGAAAGGGTGCCCCCGCGTTATTTGCCCGCCAGGCCCGACGTGGGCAAACGCGCGCAACGTCAGACTTCCCCGAACAGAAGGAGACCCATGGCAAAATCGGCAGAGGAGCTCAAGCAGCTCTCCATCAAGGAGTTCACCGAGGCGGCAAAGGTCTACGAATCCGGCCATGCCGGCATTTACGAGATGTGCAAGGACGACTATCCGCAAATGCTCGAGGAGCTTGAGCTCGAACCGTTCGAGGACGCGCTCGACGTGGGCTGTGGAACCGGAGCCGTCCTAGAACTGCTCCACGCCCGGTACCCCAGCAAGCACTTGACTGGACTCGACCTCACGCCCGGGATGATCGACGTCGCTCGGGCAAAGCAGCTCGATAACGTCAGCTTTGTCGTCGGAGACGCGGAGGCACTGCCCTTCGAGCCCCGGAGCTTCGACGCCGTGCTCTGCTCCAACAGCTTCCACCACTACCCGCATCCGGAGAGGTTTTTCGCCGAGGTGGCACGCGTCCTTCGGCCCGGCGGGCGACTGGTCCTTCGCGACTACACCTCGAACGATGTCGCGGTCTGGCTCATGAACAACATCGAGCTACCGCTGGCACGCCTCTTGGGCCATGGCGACGTGCGCATCCTCAAGCTGTCCGAGCTACGCGCGCTCGTCGAGGAATTCGGGCTCACCCCGCTCAAGCTCGAGGCACAGAAGGGATTCCGCGCGCATCTGGTCGCGCGAAAGGGCTAGCGGTCCGCGCCAGGACGCTCCGTCACGCCAGGGCACGCCGTTAACGCCGCCACACCAGGGCACGCCATCAAACCAGATTGTGGCCACGCTAGAACGCGCCGCCAAACCAAGGCGCGCCGCCACAAACGTGACGGCGCGCCCCTAGCTGCCAGGTGGCGAGGCACTCATTTAAGTCCGTCCCCAATGAGTGGTTTCAGTCATTTAAGTCTGTCCCCAATGACTGGGTGCCGTACTTGACTTTAACTCTGCTTTAACTGGTACCATCCTCTTATGTCTGTAACGCCATATAGACCGAGGGGATATATCTATGACCGCAACTACACCCGCAGCACCCGCTAAGGTGTACTTCACCAACTTGCGCACGCATGCTCGCGAGAGCCAGCTCGACAAGCTCAAGCGCCTCATCCGTCACGCCGGAATTGAGCAGATCGACTTTGAGAACAAGTTCGTCGCCATCAAGATTCACTTTGGCGAGCTGGGCAACCTGAGCTTTTTGCGCCCCAACTACGCCCGCGCCGTCGCGGACGTCGTGAAGGAGCTGGGCGGCAAGCCCTTCCTCACCGACTGCAATACGCTCTATGTCGGTAGCCGCAAAAACGCGCTCGAGCACATCGATACCGCCTACCAGAACGGCTTTACCCCGTATGCTACGGGTTGCCAGATCATCATTGCCGACGGCCTCAAGGGCACCGACGAGGCGCTCGTCCCGGTCGAAGGCGGCGAGTACGTGCACGAAGCCAAGATCGGTCAGGCGCTCATGGATGCCGATATCGTGATTAGCCTCACCCACTTTAAGGGTCATGAGCAGGCCGGCTTTGGCGGCGCCATGAAGAACCTGGGCATGGGAGGCGGCAGCCGTGCCGGCAAGATGGAGCAGCATGCCGCCGGCAAGCCGAACGTCGCGACCGAGCACTGCGTTGGCTGCCGTGCCTGCGAAAAAATCTGCGCGCACAACGCCATCTCGTTCGACGACACCCGCGAGCGTGAGCTTGCCAGCGGCGCTACTCGCACGGTGCACGTGGCCGCCATCGACCACGATCGCTGCGTGGGCTGCGGACGCTGCATTGCGGCATGCAACCAGGATTGCATCAAGCCCGGCTATGACGCCGCGGCCGACGTGCTCAACTGCAAGATTGCCGAGTACACCAAGGCCGTCGTCGACGGCCGCCCGAGCTTCCACATCTCGCTTGCCATGGACGTCAGTCCCAACTGCGACTGCCATCCCGAAAACGATACGCCTATCGTCAACGACATCGGCATGTTCGCGAGCTTCGACCCGGTCGCCATCGACCAGGCCTGCGCCGATGCCGTCATGGCATCCGAGCCGCTGCCCAACACCGAGCTCACCGATAGCGCGGCCAAGATGGAGCACAACCACGAGCATCTGGAGGGCGAGCAGGCCAAGGATCCCTTCTGCATCACGCATCCCGACACCGACTGGCGCGTGTGCATCGCGCACGCCGAGAAGATCGGCCTGGGCACGAGCAAGTACGAGCTCATCGAGGTCAAGTAGCACCTAGCTATTGGACAAAATAAGCGCCTTTGTAGCGTAAGTTGAGCAAAAGCCGCCCACGAGCACAACGCTCGCGGGCGGCTTTTCAGAAGTGTGGTGAAAAATCGAATACCGCCGACCACAAACCGATTTTTGGCAACAAAACCCCAGACGTTGCTATTTGCCTAAAAATACTCGTCGAGGAAGTCGTCGACCGTGTTCCAGTAGAGTTCGGGGTCGACCTGCGCGCTCTTGGCGTGGGTGGCGCCATGGACGGTGAGCTTTTGCTTGACCTTGCTGGCGCACGCGTCGTAGTTTTGGTCGAGCATGCTGTACGGCACAAAGGTGTCCTGGTCGCCGTGGATAAACAGCATGGGAACCGTCGCGCGCTTGAGCTGTTCCACGCTGCTCGCCTTATGAAAGTCGTAGCCCGCGCGCACGTTGCACACCAAGTTTGCTACATCGAGCAAGGGAAAGCTGGGCAGGCCGAACACGTCCTTGAGCTGCAGAGAAAACTCGTCCCAAACACTCGTATAACCGCAGTCCTCGATAATGCATTTCACGTTTGCGGGCAGAGGTTCCCCCGCGACGTTCATGGCGGTCGCCGCGCCCATGGATTCGCCAAAGACCAGGATGCGCGCCTTGGGGTCAGCCTGAACGATTCGCTCGATCCATGCGACGATGTCGAGGCGCTCGGGCCAGCCCATGCCGATATAGTCGCCGCCGGAGCGCTCGTGGGCGCGGGCGGCGGGTGCGAGTACGTTCATGCCACGGTCGTGGAAGCGTTTGGCGTATCGGGCCATACCGATGGGCTCGTTGGTATATCCATGCAGGCAGACGGCGTAGTCGTGCGTGCTCTCCGACGCAGCAAAATACCAGGCGGCAAGCTCGGTCCCGTCGTCCGCGGTGAGGTTGCTGCTCTTGCGGTTCTCTTTAAACCATGCCCGCGCCTCGGTATCCTCGGCATCCGGCTGCTCACCTTCTTTGTCGTTCTTGCTATCCTGCATCATCTTCATGGTGTATGGCGCGCGGGGATTCAGCGCGAAGTCAAACAGAAAGTTGCCGGCAAACCCCAGCAGCGCGACAACGAGCACCAGCGTAACGACGCCGGCTATCTTGAGCTTTCGATGGGAACGTGCGTTTTGAGCCATGCGGTATTCTCCTATAAGATGTTAATACATCAACATTTAATGCAAGCGCATTATGGACGTTCGCCGTTGATGCGTCAACAGGCAAAGAATGGGTAAACAAAGGGTCACGTATGGTGCAAATTTCGCACGTACCTAGACGCTTTGATATAGTGTTGAGAACTCTTTACGTTGGAGGATGTAACCGGCATGTCCGATTCGAGCGACAGTTCTAAGCCGCGACCCAAGACCGCGGTCGTTCCACACTACACAGTGGGCGAGGAGATCATGAACTCCGTCACCCATGGTGTCGGCTGCCTGCTGGGTATCGCGGGCCTGGTGCTCCTGATCGTATTCGCCGCCCTGCGCGGCGGAGGCCCGGCCCATATGGCCGCGGCGATTGTCTATGGCGTCAGCATTATCCTCGAATACCTAGCCTCCACGCTCTACCACGCGATTCAGCCCGCGCGCGCCAAGCGCGTGTTTCGCATCATCGACCACAGCTGCATCTACCTGCTCATAGCCGGCAGCTATACGCCGTTTTGCCTCATCACGCTCGCAAACGACGGCGGCGCTGTGCTGTTCTTTGCCGTATGGGCCATCGCCATCATCGGCATCGCCCTCGAGTGCTTCCTACGCGAGCGCCAGCCGCATTGGGTAAGCGGCCTGGTCTACCTGCTGATGGGCTGGCTCGTTGTCTTTAAGCTGCCCGAACTTGTTGCGCTGCTCAACCCCGTGGCACTTGCCCTGCTCGCCGTCGGCGGCGTGTGCTACACCGCGGGCGTGCCGTTCTATATCGCCAAAAACGTGCGCTATCTGCACAGCGTGTTTCACCTGTGGGTGCTCGCCGGCAGCATCTTCCAGTTCATGGCGGTGATCCTCTTCGTAATCTAGCGACCACGCCTGCGCGCCCGCGTTCTCGTTTGGGCGCCGGTGCAATTGCCGTATCCGCCATCAACGTTTTAACCTGACGTCCCGAATCTTGGAGGTTCGAGAAACTCCCGATGGACATAACCATCTCCCTTATCACCACCCTCGTTTTGACCCTCATCAACGGCTACTTCTCTATGTCCGAGATGGCGCTCACCACGGCCAAGCGCGCCGTGTTGGAGCACGAGGCCGAGGAAGGCGACAAGCGCGCCGAGCGTGCCATTAAGCTGGCTGCCGACTCCGACCAGCTGCTCGCCACCATCCAGGTCGCCATTACGCTCGTGGGCTTCGCCTCGTCCGCCGTCGCCTCGACGAGTCTGTCCGACCCGCTCGCCACGTGGCTCATGAGCTTTGGCATCGCGCCGCTCTCCGCCATCGCGCGCGGCCTGGCGCCGGTCATCATCACCGTCGCGGTCGCCTTCGTGTCCATCGTGATCGGCGAGCTCGTCCCCAAGCGCATCGGCCTGGCCAATGCCGAGGGCGTGTCCAAGCAGGTCGTGGGACCGTTGTCGTTTTTCCAAAAGATCGCCCGTCCGCTCGTGTGGCTGACCGGCGCCTGCTCCGATGGCCTGGCCCGCATCCTGCGCATCAAGAGCGCCGACGACCGCCAAAACGTCTCGGAAGAAGAGATCAAGTACATGGTCTCGGAGCAGGACGACCTGCTCGACGAGGAAAAGCGCATGATCCACGAGATCTTCGACCTAGGCGACACCGTTGCCCGCGAGGTCATGGTGCCGCGCGTGGACACCACCATGTGCGAGGACGACGAGACGGTCGCCGACGTGCTGTCCACCATGCGCCAGACCGGCTTTAGC
Source organism: Collinsella sp. (assembly GCA_036304065.1). Classification (GTDB taxonomy): domain Bacteria; phylum Actinomycetota; class Coriobacteriia; order Coriobacteriales; family Coriobacteriaceae; genus Collinsella. The sequence continues at coordinate 28,312 of JAXIZI010000058.1, read as the reverse complement.
CGCATCCCCGTCTATCACGAGGATCCCGACAACGTCGCCGGCATCGCGCACATCAAGGACCTGATTCAGCCCGCGCTCGACGGCAAGGGCGACCAGCCCATCGCCGGCTTTTTGCGCGACGCCACCTTTGTGCCCGACACCAAGGACATCCTGCCGCTGCTGTCCGAGATGCAGACCTCGCACGACCAGATCGTGGTGGTCGTGGACGAGTACGGCGGCACGGCCGGCATCATCACCATCGAGGACATCGTCGAGGAGATCGTCGGCGAGATCGAGGACGAGTTCGACCCCGACAACAAGTATCTCACGCGCCTTTCGCGCCGCGAGTGGCTCGTTGATGGGCGTTTTTCGTGCGATGACGCGATTGAGCTTGGTTGGCCGCTCGAGGAAAGCGATGATTATGAGACCATCGCCGGCTGGATTTTGGAGCTTTGCGACTCGGTGCCCGACATCGGAGAGGTGTTTGAGGTCGCGGGGTACAAGTTTAAAGTTCAGTCGATGCGTGGCCAGCGCATCTCGCTCATTCGCGTGATCGCTCCGGCCGAAACCGATAAGAAGGATTCCGAGTCCTCGGCAGAGAAGCCGGCGGCGTCAGGTGCGGGCTCTGCGGATCCGCACGATGGCGACGAGTAGGGCAAGGAAGAGTAGGGGAGAGTTATGGCAGGCCTGTTCAACATCCTTAAGGTCACCGTCAGCGAGGACAAGATCTGCGCGCATGTGCTGGTGAACCCCGGCATGCCGCTCATGACCTCGGAGGATATCGAGGCCACGGCGCGCGTGTATTACCTGGTGCCGGCGATTGCCAAGCACCTGTGCCTGGGTGATTCCGGTCGCGAGTTCCAGGACTGCATGGGCCAGACCGAGCTTTGCCATCTGCTTGAGCATGTGACGGTCGAGCTCATGAACGAGACCGGTCTTGCCGGCAGCATTTCGTGCGGCCGCACGCGCGTAAGCGAGCACGACGAGCGCGTCTTTGAGGTTGAGCTTTCGTGCCCCGACGACGCGCTGGCCATCGGTGCGCTGTCGTCGGCAACCTTTATGATGGACTGGGCGTACCTGCACGCCGACCAGCCTGCCCCCGACGTGGAGGGCACGGTCGCGGGCCTGCGCAACCTGGTACTGGGCATGCGCGCCGAGGCCGAGGGCAAGGATCCTCACGAGGCCGTCGCCGCTGCGAACGGCGAAGATGCTGCCGAGGACGAGGGCGCTGACGAGGGCGATGTGCCGGTCGACGCCGAGCCCGTTGCCGATGCGACCGCCGAGCCCGTTCCCGCCGAGCCCCAGGGCGCCCCCAACTTTGACGACGAGCCCCAGGTGGCGATTGATACCGAGGGCGCGGTTGCCGAGAACCACGAGGCCTCCGCTGCCGTCTTTGGCGGTGCTGCGGCGGTTCCGGCAGGACCTGCGCATGAGGGCGGCCTGCCGCTCGTGGACGGCGCCGGCGAGGACCCGGGTGCCACGGTGGCCATGCCGGCTATGCCCCAAGAGTAGGCCTACGCGTTTATCACCATCACGTACCTGCGCCTTTGCCGTACGCAGATGAGCGGAGCGGCAAGTGATGCGCTGCGGGTATAATGGACAGCATTCAAACGGTGGGCACCGACGTGCCTGCAGGAGAGGAATGATCATGGGTAAGACTTTCAGCTTTGTCTCCGGCGCACTTTTTGGTGCCGCTGCCGGCGCTATTGTCGGCGTTGCTCTGGCCCCGCGCTCGGGCGCCGAGACCCGCGCCATGGCTGCCGATATCGCCAACGACGCCTGGGACAATATGCGCGACACCTACGAGCACAGCGCCGAGGAGGCCCGTGCTGCGGTGAATGACTTTGGCCCGATGGTCGACGCCAAGACCGATGACCTGCGCGCCAAGGTCGACCTGGCCCGCGAGCGCATGGACCAGCTGCGCGAGCAGCTCAACGACGCCATTTCGGGCGGCAACGTGACGCCTGCCGCCGACGTCGTGGTCGAGAACGCCGTCGAGGCTGATACCGAGGCTGCGGAGCCCTCGACCGAGGCATAATGCGCGCCGGGGATTTTGTCGGCGCCAAGATCTATCGCAAGCCTACCGAGGACAAGCGCACCAAAAAGGACGGCACGCCGCGCAGCCCTAAAAAGCTCGGAAAGATTCACTTTCCGGTCTTTACCCCGGGCGGTACGCGCGTGGTCGGCTTTATGGTCCGCCAGTCCGATATCGCGGGCATGATCGAGCGTCCCGACCGATTCGTAGCGCTCGACGCCATTGGTGTCTACGAGGGCGCCATTGCGGTCGATGACGTCAAGGACACGTACGATGCCGCCGCCGCCAAGCGCCTCGACATCAACCTGGACGATTGCATCATCTGGGTCGGTATGGACGTGCGCACGGAATCGGGCGACGTCGTGGGCTATTGCTCGGATGTGGAGTTCAAGCCGCGTTCGGGCATCGTGCAGGCATTCTATGTGACCGCCGGTGCTGCTTCGAGTGTTTTGGTTGGTGACACGCAGGTGCCGCCGACGATGCTGCGCGGCTATGAGAACGGCGCGATGGTCGTCTCGGACGAGGTCAAGTCGCTCGGGTATTCGGGCGGTGCGGCTGCCAAGGCCGCCGAGGCCAGCGTCGTGGTGGGCGACAAGGTCAAAAAGGGCGCCAAGATGCTCGACGACAAGGGATCGGTTGCCGTGGACAAGGGCAGTCGCGCACTGGGCAAGCAGCTCGGCAAGACGCGCGGCATGTTCAAGGCCTTTAAGGACGAATACCAAAAGGCGAGCGGAGGCTCGTCAAAAGCTACAAAATAGCGACGTACCAAATGATGGGAGGCAAGCCGGAGACCTGTTGCTCCGGCTTGCTGTGTTTATGGGGGAGGGCACATGCGCCAAAACGGATCCAACTTAAACGGGCGTTCGGGTGCGCGTCCGACGGCGCGCCGCGACCTGGGGCAGCTGCCCAGCGGTCAGCGCAAGCGTCACCGTAAGCCCGGCGCGATGTATCTCAACCATAGCCGCGGCTTTAGCGACCGCAGTGCGCGCATCGGCAACAGCCGTACGCCCCGTCGTTCGTCTCGCCTGCCCTACGCGCTCATCGCCGTGGGTTGCGCGCTCGTGCTGTTTATCGCTGCCGTCGTGGGCTACGTCAACCGCAGTGTGGACGTGGAGCTCAACGGCCAGAAGACCGCGGTGCGTGTGGGCTCTACGCTGCAGAATCTCATCGACGACCAGGAGTTGACTGACACCTACGACGCAGGCGACCTGCTGGCCGTCGATGACAGCGTGCTCAAGCGCCATGGGGGCGAAAAGCTGTCGGTGAAGGTCGACGGCAAGCGCGTGAAGCAGGGCAAATGGGATAGCCGCGAACTCGAGGGCGGCGAGAAGGTGACGGTCAAGGATGGCCGTAACACTTACGAGAAGCACGAGGTTCAGGCTACGGTTATCGAGCCCAAGCTCAAGGTCGAGGGCACGGGCGCTATCGAGTATGTGCAGACATGGGGTGTCCAGGGCCGATCCGAGGTGTGGGTTGGTGAGCAGTCAGGCAAGACGCAAGACCGCGGCGAGGTTGTGCCCGCCACCGATTGCGTTGTTGCGTGCGCCAGCGTGGCGCCCAAGGGCAACAAAAAGTACGTGGCACTGACGTTTGACGAGGGTCCGAGCGGCGCCACCAAACAGATCTTGCAGGTGCTCAAGGAAAAGGGCGTCACCGCGACGTTCTTCCTTTCGGGCGATGCGGCCGAGGCCTCGCCTGCCACGGCCAAGGCGATTGTCGACGCCGGGCGCGAGATCGGATCCAACAGCTACAGCGACGATTCGCTCAAGGGTCAGGACCGTGAGGCGGTACGCGAACAGATCACGAAAGGCACCGATGCGATTAAGTCGGCGACCGGCGTGAAGACGATGCTGCTGCGTGCTCCCTACGCTGCCTTTGACGAACAAAACTGGATTGATGCGATGGACCTGGTCTCCGCCGTGGTCTCGTGGAATATTGACTCGGGCGACTGGCTGCTCAACGGTGCCGACGAGCAGGTCTCGACGGTGCTCGATTCGGTGACGCCGGGCAATATCGTGCTGCTCACCGATAGAGACGAATGCGCCGAGCAGACGCTCGAGGCGCTGCCGCAGATTATCGACGGCCTCATTGCCGACGGCTACAAGATCGTGACGCTCAGCGACCTGGTCAAGACGGACACGTCGCTGAGCAAAAAGCTCACCTCGCTGACGAAGGTCACCATGCCCAAGGACGCCGTGTTCCCCCAACTTGCCGAGGACGACGACACCACAGAGTAGTCATTGGGTAGTCGTTTAAGAACGTCCCCAACGGCTATGTCACGGATGCGTCAGCGTTTGGTATGCCTGCAATGTGCAGCGCATAAATTCGATGCCGCAGGGCGATGCTGATGCTATAGTTACTGCGGTTAATGAGGGTCAAGAGAAAGGTTACAGGTGAAATCCAAACCTCGACCATACAGTCGATGACCCCATGCAGGTGCTTTCTGCGCATGCACGGGGTGTAAGCGTCGAGCGGCGTGCCGCCCGCGCATGCGTATACATATCCAGAAGCCCCCGGACGCCGCACGCGCGGCCGCGTCCGGGGGAATAATGATGGGGAGCACCATTGAATTATCTGAGTGAGATGCTCAAATTGCCGGTCTTGGACGTCGACGGCGAAAAGCTCGGCGTGGTCAACGATTTTGGCATTGCTACCGGCGAAGTTTTTCCGCACGTGACGTCGCTCGCGTTCCGCGGCCCCGGCAAGACGCCGTTTATGATCAGCTGGCGCAAATGGGTCGACCGTATCGACGAGACGGGCGTACACCTTAAGACGTCGGCCACCGAAATCCGTTTTTCGTACCTGCAGCCGACCGAGCTCCTGCTGGCGCGCGACGTGCTCAACAAGCAGATCGTCGACACGCAGGGCATGAAGGTCGTGCGCGTCAACGACATCAAGTTTTCCATGTCGGGCGAAAACCAGCTGCGCCTGCTGGGCGCCGAGGTCGGTGCCCGCGGTCTGCTACGCGCCATCAGCCCCGCGCTCGAGCATATCGTCGAAGGCTTTATGAAGCACCTGGGCAAGCCGCTCAGTGAGGACATCATCGCTTGGTCCTACATGGACCTGCTCGACCGCTCGACTAAGAACATCCAGCTCTCGGTGTCGCACAAGACGCTTGGCGAGCTGCATCCTGCTGACATCGCCGACATCATCGAGCAGCTCGACCCGCGCCTGCGTGCGCAGGTGTTCGCACAGCTCGACACGGCACAGGCCGCCGAGGCCATCTCGGAGTTCGATGACGACGAGCTTATGACCGAGATGCTCGAGGGCCTGTCCGATACCGACGCATCGTCGATGCTGGCCATGATGGACCCGGACGACGCTGCCGACCTGATCGACGAACTCGATTATGAGAAGGCCGAGAAGCTCCTGCGCCTGATGGGCGTCAAGGAGGAGAAGGCGATTCGTAATCTGCTGGGCTACGAGGACAACACCGCCGGCCGCATCATGACCTCGGAGTTTGTCTCGCTGCCCGCCACGGCGACGGTCGGCGATGCCATCGAGGCGATTCGCAAACTCGACGAGGACTTTGAGAGCGTCTACTACGTCTATACCGAGGATCCGAGTGGCATGCTGACGGGCGTGCTTTCGCTGCGCACGCTGATCGTGGCCGACCGCGACGCCACGCTGGGCCAGCTCGCCTATCGCGATCTGGTCTACGTGTCGCCCGACGAGGACCAGGAAGACGTGACGGACGAGATGACCAAGTACGACCTGGTTGCCATCCCTGTCTGCGACGAGAACCGTCATATCCTGGGTATCGTGACCTTCGACGACGCCATGGACGTTATCGCCGAGGAGCATCAGGAGGACCTGCAGATCGCCGGTGTCGGCTCGGGCGATAGCGCGTCGGACGACTCGACGAACGTGCTCAGCTGGTTCGTGCATCGTCAGTACTGGGTCGTCGTGTGGGGCATCGCCTCGTGCATTATGGCGACGGTGCTGGGGACGGCGCTGGGCTCCGCGCATCTGGTGGTGTTCCCCATGTGCGCCATGCCGCTCGTACTGCTGGCTGCCTCGCGCATGGTGTCGTTCGTCAAGAACTACTTCCTCGAGTACGACGGTCACGACGACGAGCCCAAACCGTACCTGGGATTCTTCTTCCAGAGCACGGGTATGGGCCTGATCCTTTCGCTTGTTACTTACCTGTGCGCGCAGCTGGTGCGCACCGCCGCGTTCCCCGATGCCACTATGTTTGAGGAGCAGCTCTTTACCGGCTGCTTTAATATCGCTGCCGTTATTTGCCTGGTTGGCAACATGAGCGCCGTGATTTACCTGATGGTGCTGTTCTGGCGCGATGAGCACGACCTCAATACGTCGGGTACCGCCATGAACGTCATCGCCGTCATGATCTCGTGTGTGGCGTACTGTGTTGCTGCGGTGCTGCTCACCATGTCGGTCATGGGGTAGGTGGTCGCGTGCAAAATACGAAGCAAAAGCCGAGCACCAAGCAAAAGCTGACCATCGCGGCCATCTTTGGAGCCATGGGCCCCGGTCTTCTGGCGGCGCTTTCGGGTAACGACGCCGGCGGCATCGCCACGTATTCCAGCGCGGGCGCCAGCTATGGCTATAAGATGCTCTGGATGCTTCCCGTCATGACCGTGCTGCTTATCGTGACGCAGGAGACCGCGGCGCGCTGCGGATGCGTCACGGGTAAGGGCCTGGCGTCGCTCATTCGCGAGCGCTTTGGCGTGCGCAAGAGCGTGTTGGCCATGGCGGCGCTGTTGATCGCCAACACGGCGGTGACCATCTCGGAGTTCGCGGGTATCGCGAGTGGCCTTGCCCTGTTTGGCGTTCCGGCGAGCATCTCGGTGCCGCTCGTGGCGCTGCTGGTGTGGATGCTTACCATGTCGGGCAGTTTCCAGCGCATCGAGAAGATTTTGCTGCTGGTAAGCTGCGTGTTCGTGACCTACATCGTCGCCGCGTTTATGGCCGGCCCCAACTGGGGCGAGGTCGCGGTCGACTTGGTCGTCCCCAATATTCAGAACGATCCCAGCTACGTGTCGCTCGTGGTCGCAACGATCGGTACCACCATCGCACCGTGGATGATCTTCTTGGCTCAGAACAACGTGGTCGATAAGAATGCGGGCGAGGACGACATCGTGCTGCAGCGTATTGATACCGTGAGCGGTTCGATCGCTGCTGATATCATTGCGGGCTTTATTATCATCACGACCGGTACGGTGCTGTTCCCGGCGGGTATTCAGATTAGCGATGCCGCCGATGCCGCCCGCGCGCTGGAGCCCATCGCGGGCCAGTGGTCCACGGTGTTGTTTGCCTCGGGCCTGGTCGCAGCGAGCTTTTTGGCTGCCTGCGTGCTGCCGGGCGTTACGTCGAGTGCCATCTGCGAGGCTTTTGGTTGGGAGCGCGGCGCCGACCGCAGCTGGGACGAGGCTCCGGTCTATCGCGGCATCATTACGGCCATCATCGGCATTTCTGCCGTGTTGGTGCTCATGCCTGGCGTCGATTTGTTCCAGATTATGATGACCTCGCAGGTCATCAACGGCGTGCTGCTGCCCGTAGTCTTGGTATTCCAGGTGGTTATCGCGGCGGATCGCCACATTATGGGCGCCAACCGCAACGGCCGCGTATGGAATGTGCTCACTTGGGCGACTATCGGCGTGATTACGGTGCTGACGGTCGTCATGTTTGTCCTGCAGGCGATGGGCTACAGCGCTTAGCGCCCACTTTTGCCTCCGAACAGGCCGCAGCGATGGGCTGCGAACTGTTTTTTGCCTGCTATAGGGGGTTAGTCATATAGCAGTGGGCAAAAAATGCCAAATATGAGTACTGTTGCTAAGTGAATAGCATTTACATCCAAAAAGATAATGAACATAACCTATAATATGTCCATTAAAATTGGCTCCAATACGCCTTAAACCAGTCAGGTTGGCTGTTTTAGGGGGTTGTAGGGGTCACCCGGACGTCATTTTGGGTGGTTTTGCCTGCTACTAAAATGGTAACAGTACTCATATTTGCCCTTTTTTGCCCACAGACCTTTGAGGGTGCGGCGAAAAGGGCTTGTTTTGATTGTTTGGGGCAGGCACGAGGCGCGGAAACGATGTCTGGAGCGACGGAGCGGCCTGGAATTCATCCGTAGAGGTCTTCATTGGCTGCGCCAGGAGTGTCCCTAACTGCCGCAGGGGGCGTCGGCCACGGCCGACGCCCCCTGCGGTTGTAAACAGATTTGACTGCGCGTTACTTGTCGTTGCCCAGCTTGTGTGGCTTGTAGGCGAGGGCATTGACGAGTGCGTCGCCGGCGGACTTGACGGCTGCCGGCTGCGGATCGTTGACGTGGTCCTCGGGGTGCACAGGCAGGTCTTTCTTGACCGCATCGTGGATCAGGTTGAGGTACTCGGTCACGCCGGTAGTCGACAGGTGCGTGCCGTCGCCGTCGAACAGGTCGTTACGATTGGCACTGTATCCGTACCAGTCGATAATGCGCACGTTCTTGTAGCGCGTGGCGGCATTTGCGATAGCCTGGTTGGTGGAACCCACCCACGGCTGCGGACTGCGTGTGTTCACAAACGCGACGATACGCTTGTCGCCGGCATCGGCCATGATGGCATCGATCTGGTCATCAGTTACCAAACCATTGGTGCCCAGGGCAAAGACCACGATCTTACCGGCAAGGTTCTGCTGGATATAGCCCTCAAATGTCGCGCGGCCCGCATCAAACTGGCGGCCCTTTTCGGCATCGATATGGCTGTGTGGGAACACGCCGTCAAAGGAATCAACGGCGCGCAGCGACACGGAGTCACCGATCATCAACAGGTCGTAGGAGCCATCGGGGAAGCCATCGTTGTCCTTGTCGGTGTCGTCGGCAGCCTGCTGGTCGGTGGGCGCGGTGTTTTTGGCTTCCTTGTTCAGAACCTCGGCGCCCTCGCCGCTCAGCGCAGACGTCTCGGGCACAAAGACCAGGCCGCCCAGTGCAACGACCAACACGACAGCGCAGGCTGCGCAGGCAGGGACGTGCGCGCGTGCCCAGTTGGCGGGCGTGGTGGTGCCATCGCGGAACTCGGCGACGGTGCGGCCGAAGGCGCCCTTCCTAAACGGCGTTTCGATAAAGCGATAGGAGCACTCGGCTACGGCGACCACCACAAGTACCTGCAAGATGTACTGCCACCAGGGCGTATCGTTGATGTTAGCGACCGGGTTCATGAGCAACAGCAGCGGATAGTGCCACAGGTAGATGCTGTACGAGCGTTTGCCAATCCACACGAGCGGCTCGGCGGACAGCGCACGGGCAACCATTCCCTGGGGCTGCACGCAGGCCGCGATGACCATGAGCGTGAGGATGGAGCATAAAAGCGTGCCGCCGCGATACTGGAACGCGGTGTAGCCGTTGGTGAGCGCGACCATGGCGGCAAGGCCAACCAGGCCCACGACGCCCAACACATCGATGGATGCGGGCGAGGACCAAAAGCGCACGAGGGCGCTCGGCTGTGCCGGGGCGGTCTCGGCTGATTCGTCGGCCTTCTCGCCAGACTTGCCCTCGGCGTTCTTGCCGTGCTTGGCGGCGCCAGCCAGGCGATTGAGCCCCAAACGATGTGCGAGACGCACCGGCGCCAGGTCGCGATCGGGGATAAAGGCCATCCAGGCACCCAGCAGCAGCGAGAACACGCGGGTGTCGGTGCCGTAGTACACGCGGCTGGGGTCGGCGGCAGGGTTGTAAAGCACCATCATGGCGAGGGCAGATACCGCGGCAAGGCCCAGAACCACGCGGCGCGTGTTGGGCTTGCTCACATGCATGGATACCATGGCAAACAGCAGTGGTGGCCAAATCAGGTAGAACTGTTCCTCGATGGCAAGCGACCAAAAGTGCGTGAGCGGTGAGGGGTCGCCCAGGGCATTGAAGTACGAGACGTTTTGGGCAATCTGCCACCAGTTGTTGAAGAACAGCAGCGACGGCAGGATGTCGGGGCGCATCTTGGTGAGCATCACGTGGTTAAAGATGGTGCACAGCGCGCAGGTCACGAACACTACCGTTACCACGGCGGGGACTAGGCGACGGATGCGGCGAATCCAGAAGCTCTTAAGGTCGATGCGGCCGGTCTTAGCGACTTCGTTGAGCAGCAAGCGCGTGATCAGATAGCCCGAAAGCACAAAGAAGATCGTAACGCCGAGCAGGCCGCCCTGAGCCCACGTGAGGTTGAGGTGATAGAGCACCACCGCGACGACGGCAAGCGTGCGCAGGCCGTCGAGCGCAGGAATGTAGCGGGACTTGGGACGAGCGGGCGCCTGTTCTTTTGCGGCGCTGTTAGTGTGGGCGTCCTTGTTGGTGGGCGTTCGATGCGGGACCGGGCCGCGTCGCGACTCGCCGGCGCGGCGGTCGGCGCGTGGGCGTTCGTGCGGCGCCTGGTTATCGGGCGCGCGGCGCGGACCGCGTGGGCTCGATGGTGGGAATTGTTCCATAAAACATCATCCAATGACGAGAATAATCAGCACATATTCATTGTAGCTGCCTGCTCCTGTGAATGCTTGCTGCTGGCGCAACCTCAAGGGCGCGTTCACATCAAAGTGAACTAAAGTTATAGAGGTGCGAGGGCGCACGATCGACGGCCGACGGTGGGCATAAGGCCCGCGGACGAGGAGGTTTCCATGGCAGATAGCGGCATCGTTGCGGTGTTCGGCAGCATGAACATGGACCTTTCGGTGGCGTGCGAGCGCATGCCGCGTGCGGGCGAGACCGTTGGCGGCAGCGGGTTTATCACCAACGCCGGCGGCAAAGGAGCCAACCAGGCCGTAGCTGCTGCGCGCATGGGCGCGCACACGCATATGATCGGCGCGGTCGGCTGCGACGCATTTGGCACGTCGCTCGTGGCGGGGCTCCAAGACGCCGGCGTGGACTGTGTCTTTGTAGCGCGTCGCGATGACGTGGAGACGGGAACGGCGACCATCATTCGCTGCGAGGGTGACAACCGCATCGTGCTGTCGCCGGGTGCCAACCATGCGCTCGCGGGCGAGGATGTTGCCCGCGCGCTGAGGCGTCTGGTAGCCGATGAGCTCGACGGAGACGCCAGCGATATTGCCCCGGCTGCCGGAAGCGTCTTTATCGCCCAGGGCGAATGTGACCTTGCGGCGACGGCCGAGGCGCTTGTTTGCGCTCACGAGCTCGGGTTCTATACGGTCTTTAATCCGGCGCCTGCCTGCGAGTTGCCTGCGGAGGCCTGGCCTGCGGTCGACCTGGTTTGTCCCAACGAGACTGAGTGCCAGGTGCTGACGGGCATCTTGCCCGCGGATGATGCGAGCTGCGTCGCGGCGCTCAACGCCCTGCTCGCCAAGGGTGTCGGAGCCGCGGTCATTACGTTAGGCGGAGCCGGGTCGGTTACGCTTGGCGATAGCGGCGAGCTGTTGCGCATGCCGGCGCTTTCGAACGAGGTGGTCGATACGACAGCCGCGGGCGATACGTTTATCGGCGCGCTTGCGGCTGCCCGCCTGGAGGACCTTCCGCTCTTTGGGTGCATGGCCGCAGGTGCTCGTGCCTCGGCGGTAACGGTGTCGCGTTTGGGCGCGCAACAGTCGATTCCCACGCGCGCCGAAGTTGAGCGCGTGTTTGGTTTAGACGATTTAGTAATAGACGGAGAAGCGGAGTAGAACAATGGCAATCAAGAAGCTGATCCTTGATCTGGATATGGGTGTGGACGACGCGATGGCGCTCGCCTATGCAATCGCGAGCCCCGAGGTGGAGCTCGTCGGTATTACCACGTGCTTTGGCAACGTGCGCGTCGACCAGTCGGCGCATAACTGCCTGGCGGTGCTCGACCTGTTGGGTCGCCCCGAGGTGCCGGTGTACCTGGGCGCCGATCGTCCCATAAAGGCGACCGAGCCCTATACGCCGCCGGCGTCCACCACGCTCATCCACGGCAAGAATGGCATTGGTGGCGCAAGCGTGCCCGCCTCGCCGTACGAGCCGGTGGGCGCGACGACGGCCGAAGGCAACGCGGCGGTCGATTACCTGATCGATGCCGCGCGCACCTATGGCCCCGACCTGGTCTACGTGGCAACCGGTCCGCTTTCCAACTTGGCGCTTGCCCTGGAGCGCGATGCGGCGGCGATGATGTCTATCGGTCGCGTGGTGGTGATGGGCGGTGCCCTGACCGTGCCCGGTAACGTGAGTGCGGGTGCCGAGGCCAACATGGCGAGCGACCCCGAGGCCGCTGACGCCGTGCTGCGCTCGGGCCGCAAACTCACCATGGTTGGTCTTGACGTGACGCATCGCGTGGTGCTGACGCGCCGCGACATTGCCGGTTGGACGGGCTCGGGCACCATGGCGGGCTGCGCATTTGCGAGTATGGTCGAGCACTACATTGGCTCGTACGAGATGAACGCCCCTTACCTGGGCGGCTGCGCGCTGCACGATCCGCTTGCCGTTGCCGTGGCGATTGATCCCACGCTCGTGGGCGCACTTGGTTGCAACTTGCGCGTCGACCTGCTCGGCGAGTATCGCGGCCGCACTATCTGCGACGAGCATCGCCTGTCCGACCCCGACAAGAGCGCGCTTGTGGCACTCACCGTGGACGCCCCGCGCTTTCTGTCCGAGTTCAAGGCGCGCATGGCCCGCATCCTAGGCTAGGCTCGGGATCGAAGCACGCCCATCTGCTCGATGTGGCCGCTGGCGGGCCGACATCTACCGTTCGCCAGCCCGATGGTCCCCGGGGCGGGGAAAGCGCTATAATGCATTCTGCATCTTGGATTGTTACTCCTGTGTGGAGGCATGCCCAAGAGCAATACAACACGGATTGTTACGTAAGGCATGACCGCAATAGCACTGCTATTGGCTATCATGCCTTTTTCTGTGAGTGTTCTTGAAAGGAGGTTCACCATGCTTGCAATTAAAAAGCTTAACAACAACGCGGTTCTTTGCCGTGACGGACAGGGGCGAGATGTCATCGCCATGGGCAGGGGCGTCGGTTTCGGCGGAGATTTTCCTCGAGAGCTCCCTCTTTCTAAAATCGAGCATACGTTTTACGACATTGATCCTAAAGGACAAGATGTCATGAGGGATCTTCCCTCGGATATCGTGATGTTTGCGGCGAAAGTTATGGACATCGTTGCCAACGAACTGCCCTACGACCTCTCGACCAATGCGACGCTGTTCATGGCTGATCACCTGTCGTTTGCCGTTGCGCGAGCCCAAAAGGGGGGTCCGCATCGCGATGCCTCTTGCCTATGAAGTGCGGGAGACGTATCCGAAGGAATACAAGGCTGCCCAGTTTATCGTCATGCGACTCGAGAAGGAGCTCGGAGAGCGGCTTCCCAAGGATGAGATTGCCAGTATTGCGATGAATCTCGTGAACGCACGGGTTGTTGAAGCCGTCAAAGCCACGGCCGAGCCCGCAAAGCAGTTCGACGATATGCTCGAGGACGTTATCGAGATTCTCGAAAGCGATTTCCGCATTATTGTCGACCGCGATTCCTTTGATTTCACCCGCTTCGCCACGCATCTGCGGTACCTGTTCAAGCGCATTCAAGCCGGCGAGTCGCTGAACAGCGCCAACATGCAGATGTACAAGAACTTTCGTGAGGAGTTTCCGCAGTTGGCAGAGTGCGTGAAGCATATCGGTTCCTATTGTCGTGAAACGTGGGACGCCACGCTCTCCGAGGAGGAGGAACTCTATCTGATGATCCATCTCAACCGGATCATCTCCAAAAAAGGATTGTAACCCGTAGCCATTCGGGGCATGACCTTTGCCGATTCGAACAGTAAGCCAAGATTGTGCAAAGGAGCCAATGATGGCAAATTACAAAAAGGTGGCAGAGCAGATTCTCTCCACTGTGGGCGGGGCGGAAAACGTGGCTTCGGTTACGCATTGCATGACGCGCCTGCGCTTCAACCTCAAGGATGAAAGCCTCTCGAATGATGAGAAGCTTGAGGACATCTCGTCTATCATCAGCGTCGTGCACGCCGGAGGGCAGGTGCAGCTGGTGGTCGGGCCCACGGTCGACAAGGTCTACGACGAGGTTTGTAAGCAGGGCGGATTCGAGGTCACGGTATCGATTGACGAGGAACTCGATGGCCCTCAGCTTAGCTGGAAGGAGCGCTTGGCGCCCAAGCACCTCTTCAATCAGCTGCTCGATGCCGTGAGCGGCGCTATCACCCCGATCCTTCCGATCTTTTGTGTCGCCGGTATCTTCAAGATGCTCGTTATTCTGTTTGGGCCCGAAGGCGCCGGTTTTATGTCCGAAACGAGCGACCTGTATCGGATCCTTTCCCTGGTGGGCGATGCGGCGTATTACTACTTCCCGGTGTTTGCCGCCTATAGCTCGGCTAAGAAGTTCAAAACGAGTCCTGTGCTGGCACTGCTCATCGCTGTTGTGATGATTTATCCCGACATGCTCGCTATTGTTGAGGACGGAAAGCCTTTCAGCGTCTTCGGCATCCCCATGCAGCTCGTCAACTACACCCAGGCTGTTCTTCCGGTCATCTTGATCACCTGGGCCCAGTCCTATGTTGAGCGCTTCTTTAAGAAGATCTCGCCTGATATGTTGCGCATTCTGATCGTACCCGTGGGTACGGTGCTCGTGATGTTGCCGGTCGCGCTGTGCCTCTGCGGCCCTGCCGTCCAATTTGTCATGGGCCTTGTGGCCGATTTCATCATTTGGCTCGCCTCTGTTGCCGGTCCCGCTGCGACCGCGGTTATCGGCGCATTCTGGAATCTGATCATCGCCACCGGCATGCACGTGCCGATCTATACCGCCATATTGCCCGCCGCGCTCCAGAACGGTTACGACGCCATCTTATACCCCGGCACCGCGGTTGTAGCCTACACCACGCTTGCCATCGCGCTCGCCTATGGCCTGCGCGCTAAGGGCAAGGAGAGTCGAGCCACGGGCTGGAACTTGTTCATCACCTATGCCTTCGGTCGCGTGAGTGAGCCCATCATCTACGGCATCCTGTTTCGCGACAAGAAGGCTCTTGCCTGGAACATGATTGGTGGTGCTGTCGGTGGTCTGCTGGTAAGCCTTCTTCATGCCAACGTCTATATCTTCACTGGCGTTGGTTTCCCATGGATGAACGTGCTCATGTTTGCTCAGGATATCATCCCTGGCACCATCGGGTGTCTTGCTGGCGGTGCCGTGACGTTTGCGTTGGCGATGATTTTTGGATTTGAAGGACAGGAGAAGATGCCGTTGAAGTCCAAGAGCGGCGATTCTGAGGCCGTTGAATCCGTCGAGGCATAAGAGGCTACTACACAAATATGCTCCCCAGCCGTTGCGCGGTCCGACCCCTTGGCCGCGCAACGGTACTGTGCTGTTGCGCGGCACTTGCCGAGTCCGTTGCGTTCGACAGTGTGGGCCGGGAATTTGATAGAAAGGACGACACCATAATGTTTAGAGAAGATTTTTTATGGGGCGGGGCTCTGGCTGCAAACCAGTGCGAGGGAGGATGGAACGAAGGCGGTCGCGGTTTAGCCAATTCCGACATGCTGCCGTTTGGCGATCAACGCATGGACGTCATGCGGGGAGACCTTGATCCGCGTGCGTTGGCACCCGACAGCTTCTATCCCGCTCGCAAGGGCATTGATTTTTACCATAGGTACAAGCAGGATATTGAACTGTTTGCCCAGATGGGTTTTAAATGCCTGCGCTTATCGATCGCCTGGAGCCGCATTTTTCCCAAAGGAGACGAAGCCGAGCCCAATGAAGAAGGCCTTGCCTTTTACGAGGATGTTTTTAGGACGTGTCGCGCGCATGACATTGAGCCTTTGGTGACGCTCAACCACTATGATGTCCCCATGCATCTCGTCGATGCGTATGGCGGATGGCGCGATCGCAGGTTGGTCGACCTGTTCGAGCGATATTCGCGTACCGTGTTCGAGCGCTATCGGGGATTGGTCAATTATTGGCTGACCTTTAACGAGATCAACATCATGACGCAGGCGTGCTTTATGGCGGCGGGGATCATCTTCGAGCAAGGGGAGAATCGCTATGCAACGGTTCACACGGCCGTGCACCATGTATTGGTTGCGAGCGCCCGTGCGGTCGGGGCGTGTCATGAACTGTGCCCTGGGGCGAAGATCGGTTGCATGCTCAACGCAGGTGTCTTCTATCCGGCTACATGTGATCCGGACGATGTGCTGGCTGCGCAGGCTGAGAATCGCAGCCATTACATGTTTACCGACGTCCAGGTGCGCGGTGCGTACCCGAGCTATGTTCTCAAGGAATACGCCCGCCATGGTTTTGAGGTGCCCTATCGGGATGATGACCGCGAAGTACTGGCTGCAAACCTGGTCGATTTCGTCTCGTTTTCGTATTACTCGACGCGCGTCGCAAAAGCGCATGCGGAAGGTCAGTTCGATTCGAACCTTCTTCGCTCGGCGCCTAATCCGTATCTAAAACAGGAGCCTTGGGGGAGGTTTATCGACCCCAAAGGGCTGCGCGTCACCATGAATGAAATCTGGGATCGCTATCAAAAGCCGCTGTTCATCGTCGAAAACGGTTTGGGTGCTCCTGATGTGCCGGAAGATTCGGGTGAAATAGAAGACGACTATCGAGTTGAATACCTGCGGGCCCACATCGAGGCGATGAGGGAGACCGTCGAGCTCGACGGGGTGGAACTCATGGGATATACCTGTTGGGGCCCGATCGATTTGGTTTCGGTCGCCACAGGACAGATGCGTAAGCGCTACGGGTTTATCTATGTCGATCGAGACGATAGCGGTGCGGGCTCGTTTGAGAGACGTAAAAAGAAAAGCTTCGAATGGTACCGACGCGTAATAGCAAGCAATGGCGAAGACCTTGCGTAATAACGTTAAGATGGACAAATGCGCCCGTTGGGGGAATAGTCGTGCCACTTCGCTTGACAACAGGCTAAACTAGCTAATAAACATTTACTATTCTGTTTAGATTGAATTTGCGGTCGTTTAGTTGCCGAGCCACGGGGCGGTCAAGCCACGATGCTCGGCCGCGACCGATGCTAGGGGGAACGATGGCTAAAGCAAGCGTCCGCGAGATCAGCCGCATTACCGGCTTTTCGCCCGCAACCGTGTCCAACGCGCTCAACCGCAAGCGCAGCGTGAGCGAGGAGACCGCCAAGGTCATCCTGGAGTGCGCGCAGTCGCTTGGCTATCAGCAGTCGACGCAGCTCGAGAGCATCCAGTTTGTGCTTGCGCGCAAGACGGGCGCCATCCTGGACGAGAGCACCTTCCATCCCGCGGTCATCGAGGGCGTGGAGCGCCAGGCGCGTCGCCACGGCATGAGCACGAGCTTTGTCTCGCTCGACTTTAGCGACCTGGACGCCGTGCGCCCGCAGGTCGAGGGCCTGATCGCCGACCCGTCGGCCGCCATCGTGCTGATGGGCACCGAGCTGGGCGAGGAGGACTACGCCCTGTTCGCCGACGCTGCCGCCCACCTGATTGTGCTCGACGGCTGGAGCGATCGCCAGTACTTCGATGCCGTAGTCATCGCCAACACCGATTCGGTGCTGCGTGCCGTGGATTACCTTATCGAGAAAGGCCACAGGCAAATCGGCTATCTGGCGGGCGACCTTCGGATCCGCAACTTTAAGGACCGCGAGCGCGGCTATCGCCAAGCGCTTGAGGACGCGGGCCTCGAGGCCAATCCGGCATGGCGTGTCACGTTGGGCACCACGCTCGAGGGTGCCTATCGCGACATGGGCGTGTGGCTCGACAACGTCTCGCGCGACGATCTGCCGACGGCTTTCTTTGCCGAGAACGACGTGCTCGCCGTGGGCGCCATGCGCGCGTTCAACGAGCACGGTATTCGCGTGCCCGAGGATGTCTCGATCATCGGCTTTGACGACCTGTCTTTGGGCGCCTTCTCCAACCCGCCGCTCACCACGGTGCATGTTCCCAAGCACGAGGTGGGCGAGATCGCGGTGCGTCGCCTGGTGGGCAACATCCGCAACCCCAAGAGCTATACCTGCAAGACGGCCGTGTCGACCTACTTTGTCGAGCGCCAGAGCGTGTGCGAGATCTAGTCGGAACGGCGCCAGACCCCAGAGCGGAAAAGTCCTTCTAGATTACCTAGAATGATTTTTCTGGGACGGGGATTTAAAACTCATTGATCCCCGTCCCGGGTAGCTCATTTGGGACGGGGCTTTTTTGACTGGTATGATTGGTGCGACCATTCGAACCAGCTAAAAGAGCCCCGTCCCAATTTGACTATCGAGAGGATCTGCCATGGAGCGCATCGCGAGTTTTTCCGTTGACCATCTGCTGCTTGAGCCCGGCGTGTATGTGAGCCGCATCGATCGCGATCCGGCGACCGGTGCTGCCGTCACCACGTTTGACCTGCGCCTGACCACGCCCAACAAGGAGCCGGTCATGAACACCGCCGAGTGCCACACCATCGAGCACCTGGGCGCGACGTTCCTCCGCAATCATGCCGAGTGGTCGAGCCGTATCGTCTACTTTGGCCCCATGGGCTGCCGCACGGGCTTTTACCTCGTCGTGTTTGGTGAGGTGACGAGCGAGGAGATTCTGCCGCTCGTACGTGAGCTGTTCGAGTTTGTCGCCGGCTTTGAGGGCGATGTTCCCGGTGCCGCTCCCGAGGAGTGCGGCAACTACCTAGACCAGAACCTTCCCATGGCTAACTGGCTCGCGCGCCGCTACCTCGACCGCGACCTGGCCGATATCGACGAGAAGCACCTGCACTATCAGCAGGCGTAAGGCTGCTGGCAGGAATAGCGTTTGCGCCAGAAGCGCTCCCGCTCTTTGTGGGCGCTTTTTCATGCTGGGCGCTCAAAACGGAACGAGATAGTTCTAGAATGTTCATACTGTCACATAAACGAACAGGAGCGAGCATGCATATCTACTCTGTATCAGATCCCGAGTTCAAATCTTATGGCCGCGTGTGGAACGACGTTCCGTTCAACCTGACCGCTCCGCTCGTCGGGGCGCTTTCCGCTACGCCCATCCCCGAGGGCAGCAAGTACGTAGCAAGCGCGCCGGAGCTCGAGGGCGTCAAGGATGCCGATAAGCTGGGCTTTCTCATGTTTGGCGGCCGTCCCTTCCAGCTCGGCTGGTGCAACGGCCACAACACGCGTCTCAACTGCCTGGAGTACCACCGCGCGAGCGAGTTCAACCTGGGTGCACGCGACTTTATCCTGCTCGTGGCACATCGCTGGGAGATCGAGGACGGCAAGCTCGATACCGCGTGCGTCAAGGCGTTCCGCGTGCCGGCGGGCAAGGTCGTCGAGGTTTTCAACACCACGCTCCACTACACGCCGTGCATGGTCGACGACGGTGGCTTCCAGGTGATGGTGGCGCTGCCCGCTGGCACCAATGGTCCGCGCCCCGAGGCCGCGGCCGACATGCCCGCGGCCGGTGACAGCTACTGCTACTGGAAGGCAGACAAGTGGGTTCTCTGCCACGCCGACAGCCCCAAGGCTGCCGAGGGCGGCTACGTAGGCCTCATCGGCAAGAACCTCGACATCGCCGTGGACTAGCGCATCGCCCCAAACCACCACAAAGGTGCCTGTCCCCTTTGCGGTGGTTTGGGGCGGGCGGATATCGGGAAGTGCCGGACGGGGGAGGCTGCCGGGCGCCTTGCCGTCTGCGGATTTTGGGACATGTGGCCCGCTTTTTGAGCCTGCCTGTCGGTACACTAAAAGCACTATGGGTACCCGCGCACGACATACTGGCCACGCGGCCGCCCGATCCGCGCCCGTAGCGGATCCTAGGGGCGGCAGGCTCTTCGCCATGCCGCGATTCCTGGTTGGCATAACACATCAGGCGTATCGTCACCGCGTCTTTGCTATCGCCGGCGCCATCACCGCACTGTTCCTCATGCTTTTGGCAGTCTTGCCGGCGCTGTTCGCCTCCGACCCCAAACTTTCTAACACCGTGCCCGCCTATAGCGAGGTGTCCGAAGAGGTTGTGGATGCGCTCGTCCATTCGAGCTCTCTCCCGCTGCTTGTTGCCGCAATTGCATTTTCGATTTGGGGCGTATCGGTCTACCTGCGCTGTTTGGACTATGTGTTGCGCCGCCGCCTTGTTGCCATCGCCACCATCTGCGCCCTGTGGATGATCGAAGTCATTCTCAAGTACAAGTCGTTCACGCCGTTCTATGCCACCGTGCTGTGGTACCTGTACTACGTGCCCATGACGCTCATTCCACTGCTCTACCAGTTGTGTGGTCTGCGCCTCGCGGGCCTGGAGCAACACCGCTTGGGTCGCCGCTACTGCGCTGCACTGTGGATTGTGGCCATCCTGCTTATCGGATTTGTGCTCACCAACGATTTTCACCAGCAGGTCTTCCGCTTTGACCGTACAAGCGACACCTGGAGCAACGATTACACGTACGGCTGGGGTTATTTCGCCGTCCTCGTGTGGACGGCCTTTGACTTCGTGGCCTTTTTTATCCTGATTGGTCGGTCCTCGTCCTTTCGCATCCAGCGTTTCTCGGGCACGGCGGCGCTCGTACTGCTGGGTGGCGCATTCTTTGCCATCTCATATGCGTTGCGCGTGCCCTGGGCATGGAGGCTCAACTTTTCGCTCGTCTATTGCGTCCTGTGCGTGGTGGCGATGGAAATCTGTCTCGATTGCGGTGTCATTCCGTCGTATCACGACATAGCTGGCATCTTCGACACCTTGCCGTTCGACCTCAAAGTTCTAACGCGCGACTTGCAGGAGGCCTATGCCACGCCAGTGTCAAAGCCAATGCCGGTAGGCGTGCGCGAGGAGTTGCGGACCCAGGAGCACGGGCGCGCTCATGCCTTTGCCGTGGCGTCCGATCCCGATGTAATGTATCGCGCCTTTCCGCTGCTGGGTGGATCGGCGCTGCTTGCCCAAGACGTGTCGGAGCTCAACGAGCTTAACCGTGAACTGGCACATCGTCGCATGGAGCTGCAGCGTCAAAACGAACTGCTCGCCGCCGACTACGACCTTAAGACGCATTTGGCAGATCAAGAGGCCGAGACCTTGCTGGTCCAAGACGTGGACCAAGCGCTTGCCCGCGCGCTCGAAGGGATGTACGACCTGCTGAGCTCGCTGCCGCCGTTGACCGACGAAGCGTCTTCGCACGAGCGTTATCGCATGCTGCAGCGCGCCAAGATGCTCGTCGCCTATTGCAAGCGCAAGGGGTCGCTCACGTTGGCACAGCACGGGGAGAGCGGTTTTGATCGCGACCGCATTCAACTCATTGCCAACGAGCTCGCAAGCGACCTGCGCACCATCGATATCGATTGCGCCTCGATTATCGCCATACGGCGCCCGTTGCACGCCAGTACGGTAAGCGCCCTGTACGACTGCGTGTATGACTTTGCGTTTTTTGCCTACACCACCGACCATCCGGCGCTTATGTATCACTTGGGCGACCATGACCGATGCAGTGTCGAGCTGCGCGCCACACTTTTTTCCAACGATGATGAAGATCTTTCGCGGACGCCCGCTGCGCAAGAGCTCGAAAGCGCTCTGCAAGGGCGCAACGTGGCGTACCGCTTTGAGGGCGAGCCCGGCCAGCTGCGCATGATCGTATTGATGCCGCGGGCAGGTGAGTGACGATGCAGATTCCGCTCATTCTTCCCCAGATTGTCGCGCTCGACGTGGCCTTTGCCCTGGCGGCGTGCTTGCAGACCATTCACGTTCCGCTTATCGCGTCGCGTCGTTCGTCCTATAACCGTAAGGTGATTTGCGCCTACGAGGCGAGCCTTGTGCTTCACCTGATGATTTCGGCGCTCATCTTATTCGCGTCGTCTGGCTCGTATCTGGTGGCGCCGCTTGACGTTTGCGCAAGGGCAATGGGCGGAGCGTTGTGGCTCAATGCCGCGATCTTTGCCTATGGCGTGGTACTTATGGTGCGCTATCGTCGCCCCGTCATGCTGGTCGAGCTGCTGCTTGTTGTCGCCGTTACACCGCCGGTGGTTTTTGCCATGGGCTCGGCGTGGACCGTTGTCCTTATCGCAGAGGGAGCGTTCTTCCTGTTCCGTTCCATCGCGGCGCTCTTGATGGACGTCCGTAACCGCCAAGAGGATATCACCATGTTCTCGACGATCGAGACCATCAACGTGATTCCCGTGGGCATCCTGTATCTGGACCCGAGGGGTCGTCCGCTGCTCATGAACCGCTGCATGCGCAAAAACCTCGTAGAGCTCCATATGCCCACCGACCTGGGCGACATGAGCAGCACATGGAACGACCTGCGCAAACTTAGCATGCAAATGCCCGAAAGCAGCAGGAACCGTGTGCGGATTAATCTGGACCGCTTTGGTGAGGCGCGTGCGGTGGTCGAGGTCTCTCCCGCCGAGATTCGCCTATTTGTGTGCGATCGTGTTATGGTTTCGGGCCGTTCGTTCGAGCGCATTATCGGTCTTGATGTGACAGAGTACGCGCATGCTCATGACCGCTTGGCGCAAGCCAACCACCTGCTTGAGCTTGCGGGTCAAGAGCTCCAGTCCCAGATCGAAGAGGTCAAAAAGGTCGCCGACAATGCTGTCTACCTGCGCATGCGCGCCCGCGTGCACGATGTAATCGGTCAGCGCCTGTCCATCCTCCATCGCTATTTGGAGGAGGGGCGCCTGGACGACGAGTCGCTCGAGCAGATTGACCCATTGCTGCGCTCGATCGCCGCCGACCTGCGCAGTGGTGGTGCCAGTGAGCCTGCAGCGCAGCTGGGTGATATCGCCCACGCTTTTGGCCTGGTGAGCGTGCAGATCGATGTTGAGGGCGTGCTGCCTGAGGACGCGCGTGTCGCCGCCGCATTTTTGCAGATTATCCGCGAGGCCTCGACCAATGCCACCAAGCATGCGCAGGCGCATCGGGTCCATGTGCGCCTGTGGCAGGAGGGGACGGATGCTGACGGCATCGCGCACATGACGATTTCTAACGACGGGTCCCCGGCCCCCGTATCGTATCGCGAGGGAACGGGTATCCCAGGTATGAGGCATGTCGCGCAAGATCTGGGTGGCAGCCTAGAGGTCCATGCCGCCCAGCCCTTTACGCTTGCGGTGTCCATCCCGTTGAGCTCCAACGCCACGGTCCAAAGGAGAAGTTCATGATCCGCGTCCTTATAGTCGAAGACCAGGCCATCCTGCGCGAGAGCCTGGCGCGCTCCGTTGGCGACCAGCCCGATATGACCGTCGTCGCCGCGCTCGCCGATGCCTCCGAGGCCTTGGGTGTCGCGCTCAAGGAGCGCCCGGACATGATACTGATGGACGTGTGCACCGAGCATGATTCCAACGGCATCGTGGCGGCGGCGCGCATCAAGGAGCAGCTGCCCGAGTGTCGCATCATTATCATGACCGGCATGCCCGAGATCACCTTTGTCGATCAGGCCCGTGAGGCGGGCGTCGATAGCTTTGTGTACAAGAACGTCGGTATCGACGAGCTGTTCGCCGTGATGCGCTCCACGCTGGCGGGCTATTGCACGTTTCCCAAGCCGCCCGAGAGCATTTTTTCGGGCACGGCGGCACTCGACGATGTTGAGCTGTCGATTTTGCGCCTTGCCTGCGAGGGCAAGAGCCGCCGCGAGATTGCGGCCGAGCTGTTTATGAGTGAGGGCACCATCAAGCGCCGCATTTCTGAGATCCTGAGCAAGACCGGCTACGACAACATTATGCGTCTTGCCGTGCATGCGGTGACCGAGGGCAGCATCGTTCCCAACATGGAGCGCTAGCGCTCGTTACTCATCGGCATAAAGCGGCGGGGCCGCAGGATTATCTCCTGCGGCCCCGTCTGGTGTGCGCGGATGTGTCCGCCAATCCGCGGCTGATGTTACATGCCGCTACGCGATGGTTGCGCTGTAAGAGGCGACGTCCTCGTAGGAATCGGTCAGGTAGGCGTCGATGCCGATGGTCGTGTTGACCAGGTCGTCAAGGCTGTCAAGCTCGCCGCTCGAGAATGTGAATTCCTCAGTGGCGTTGGTGCCGGGCATCAGGTGAGCCGAGAACCAGGGGTCCTTCATGGTGCCGTTGACGTTGGTCTTGCCGGAAGGAGCGTAGAAGGTCAGGTCCTTGTCGCTCTTGTTGGTGATGTTGACGACAAAGCCGATGTCGCCCCAGTCGTCCTTGAATTTCTCGGTGATGGTGATGGTGCACAGATCGTCATCGGCGACGGTGACGGCGGGGGAGATTTCGACACTCTGGACGTCGTCGTCTTCGACGGCCTCATCGACCTCTTCTTCCTTCTCGGCCGCCTCGCGATCCTTCTTCACCGTGCCGGACAGATCCTTGTCGGACTTGGTGAAGATAAGCTTGTCGCCTTCCACCTCAAGGACGAGCTTGTCGTCCTTGAGCTTCAGGTCGTGCGACTCATCTTCGGCGGTGATCGTTACGGTGGTGGCGTCCTTGGCTTCCCATTTCAGGTCGGCGACCTCAAGGAACATATCGAGGACGCCTGTGCCGTCCTCGTCGAGGATCAGGACGCAGTTGAGGCCCCACTCCTTGAGCATATCCATGTACTCATCGGTGAGCTCTTCGCCATCCAAGGTTCCACCCGAGTACTGCCAGCTGCCGACGAAGTTGGCCTTGGGGTCCTTGCCGCCGCCGCTGCAGCCCGTCAGGGCAAAGGCGAGCGCCAGGACGCATGTCAGAAATGCGAGTACGGGCTTTTTGAACGTTGTCTTCATGGTGTCCTCCTTCATCGAACGAAACCCATAGAAGCAAATGCGGGGGTGGCGGATCCCCCGCCAATTACCAGATAGAGGGGCTAGGGCCGGGGCGTTCCGCAGTTGCTGCAGAACTTGCCGCCGTTTTCGCTGCCGCAGTTGGGGCAGAACCACTTTGCCGGTGCCGGGGCGGGTGCGGGACTGCCGCACTCGGAGCAGAACTTGCCGGTGTTGGTGGCGCCGCAGCTGCAAGTCCACGTGCCGGCCGCAGGTGCGGCGGCGGGAGCCGGTGCGGGGGCGGGAGCCGGAGCCGGCTGCGGGGCGGCCTGCTGCTGTGCCTGGCCGGCGGCGAACAGCTGGCTGGCGTTCATGCCGCCCATGCCACCTGCCATGCCCATGCCCATAAAGCCTGCCATCGCGCCGTTGGGGTTGGCGGCTGCCGCGCGCATCGCATCGCTCTGGGCGCTGGCGATGTTGGCTGCCGCCATGGTGGGATCGCGCATGACCGCGGCTTTCTGCAGGTCCTTGATCATCTGCTCGTCTTCTTGCGAGGCGGCGATGGAGTTGACGCCAAAGCTTACGATCTCAACGCCGCGCAGGTCACGCCAGTCGGCAGAGAGGACCTCGTTGAGCGCGCGGGCGAGCTCGGTGGTGTGGCCGGGGATGGCGCTGTAGCGGATGCCCATCTCCGAGATTTTGGCAAAGGCGGGCTGCAGGGCGGTGAGCAGCTCGGACTTAAGCTGGCTGTCGATCTTGTCGCGCGTGTAGCTATCGGTCACGTTGCCGCATACGTTGGTGTAGAACAGCAGCGGGTTGGTGATGCGGTACGAATACTCGCCGTTGCAGCGCACGGAGATGTCGACGTCCAGGCCAATGTTGTTATCGACCACGCGGAAGGGCACGGGCGAGGCGGTGCCGTACTTGTTGCCGATGATCTCCTTGGTGTTGATGAAGTAGACACGCTGGTCCTTGCCCGCGTCGCCGCCAAAGGTAAAGCGGCTGCCGATATTGGCGAAGGTCTCCTTGATGGAATCGCCCAGGTTGCCGCTAAAGACGCTCGGCTCGCTGCCGGTGTCAAAGACTAACTCACCGGGCTCCAGCGCGACTTCGATGATCTTGCCGTTTTGCACCACGAGCATGCCCTGGCCGTCGTTGACGGCGATGACCGAGCCGTTGGAGATGACGTTGTCCTCGCCGCGCGTGTTGGAGCTGCGGCCGCCGGTGCGCTTGCTGCCCTTGCAGGCCAAGACGTCAGCGGGCATCGATTCGCAGTAGATAAATTCCTTCCACTGGTCGGCCATGACGCCGCCGGCAGCACCCAATCCAGCTTTCAAGAGTCCCATGGTGATCTTCCTTTCTCGTCAAAGGCCGGGTGGTATTGGTCAGGATGGTTAATCGTCCTTGTCGTCCTTCATGACAACGGTGGTCTCGGTGTGGCTGAAGGTGTCGTGCTTCTCGGTCAGGTCGAGCTCGCCACAGTAGCAATCGGCGTGGGTGGCCTCGTTGGCCGTCTTGAGCTGGCCCACCAGCAGCACGTCTGCGATGACCACGATGATCAGCGGCGCGACGATGTTGATGAGGATGCCCTCGATATCAAAGGTGAGGTAATCCGGATCGAAGGCGTTCTCACCCATGAAGAGGATCTGGGAGAGGACAAATCCGATCACAAAGAACAGCACCGAGGCGATGGCGAGCTTGGGCTTGGAGCAGGGGAGCTCGCCGACCAAGCGGCCGGTCTGGCCGTTCATGGCAAACAGGTAGCTCTTGCCGTTCCACGAGGTGGAGAGCATCCAGACGGGGAACAGGGCGTAGTCGCTGTCTTCCCAGGTGTAGTCGAGCTGCTTGCTTTCGACCGTGGCATCGTCGTATTCGTCGACGACGGTCTCGCGCAGGGCCGAGATTGTGCTTTCTTCCATACGGCGTTCGGCGCGCGCCTTGCAGGTCTCGCAGTCCTCGTCGTAACGGTTGGCGATGTAGCCGGGCATATATGCGACCGAGAACGGGCGCAGCGCGTCGTAGTCAAACGGCTCGATGGCATCCATGTGGCCGTCGGGCATCTTGGACGATCCGTCGACGGGCACGCGCTTAAACGAGATATTGCCCTTGCGATAGGCATCGTAGTGGTCGGTGGTCGTGACGGTGCGGTCGGATTCCTCGGTCACGGTCTCGTTGGTCGCGTCAAAGTACACTTCGCCGTCAACGCGGGCGCCGTAGAGCCAAAACGGCACGTAGACACCTTGGACCTCGTCGATGTGGTTGCCGGTGACAAAGCTCTTGGGCAGCAAGATCTTGCCCTTGTAGTGTTCCTTGAGTGCGGCCGTGACGTCATCGCGCCCGAGCTTAAACGGAATTACTAGGTCGGGCGAGAAGTCGCCCGAGAGCTGGCCGGGCGCCACGGCGGAGTTGCCGCAGTACGGGCAGGTGGTGACGGCGACGGTGCCGTCGGACACGAGCTCGGCGCCGCACGACGAGCAGATGTAGCCGGCGTTTTGGGCGAGCTCCTGCACCGCGTCGTCGGCGACGGGCTTGGGCGTTGCGGCTGCCGCATCGGCTTTGGCGTCGGCCTTGTCCTGGCGCTCGCGATAGAGGGCCTCGACTTCTTCGACTTCAAAGCGCGAGTCACAGTAGTCGCAGACGAGCTTTTGCTCGGCACTGGCAAAGTGAAGGGGGCCGCCACACGCGGGGCATTGATAGTTGACGCTCTCGAAGGCCATGATCGGTCCTTTCGCTGCCGGAGGCTATGCGCCGATGGCGCCGCCGCAGTATTCGCAGCGCCCGCTGGCATCGGGAATGGTGGTGGCTCCGCAGAAGGGGCAGGTGACCGCGGTCTTGGGGGCCTTGGCGGCCACGACGCTATCGCGCGTCTCCTGGCGCAGCTGCACCAGCGCGTCGCGGACCTCGGTTGCCTGGCGCTTGGCCTCGCGGTATTCGATGGAGCCGCGCTGATCGATGGTGGAGTCGTTCACGCGCAGGTTGATCTCGGTAAAGTACGGCGTGTTGACGTGAATGGTCAGGTTAAAGTCGTAATCCAGGTCATAGCGCGGCGGATTGTAGCTCTCGCGCTCGCCGTCCTTGGTCTCGCGATAGATCTCGGTGCGATGCTCGTCGATATCCATATCGCAGCCGAGTACCTGCGAGAACTCGATGATGTCGGGATTGGCGTCGCGCCAGCGGCTCTGCGAAGTGATGATCAACAGGCCCGCGTCCTCATCGAGCATAATATTGGTGCGCCCGGCAGAAAGCGTGCGCGTGGGGTTGAACGAGGCCAGGCGCTCGGCGTTGGCCTCGCGGTAGGCGAGTTGCTCGCGGATGTCGTCCGCGGTGCTGGAGCGATAGCCGTGAAAGTAGGGGGAGAGCTTGCCGGCGCACTCTTTGCACAGGTAGCCTTCATTGATTTTTGTCTTACCTAGAAGTCCCAGCTCGGTACCGCAAATCGCGCACTCTTTCTTCTCGAACATCTTGTCAAAGAAGCCCATGGTTGCCTCCCACCAACTGGTAGCGTGTGTCACTTTTGATGATGGGGGAGTGCGCGATCCTTCGCGATACCCAGACGGCTCAAGGAGTCTCCACAACTGGGACACATGGCCCATTTTTCATCCGACACATAGGGACACTCCTTGCCGCGGGTAGTCATTGGGCACTCATTGGGGACGTACTTAAATGAGTGGCAGTTGGAGACACTCCTTGCCGAGCTAGAGGCCGCGCGTGCCCCTTCTGGTCCATGAGGCTCAAAACCGCGGTGTGACGTGAACGGCTGGGGTCAAATTTGCAGCATTTCAAGCCTGGCTT
>JAXIZI010000057.1:0-6184 GCA_036304065.1 Collinsella sp. | reverse complement strand
GGGGAATGGGGCACGGGCGGGCGCTCAAGGCCGTCGCGAGGAAGCGGCTCAGGGCGATATACGCCGTGATGCGCGACCGGGTGCCCTACCGGGAGTAGCCCCGACGGTTGACAAAACTATAGGAACACCCAATGACTAGTCCGGCAACGCCGATGTTTCGGCAACGACAGCGAGCGAGCCGCATTCGGAGCAAGACGACGCCGCAGGTAGAGAACGGACAGCGAGCGAGCCGCATTTGCGCCAAGGTGACGTGAAACGAAAGGGCGCTGACCTTCTGGTCGCGCCCTTGAAGTTGAACGTCAGATTGTCCAAATGCGGCCCGCGCAGCGTCGACCGGTTACGGCGTTTGGTAAAACGCCGTAACTACTCCTGAGCTCCGTACTGCTCGTAGTAGGCGTCGATGGCGGTCTTGAGCTCGTCATCGATGACGACCTTGCCGTCGATCTCGTGGTTATAGAGGGTCTCGACGACCTCGGCCATGGAGACGATGCTCGCGACGGGGAAACCGTACTTGGCCTCGATCTCCTTCTGGGCGGTGGTCACGCCACCCTTGCCGACCTCCATGCGGTTGAGGGACACGATCAGGCCCTTAATCTCGACATCGGCAGCAGCCTTGACCTTGGGATAGGTCTCGTCGATGGACTTGCCGCTGGTGGTAACGTCCTCGACCATGACCACGCGGTCGCCGTCCTGGGGCTCATAGCCCAGCAGGTTACCCTTGTCGGCGCCGTGGTCCTTGGCCTCCTTGCGGTCGCAGCAGTACTTGACCTCCTTGCCGTACAGCTCATGGTAGGCAATGGCGGTCACGACGGCCAGCGGAATACCCTTGTAGGCCGGTCCAAACAGCACGTCAAAGTCGTCGCCAAAGTTATCGTGGATGGCCTGGGCGTAATACTCGCCCAGCTTCTTGAGCTGATAGCCCGTCACGTAAGCGCCGGCGTTCATAAAGAACGGGGACTGACGGCCGCTCTTGAGCGTAAAGCTGCCGAACTTAAGGACGTCGGACTCGACCATAAACTTGATGAACTCTTGCTTGTAAGCCTCCATGCGGGCTCCTCTCGTAATCGCGTACGTGCCTTCCAGTTTAGCGCAGGCGAAGCGTAGATGCGGGCGCGCTTTGGGGCCACGGCATTCTGTAAAGGCTTTGTCAGGGGGAATGGTTTTCCGAACAATGGGGTTGACATGTCAAACCCCCTCATCAAGAATACGGGCGGATTAAAAAGGGGTACAAGATACCCAAAGCGCGCTGCGCTCAGCCTTTAGGAGGTGTGCCATGGAAGGCAGTCCTAGTCGAAAAACCTGCATGTCGCCCTCGGCACGCCGCGAGGACTCCGCACACGCATAAACGCCACCGGCAGATCGCCAAAACCACCACAAAGGCGCGCTGCACCCTTTGTGGGCTCAAGAGCTTGACGTGAGCGACATCTAGGTTTTTTGATGCAAATACGACACGTACGCTAACTCCCCTCAACAAGGAGGACCCTATGCTGATGCTCAAAACCGTCACGGTACTCGAAGCCATCTCCAAGCGCCGCCGCACGGCGCGCCCTGCCGCTCATACCGGTCTGTCCAAGAACACCATATTCGCCGCCACCCATAGTGCCGAGGACGCCCTCGTACTGCTTGACGCCACGGCAAACGGCCTCACCGTCGAGCAGGCAACTGAGCGCCTGAACGCCGTCGGCCCCAACACCATCGAGGCAACGACCAAAACGCTCGCCCGCCGCATCGCCGACGCGTTCATCGATCCCTTCGCCGGCATCCTCGCCGCGCTCGCACTGGTCTCGCTCTACATCGACGTGCTCGCCGTGCCCGAACCGCAGCGCGACCCCTCCACGGTCATCGTCATCGGCACCATGCTGCTGGTATCGGGCGGCATGAAGTTTATCCAGGAAGCCCGCAGCGGCAATGCGGCAGAGGCCCTCAAGGACCTGGTCTCCAACACTTGCACCGCCCTGCGCGACGGCGGGCGCATCGAGATCCCCTTCGACGAGCTCGTCCCCGGCGATGTAATCCGCCTCTCTGCCGGCGATATGGTGCCGGCAGATGCCCGCATCATCACCGCGCGCGACCTGTTTGTGATCGAGTCCGCACTCACCGGCGAGAGCGAGGCCGTCGAGAAGACCACCGCCGCCACCGTCGTCGAGGGCGCCGACGGCTCCGCACTACCACTCTCTGCCTGCAAGAACATCGTCTTTACCGGCACCTCCGTGCAAAACGGCGCCGCCATGGCGCTTGTCGTTGCCACAGGCTCGGACACCTACCTGGGCGGCATCGCCAAGATGCTCAACGGGCGCGGCGAAAAGAGCGCGTTTGACCGCGGCGTCTCGAGCGTCTCCATGTTGCTCGTACGCCTGATGCTCGTTATGGCGCCGGCCGTCTTTGCCATCAACGCCGCCACCAAGGGCAACGTCATCGACGCGCTGCTGTTCGCCACGAGCGTGGCCGTGGGCGTCACGCCGCAGATGCTTCCCGTCATCGTGACCACGAGCCTGTCGCAGGGCGCCAAGGACCTCGCCCGTCGCCAGGTTATCGTCAAGGAGCTGCCGGCGATTCAAAACCTCGGAGCGATGGACGTCCTGTGCTGCGACAAGACCGGCACCCTCACCGAAGACCGCATCGTGCTCGAGCGCTACCTCAACACCGATGGCAACGAGGACGCGCGCGTGCTGCGCCATGCGTTTTTGAACAGCTTCTTCCAGACCGGCCTCAAAAATCTTATCGACCTGGCCGTAATCGACCGTGCCGATGTGACGCCCTCGACCGTCGTGCCCGATTCTATGCTGGGCCAGAGTCTGCGCGACCGCTACACCAAGGTCGACGAGGTTCCCTTCGATTTCTCGCGCCGTCGCCTGAGCGTAGTTGTCGCCGACGCCCAAGGCAAAACCCAGATGGTTACCAAGGGCGCCGCCGAGGAAATGCTCGAGATCTGCTCCTTTGTCGAGATCGATGGCATCGCTCAGCCGCTCACCGACGAGAAGCTCGCCCAGATTCGCAAGCAGATCGCCGGACTTAACGCCGAGGGCCTACGCGTAATTGCCGTGGCGCAGAAGACCAATCCGCGCTGCGTGGGCGAGTTTGGCATCGCCGACGAGTGCGACATGGTGCTGATGGGCTTTTTGGCCTTCCTCGATCCGCCCAAAGCAAGTGCCGCGGGCGCCGTCGCCACCCTCGAGGCCAAGGGCGTGGCGGTCAAGGTCCTAACCGGCGACAACGACCGCGTCGCCGCCACCGTCTGCGAGCAGATTGGTATCGATGCGAGCAACGTCTTGCTCGGCTCCGAGATCGATACGCTCGATGACGCCGAACTTGCCGAGCGCGCCGAGAAAACCCACCTCTTCGCCAAGCTCTCGCCGCTGCAGAAGGCGCGCCTGGTACGTGTCATGCGCGAGATGCTCGACCGCACCGTGGGCTTTATGGGCGACGGCATCAACGACGCCGCCGCCATGCGTGCGAGCGATTGCGGCATCTCGGTCGATTCGGCCGTCGATATTGCCAAGGAATCCGCCGATATCATCTTGCTTCAGAAGGACCTGGGCGTGCTCGAGCGCGGCATCATCGAAGGCCGCCGCACTTACGGCAACCTGCTCAAGTACCTCAAGACCACGGTGAGCTCCAACTTTGGCAATGTGCTGTCCGTGACCGTCGCGAGCCTGTTCTTGCCGTTTTTGCCCATGAGCGCCCTGCAGCTGGTACTGCTGTCGCTGGTCTACGAGATCGTGTGCATCGCACTGCCGTGGGACACCGTCGATGACGCCTGGACTGCCCGCCCGCGTGCCTGGGACGCCGCATCCATCAAGGGCTTTATGCTCGAGCTGGGCCCCGTGAGCTCGCTGTTTGACATCGTGACCTTCGCCGCGCTCTTCTTTGTCGTGTGCCCCGCCGCCGTGGACGCAAGCTGGTCCGAGCTTGCCGCCGCGGGCGACGTCGCGGGTATGGCGACCTTTGCTGCGCTCTTCCAGAGCGGCTGGTTTGTCGAGTCCATGTGGTCGCAGACACTCGTGGTCCACATGTTGCGCTCCCCGCATCTGCCGAGCCCGCGCGACCACGCCGCGCCCGCATTGTGCGTTCTTACCGTGCTGGGCCTGGCGCTCGTCACCTGGCTGCCGGCAAGCCCCATCGCCGATGTGCTCGGCCTCATGCCGCTGCCCACGAGCTTTTTTGGGCTGCTCATTGGCATCGTTATCGCCTATATCGCGCTCACCCAGCTGGCAAAGTGCCGCTACATTGCCCGCCACGGCGAGCTGCTGTAGCAAGTAGACGGAAAACACCCTGCCAGCTGCCGTTGCCACTACCACAGCTGCCAACGCCGCTGCCGCTGCCTCTGCCGCCGCCGCAGTCTATCCCCCCAGCAGTTGCGGTGAAATAGTCCCTAAATTAAAGCCCCGTGACTTTAATTTAGGGACTATTCCACCGCAACTTATTGGGAGGTTAGCTAGTCCTTGGGTGTCCAGGACCAGAAGAAGTTGATAAGGGCCACACGCGAGGCGGTACCGGCCTTTTTGTTGATCGAGGAAATGTGGCGATAGAGCGTGGAGCGCGAAAGAAAGAGCGTTGTGGCGATGTCCTGAACGCTCTGGTCCGAAACGACCAAGACCTCAAGAATATCGCGCTCGCGCTCTGTAAGCCCAAAGGTGGCGACGAAGGCATCAAGGCGTTCATCGGACGTGAGCTCCGCTGCCTCCACGGGCTCGGGGTCGGAGCATGTGGGCGCAAGATCCCCACCAAGATCGTCGGTGGCAAGCGGCAGTCCGTCCCGCATCGCGGCATCATCGGCCCGTTGCCCCAACTGCCCCAGCAGCGTAATCGCAATGCCCACAAACATCACGAGCGCCGCACCGACCGCAGCCAGCACATTTTGACTCGAGATAATCGCCACTGCCGGCGCCGTCACGAACATCGAGCACACGTTGTTGACGACGCGACCCATGCACGGCCAAAATATGACCAGCGCGCATAGAGCGAGACGGCGGCATATTTTGTGGTAAAGAACACCACGAAAAAGCCCAAGCCCAGATAAAAGATGATCGTGGCAGCAAGCTCGTTGCCGCCATTGCCATCGACGATGAGCACAAAGAACGAAAGCGTGGACAGTATGGCGGCACATGTCATGCCGATATTCATATACGAGCGGCCGTGCAGGTCAAATAGTGCGCCAGCGACCAACGAGCTCACGACAAGCAGCAGGCGCGGCCAATCGCCCAAATCGACGGCTCCGACAGCATGCAGGGTCGTGAAGCCCGCGTTGAGAGCGGCGAATACGCTGGAAAGATACGCCGTCGCCACGGTCAGGCGAACTACGGCGCGACGGAATGCCGCCTTTGCCTCGGGATCGTCATGCCACTTGGCGCCATATTCCAGAGCATCTACCGAAAGCCCGGCAGCACTGGGTTCAAAGTTGGGATCGGACTCGTCGCGCAGCTTGGCGCGTCGGGCACCGTGGAGCAACGCCACCTGCGCGATCGCACAGACGACCAGAACAGCCTGCTGAGGAATGCCGACAGGCACCACCATGTGGTTGAGAACCTGCACCAGAACGCCCATGGCGTAAGAAAGTGCGGCGGCGCGCGCCAAGCAGGGCGTTCGCGCAAAGCGCCTCGCAAAATTTGCATGAGCAGTCGATCCGCAGTAGCCCAGCGCGCAGCACGCCACCAAACCGCCGGTAATTACCACCTCAACCTGAACCGCCATAATCAACAGCAGCAATGCCGCCACCAGCAAAACGCCCGTGACGTCACTCGTCGCGTCAATGGCATGGGGACGGCGATAGTACAGAATGGGACGCACAAAAAAGCCAATCACGCTCGCGCCGATGACAAGGCTCTCATAAATAACGACCTCGTTCGGAGACACGAACTCGGCCATGCGCACATCAAAAAGATACTCGCACGCCAAAAACGTGAAGAAGAACAGCACCAGGCATATAATCTCCCGAATGCCCCGACGCAAATATGTGGTTGTGTCTCCCATGCCCCTCATGGTTAACCCCCAGCCGCTCAATTGTCTGGAAATCTATTTTAATAAAGAACCAGTCTCAATATCGAAGCCAGGCTTGAAATGCTGCAAATTTGACCCCAGCCGTTCACGTCACACCGCGGTTTTGAGCCTCATGGACCAGAAGGGGCACGCGCGGCCTCTAGCTCGGCAAGGAGTGTCTCCAACTGCCACTCATTTAAGTACGTCC
>JAXIZI010000056.1:0-26141 GCA_036304065.1 Collinsella sp. | reverse complement strand
TGGCCTAGCCTGAAGGCAAAACGGAATAGACTGACCGACCGTCCGGCTGAGTCTGGGAAGAGGTGCCGGGCGGAGGGCGGAGCATGGCCACCGGACCCATCGAAACACATCTCCACCGTTCCTTCAACTGGGAAAACGGCGCCCCCGGACCCCAGGAGGGGCCGCGGGGGCGTTCGGCTAACTGCGGGAGCGAGCCATCAGCTCAATGTGTTCGGCTGAGATCGGAAATCAACCGGTCTATGCCGCCACGGTCTTCATGGCGCCATGGTTTGGACTGGCCAAGATCCGACTCTCCCAGAAGAGCTACACGACGACGGTCATCGCCGTTGGCATCCTCGCATTTGTTGTTAACGGGTATTTAGCCGCCATGAGCGCGACAAACGGCGGTGAGTTTTCTTGGCTCCAAAAGCTCATGAGCGCCGTCACGTACGTTATCGCGTTTTTGATCGGTGGGCTGCTCCGCGACGTTACCGATGTCATGGATTCGGACAGGGCGGGCGCCTTGGGCATGCGCTCGCTCGTAACGGTTTTGGTACTCACCATCATCCTGGAAGGAGCACTCTCCTTCACCGACAACCTCACGGCGATGGCAGTCCTCTCCTACAAATCAACCTCGCTGATCTCGTTTGCCCTCGCTGCCGCCTCCTTGCTCTTTGCGGCAACCCGACGCAGTGCCTCAGGCAATCCGCGGACTGCAGGTGTCATCGTCACCTTATCGACCGCCACGCTCGGTTTCTATGTGACGCAGTCGCTCACCAGTAGCCTGTGGCGTCCCGTCTTCAATACGTTGCTCGCAAACATACTGGTCAGCCAAAACAGCCCGGCAGCTATATGTATCGTCACGGGTACCGTCATTAGCATCGTCTTTGCCTTAGCGCTCCTCATCATCGACGCAGCTAGAAGCCTTATCGCTCGCAAGCCCAAGCGGCAATAGAGACGCTGCCGTCAGACGCTAAAGCCGCTACAGCCGTGGCAGGTTCCTGCGTTTTATTCAAAGCTTGCCGCCAAGGTGCGCCGAGCCTTTACAATAGGACAGTCCCAAGGACGTATTCGATAGCTTCCGCGCAGCACTCGCCCGCCGCGCGTGAAAGGATATATTGCCCCATGCCTTCAACCCTCCCCGCTCCCATCGACAAACTCGCCATCGTTGTCGTCACCTATAAGCGCCAGGAACTCCTGGCCAACTTGTTCGACTCTATGACCAAGCTCACTGCCGCGCCCTGGCGCATCGTGATTGTCGATAACGAGAATTCGCGCGAGACCAAGGCCATGTGCGCCGCATTCAACGAGCGCCTCGCCACCCTGTGGGGCATCGACACCAACCAGCCCGATGCAAAGGGTGGCACCAACCGCGTTATCTACGCGCCGCAGCTCAAAAACGGCGGCGGCGCAGGTGGCTTCTCCGCCGGCACCAAGTGCGCCTACGACCTGGGCGCTCAGTGGTTCTGGGTGATGGACGACGACGTGCTCGTCATCCCCGAAGGCATCGAGCGTCTTGCCAAGTGGACCGATCGCTACGATGTCATCCAGGGTTCGCGCCTGGACTTTGACGGCGGCGCCTTCTTTTGGCAATACCAACTCATCCTTTCACTCGGCATTCCCAACCCTGTCGCCAAGTGGGACCTGGGACCCGAGGGCTACCGCGCCATGAACCAGCTATGCTTTGAGGGCGGCATGTTCTCGCGCCGCGTGGTCGATAAGATCGGCCTGCCCGATGCGCGATTCTTTATCTACGGCGACGATGCCTGCTACGGCTACGTAGCCAGCCAACACTTCCCCGCCGTCGTTGTTGCCGACGTGGTTCTCAAGCGCGCCCGCGCCGTCTCTAACTGGGATATCGCCGGCAAACGCCAGCTCAACTCTACGAGCGACACCAACCGCTACTACATCATGCGCAACCGAGGCTTCCTCGCTCGCTATATGCAGATCTACGGTGACTACCACCCCATGCTGTTCCGCCTGGGCAATGCCGCGACCTTCTGCAAGGAATTCATTCGCCTGGCTGCGGTCGATAAGTGCTTTAAGACCGGCATTCCGGCGCTGCGCCGCGGCATGAAGGACGCCCGCAAGATCATCAAGGACCCCGACTGGAAGCCCATGCCGCCCATGAAGGACACCGAGTAACGGAAGCCGGAAACACCTCGGCGCTTAAAGCCGCTGGCACACCGTAGCCACATGCTGCCCATCAAAACCGAACCCCCAGCGCATGCGACCCACGCCGGGGCGCGGCACACGAATTTCGTCGATGCCATCGCGCTCTATGTCGAGTAGCGACTGCACGGCCAGCAATTCCAACCCCAGCGCATCCACATCGGGGTCATACATCATATTGATCGTTATAAGCGGGCGCTCGTCCAGCATGCCGATCGTGTCAGCTACGTCGAACACAGCGCCCGTAGGAAAAACCTGGATGTCCCAGCGACCCGCGCCACACTTTCGCCTCGAAGCAGGATTGGCATAGCCCGGCAAGCCAAAGCAGAGCCCCTGCAAGAACAGATGATATGGCAGCGGCTTATCTGGGTCGGTCTCACCGATTCCCGCATCCCCCAGGATGCGGCTTAGCGCCCGCCTCACGGTATCCTCGTTCCCACGGCACAGCCCGTCGCGAAACGCATCGACGTCTCGAATGTCTTCGGCAGCGCACTCAAACCACTCAACAATCACTAGACGCAAGGCTTGGCGAAGCTCTTTATTGGGCAATCGCAAAGCACGGAGCCGATCGCCATGCTCTGGCTCCTCAGTCATATCCGTCGTGAGAAAACCGGACAGATACAGCGCTGTCCACATGCCATCGTCAGGCGAGACATCTGGCTCTGCAGCGCCCAAACAAAGCGGGACCTCAGCACACCTATGGGCCTCGAGCAAATCAAACAAGACCGAAAGGCGGTCGAGATTCCACCCGGCAACTACCCTACTCAGGCAATCCGCATACCCATACAGATCGGCGCGCACAGGCGCCGTGCAGCCTCGATCCAGAAAACCGATCACACGCGCTGGACTCGAGCAATAGGCCCTACCAAACCGATATCCCTCGAGCCATTCACGCGCATCATCAAGATATTCCTCACGCCCAGCATGATTCAACAGAGCCTGGACCTCGGCATCCGAAAAGCCGAACCAACGGTCACACCACGTCGAAAGCGGCGTCGACAGACAATACGAGCAACTGCGCGAAGAAAGCGCCGCTTCGGCAGGACTGGGACGCTCCCCCATCAGACAAGCAAAGCGTAGCGAATGACCCGCGGCAGCAATGGCGTCAAACAGCACACGGTCAAGTAGTTCTGCCGGATCGGCGTCAGAAGCGTCCCTCGCGCTCGCACGGCGAGACCACGCCGCATCGTACCCATCAACGAGCAATACAACCTGCTCATCACAGGCAATCTCCAGCAGCTCTATGAGCACACCGAGCACCGAGTCAACCTCGTCCGCGCTCGCCACGTCACGCGCGACGCGTTCGATGTGACGCACCTTATCTCGAGCTAAATCCGGAGCCTCCAAGAGCGCCAACAAGCGAGCGCACTCGCCCGAAAGGGCATCGCGCACGACGCCGGCAACAGCGGGGCCACGCCTCGCAGCGCCAGAAAAGTCCAGCGATATCACCGGATAGCAATCGTACTCATCCCGATAGCGCCCGCCGTCTGCATCCCAAATCTGAGCATCGGCAAACAAACGCTGACCAGCGCGACCGACCGCTGGACGCTCCAGAAAAGCCCTGAGCATCGACAAGTTCATGCTCTTGCCAAAACCCTCGGGTCGACAGCACACCACAACGGACGCGTCGCAGTCCAACACATCTGCAATAAACATGGTCTTGTCGACCAGCGTGCAGCAACCAAGAGCCTCCGCATAGTCATGCATGCCAATGGGTAAAGCCGCATCGTCGGCACAGCCGATCAAACGCACGCCAAAGTCGGCAGCACAACCATTATTTACCTGTTCAGACACCAAAACGTTCCCCCTAAATCGCAACACGATGCCAATTGTAATGACCGCCTCGCGCGTACCGATGTCGCCGCGCGATCATATCGGGCAACGGTAGGAACAAAGGCCTTGAGGGGGCATAACAAATCGTTGTGCAACAAAATGGGGCCCGATGCATTCGCACCGGACCCCGTCCTAACTCTTTAGTTATCTAGTAACCGAGAGGCTACTCCTCCGAGCCGTCCTCCCCAGAAGCTTTCTTCTGCTGATCGAGCTTATGCTTACCACTTACGATAGACGTAGCGCCCAGTGTGGCCAAGCTCGCGCTGGCAAGGCTCGCCATCACAATCAGATCGCCCGTCTTGGGCATGTTGCCGCCCGAGGACTTGGTCGTTGTAGTCGTCGTGGTGGTCACCGTTTTGGAGTCATTTTGCTCCTGGTTCTGGTTGTCGGTGTTGCCCTTGCCGCCGTCCTCGCCCTGCTGCTTTCCGTCCTCGGTCTTGCCCGTATTCTCGTCCTTATCCTCAGATTCAGACTTCTTACCATCGTCCTTCTTCTGAGCGGACTTGTCGTCCTTCTCCTCAGAGCTAGAACCCTTATCGGATTCGGTCTTCTCGGAAGCCTTGTCCTTAGAGTCGCCCTTTGCGGCCTCGGTCTTTTCCGTGGAAACCTGATCAGAGTTGTCCTTGTTCTGGGCCGAGCCGTTATTGACGCCAGCCATCAGCGAAGAGCCCAACGTAGAACCAAGCTGCACGGAGAAAGAAGGCTTCTTGTCCGGCGAAGCAACGGGGGCGTCCGGCGCCTTATTCGAGTCGTCCTTGGAAGCATCGGAATCAGGGGTTGCGTCAGAGCCGGAGCCGTTGTTAGAGCCGGTGTCAACGGACGAATCGCTCGAGCCGGTGGAAGAGTCAGAGGAACCTGCGTCGGTCGAACCAGAGGCGGCGCTGTCCGTATTGCCGGCAGAGCTTGAAGACGAATCGCCCGCAGCAGAGCCGTTCGAATCGGAGCCGTTCGAGGTAGAGCCGTCGTTGGTAGTGCCACCAGCAGAGCCATTACCGTCAGCATCGGTCGAGGGCGCATCCATCCTGTCATCGTTGGCATCGTCACTCGAGTCGTCATTCGAATCAGGTGTCGGCGAGGGCGCCGGCGCAGGCTCGGGCTGCACGGGCGTCGCAGCGGCCGCCTCGTCCTCGGCGATATAAACCAAGCAGTCCTTCAGCTCATTCTTATAACGATTCTTCCAGCCCTCATGATACTGGGGCTGGCTCGAATACTTGGTGGCGACATTGTTGACCACGCTATTGGAAAGCGCCGTCACAAACTCGCGGTCGGACATATCGTTGGAAAGATTCGCCCAGCGGAAAAAGTCCCTGCAGCCACCGGTGCCGCACATGTTGGTGATGCTCCACACCATGCCCTTAACACAGTCGGCGCGGCCGGAGATATCAATGCCCAGGCCGCTCTTGAGCCACGCCTCGGTCACTGCATAGTACGAGTTGTACGCATAGGCATCTTGAAGTGCAGAGAACTCAACAGGATCGGTGTTGTAAGCAACCTGGAAAGCCTCCTGCGCGATACGGCCCAGCTCGGTGAGCTGACCGTTCTCGGACATGGGATTGTTCGCGTTGGAAATCTCGCTGCCGCGATCAATCGCATCCTTGAGCATGCTGTATTTTTCGGGGTTGTAGTTGTAGGCCTGCTTCATAAACGGAATGAACGACCAACGACGGTCGAACTGGTAATAACCCAGCGCGTTATAGCCGTCACCGTACGAAAAGCCCTGGTTGTAGTTGCCATGGCTCTCGTACTTGGTAAAGTACTTCATCTCGGGAGTCACGTTGACAAACGAGACACCCTGGACCGACCTCAGCACGCCCGAGAAGGACTGCTGGGTGTAGAGACCCTTATCGATATCGGTGGCATCCGAGGCAACGCCCGGCGTGGGCTCCTCGGCAGCGGCGGGTGCCGGCGCGGAAACGGCGCCAAACGAAAGCGCCAGCGTCAGGCCCGCGACAATAGCAGAATGCTTGGGCTGCATAAGATCCTCCCTGCATTGGTGTAGTTAAAGTGCAGTTTGCAAAGATAGAATTAAGTATTGCAGCTCGCCCGTTGTTGCACAACAACCACTCGGTAAACGGCAACAACCCTCCGCGAAATCTTAAGGAATTGCGCTCAACCTACAGCTTAATGTCAAAGTTGATCTCGGGGACGGCGGCTAGGTCGGCCAACGTCACACCGTCGACGTACTTTTCGATCACGTCGTCCAGACCACGCCAGAACTTGACGGTCGAGCAAAGATCGCTGCGAGTGCAGCTGTTGTCGATGCCATCGCACGCCACCGGAGCCGTGCTGCCTTCAACGGCACGCAGGATGTCGCCGGCACGCACCTCAGCGGGGTCCTTGGCCATCATGTAGCCGCCGCCCTTGCCGCGCACGCTCTTAAGCAGGCCCGCCTTCATGAGCGGACGGACCAGCTGCTCCAAATACTTTTGCGAGATATGCTCGCGGTCGGCGACCTCGCGCAGGGCGATTTTGCCCTCGACGTCACCAAGCGCTGCGATATAGATCATCAGACGGAGGGCATAGCGGCCCTTAGAAGAAATGAGCATACCTACCCTCTCGTCGTAACCGGGACAAAATACCAGGCTTGTTTGTCCCAAATCTTATGCACGCGGGGCAAACAAACCTGATTATTATGTCCCACATCTAAAAAGTCGAGTGGATTAGTCGGGTTTTCCCTTGACTAACGCCGAACCCATAGTAACTTTATTCCGAGAAGATTCCTAGGGTTTAGTACACCTATGAGTACACCATATACAGAGAGGGACAGCATGAGCGCAAATCCGCTGCTTTCCATCGAAGGTCTGACCGCCTCCGTGGACGAGAAGACCATCCTCCACAACGTCAACCTCAACGTCGCCGCCGGCGAGACCCACGTGCTGATGGGACCCAACGGCGCCGGCAAGTCCACCCTCGGCCACCTGGTCATGGGCGACCCCGTCTACACGGTCAACGACGGCCGCATCGTCTTTGACGGCCAGGACATCACCGAGCTCACCACCGACAAGCGTTCGCGCGCCGGCCTGTTCCTGAGCTTCCAGGCCCCGGTCGAGATTCCGGGCGTGCCACTGTCGAGCTTTTTGCGCGCCAGCATCGCCGGCCGCCCCGGCCTGGAGATGAAGGGCAAGGAGTTCCGCCGTCGCGTCAAGGAGCTCGCGGCCGAGCTCAACATGGATACCGCCTACCTCAACCGCGAGCTGGGCGTGGGCTTCTCGGGCGGCGAGAAAAAGAAGGTCGAAATGCTCCAGCTTCTGCTGCTGCAGCCCAAGCTCGCCATCCTGGACGAGACTGACTCCGGCCTGGACGTCGACGCCCTTTCCACCGTCAGTCATGGCATGGACGCCTACCGCAAGAGCTGCGACGGCTCCATGCTCATCATCACGCACAACACGCGCATCCTGGAGCACCTGGATGTCGACCGCGTCCACGTTATGGTCAAGGGCCACATCGTGCGCGAGGACGACGCCTCGCTGATCCCCTGGATCGACAAGAACGGCTTTGAGACCTTCGAGCGCGAGGCCGCCGAGCAGCGCGCCCAGGCCGAGGCCGCCGCTGCCGAGCAGCAGGCGTAAAGGGGCGACGCAATGACCAAGAACCGCACCGAGGTCGCGGACATCGACCGCAGCCTCTACGACTTCACCTATGGCGAGGAGGGATTTGAGCGCCTCGACGCCGGCATCACGCCCGACATCGTGCGCGAGATCAGCGCCAAGAAGGACGAGCCGCAGTGGATGCTCGACCTGCGCTTAAAGTCCCTCGAGATCTTTAATCGTTTTCCCGACCCGACGTGGGGCCCCTCCATCGAGGGCCTGGACATGGATAACATCGTCACCTATGTCAAGCCCAACACCGACCAAAAGCACGACTGGGAGTCGGTGCCCGACGACATCAAGAGCACCTTTGAGCGCCTGGGCATCCCCGAGGCCGAGCGCAGCTATCTGGCAGGCGTCGGCGCGCAGTACGACTCCGAGCTCGTCTACCACAACATGCAGGACACGGCGTCTAAGATGGGCATCGTCTACTCCGGCATCGAGGAGGCCCTGCACGACCCGCAGTGGGAACCGCTCATCCACGAGAAGTTTATGACGCTCATCCCGCCCACCGACCACAAGTTTGCGGCCCTGCACGGCGCCGTATGGTCGGGCGGCTCGTTTGTCTACGTGCCCAAGGGCACCAAGCTCGACTTCCCGCTGCAGAGTTACTTCCGTCTTAACGCCAAGGGCGCCGGCCAGTTTGAGCACACGCTCATCATCGTCGAGGACGATGCCGACCTGCACTTCATTGAGGGTTGCTCCGCGCCCAAGTACAACGTGGCCAACCTCCACGCCGGCGCCGTCGAGCTCTTTGTGGGCAAGCGTGCGCACCTGCGCTACTCTACCATCGAGAATTGGTCCAAGAACATGTACAACCTCAACACCAAGCGTGCGCGCGTGGACGAGGACGGCGACATCGAGTGGATCAGCGGCTCCTTCGGTAGCCACGTGGGCTACCTCTACCCCATGAGCGTGCTCAGCGGACGCCGCGCCCGCTCGAGCTTTACCGGCATTACCTTTGCCGGCGCCGGCCAGAACCTGGATACCGGCTGCAAGGTCGTGCTCAACGCGCCCGATACTTCGGCAACCGTCGAGACCAAGGGCATCTCCAAGAGCGGCGGCATCCAGACCTTCCGCAGCTCCATCGTGGCCACGCCCAAGGCCGAGGGTTCCAAGGCAACCGTGAGCTGCCAGTCGCTCATGCTCGACGACCAGAGCCGCTCCGACACCATCCCCGCCATGGACATCCGCGCCAAGAATGTCGACATCGGCCACGAGGCCACCATCGGCCGTATCGGCGACGATAAGGTGTTCTACCTGATGAGCCGCGGTATCTCGAAGGAAGAAGCCCGTACCATGATCGTCAACGGCTTTGCCAACCCGGTCTCCAAGGAGCTACCGCTGGAGTACGCCGTCGAGATGAACAACCTGATCAAGCTCGAGATGGAAGGAGCGATCGGATAATGAAACAGACCACGAACACCGCTGCTACCACCCTTGAGCAGGTCAATGCGATGCCGGCTGCCACATGGGGCTGGCTGAAGATGAACCAGACCAAGCTCGAGCTCTCTGACGAGCTTGCCGCCGCTCCCGCCGAGACCGTTAAGGTTGAGGGCTTGGACGAGCAATTTGCTGGCGTGGCAGACGCGTTCGACGCCGCCATGGACGCCATGGCCGAGCGCTTCCCCGAGCGCCGCGCCTCCGCGCCCGGCGATGCCGCCGACCGCGCCCGCATCACGCCCGAGACCGAGCTCGACGTGCCCGCCACCTCCGTCTACCAGGCCGGTGCCATTAAGCTGGAGGAGGAGCTCTCCCCCGCTGAGGCCTTCGAGACTGGCATGGGCGAGGCTGCCTACACCTACCTGGCCGACCACGCCACCAAGCGCGTCGTCATCGATGTGCCCGCATACAAGCACGCCACGGTTACCGTGCGTGTGAGCGGTGTCGATGCCGCCGCGGCCATCGCCGCCATCGACGTCGTCGTCCGTCCCCAGTCGACGCTCGACCTGCAGATCGCCCTGGACTCCCCCGTTGCCGGCGAGGGCGTCGTGGGATCCGTGCTGCGCGTGTGCGCCCACGAGTACGCCACCGTCAACGTGACCTGCACGCAGACGCTCGACGATAGCTGGATCGCGCTCGACGACACCGGCCTGTTCCTGGACGAGGGCGCGCGCGTCAACGTGCAGCACACCGTCCTGGGTGCCGGCGCCAGCGCCACCGGCCTTGCCGGCGACCTGCTGGGCGATACCGCCAAGGTCACCATCGATACTGACTACCTGGGCGCCCGAGAGCAGGTGCGCGACTTTAACTACGAGCTGCGCCACCGCGGTCGCAAGACCGAGTGCGAGATCGACGCCAACGGCGTGCTGACCGGCACGTCCAAGAAGGTCTACCGCGGCACCATCGACCTCGTGCACGGTTGCAAGGGTGCAACCGGCACCGAGCGCGAGACGGTGCTTTTGGCCAACAAGGGCGTCGACAACAAGACCGTTCCCGTCATTCTCTGCGACGAGGACGACGTCGCCGGCAACCACGGAGCCACCATCGGCCACGTCCGCGACGAGCAACTGTTCTACCTCGCCTGCCGCGGCCTTGACCAAAACGCCGCCGAGGACCTGTTCG
This sequence comes from Collinsella sp., assembly GCA_036304065.1. Lineage (GTDB taxonomy): Bacteria > Actinomycetota > Coriobacteriia > Coriobacteriales > Coriobacteriaceae > Collinsella. The sequence goes on along the minus strand of JAXIZI010000056.1, from coordinate 16,005 downwards.
TCCGCGCCAAGCTGGAGGACGCCGCACTTTCCGCCACCGACGAGCGCACCCGCGCCGCCGTCGTCCGCCTGGGCAACAACCTGATCGACAACTTTGAAGAGGAGCTCGCATGATCGACACCGAGCACGTTAAATGCGACACCTGTACCGCACCGGAGCCTATGGAGCTCGACGCCAGCGACGAGGCCTCGCGCGGCTGGCCTACCGTCGACATCGAGACTAATCCCTACAAGGCGCAGTTCCCGCTGTTCCAGCAGCACCCCGAGATCGCCTTCCTCGATAGTGCCGCTACCGCGCAGCGTCCTGCCTGTGTGCTCGACGCCGAGCGCGACTTCTACCAGCGCATGAACGCCAACCCTCTGCGCGGCCTGTACTCGCTGTCCGTCGAGGCCACTGAGGCTATCGCGAAGGTGCGCCAGCAGATCGCCGACCTCATCGGCGCTGCCCAGGCCAACGAGGTCGTCTTCACCCGCAACACGAGCGAGTCGCTCAACCTGGTCGCCAAGAGCTTTGCACCCACAGTCCTCGAGCCGGGCGACGAGGTCGTCATCACCATCATGGAGCACCACTCCAACCTGATTCCGTGGCAGCAGGTCTGCCGCGAGACCGGCGCCAAGCTCGTCTACCTCTACCCCACCAAGACCGGTCAGCTCACCACCGAGGAGGTTCTTGCCAAGGTTGGTCCCAAGACCAAGATTCTGGCCGTGGGTCAGGTCTCCAACGTGTTGGGAGTCGAGAACCCAGTCAAGAACCTCGGCAAGCTCGTGCACAAGTATGGCGGCTACCTGGTCGTCGACGGTGCGCAGTCGCTGCCGCACATGCCGGTCGATGTGGCCGACCTGGGCGCCGACTTCTTTGCCTTTAGCGCACACAAGGCTATGGGCCCCATGGGCATCGGCGTGCTGTGGGGCAAGATGGACCTGCTCAACGCCATGCCGCCCATGCTCACCGGCGGCGAGATGATCGACTCTGTTACCGAGCAGGACGCCGTCTGGGCGCCCGTTCCCGAGAAATTCGAGGCCGGCACACAGGACGCCGCCGGCATCTTCGCCACGGGTGCGGCACTCGACTACCTGGTCAACACGGTGGGTTACGAGAACATCCAGGCACGCGAGCAGGCACTCGTCCACTACCTGATGGGCGAGCTCATGCAGCTCGACTTTGTCCAGATCATCGGCTCCATCTATTGGGACAACCACCACGGCGTTGTGAGCTTTAACGTCCGCGGCATCCACCCGCACGACGTCGCGAGCATCATGGACATGGACGGCGTCTGCATCCGCGCCGGTCACCACTGTGCACAGCCGCTGCTCACCTGGCTGGGCGTCGAGAACCTTGCCTGCTGCCGCGTCAGCGTGGCCTTCTACAACGACAAGGCCGACATTGACAAGTTCATCGCCGGCCTGCATCACGTTTGGAGCACGTTCAATGGGTAATCTGTACACCTCCACCACATTTATGGAGCACAACTCGCACCCCGACTACAAGTACGAGATGGATGCTCCCACGCACGAGCACGACGGCATCAACCCCAGCTGCGGAGACGAGCTCACTCTGCAGCTGCGTGTCGAGAACAACGTGATCGAGGAGGCCTCCTTTACCGGCCACGGCTGCGCCATCAGCCAGGCCAGTGCCGACATCATGGCCGATCTCATCACCGGCGAGACCGTCGAGGAAGCTCGCCGCCTGGCAGAGCTCTTCCTCGCCATGATCCGCGGCGAGAAGCTCTCCGAGGAGGACCTGGAAGACCTGGACGAAGCCGCCCAGCTCCAGGACATCTCGCACATGCCCGCCCGCGTCAAATGCGCCGAGCTCGCCTGGCGCACCCTCGACGGCATGCTCGAGGGGCGAAATAATCAGTAGTACTTGTCCCAAATCTTAAGATTTTTGTTGGCCGAATCGCTTGACAAGAGTGGTTCGGCCATTTTCTATTCCGAGAGCTCAGTCTGTGCCTTCACCCGCGCATAAGCGCGCACGATACGAGAGACGGTACTTTTGCCAATCCCGGTATACCGCTCAATCTGGCGCACCGTAAAACCGGCATCGTGCAATCCAAAAATAACGGTATCGCGCTGCGCAGGCGGTGCGTCTTTAACCCCATGGAGCGGAGCCCCGAGGCTCTTCGCCAACTTGTCGGCAAAGGCGTGGCGTTCCCACTCTGTCTCTTTCATATCGCGCAGCGCCGGTTCGCCGCCGTCGGGCGTCGAAAGCGAATAGGCAATAAAGCCCTCGGCAGAACCAAAAAGCTCAAGCACGCAAGAAGGATCAGAAAATCCCCTCGCGACATCGGCCGCGTCACCGTCGTAAGCGCACAAATGCTCCGGAAAGCTGCTCCAGGGATAACGCTCAATGAGACTGATGCCCGCCTCCTGCGGATCGGCGTGAACGGAGCGAATAGCCTCCATCATTTGCCAGTCGGTATCGAGCGAGCGCCGGTCAAAACGGTTCTGGAACAGATGCCCTGTGCGCCCCGTGCGTTTATTGAACCGCCGCGCGTACGCCAAAAGCAGCCGGTGCATCGCCGCGCTCATCGCGTCCTCGTAATCTGCAAGCACCAGACGCACGTGATTGCCCATAAGGCACCAGGCGATAACCGTCACGCCCGCCTTGCGGCAGCACTCACGCATCAGCTCCAAGAACTCCCACCGGTCTTCATCGCCCTCAAAGATGAGCTGCTTGCCCGTACCGCGGGCACAGACATGGTAAAAGCCGGTAACCGTTCTCCAAACGCGCTGCATGGCGCTCCCTTCGCCGGGATCTGCTTGCCATCCAATACAGCACGATTGAAGCGTGCCATCAAAACATTCACGCAAAACAATTCGCTCGCGCGGCCAAAGGCAGTAAACAGGCGGCGAACGGCACCGTTGCAACAGGTCAACCCCTGCAACGCTTACAAAAGCTGACCAAAAGCTTGCCCAAGACGGACCCCCTCTACGGAAGTGCACGACCACAGAATATAGAGTTAAACCGTTTCAATTGAAAGTTCCGCGCATCTCGCTACGAAAACTGAGCCGTTCGCCGAATATTCCGTGCATTTCGCGGTATTATAGGGGCTGCATGTCATGTCCCTTTCGAAGGGTCGCCCGGCAATCGCCAGCCACGGCCCCCAGACGGGACGCCAACACGATAGAGAGGAGAGGCATGCAGTACTCACAGGAAGTGGAGAACATGTGCCCCGTTGCCAAGGGTGCATACCACGGCCCCGCACCCATCCCCGAGGAGGGCAAGTGGGTCCAGGCTAAGGAGATTTCCGACATCTCCGGTCTTACGCACGGTGTGGGTTGGTGCGCACCTCAGCAGGGCGCCTGCAAGCTCACGCTGAACGTCAAGGACGGCATCATCGAGGAGGCCCTCGTTGAGACCATCGGCTGCTCGGGTATGACCCACTCTGCCGCCATGGCTTCCGAGATCCTTCCCGGTAAGACCATCCTCGAGGCCCTCAACACCGACCTCGTCTGCGACGCCATCAACGTTGCTATGCGCGAGATCTTCCTGCAGATCGTTTACGGCCGCAGCCAGACCGCGTTCTCCGAGGGCGGCCTGCCCGTGGGCGCCTCCCTCGACGACCTCGGCAAGGGCCTTCGCTCTCAGGTCGGCACCATGTTCGGCACCAAGGCCAAGGGCGCTCGTTACCTCGAGCTCGCTCAGGGCTACGTCACCCGCATGGCTCTCAACGACAAGAACGAGATCATCGCATTCGAGTTCCTGAACCTCGGCAAGTTCACCGACGCCGTCAAGGCCGGCAAGACCCCCGAGGAGGCCATCGCTGGCGCTATGGGCCACTATGGTCAGTGGGAGAACGCTGCCAAGTACATCGACCCGCGCACCGACGAGGAGACTCACTCCGTCGCCAGCGTGTTCCCGGTTCACGAGTAGAAAGGGAGGGAAATAACTATGACTGTTACGTTCGAAGGTTACGAGCGCCGCGCTGACAAGATCAACAAGTGCCTCGCCGACAACGGCATCGCCTCCCTCGAGGAAGCTCTGCAGATCTGCACCGACAAGGGCTTCAACCCGCGTGAGATCGTCAACAACACCCAGTCCATCGCCTTCCAGAACGCCGAGTGGGCCTACACCCTCGGTTGCGCTCTCGCTGTCAAGCGTGGCGCCAAGTCCGCTTCTGAGGCTGCCGCCATCATCGGCGAGGGCATCCAGGCCTTCACCGTTCCCGGCTCCGTCGCCGAGGACCGCAAGGTCGGTCTGGGCCACGGCAACCTGGGCGCTATGCTGCTCTCCGACGACACCGAGTGCTTCGCCTTCCTGGCCGGTCACGAGTCCTTCGCTGCCGCTGAGGGTGCTATCGGCCTGGCTCTAAACGCCAACAAGGCTCGCAAGAAGCCGCTGCGCGTCATCCTCAACGGTCTGGGCAAGGACGCTGCTCAGATCATCGCCCGCATCAACGGCTTCACCTACGTGAAGACCCAGTTCGACTACTTCACGGGCGAGCTCAAGGTCGTCGAGACCATCCCCTACTCCGATGGTCCCCGCGCCGCCGTCAACTGCTACGGCGCCGACGACGTCCGCGAGGGCGTTGCCATCATGTGGCACGAGAACGTCGACATCTCGATCACCGGTAACTCCACCAACCCCACGCGCTTCCAGCACCCCGTCGCTGGCACCTACAAGAAGGAGCGCCTCGAGGCTGGCAAGAAGTACTTCTCCGTCGCTTCTGGTGGCGGCACTGGTCGTACCCTGCACCCGGACAACATGGGCGCCGGCCCTGCCTCTTACGGCATGACCGACACCATGGGCCGTATGCACTCCGACGCCCAGTTCGCCGGTTCTTCCTCCGTGCCTGCGCACGTTGACATGATGGGTCTCATCGGCATGGGCAACAACCCCATGGTCGGTGCCACCGTCGCCTGCGCTGTCGCCGTCGAGGAGGCCCTCAAGGCCTAATCGCGCCCGCGCGATGCTCATATAGTTGAGCTTTGGAGCCGCTACCCACCCAGGTAGCGGCTCTTTTTGTTTGCGCTGTCGCAGGGTAGCTAATGCCGATATATCAGTTGGGGCGAAATACAAGATGTGATGAGATGGAGCGTCAGAGCGTCCATGACGCCCACCTGCCATATTTGCCCTTTACCGATTTGCCGAGTCTTTGCGGCCCCATTGCCGATCACCCGTGCGACAATGCGCCGGACGAGAAAGGAATCCGATGGAATCGACTGATGTACTGGTAATTGGATCTGGCATTGCGGGCCTTTGCGCCGCCATCGAAGCGGCACGCACGGGTGCAACCGTCACTGTGGCAAGCGCCGGCAAGACTATGAGTGGATCGAGCTTCTTCCCCGGAACCTGGGGCCTAGGGCTTATCGGACCCGTTAACGAAGACGACGAGCAGGACCTCATCGACACCATCCTGGCCGTCGGCGGCGGCGTTGCCGACCCCGAACTCGTCCAAGCGTTCGTCCACGGCATTCCCCAAGCGATTGACTGGCTCGAGCAAGACCTGGGCGTTGAGCTCCAGCGTCCGCAAAGCGCCAAGAGTGCTCAACAAAAGCAATTTATCCCCTGCTTTGACCACAAGACGCGCATGTGGCGCGGCCTCACCCGCAAGCCCCTTGAGGACGCTCTGACGACCTGGATCGAGTCGCTCGGCATTCGCCTGCTCCCCCGCCATGAGCTTATCGACCTTGTTGAGGACACGAACGGCAGAATAACCGGAACCGTACTCTACGACCTTACCGAAAATCGAATCGTGCCCTTTGCTGCCGAGGCCACGGTCATCGCAGCCGGTGGCACAGGCGACCTGTTCGAGCGCAGCCTTACGTCGGCTGATGTGCTCAGTTCCTCGCAGGCCATCGCGCTGGCGCACGGCGCAACACTTACTAATATAGAGTTCATGCAGATGATGCCCGGCTTCATCGAGCCCAGGCGTAACTTGGTCTTCAATGAGAAAACCTGGCGCTACGTGCACGTAGACCAGCCGGTAGATATTGCCGACGACAAGCTGGACGACCTGCTCGAGCAGCGCTCTGGATATGGTCCCTTCACGTCACGCTTGGCCTCCCGCGCTATCGATCTCGTCATCGATCAGGCAGGTGTCGAAGGCCTGGCACTCCACTACGACTTCCCCCGCGAGGATGTCCCAGAGTTTGTGCAGACCTTTGCCACCTGGCTGCAAGACGAGCACGGCATCGCGCCGACCGACGAGATGCGCGTTGCGATGTATGCCCACGCCGCTAACGGCGGCATCAAGATCGATAAGACCGCGCACACGGGCGTTGAGGGCCTCTACGCTTGCGGCGAGGCGACAGGCGGCATGCACGGCGCCGACCGCATTGGTGGCTTGTCAAGCGCCAACGGCATCGTATTCGGACGTATCGCGGGCGCATCGGCAGCCCTTGCAGCGCAGAAAGAGCCTGAGGCGGCCCTGAAGGCGGATATCACCCTCCCCCAGTACGGCATTGCCGCAACAGATGCCGAACGCCTGACACACAGCCTTAGGCACACGATGAGCACCTTTTGCATGATCAACAGGACCGAAACAGGCCTATCCGAGGCCCTGCAACAGCTTGAAAGCCTGCAAGACGAAGCCACGGCTCTAAATAAGCCACATGCCAACGACAGCGAAATCGCTGCCCTCGCCCGCCTGCAATCGCAGATTCAACTAGCACAGGAAATGGTCAAAGCCATGCGCAAGCGGACCGAAAGCCTGGGTTCGCACTATCGAGCGGACTAAGCCGAGCACCCCTCCAGAGCAGAACACAACTTCTCGATATTAATGGGTCCCGTGAACTCAAAGCGACACAGGGCCCATTCGTGTCCGCGCGGGCAAATATACTCATTCTGAATACGGAGTCGACATAGTCCACGTAGACAAACGAACAGAAAGGAAGAGATATGGACAGCAGGGATATCGAGAAATGGCGTGTCGAACTTGACAGCTACGCCCATGTAGAAGACGGCGTTGAGTATTGGCTCGCACGCGATTTAATGGAACCCCTCGGATACACCCAATGGCGTAATTTTGAGACTGCAGTTAAGAGATCCATGGCATCGTGTGACACCAATAAAATGCCTGTTGCCGCCCATTTTGCTGAGGCCAGCAAAATGGTAGATGCCGGCATCGCCAAACGAGCCGTAAAAGACTACAAGCTGACGCGCTACGCATGCTATTTAATCGCCCAAAACGGAGACCCAAACAAGCCCGAAATCGCACTCGCACAGGCGTACTTCGCCGTGCAGACACGCCGTCAGGAGCTCATAGAGCAGCGCTTCGCAGAGATTCAGCGCTTGCAGGCGTGCCACTCGCTATCCGATTCAGAGAAACAGCTCTCGGGCATTGCGTTCAAACGAGGCGTGGACTCCAAAGGATTCGCGATCATCAAGTCGAAGGGCGATGAGGCGTTATTCGGCGGCAGAAGCACGGCGGACATGAAGCGGCAGCTTGGTGTGTCCAAGAGTGCTGCATTGGCGGACAAGCTAGCCGATGTTCTCATCAAAGCAAAGGACCTCACGAACTCGATGACGGCCTTCAACGCCGAGGAACACGACTTGTACGGTCTGGACCAGATCAAACAAGAACACGTCGAGAACAACACGAGCGTGCGTGGCAGCCTCATCGACCGCGGAATTGTTCCCGAGAACCTACCGCCTGCCGAGGATACAAAAAAGCTCGAGCGTCGCGTGAAGGCAGACGAGAAGAAACTCAAGGAGGGTACTGACGGTTTCACCGATCCCCAGGGTAGACTCAATCTGTGAAAGCGGCCGCGCCCTTTCGGGTTCGACCCCATGCGAGGTTAACAAAAAAACGACCAGCCTAAGCCAGTCGCTTTAACGATCTTTGGGTGGGCCGTCAGGGGGTCAGCCTGCTGCGCAGGCGGCCGCTGCGGCGCCAAGGCGCCTTGCGCGCTGCGCTGGTAAATGCTTACGCATTTCCTCAGCTCCGCGCCCTTTCGGGTTCGACCCCATGAAAGGTCAACAAAAAAAGACGGCCAACCGAAGTTGACCGTCTTAACTTGCTTTGGTGGGCCGTCAGGGGGTCGAACCCTGGACCTTGGGATTAAGAGTCCCCTGCTCTACCAACTGAGCTAACGACCCAAAGCTAAAGTCCGTTGTGGCGGACTTTAGAGGAGATATCGTGTGGTGGGCCGTCAGGGGGTCGAACCCTGGACCTTGGGATTAAGAGTCCCCTGCTCTACCAACTGAGCTAACGACCCGATATCAACACGAAGCAAGAACTGGGGTGGGTAAAGGGACTCGAACCCTCGACCTACGGGACCACAACCCGTCGCTCTAGCCAACTGAGCTACACCCACCGTGTCCTGTGCGCTTCGCGCTCGACTATTATTGCAAGGAACGCCACGCGATGCAAGCCCCAATTTTCAAGAATTTTGAAAAGAGTTTTTCGAGACCATTTCGAGCAAATCCCACCGGTTTCATAGGAGTAAACTTGCCCCACTGCAAATGCTCGAAAGGACCGTCATGAAAGAACTCTCCAACCGCACGGCAACGTTTACCGATTCGGTCATCCGCCGCATGACACGCATCTCCAATAAGTACGGCGCTGTCAATCTCTCGCAGGGCTTCCCTGACTTCGATCCCCCAGCGCAGCTGCTCGATAGCCTCAGCACCATCGCCACCGACCCCAAGCCGCTTTACCACCAGTACTCCATCACCTGGGGCTCCCAGGCCATGCGTGAGGCGCTTGCCGCCAAGCAGGAGCATTTTATGGGCATGTCGGTAAACCCCAACGAGAATATCGTAGTCACCTGCGGCTCCACCGAGGCCATGATGGCCGCCATGATGACGGTTACGAACCCCGGAGACAAGGTCGTCATCTTCTCGCCGTTCTACGAGAACTACGGCGCCGACACGATCCTTTCGGGTGCCGAGCCTATCTACGTGCCGCTCAACCCGCCCACATTCGACTTTGACCGCGAGACACTCGAGGCGGCCTTCCGCGACAACGACCCCAAGGCCATCGTCCTGTGCAACCCTTCCAACCCTTGTGGCAAGGTCTTTACGCGCGAGGAGCTCACCTTTATCGCCGACCTCTGCAAAAAGTACGACACCTACTGCATCACCGACGAGGTGTACGAGCACATCGTCTACGCGCCCCACGAGCACGTCTATATGGCCACGCTGCCCGGCATGTTCGAGCGAACCATCAGCTGCAGCTCGCTGTCCAAAACGTACTCCATCACCGGCTGGCGTCTGGGCTACACCATTGCCCCGGCCCAGATCACCGAGCGCATCAAGAAGGTCCACGACTTCCTCACCGTGGGTGCCGCCGCTCCCCTGCAGGAAGCTGTCGTCACCGCCCTCAACTTCGACGACAGCTATTACCAGGAGGTCCTCGACCTCTACACCGCCAAGCGCGACCTGTTCTGTCAGGGACTCGGCAGCACCGGCCTCACGCACAACGTGCCGCAGGGCGCCTACTACGTCATGATGGACATCTCTGAGTTTGGCTATGACAGCGACCTCGAATTCTGCGAGGACCTCGCGTCTAAGGTGGGCGTGGGCGCCGTGCCCGGCTCGAGCTTCTTCCGCGAGCCCGTCAACCATCTGATTCGTTTCCACTTTGCCAAGCGAGACGAGACGCTTAACGCGGCGCTGGAGAACCTCAAGTCGCTACGTGATAAAATCAAGCCGCGCGGGTTAGGACGGCCCGGCAACTAAAGCAACCAAAGAAGCCCCGCACCGCCCGCCGCGTTGCGAGGCTTCTTTCTATAGCGCTTTCTTAAATAGTTTAGAGCTCTATACTTTAGTCACGGAGCAACTCGTCCCAGAGAGAGGAATACTATGGCAGAGCAGCAGCTTATCGGAGCGCTCGAGGCCGGTGGCACCAAGATGGTCTGCGCCACGGGCTATGCGGACGGTACGGTCCTAGAGCGCGAGCAGATCGCGACCACGACCCCGCAGGAGACCGTTGAGGCCGTCAACGCATGGTTTGCCGACAAGGGCATCGCCGCGCTGGGCATCGGCGCCTTTGGCCCCACCGCAGTCAACCCTGCCTCGCCCCAATACGGCAAGATCCTGGAGACGCCCAAAACGGCATGGCGCTACTTTGACCTGCTGGGCACTATCCAAAACGAGCTCAATATCCCCTGCGGCTACGATACCGACGTCAACGTCGCCTGCCTGGGCGAGGTCACGTTTGGTTGCGCCAAGGGCCTCACCGACGTGGTCTACCTGACCATCGGCACCGGCGTGGGCGCCGGCGTGCTCTCGGGCGGTAAGCTCGTGCACGGCATGATGCATCCCGAGGCCGGCCACATCCTGGTCACGCGCGACCCGCGCGACACCATTGGCGAGCACAGCGCCTGCCCCTTCCACGACAACTGTCTCGAGGGCCTCATCGCCGGCCCCGGCGTTAAAAAGCGCTGGGATGGCAAGAGCGCCGGAGACATGGCCGATGACCCGGAGGCCATGGACCTGCTCGCCGGCTATCTGGCACAGGCGCTCATGACCTACACGCTGTGCTACGCGCCGCAAAAGATCATCATCGGCGGCGGCGTGGCCGACCACACCCCCATCGTGCCGCTCGCACGCAAGAAATGTGCCGAAATGCTCAACGGCTATATCGTCACGCCCGAGGTCAACGACATCGATACCTACATTGTCAACAACAGCCTCGAGGGCAAGCAGGGCATCATGGGTTGCCTTGCCCTGGGCGCACAGGCGCTTCAGTAACAGACGCACCCACGGGGCGTGGCGCGCCCAGCAAATCCGACCAATGGAACGACGCCACCACGCCTCATATAAGCCCTCAAATAAAAAAGGCCGCCTAGGACCAAACAATACGTCCTAGGCGGCCTTTTTGGCGTACATCAGCGACCGTAAGAGATATCGGAGCACAACGCCCATTGCCGCTCCACAGCAGTCGATCATCACATCGGTGATCATGCCGGCGCGTCCCGGCACAAAGAGCTGAATCGTCTCGTCGATCGAGGGAATCAGCAGCAGGAACACCGCCGTGGGCAGCAGCACGTCAAAGGTGTGCCGGCCCTCAAAATCAAAAGCGTGCGTTGCCAGGATGCCGAGCACCATATACTCGGTAAAATGCGCGCACTTGCGAACAACAAAGTTGGTCACCCATTCATATGGAAGTCCCACGCCGTGCAGGAAACCGCGGATAGCTTCCATGACCGTTAGGCTCAGCGAGCCCGACCCCGAGCCGGGAACCAGCGAATTGCCCCAGATCAAGAGCGCCATCAGGCAGGTCACGACCGCCCATTTTCGATTCATCTTAACCATGCAGAAGTTATGCCTCCGCGCGGAGCGGCGCGAAGCTGGCGGTACCGCCCTCGATAACGCTCAGATAGGCACGGCCCGTACGCTTGGCGGTAGAGGACTGCAGGCGCTCGATCTCTTCCTCGAGGATCTGATTGACGCGCTCGTGACGACGATTTTCCATAATGCCGGCGGCAATAGCCTCGGCCCGCTCGATGCTCTCGCGCGAGATACGGGCGGTATCCTCGGGGAACACAGCGCTGTGACGGCCGACATAGGCGGGAGCAGCAGGCTGAGGGGCAGCGACGGGAGTGGGGACTGCAACAGGAGCGGGCTCGTCAATCTCATCCAGAATCGCGGTGGCGGCGGCCCACATGTCCTCGTGGCCCGAGTAATCGGCCATGGGGACATCGACCTCGAGCGAGACGTCCGGAAGGTCGCCGGTGTCGATGCGATCTTGGGCATCAATCGATGCGGTGATGGCTGCAGGTTCATCGAGGTCGTCAAGATCGATGTCCGCGGCACCGGAGATGATAGGCATGCTGGCGAGGTTTGCGTTGTACGGCGCAGCCTCAGCCGCCTGCTGCTGAGCAGGAGCGCCCCAAAGCGAGCTCTCGGCGGCACGGCGGGCGGCAACGGCCTCCTCGTCCGCGGTAATGGCTTCATCAACGTACGAATAATCGGCAGAAGCGTTCGCGTCGCCCGAGGTAGCGTTGTAGGCGTTATTGGCTGCCGCGTTGGCAACGAGTGCCACGAAAGCCGCCGTGCTGCCCGCAGGGGCGGCCTGGGAGCCCGACACGGCGCGCGCCGCGGCGGCGATGTCGTCACGATTGAAGGAGCCGGTCTGCCCGCCGTTGGTAAGCTCGTCGATGGCGACTTGATAGACGTCGCGCGAGTGTGCAGGGTCGCAGCTCACCGGCGAATCGTCGTCGAGCATACTGTCGATCATGGACCAAGCCTCGGCCTCGTCCATAGCATCTGCGGCTCGAGCGATGGTAGGGACACCATCATCGGTATGACGGCGCTGGAACGCACCAGTCAGGCCGGAAAGGTATGCCGAGGTAGACTGCTCCGCCTGAGCCTGAGAAGCAGAAGCCGCAGCGTAAGGAGTCGCATCCTGCTGCTGAGCCGGAATCGAGGCGGTCTTGAACTCACTTTGATGTTGATTGAGATTGGCAGCACCGCCCATGGCATCGGGCTGGAACAGACGCTCTTCACGCTGCGCACGGTACTCGGAGATGCCCAGCGAGGCGGCATAGATACCCACGCCCGCCACCGCGCCCACGGCGAAGGGAACCGCACCCGCCACGACCGTCTCGTTCACCGACGAAAACGGCAGCGTCGCGGCATACATAACCACGGGGGCGGCCAGGCCGATCCCGCACGAAAGTCCGGCAAGGACTGCTCGTTGTGTTGCATCAGAAGAAGCCATGAGCTCTCCCCATCTTCCAGCACCCAAATCGCATCATTCAGTTGGCTGCGCGAGAGAAGATGAAGCGGGGCTATGCCCCAAAGCAACGGTATATGGTTCGTTTCATCTGCGTTTTCCGTCGCGAAGCTTAAAAGCTATTATGCGAAACCGCCCTGTCGATTGCAAGCGACGATGTCGGATTGAAACGGGAAACCTGCTGCTTGCCAGTCTTATGGTCGATAACTGGCGCCGAGTGGCGATATAAAAAGGGCCGAGGCGCAAGCCCCGACCCTTCATCGCGCCGGCAATAACGCCGCGTGCGGTTGACGACTTAGAACGTCTGCTCGTAGTCGCTATGCTTTTTGGCCGAACGCACCAGGAACTCCTGGTTGGTGTTGGTGCCCTTGAGGCCCTTGATAAACGATGCGGCCGCGCGCTCGGTATTGTTCATGCCGGCGAGGATGCGACGCAGACCAAAGACAAACGGGCGCATCTGCTCGTCGACCAGCAGGTCCTCGTTGCGCGTACCCGAGGCAACAGGGTCGATGGCCGGGAAAATGCGGCGATCGGCCAGGTCGCGGTCGAGCTTGAGCTCCATGTTGCCGGTACCCTTGAACTCCTCAAAGATGACCTCGTCCATCTTGGAACCGGTATCGATGAGTGCGGAGGCCAGGATGGTGAGCGAGCCACCGTTCTCGATATTGCGGGCTGCACCCAGAAAACGCTTGGGCGGATACAGTGCCGCCGAATCAACGCCGCCCGAAAGGATGCGGCCTGAGGCGGGCGCCGCCAAGTTGTAGGCGCGGGCAAGACGCGTGATGGAGTCGAGCACAACTACAACATCGCCGCCCAGTTCCACGATGCGCTTGGCGCGCTCGATGACGAGCTCTGCCACGCGAGTGTGGTTGTCGGCGGGCATATCGAAGGTCGACGCCACAACCTCGCCCTTGATGGAACGCTGCATATCGGTGACCTCTTCGGGGCGCTCGTCGACGAGCAGGCAGATGAGGTGCACCTCGGGGTTGTTAATCGAGATAGACTGGCAGATTTTCTTGAGGATCGTCGTCTTGCCGGCCTTAGGCGGGGACACAATCAGGCCACGCTGACCCTTGCCGATCGGCGACACGATGTCGATGGCACGACCGGTAATGGAATCCTTGCCATGCTCCATGCGCAGCGGCTCGTTGGGATAGACCGGGGTGAGGTCGCCGAACTTGGGGCGATTGCGAATCTGCTCAGGATCCATGCCGTTGACGGTCGTGATCTTGGCGAGGCCGGCGCGCTTGTCGCCGCCGCGCGAAGGACGCAGCGAGCCCTCGATGACATCGCCCGTGCGCAGACGCGCGGAACGGATGAGGTATGCGGGCACGAAGGCGTCGTCGTTGGACTTCATGTAGCCATGGGCGTGGATGATGCCGGAGCTGTCTGGGCGAATCTGCAGAATGCCCTTGATATCGCGGAAACCCTCGGCCTTTGCGGCGGTAGTGTAGATCTCCTCGACGAGCTCGGCCTTCTTCTTGCCGGTCGTCTCGATCTCGAACTCCTTGGCCTTCTCGCGCAGCTCGGCGACCTTCATGGCCGCGAGCTCCTCGCGCGAAAGCGTGGGCTCAGTCGGAGCGGCATTGCGCTCCTTATTGCGCTGCTTGCGGTCGCGCTGACGGTTGCGGCGATCGTTGTTACGCTCGTCCTTGCGCTCGTTGCGGTCATTACGCTCGTCGTTGCGCTTGTGCTGACGGCGGTTGGGGCGAGCGCTCTCTTCGGTCTCGACGGGGGCGGTGCCATCGGTTGCGGAGGCGTCTTCGTTAGCCGAAGCATCATCGCTGGCCTCGGCATTGGAATCGCCCTGCGGCTCGGCCTCGGCATGCTGCTCGACGGCCTTGGCCTTAGCGGACTTCTTGCGACCGCGCTTGGGCTTCTCGGACGCAGACTGTTCGACGTCTTGGGGCTCGGCGGCATCAGTCGATGCATCGGCGGTCGTCTCGGCGGAAACCTCGGACGCACCCTTCTTGGCAGCCTTGGCCTTGGACGTGCGCTTAGCAGCAGTACGATGGCTGCGACCAGGACGGACGTCGGCGGGCTCGACATCGGCAGAAACGGCCTCGGAAGTCGTAGCATCCTGGACGGGCGCGTCGGCAGCGGTTGCAGGCTCGGCGGTCGCCGCAGCATCCCGAGCGGCGGCGGCTGCGGCTGCGGCCTTCTCGGCCTCGACGAAAGCCTTGGGCTTGCGACCGCGACGGTGCGGGCGCAAAGCCGGATCGACAACGGGAACTTCGCTGGCCTCGACAGGCGCAGCGGGCTCAACAGGCGATGTGCCCTCCCCTGCCGCGGAACGGACCGAAGCCTCAGCGAGCTCGGGGGTTACCTGATCGGCAACCTGCTCGGCCTTAGCAGCCGTGCGACGGCGTGTGCGCGGTACCGGCTTCTCGGTTGGCTGGTCGGCGACAGGGGTCTCGGTGGCGGCAGGCGTCTCGGGCACAAACGGAGCTGCAAGCTCGGTCAGAGCCGCGGCCTCACGCTCGGCAGCACGACGGCGGGCGCGCACCACCTGAGCCTCGCTAATCTGCGCCAACGCACGTGCCTGCGCGACCTCATCGGAAATCGGCGCCGAGGAGTCAGCTGCAACGGTACGCTTGGCGCGCGTCGTGCGCGTGGTACGGCGCTTGGGCTTGGTGACCTCCTCGCCGTCATCGGCAGGCTTGGCCGCGCGGCGCGTACGCTTGGGCTTTGCCGGAGCAGCCTCCTCACCAGTTGCAGACACGGCCTTCTCAGCCGCTACAGGCGTAGGCGTCGAAGCAGCCTTAGGCGTCTCAGGAGCCGAGGCTTGCGCGGGCGCCGCGACCTGGTCCGACGCAACCGGTGCAGCGGGAGCGGCTTGCGTCGTCGTTATTTCGTTTTCTTGCTGTTGATCAGACACAGTGTTTGCTCAACTTTCTTTTCAAGCCCTGTGATCACATGCTCCCTGCATAAACCTTCAGGGCGGCTAAACAGTCTAGCTCCGTCAAATACCGACGGACATCATTGATCTGTATCGAGATATTTGCGTCATATACGCAGCTTTAGTGTAACACAACCGCCGCCACCTGCAACTTAGTCATTGGACGTTCTTAAACGCCCAGTCATCAGGGACACTCCTCCTCAAAAGCGCCTTGAAATGTCGCGCCAGAGGAGTGAAGCCGTGGCACCTGGAATAGCCGCGCCACGAATCGCGCCCATCTGCTACGTTTGCCCCGAGCCCCTGACCATACCCTTGTTTTTTCAAAAACAACGAGTCTGCTACCTGCACTGATAATTGTTCTCGGGGGAAGCGGGCACTGCGGGGCGCGGCAACGGCGCGCGATTTCCGCGTCGCAGCGCTACCCTGATGCTGAATGCCGGGACGATGACCCACTGACCTGCTGACGCCTCTTCGGCCGT
>JAXIZI010000055.1:0-24744 GCA_036304065.1 Collinsella sp. | reverse complement strand
GGCTGGCGCGGGTTAAGTTTGTCGCGAGTTCCGCACGCAAAGGAAAGCACTTAATGTGCTTTCCGTCTTGCGCAGGACTGTAGAGCAGCAAACTAAACCCGCGCCAGCCGGCCCCGGAGACCCTCCCGGAGGGACCGAAAAATTTTTTCAAAAAAGTTGTTGCGCGGCGGACAGACTTCTGTGTATACTAATCCCCGCAGCGCACGCGAGCGGAAACAAACGCGAACGACTGCCTGGGGAGTTAGCTCAGTTTGGTTAGAGCGCCGGCCTGTCACGTCGGAGGTCGCGGGTTCGAGCCCCGTACTTCCCGCCAACGCAATTAAAGCCACGTCTTCGGACGTGGCTTTTTGCGTTTAATGGGATATTGATCCACGCCCTAATATCTAAAACCACATCTCTCCAAATCTCATCTCCCATTCGCGAATAAAGCCCAACTGATATATATGTTCAAACAAGGCGTTTGTTGCACAACACCTGTTTAATGGGGTAGGGGGTTAGGTTATACTAAGTTTCACTGTAGGCCGGTATTGATGTAATCAGCTTCAGGCTCGGCATCCAGTGGACACCCGATTTGCTATTTGGCTGTCCTGACGTTCGTTTGGCGTCTCGACGTAAGCTCGGCCCCGGAGCCCGTTCGAGCTGTTCCTATTCCTTGAAAGGGGAAAAATGGACATATCGAGAAAGACTGACTATGCCCTTCGCATGCTTGCGATGCTTGCCGAGGAGCCGGAGCGGTTGCTTTCTGTTCGCACTGCCGCCGAAGAGGTCAACGTGCCCTATTCGTTCGCGCGTTCGATCCAGCATGGCTTGGTTCAGGCTGGCATCGTGGAGAGCCTGCGTGGCGTCCATGGCGGCATGCGTCTTAAAGTCAGTCCGGACGACGTCACCATTCGTCAGGTCGTCGAGGCCGTTCAGGGCCCTATGGTTATGAATGATTGCACCGCACCCGATGGTGACTGTGCACGCATGGGCACGTGCTGCTATCATCCCCTGTGGGCCGGAGCTCAGGCGTTGATGCGCGACTACCTCGATTCCGTTTCGCTCGGCGACATCGTCGCTCACCGCCAGTTCCCGGCCGTCGATCCCAAGTTCGCCGACCGCGAAGCGTTTCCCGAGTACGCCACCTGCGCGTGCGCTTACCGGGAGGAATAGCGCCGCATAAGGAGCATAGCCATGATTCAGGACCCCTTTCGTTCGATGATTCGTTCGGAAGGGGTCCTGCGTTATCGCGACCTTCCGTGGCGCCGCACACGCGATCCGTACATCATTTGGCTTTCTGAGGTCATGCTGCAGCAAACGCAGGTGCCGCGCGTGGAGGCGCGCATGCCGGTGTGGCTCGATCGTTTTCCGACCGTGCAGGCGCTTGCCCAGGCCGCGCCTTCCGATGTTTTGGACGCTTGGCAGGGGATGGGCTACAACCGACGCGCTCTGGCGCTCCACAAGGCCGCTCAGCGCGTTGTAGAGGACTGGGACGGGGAGTTTCCACACGAGACGCGTGACTTGGTCGCTCTGCCTGGTATTGGCCCGGCAACGGCGCAGGGTATCCGGTCGTTTGCGTTTGATCTTCCGGGCGTGTATCTGGAGACCAATGTGCGCACGGTCTTTCTGCATCACTTCTTTCCCGATGTACCGGCTGTTCCCGATCGCGAGCTGGTGCCGCTGATTCAGGCGGCCTGTCCGGCGGCCCCCGGTGCGTCGGCGGACGAGATCGCTCCCTTTGCCGTGCCGCTCGATGATGCCGACACGCCGCGCGCGTGGTATTACGCGTTGCTAGATTACGGCGCATATCTAAAAAAGACGTTGCCCAATCCGTCCAGGCGGTCGGCGGGCTATAGCCGTCAGTCCAAGTTTGAGGGCTCGCGTCGCCAAAAGCGCGCGCATATCGTGCGTATGTTGCTGGCAGCGCGCGATGGGCAGCCGGCGGGGATTACGCTTGCTGATGCCGTGGTGGGCGTTAACGAGATGGAAGCGGCAGCCGGTCGCGGGCCGGTCGAGTGCGACTTGATCGCGGGCATTCTAGCTGACCTGGAGCGCGAGGGCTTTTGCCGAGCCGAGGACGATCGTTGGTTGAGTGTGTAGCCCGCTCAAATCTGAAGAACGGGATTGTAAGGTTTAAATTCGCGGCTTGAGGGCATCCTAAAGACAAGGTCGCTCAAAGCCTATGGGCGGCACGTGTTGAAGGGAAGTACACCTATGGATTTTGAGAACTCTCAGACCAAGAAGAACCTCGAGACTGCTTTTGCCGGTGAGTCCCAGGCACACACCAAGTATCGCTACTATGCATCCAAGGCCAAAAAGGACGGCTACGTTCAGATCTCGAATATCTTTGCCGAGACGGCGGGCAACGAGTCCGAGCACGCCAAGCTGTGGTTTAAGTATCTGCACGACGGCGCCGTTCCGGGCACTCTGGACAACCTGCGCGACGCCGCCGCGGGCGAGAACTACGAGTGGACCACGATGTACGACGAGTTCGCCAAGACCGCCGAGGAGGAGGGCTTTGCCGAGATCGCCGAGAAGTTCCGTGGTGTCGCCGCCGTCGAGAAGGCCCACGAGGAGCGCTACAACAAACTCGTCGAGCGCATCGAGTCGGGCGAGGTGTTTGAGCGTGAGGGCGTGAAGGTATGGAAGTGCCTGAACTGCGGGCACCTGCACGTTGGTGCCGAGGCGCCCGAGGTGTGCCCGGTTTGCAACCACCCGAAGGCGTACTTTGAGGAGCAGGTGGTGAACTACTAGCGCGTGGCGCTGGCTGCTGCGGAGCGCAGGGCGGGAGGCCGGACTACCTTCCCTCCCCGCTCACGGCTCCGCAGGGTCGCGTTGAGGGAAGGTAGTCCGGCCTCCCGCCCTGCGCTCCGGCTTCGGGTCGTCGCGTGCTCACTACAGAAAAGCTGATAAGAAGTTTGTGTGCCGCCCCCTTTGGGGCGGCACTTTTTGTGTGGGGTCCCTGTCTTCACAATTTCCGTCAAGCTTTTGGTTAGGTTTTGGTCGGATGGCGCAAGGGCGAAAGGGCAAAAGATTGCTGACGAAAAAAGCTCAAAGAAAGTGCTGGTAGGGGAGTTGTTGAGCTTTTTGACAGTTTTCTGACAAAAGAATCTTTGCGGCTATTGCCGCGGATTTCGTTGCCGCGGCCGCGATGGTGCGGGATGCTGGGCGCAAGCGTCGAATGCTCCTATTGAGGAGGCCAACATGGATCTGTTTCTTGAGACCCCGCAGCAACAAGCCGAGCGCATGTTGCGCCAGCAGCAACGGCTTATGGAGATGCAAATGCAAGGGACGGCCGTCCAGCCTCCTGCGCAAAACGCCGCACCTGCGGGCGGGGCGGTCCCAGAGGCCTATTCCGTACAGCAGGATTCATATGCTCAGGAGCTCGCGTTCGATAAACGTCGTGCGCGTCGCCGTCGCTGGGCCCAGCGCCTGCGTACGCTGGCGATGATCGTGCTAATCCCGTTGGGGCTCGCGGCAATCTTCTTGGCCTCATATGCCCTCACATGCATTCTCAACGGCGCCTCGCCCAGCGAGGTGCTTGAGCACTTGGCAGCTCTCGGCCAGCGCCTGGGCGATGTCGCAACAACCATCCGCGCCGGCTGGGAGACTTAGCGTTTTGATGTCTGTGGTCCAAATCCATTTGCCCGATTGCCGTGAAGCGCCCGGTGCGTGTGGCGGGGTAAGATTGATCGCGGTTTTGATTGATGATCGATTGGGTTTGTTGGGCGGAGACTATGTCTGCTATTGATATCGTGCTTGTTGTGATCGCCTTGGTGGCGGTGGGGGTTGCTGTGGCTTGTGCCCTGCAGCTCAAGGGCCTTCGCGCCGAGCTGCGGGAGCGCGGCGATAGCGGGGCAGAGATGCTGGCTGCGCTCGAGCAGGCCAACAACGCGCTCGACACCCTCAACGTCGCGTTGGCAGAAACCCGCCGCACGGCAAATGCCATCGCGCAGCAGCAGACGACCGATGCGGCCGTAGAGCAGCAGCGCTACCTGACCATCGCGCGTGAGTTCTCGCAGGCTGGCGACCGTATGGATGACCTGCGCCGCGAGACGGCCCAGCAGCTCGGTGCCAACCGCGAGGGCATCGAGCACCGCTTGGACAAGGTGCGCGAGACGGTCGATGCCCAGCTGGGCGCCATCCGCAAGGACAGCAACGTGCAGCTCGATCAGATGCGCGCGACGGTGGACGAGAAACTCTCCCGCACACTCAACGATCGCCTGTCTGCATCGTTTAAGCAGGTGAGCGACCAGCTCGAGGCTGTGTACAAGGGTTTGGGCGATATGCAGTCCATTGCCACCGGCGTGGGCGACCTCAAGCGCGTGCTGGGCAATGTAAAAGCGCGCGGCATTTTGGGCGAGGTGCAGCTGGGTGCGATCCTGGCGGACATCCTTACGCCCGACCAGTATCTGGAAAATGTCGCCACCAAGCCCGGCGCCTCGGAGCGCGTTGAGTTTGCCGTCAAGCTGCCGGCGGACGAGGGCGATCCCGTGCTGCTGCCGATCGACTCCAAATTCCCGGGCGACGCGTACGAGCACCTGCTCGACGCCCAGGAGTCGGATGACGCTGAGACTGTTGCCGCTGCGCGCAAGACGCTCGATGCTATGGTAAAGCGTGAGGCCAAGGACATCTGCGAAAAGTACCTGAGCGTGCCCGCGACGACCAATTTTGGCATCATGTTCGTTCCGTTTGAGGGGCTGTACGCCGAGGTCGTCAGCCGTCCCGGGCTTATCGAGACCCTGGGCCGCGACTATCACGTCAACGTTGCCGGCCCCAGCACCATGGCGGCCATCCTCAACAGCCTGCAGATGAGCTACCAGACGTTTAAATTGCAAAAACGTACCGACGACGTGCTGCGCGTGCTTTCCGCCGTCAAGGCCGAGCTGCCGCGTTATCAGGCGGCGCTGCGCCGCGCCCAACAGCAGATCGAGACCGCGGGTAAAACGGTTGAGGGCATCATCACCACGCGCACCAACGTTATGGAGCGCAAACTCAAGGACATCGACGCCCTGGAAGATGCCAAGGAGGCTGACGAGATCTTGGGGCTCACATCCGCGGAGCTGCTCGCAGACCAAAAAGACGAGGACTAGCTGCATCTGACGGCGGGGCGCTTGCGCAAGCACGGCGCGGGCGCTTTTCGCATCGTGCTTGCCTGAAGTGCACTTTAGTGTGCAACAATGGCGTTTTGCCCTATCAGACGCGAAAGGAAGCCCATGTCTCAGAGAAGCACCAGTCCGCTCAAACGCTCCACTGTGCGCCGCACGCTGCAGCGTTTTTGGGACGTCACGCGCACGCAGCCGGTAATCGTCTTTCTCTCGGTGTTCTCGTCGGCGGGCTATATCTTTTTGCTTACGTTCGCCAACACCTACGTGATGGCCCTTATCGTCGACCGCGTCCAGGCCGGCCCCGTGGCGGGCGACCAGGTGTTTGAGGTCTTTGGCCCTTACATTCTGGCGCTCGTGCTCGTTAACCTGGTAGGCCAAATCCTCTCCAAGCTGCAGGACTACACCGTCTACAAGCTCGAGATTGCGGGCAACTATCACTTGGCGCGCCTGTGCTTTGACACGCTCTCCAATCAATCCATGACATTCCATACCAGCCGTTTTGGCGGATCGCTTGTGAGCCAGACGAGCCGTTTTATGAGCGGCTATACGGGGCTGGTGGACGTGACGGTGTATTCGCTCATTCCCACTATCACCTCGGTTGTCTGCACGGTGGCGGCGCTCGCCCCGGTGGTGCCGACGTTTACCGTGATCCTGGTGGGCATCATGGTCGTCTACATCGCGTTTGTCTGGCTTATGTACAAGCGCATCATGCCGCTTTCGGCCGCGACGTCCGCCGCTCAGAACAAGCTGTCGGGCGTGCTGTCCGACGCGGTCACGAACACCCTGGCCGTCAAGACTTGCGGGCGCGAGGACTTTGAGCGCGACCTGTTCGATACCGCTGACCGCGCCGCGCGCGATGCCGAAACGGTTTCGATGCACGCCATGATGCAGCGCAACTTTACGACCTCGGGCCTTATCGTCATTACCATGGCCGTGGTGAGCGTGTTCGTCGCGGGCGGCAACGCGTGGTTTGGCATCTCTGCCGGCGCGCTCGTCATGATCTTTACCTATACGTACAACCTCACCATGCGTCTGAACTACGTAAGCTCCATGATGCAGCGCATCAACCGCGCGCTCGGTGATGCGGCCGAGATGACGCGCGTGCTGGACGAGCCGCGTCTGGTGGCAGACGACGAGAACGCTCCCGAGCTTAAAGTAAGCGAGGGCGCGATTGATTTTGAGCACCTGAGCTTTGCATACCGTGATGCCGCGGCGGGCGAGAGCGTGTTCGACGACCTGACGCTCCATGTGGCGGCGGGCCAGCGCGTGGGCCTGGTGGGCAAATCGGGCTCGGGCAAGACGACGCTCACCAAGCTGTTGCTGCGCCTGGACGACGTACAGGGCGGCCGCGTGCTCGTGGACGGCCAAGACGTCTCGCGCTGCACGCAGCAGAGCCTGCGCCGCCAGGTTGCCTACGTGCCGCAGGAGGCGCTGCTGTTCCATCGCTCCATTCGCGAGAATATCGCCTACGGCCGTCCCGATGCCACCGACGAGCAGATCCGCGAGGCCGCGCGTCTGGCAAATGCCCTGGAGTTTATCGACCGCCTGCCCCGTGGCTTTGACACCATGGTGGGCGAGCGCGGCGTTAAGCTTTCGGGCGGCCAACGCCAGCGCGTGGCCATCGCCCGCGCTATCCTGACCGACGCGCCGATTCTGGTGCTCGACGAGGCGACGTCTGCCCTGGACAGCGAGTCCGAGGCGCTGGTGCAGGAGGCGCTCGAGAACCTGATGCGCGGGCGCACCTCCATCGTGGTGGCACATCGCCTGTCCACCGTGGCGGCGCTCGACCGCATCGTGGTGCTGGCGGACGGCGAGATTGTCGAGGACGGTACGCATGCGCAGCTTGTCGAGGCGGGCGGCGAGTATGCGAGCCTGTGGGGCCGCCAGACCGGCGCATTTTTGGAGGCGTAAAGACCCCATACGTGGGACAATCGTGCCCATAGATTTGTTATGCCGCTGAGCCGAGGAGTCGTTATGCCACGCGAGACCAATGCCGCCAAACGCGAGCGCGCCGTTGAGGTGTGCGAGCGCCTCAACCGTCGCTATGGCCCGGTCGAGTGTTTTTTGGATCACGAGAATCCCTTTAGGCTGCTCATTGCCGTACTGCTCTCGGCGCAGACGACCGACGCGCAGGTCAACAAGGTGACGCCGCGGCTGTTTGCCCAGTGGCCCACGCCCGAGGCCATGGCGGGGGCGAGCGTGGCCGATGTGGCCGGTACCATTAAGTCACTCGGCTTTTATAAGAGCAAGGCCAAGCACGCCGTGGAGGCCGCGCAGATGATCGTCACCGATTACGGCGGCGAGGTACCGGCCGACATGAAGGAGCTCGTCAAGCTGCCGGGTGTGGGGCGCAAAACGGCGAACATCGTGCTCAACGTGGGGTTTGGCATTGTCGAGGGCATCGCGGTCGATACGCACGTCAACCGCATCGCGCACCGCCTGATGCTGAGTCCCAAGACGCATGCCAAAGAGCCGCTCAAGACTGAGCAAGATCTGCTCAAGATTCTGCCGCACGAGTATTGGGAGTCGGTCAACCACCAGTGGATCACCTTTGGCCGCGAGGTCTGCGACGCCCGCAAGCCTAAGTGCGACGAGTGTCCGCTGGCGGATTTGTGCCCCAGCGTGCGCGTTTTGGGGTAGCTGTTTGGCGTGCGCTGGCGTGCCCACCTCATGCGCTACCATGACAATCAAGACTTTTGATGTACGACCCGCCGAGCTTGCCCCGGCGGGCTTTTGGCGTTGCAATGCCGGAGGAACAGCATGCTCATTCACCGTATAGCCGCGCAGCTCTACACTGCCGAGGCACTGCAGACCGTCGAGGCCGGGCTCGATGCCGGCGAGGACGTGACGCTGGCCGTGTCGCAGTCGGGTCGCACGCTTATGGCGGCCGCCCAGTTTGCGCGCCGTCCGCGCCCGACGGTCTACATTGTGAGTGGCGAGGATGCGGCCGATCGCGCCGCACGTAGCCTTGCCGCCTACGTGGGCCTGGCGCACGTGTGCCGTTTTCCCGAGCGCAAGGACTATCCGTGGCGCGAGCAGGCGCCCGACGACGCCGTGGTGGCGCAGCGCTGCGAGGCTCTGGGACGCATCGTGCGCGGGGACAACTGCATCATGGTTGCCTCGGCCCGCGCGCTGCTGCGCTGCGTGCCGCCGGTCGAGAGTCGCTATTGGGAGTCCACCACTTTTGCGGTGGGCGAGGAGATTCCTTTTGACGAGGTGCCGCAGCGCCTGGTGGGCATGGGCTACACCAATGCCGGCGCCGCCGACGCGCCCGGCCTGTTCCGCGTGCACGGCGACACCGTCGAGGTGTTCCCCGCGCAGGAAAAGGCGCCCGTGCGCATCGAGTTCTTTGGCGACGAGATCGACCGCATTCGCCGCATGGTGAGCTCGACGGGTCAAACCATCGGCAACGAGGACAGTATCGAGATCTTCCCCTGCCGTGAGCTGGCGCTTACCGACGATGCCGTTCACAACATGCATGTGGCGCTCTATCGCGCCAGCCAGGACGATAGCAAGCTGGCGGCGCTGCTCGAGATGGTGGATGCACGTATCGTCACGCCCGAGCTCGACCGCTTTTTGCCGGTGATGTACGGTCAGACCGTGAGCCCGCTGGCACACATGAGCGGAAAGGCGCTCGTGGTTCTGTCCGAGCCGCGCTCACTGTTCGACGATTGCCTGCGCGCCTACGAGGATATCGAGGCGCGTGCCGGCGAGGCGGGGATTGACCGACTGGATGGCCTGTATGTACGTGCCCAGCAGCTCGATTTTGGTGCCCAGCAGCGCCTGAACTACGTGAGCCTCATTCGTGCCGGCGGTGCGGTGACGGCCGAGCTCAAGATTGAGCAGCCGGCCATTGCGGGCTCGGACAACCGCTTTATGACGCGCATTCAGGAGGTCGTGGGCAAGCGCTATGCCTGCGTGTTTGCCATCCCCGACCGCGGTGCGCGCGAGTCGATGGAGCTCACCTTTGGCGACGAGGGCATTACCTTTGAGGAATCGCTCACGGCGGCGCCCGAAAACGCCGGTGCCATTGGCGACCGCGTGCGCGTGGCCGCTGGGGATTCCGCAGATCGCGCCGCTCGCCAGGAGGCCCGCGCGTCCATTCGCGAGCGCCACGCCGACGCGCTCAACGCCCGCTCGCTCGAGGCAGGTGCCGCCCAGGCAGCCGCCGGCGCCGCCGTGCCTACTATCTCGCGCGGACGCGTGACCTTTGTCGATGCCGCTCTGCCGCAGGGCGTGGTGGTGCCCGATGCCAACCTGGCCGTGTTCTCGATTGCCGACCTCAACGCCCGCATGGACGCCAACCGCGCGCGTAGCCGTCGCAAGGTGGACATTACGCAGATCACGTTCCCGTTTAAGCCGGGCGACTACGTGGTGCACGCTACCCACGGCATCGCACTCTTTAGCGAGATCGCGCGTCAGGAAGTGGGCGGCAAGGAGCGCGACTACTTTTTGCTGGAATATGCCGACGGCGACAAGCTCTACGTGCCGCTTGAGCAGGTCGACCGCATCACACGCTATGTTGGCCCCGACGGCGACAAGCCGCGCCTGACCAGGCTCAATACCGCCGACTGGACGCGTGCCACCAACAAGGCACGCAAGAACGCCAAAAAGCTGGCGTTTGACCTGGTCGATCTGTATACGCGCCGCTCGTCGATTACCGGTATCGCCTGTCCGCCCGATACGCCCGAGCAGATCGAGATGGAGGAGAGCTTCCCCTACGACGAGACGCGCGACCAGCTGGAAGCTATCGCCGACATCAAGGCCGACATGGAGGCGCCCAAGCCCATGGACCGCCTGCTGTGCGGCGACGTGGGTTTTGGCAAGACTGAGGTCGCCCTGCGCGCGGCGTTTAAGTGCGTGGACTCCGGCCGCCAAGTCATGGTGCTCTGCCCCACGACCATTCTGGCCCAGCAGCACTACGAGACGTTCTTTGAGCGCTTTGCCCCGTTTGGCCTTGAGGTCGAGGTGCTCAGCCGCTTCCGCACCCCGGCGCAGCAGAAGCGCGCGCTCAAGGCGTTTGCCGAGGGCACGATCGACGTGCTCATCGGCACGCATCGTCTGCTTTCGGCCGATGTGAACCCCAAGAACCTGGGCCTGGTGATCATCGACGAGGAACAGCGCTTTGGCGTGCAGCACAAGGAGCAGCTCAAGAACCTGCGCGAGCAGATTGACGTGCTCACGCTTTCGGCCACGCCGATTCCGCGAACCATGCAGATGGCCACGAGCGGCGTGCGCGACATGAGCCTGATCACCACGCCGCCGACTGGGCGTCGTCCCGTGATCGTGCACGTGGGGGAGTACGACCCCGATGTGGTGAGCGCGGCGATTCGCCTGGAGGTGGGTCGCGGCGGCCAGGTGTACTACGTGTCCAACCGCGTCAAGACCATCGACGACGCCGTGGCGCGCGTGCACGAGGCCGCGCCCGAGGCGCGCGTGGGCGTGGCGCACGGCAAGATGAGCCCGCGCGAGGTCGAGGACGTGATGATCGAGTTCGCGACCAAGAAGATCGACGTGCTTATCGCCACGACCATCGTGGAGAGCGGCATCGACAACGCAACGGCCAACACGCTCATCATTGAGGACTCGCAGCGTCTGGGTCTGGCACAGCTCTACCAGCTTAAGGGCCGCGTGGGCCGCTCGGCCACGCAGGCATACGCGTACTTTATGTTCCCCGGCGAGCTGCCGCTCACCGAGGAGGCCACGGCACGCCTGACCGCGCTTTCCGAGTTCCAGGACCTGGGCAGCGGCATGCGCATCGCCATGCGCGACCTGGAGATCCGCGGCGCCGGTTCGCTTATGGGCGCCGAGCAGCACGGTAACCTGTCGAGCGTGGGCTTTGACCTGTTTACGCAGATGCTGGGACAGGCCGTGGCCGAGGCGCGCGGCGATGACGATGCCGGCGTGGAGGCGGCGAGCGTGGGCATCAACCTGCCGGCCGACTACTTTTTGTCCGAGGAGTACATGCCGGCGGTGGACCAGCGCGTGCTCGTGTACCGCAAGCTCGCGGCGGCCGAGGACCTGGAGAGTATCGACGAGGTGCAGGAGGAGACCGAGGCCGCGCACGGTGAGCTGCCGTTGGCGGGGCTTAACTTGTTCAACCGCGCTCGCATCCGCATTCGCGGCGAGCGCTTGGGGCTCGAGAGCGTCACGCTCAGCGGTGGACGCATTACCTTCCTGGGGGTTGACGTTCCCAAGAAGGTGGCCTTTGAGCTTAAGACCCGCTATGGCGCGGTGAACTTTCCCAAGAGCCGCAAACTGTCGGTGCCCTACAAGGCGGGTGCCGGCGCGGGCAGCGGCCTGGGTCGCGGTCTCGACGCCAGCGACGGCACCGGCCCCGTGGCCGCGGCACTCATGCTGCTGCAGCAATTAGGCACGAGCGACGATGACTAACAAGTAGGGGCGTGGCGGGGCATAGCTACCAGTTGTTCTTTGCCCCGCCACCTCGCAGGTTGATTCCAGCCCCATCGAAAGGAAAGCATGTTCGGATACATCTATAAGAAAGATGTCGCTATTATCGCGGCCGTCCTGTGCCTTTGTCTGGGCGTGGGCAGCTTCTTTGATTATCAGATCTCGAGTGCGCTGTTCAACATCGGCAGCATGTACGGTCGCTTTGTCGAGGCGGCCGGCGAGCTACCGTTCGAGCTGACGGCGAGCGTCGCGGGCGTTATGCTCGTGCGCGCGGTGCGTTCCGACTCCAAGGCGAGCAAGTGGCTCGCTGCGCTGGGCGTTTTGATCAACGTGGGTCTGGTCGGCTACGAGATTATCGGATCGCTGCGCGTCGGCGGCAAGCTTATTGCGTTTCAGCTGGTTCTGACGTTTGCGTTGGTCATCGCAGCCAACTTCATCGCCTACCGCCTCACGCGCACGACCGAGCCCGACGAGCTTACGCGCTGGGCGTTGATGGTGCTGGCCGTGTGGGTCGCTCAGGCCATCATCCTCAACGTCATTGTTAAGCCGTTATGGTCGCGCCCGCGCATGCGCGTGATCGAGGTCACGCCGGGGCTCAATTTTCAGCCGTGGTGGGTGATCGGCAACCCCGACAAGTGGGCCTATATCGCCGCCGGCGTGATCAAGGACGGGTTCAAGTCGTTTGCGAGCGGACACACGGCGCATGCGGCGATCGGCCTTATGCTCGCCGGGCTTCCCGCGGCAGCCTTTAAGGAAAAACCTTCGCGTCGCCGCGTGATCTTTTGGGCGGCGGTTGTTGTTGCAGCGTTCGTCGCCTTTGGGCGCATCGTGATCGGCGCGCACTTTTTGAGTGACGTGAGCTGCGGTTTTGCCCTGGTACTGGCACTTGAGTGCCTTGCCGCACGCATTGCCTATCCCAACGGCGTACAATAGCTCCGTTTGAATCATCTGGCCGATACCCGGTAAGAGAGGATTGCCATGCTCGCGTTTAACAACGACTATTCCCACGGCGCACATCCGGCAGTGCTGCAGGCGCTCGTCGACACCAATATGGAGCCGCAGCCCGGCTACGGTACCGATGCGCACACCGAGCGTGCCAAGCAGCTTATCCGCGAGGCCTGTCAGGCCCCCGATGCCGACGTGTTTTTTCTGGTG
Source organism: Collinsella sp. (assembly GCA_036304065.1). Lineage (GTDB taxonomy): Bacteria > Actinomycetota > Coriobacteriia > Coriobacteriales > Coriobacteriaceae > Collinsella. Next base: position 12,091 of record JAXIZI010000055.1, on the reverse strand, counting down.
GGCGGCACGCAGGCCAACGCGACGGTGATTGACATGCTGCTCGCGCCGTACGAGGGCGTCGTTGCTGCCGAGACCGGCCACGTCGCCTGCCACGAGGCGGGCGCCATCGAGTTTGGCGGTCACAAGGTGCTCACCATCCCCGGCTACGAGGGCAAGGTGCACGCCGAGGATCTGGAGAACTATATCCAGGTGTTCTACGAAAACGAGAGCTACGAGCACACGGTGTTCCCGGGCGCCGTGTACGTGAGCCTATCGACCGAGTACGGCACGCTGTACTCCAAGGCCGAGCTCGCGGCGATTCACGCAGTGTGCCAGAAGCGCGAGATTCCGCTGTTTGTGGACGGTGCCCGCCTGGCCTATGCGCTGGCGGCCGATGAGTGCGACATTACCCTGCCCGAGCTGGCGCAGCTGTGCGACGTGTTCTACATCGGCGGCACCAAGTGCGGTGCGCTCTGCGGCGAGGCCGTGGTGTTTTGCGGCATGCACGCTCCGGCGCATCCCATTCCGCGTATTAAGCAGCATGGCGCACTGCTTGCCAAGGGCCGCCTGACGGGCGTGCAGTTTGAGGCGCTCTTTACCGACGGCCTGTATTTTGAGATTGGTCGCCAGGCGATCGAGACCGCGCAGGCGCTTCGTCGCGTGCTGCACGAGCGCGGCTACCAGTTCTTCTTGGAGACGCCGACCAACCAGCAGTTCGTGATTCTGCCCAACGAGGACATGGCCCGCATTCGCGAGCATGCCTCGATCGAGTACTGGGAAAAGTACGACGATACCCACACGGTGGTGCGTTTTTGCACCAGCTGGGCCACGACGCAGGAGGATATCGACGCGTTGGCGGCTGTCCTGTAGCCTGATGTAATGACAAGGGGCCGCCCCGCGCCTGAGCTTGGCGCAGGGCGGCCTTTGCTTTTGGGGGAGAAGGGTTGTATGACCGAGATGTCCGAGCCGACGATTCGCCTGGCGACGCCCGATGATGCGCCGGCGTTGCTTGCCATCTATGAGCCGTATGTGCGCCAGACGGCGATTACCTGCGAATACGAGGTGCCGAGCGTTGAGGAGTTCGCCGGGCGTATCGAGCGTACGCTCAAGCGCTATCCGTATCTGGTGATGGAGCTGGACGGGCGTCCGGTAGGCTATGCCTACGTGAGTCCGCTTAACAGCCGCGAGGCGTACGACTGGTCGGTCGAGACGTCGATCTACCTGGCGCGCGATGTACGCCACGGCGGGCTGGGCCGCAAGCTGCACGATGCGCTCAAGCAATGCCTGATCGCGATGGGCATCACCAACATGTGCGCCCTCATCGCCGTGCCGCACGATAAGGACGACGAGTACCTGACGCACAACAGCCAGGATTTCCATGCCCATATGGGATATCGCCTGGTGGGCGCTTTCGATCGCTGCGCCCAAAAGTTCGGCCGCTGGTACGACATGTGCTGGATGGAGCTGGTCCTGGCCGAGCGCGTCCCTAACCAACCTAAGCCAACCTGGTTCCCCGACCTCCTCGCCTAAAACCACCACAAAGGTGCCTGTCCCCTTTGTGGTGGTTTTGGTGGTGGTTAGCCGATGGGTTCGGTGTATTTGGCGCGGTCGGTGCGCTGGATGCGCTTGGAGACATGGAGCGGGCGGCCGTCGGTGTCGTAGACGTAGTCGGTGATTAGGATCAGCGCCTGCCCGCGCTCAACGTTGAGCAAAAACGCCTCGTTTTGCGAGGCGTAGCACACCTCAAAGGTCTTATGCCCCTGTGCCGGTGCGCGATGGAACTCCTGTCGCAGCGTGGCGTAGAGCGAACCGTTGATATCGCGATCGATGAGTGCCTCAAAGCTCGGTGGTAGATAGGTGGTCTCCAGGCACAGCGGCGCATCGTCCAGATAACGCAGACGGACAAGTTTGACGAGCTTGCTGCCCACGGCGGCGTCAAAGAACTTAGCTATGCTGCCGGCCGCCTTGGCAAAGCCCGAGTCCACGGTGCGTGTGGTGGGCTTCATGCCCTGACCTTCGACCTGCTTGGTATAGCTCGAAAACACTAGGTTGTTCTCGTGGAGCGCGGGCGTGTCGGCCACAAAGGCGCCGCGCCCGCGCTCGGTACGAATTAGGCCCTCATCAACGAGCACCTTAAGGGCGTGGCGCACGGTGCTGCGCGACAGCCCTGATTCGCCCATGAGCTCCATCTCGGACGGCAGCTTGTCTCCGCGTGCGTAGGTGCCGGCGGCGATGCGGTCGCGCAGCATGCCCGCCAAGCGCTCGTATTGGGCCAGTTTCTTTTTAGACGAAGCGTTCATGCGATCAACCTGTATCTAACTTGTATACTTACCGAACAAAGCATGTATCCAACATGACAACAAAACCGCTGGTAATGGATTGCCGAAAACCTTACCAACAAAATTTCTAAGACAAATATAGCATACAACTAGTCGACATAACCAAAACATGTATGTAACTTGTATGCCATCGAGAGCATCAAACGAGAAGAAAGGCTGATGCACGATGACTACTCAGGAACAGGTTAAGGATGTCGTCTCCCAGGTTTTGGCTGACAAGGCAGACAAGGGCGGCATCAAGCGCGTCGTGTGGATTGGCGCTGGCGGATCCAACGGCGGCAACTATCCTGCCCAGTACTTTATGGAGCACGAGGCCACGCAGGTCGTGAGCTCCAGCTACACCAGCAACGAGTTCGTGCACGCCACCCCGGCCTACGTCAACGAGAACACCCTGGCCGTCGTCGTGTCCATGCGCGGCACCAAGGAGACCATCGTTGCCGCCCAGGTCGCCAAGGATCACGGCGCCAGCACCATCGCCGTCTATGTTGACGAGTCCGGTCTCACCGAGGTTTGCGACTACAAGATCCAGTACGACAGCCTGGCCGTCGACGAGTCCTGCATGGGCCGCACCAACTCCGCCGTCGTGACCATGATCGCAATGGAGCTCACGCAGCAGACCGAGGGCTATGCCGAGTACGAGACCGCTATGGCCGCGTTCGACTTGGTCGACCCCATCTATCGCAAGGCCGTCGAGTACACCCGTCCGCTCGCTGCCAAGTGGGCCGAGCAGAACGCCGACAAGCCCTGCATCAACGTCATGGCCCAGGGCCCGCTCTTTGGTGCCGCCTACGTCTTTAGCATCTGCAACGTGCAGGAGATGCTGCAGATCGACTCCTGCACCATCAACACCTGCGATTTCTTCCATGGCCCCTTCGAGATTCTGGACAAGCGCACCTCGCTGTTCCAGCTCATCAGCGTCGGCCGCAGCCGCTGCAACGACGAGCGCGGCATCCGCTTCGTCAACCAGTACGGTGGCGATCGCGTCTATCAGCTCGACGCCAAGGAGCTCGGCCTCAACGACATCAAGGACAGCGTGAGCGAGTACTTCAACCACCTGATCTTTGCCCCGATCCTCAACAACGTCTACATGCGTGCGCTTTCCGCCGTCACCCACAAGGACTACATGACGCGCCGCTACATGTGGAAGCTTGACTACTAGGGGATAGAGCGGCCTAACAGCTCGATGTCCTCATAAGTTGCGGTGGAATAGTTCCTGTTTGGGGGCTTGAAGCCTCTATTTAGGAACTATTTCACCGCAACCGCCAAGTAATCCGCTGGGGATGGAGGAAAACGGATCACTGACTCAGACCAGCCCCTCAGTGATCCGTTTTCCTCCGTCCCCAGCGGATCATTTTTCCGTTCGGCGATTTGTGTCTTGAAAAATGTATATAACGACTATAACGTAGTGTGAAACATATTGGAAACAATACCGAGGAGGCTGCGTTGAAGAAAAGCAATCTGGGCTATGCGCTGGTGCTGGTCGCCGCGCTTATGTGGGGCAGCATCGGAATCTTTGTAAACGGCATCTCGGCCATGGGCGTTTCGTCCCAGAGCATGGCTGCCTTTCGCTTGTTGGTCGGAGCGCTTATCTTGGCGCCGGTCCTGATGTTTATGGGCTGCCGTCCGGGTGAGGGGTCTACCGTGGCTCAGGGTCCGCTGGCCCTGTTCAAGGCAAGCCCTAAAGAGCTTGTTCCCTGCGCGCTTGTCGGTATCGTCGGTTTGGCCGCCGCCAACACCTGCTATTACGAGTGCATGGGCGAGGTGGGCATGTCCACGGCCTCGGTGCTGCTCTACACCTCGCCGGTGTTTGGCGTCATGCTCGGCCGCGTGCTTTATCGCGAGGACGTGACCCCCAACAAGCTCGTTGCCATTGTCTTTAACATCGTTGGCTGCGTGCTTGCGGTGACCAATGGCGACCTTTCCGGTTTTCATTTTTCGGTTTGGGGCGTCACGTCGGGCGTGATTGCAGGCCTTTGTGGTGCGTCGCTCGCGGTGTTTAGCCGAATAGCAACCAAGACGGTCCACCCGCTGGCTGTCACGTTTTGGGGCTTTGTTTTTGGCGGTGCGGTTATGGCAGCTATCGCGGCTCCGTGGCCGGATGTCGCCGCGGCAATGTCGCCACAGCTGCTGCTGCTGTTCCTTGGCTTTGGACTCATCCCCACAGCCGTTGCTTACATCTTATATATGCAGGGTCTGTCCATGGGGCTCGAGACATCGAAAGTTCCCGTCGTAATGTCTTTCGAGACGGTCGTTACCGTACTGGTGGGCATTGGTGTCTACGCCGAGCCCGCCGGCGCGATTAAAGTCCTGGGCATCGTGCTGGTGCTCGCGTCCATCCTGATTATGAACACCGACTTCTCCAAGCTGCGCAACAGTGTGTTTGTCGGTCATGTCATTGAGAGCATGACCTTTAAGCCCAACGCGTGGTGGACCGAAAAATCTCAGGACATGGATCTGTTTAAGGAACGCACCGGCATTGCGCTGGAACCCACCGTACAGGAAAGCCCCTGGTACTTCGTGCGATAGGGGATTGCGCGCAGGGTCTGACCTGGGGTTATCCAGCTAGCGCCGGCCTACCCAGCCCAACGTTTCGAGTACGTTAAACCCGTCAACGGTCGATTTTCACCCGCGAACGGTCTTTATACTAATTAGCAATATAAGCAACGTATAAGACGTTATAATGACCATAACGAAAAGGAGGAGGCAAGATGAATCAGATCATTCTCGCATCTCATGGTGGCCTGGCCGCAGGCGCCAAAGACACGCTCGAGATGGTTCTCGGCGACGTGTCGAACGTCCACGTCGTGTCGCTTGCTCGTGACGACAAGGAGCCCATCACCAATAAGGTTGAGGCTATGATCGCCACGTTCAACGCGGACGACACCGTCTATGTGCTGACCGATATGCTCGGCAGCTCGGTCAACAACAACATGGTCGAGCTTTCCAAGAACGGCACGAAGTTCACGGTTGTCAGCGGTTTCAACATCCCGTTGGCGCTCACGCTTGCTATGAGCCCCGCCCCCGTCAAGGGCGCCGAGCTCGCGGCCCTCATCAATGAGGCCCGCACCGGTCTGACCAACCCCAACGCACCGGTCGAGGCCGCCGCGGCTCCCGCCAAGAAGGCCAAGGCGTCCCGTCACAGCTCCGGTCCCGCCAAGATCGTCCTCGCACGTCTTGACTACCGTCTGCTGCACGGCCAGGTCGTCTTTACCTGGACCACCAAGGTCCAGGCTGAGCGCATCATCGTCGTCGACAACGCTGCCGCCAACGATGACATCAAGAAGGGCGCTCTTAAGTTGGCCAAGCCCCAGGGCGTGCGCCTGAACGTCTTCACCGTCGAGCGTGCCCTCGCCAAGATGGACAAGCTCAACACCCTCGGCGAGCGCGTCATGTTCGTCTTTGGCAACACGGCCGAGATGCTGCAGTTCTGCCAGGGCTACAAGCTCGACGCCATCAACCTGGGCGCCACCGCCAACCACGACGGTGCCGATCAGGTCGGCGGCAAGGACAGCTCCGTCTTCTTCGACGCCGCCCAGAAGGCCGACGTCAACCAGCTGCTCGACATGGGCATCAAGCTCTATGTCCAGCAGACCCCTACGTATCAGAGCGTCGACATCGACGCCAAGCTGTAATCAACCAGGCTTTTGCCTGACTGAAAGGAGAAGGGTATGAATACGTTCATCAGTGCGGTGCTCGTCGGCCTCGTCGGCGTGTTCTGCATGTGGGACTCCCGCCTGCTCGGTCGTCTTAACTTCGAGCAGCCCCTCGTTGGCGCTACGCTCGTCGGTCTGCTGCTGGGCGATGTGCCCACCGGCCTTGCCGTCGGTGCCGCCGTCGAGCTCGTGTCCATGGGCCTGGTGCAGGTCGGAGCCGCCGTTCCGCCCGATATGGTCCTGGGCGGCATCGTGGCCGCTGCCTTTGCGTGCCTGAGCGATGCTTCCGCCGAGACCGCCATGACGATCGCCATCCCGGTCGCCGTCCTGGGTCAGCTCCTCGGCATCGTGTTCCGTTCCATCATCGCCGCCCTCACCCATGTGGCCGATAGCGCGATCGATAACGGAAAGTTCAAGACCGCCTACCGTATGCACATCTGCGCCGGCTCCGGTCTGTACGCCATCATGTACTTCCTGCCGATCTTCCTCGCCGTCTTTGTTGGCACCGACCTGGTTCAGGCCATCGTCAACATGGTTCCCGAGTGGCTGTCCACTGGTCTTAACGTTTCGACCAAGATCATGACCGCCTACGGCTTGGCCCTGCTGCTCACCATGATGATCAAGAAGGGTATGACTCCGTTCCTGTTCATCGGTTTCCTGCTCGCCGCTTACCTCAACCTGTCCGTCATCGCGGTCGCTCTGATCGGTGTGTGCCTGGCTGTCGTCTTCATGGGCTTCAAGTTCAACGGTTCCCATGCAGCCGCCGGTGTCGATTCCGACTACGATCCGCTCGAAGACGACGAAGACTAAGGAGGAACACACTATGGCAACCGCAACCAAGGACGTGTCCCTGAACAAGAAGGTCAGCCAGTTCTTCTGGCGCTCCTGGGCCATCCAGGCCTCTTGGAACTACGAGCGTCAGATGAACATGGGCTTCCTCTACGGCATGGTTCCCACGCTCGATCGCCTCTATCCGGACGAGTCCGACCCCAAGCAGCTCGCTGCTAAGAAAGAGGCTTACCACCGTCACATGGCGTTCTACAACTGCACCCCGCAGACGAGCGCTTTCATCCTGGGCCTCTCCGCCTCCATGGAGGAGGAGTACGCCAAGGATCCCGAGAACTTCGATCCCGATTCGATCAACGCGGTCAAGACCTCCCTCATGGGTCCGCTTTCCGGCATCGGTGACTCCTTCTTCCAGGGCACCATCCGCGTTATCGCCTTTGGCCTGGGCGTTCAGCTGGCTCAGCAGGGCTCCATCATGGGCCCGATCCTGGCCATGCTCATCTCCATCGTCCCCTCTGTGCTGATCACTTGGTTCGCAGCCAAGATGGGCTATCAGGGCGGCCACGAGTACCTGAGCAAGCTTCAGGGCGGCGACCTCATGGAGAAGCTCATGTATGTCTGCGGCATCGTGGGTCTTATGTCCGTGGGTGGCATGATCGCTACGCTGATCGGCGCCACCACCCCGCTGCAGTTCGCTGAGGGCACCGTTGTTATCCAGGACATCCTGGACGGCATGATGCCCCAGATGATCTCCCTCGGCCTCACCGGCCTTATGTACTGGCTCATCAAGAAGAACGTCAACACCGGTTGGCTTCTCGTGATCGCCATCGTGGGCGGCATCGCCCTCTCCGCGGCCGGCATCCTGGCCTAGTCGCGACCAAGCGTCTAACCGCTTTCCCCCGGGGGCCTGCCTGGCATCCCATACCCCAGGCAGGCTTCCATCCCCAAAATGTGACAAAGGAGCGGTTCCTTTGTCACATCCTCAACGGGCCGGCGACTCGGTCCAAATCACGGTAACCCTGCGTGCGCCCGGCAATGTGGCGCCGCAAAAATTGAAAGGAATGTGTCAGATGTACGAGATCGACCTTAACCTCCCTAAGCAGATCGTCGCTGACGTCCTGTCCAACCACGAGATCCACAGCGTCGCCTTCGTCGGCTGCGGTGCTTCCATGTCCGACCTGTACCCCGCCAAGTACTTCCTGGCCAACAACACGGACAAGCTGAACGTTCAGATCTTCACCGCTAACGAGTTCAACTACGACACGCCTTCTTGGGTCAACGAGCACACCTTCGTGATCACCTGCTCCCTCGGTGGCTCCACCCCCGAGACCGTCGAGGCCAACAAGACCGCCAAGAAGCACAACTGCCCGGTCGTCTCCCTCACCAACAAGGCTGGCTCCGCTCTGACCGTCGACGCCGACCACGTCATCGTTCACGGCTTCCATGCCAACTATGCTGCCAAGGCCGAGAAGCCCGCTTACGCCATCGCTCTTGCTCTCGAGATCCTTCAGCAGACCGAGGGCTATGATCACTACGAGGACATGATCACCGGCCTCAACAACATCTTCGAGCTGATCGAGAACGCTGCTCAGTCCGCCAAGGGCCTGGCCAAGCAGTTCGCTCAGGACTTCAAGGACGACAAGATGATCTACTTCATGGCCTCCGGTGCCTCCGAGAAGATGGCTTACTCTAACGCCGCCTTCCTGTTCACCGAGATGCAGTGGATCGATGCCGCCTCCTACAACACCGGCGAGTACTTCCACGGCCCGTTCGAGGTTTCCACCGAGGGTAAGCCCTACGTCTTCCTCATGTCCGACGGTGCTACCCGTCCGATGGACGCTCGCGCCCTCACCTTCCTGCAGCGTATGGGTGCCAAAGTCGCTCTGATCGACTCCAAGGACTACGGCCTGGCCGACGCTGTGCCGGCAAGCGTCCTCACCTACTTCAACCCGCTGCTGCACCTCGCCGTTATGCGCGAGTACGGCAACCAGATCGCCGAGGCCCGTCAGCACCCGCTGACCATGCGTCGCTACATGTGGAAGCTTTCCTACTAATCGCAAGTAGGTAGACCTTACTGGTTGATTGAGAGGGGATGGGGTTTGCGCCCTGTCCCCTTTTTGCTTTGGGGAGGACGTGCCCGTTGCGCTGCAAAACCCCAGATAAAACCTACCAAAATAAACCTGTCCCTTTTTGGCAGGTGGGAGGAGATGCGTATGATCAAGGCAGTGCTGTTTGATATGGATGGCGTGCTGGTCGATACCGAGTGGTTCTACAACCGTCGTCGCGTGGCGTTTATGGAAGAGAAGGGGTTTCACTTTGACGAGATCCCCGATCTTTCGGGGTCTAACGAGCCAGCGATTTGGGAAGCGCTGGTGCCCGACGATGTTGAGCTGCGTGAGCGCCTGCGCGTAGAGTACAAGCAGGTCTACAGCCCGGTCCATCCCGTTCCGTATGCCGAGCTGCTTAACGAGCAGACGGCGCCGGTAATGCGTGCGCTGCACGAGCGTGGCGTGAAGTGCGCCATCGCGAGCTCGTCCTATCGTGAGCTCATCGACGAGCTGGTAGAGATTGCCGGTATCGCCGATGTGCTGGACTACACCATCAGCGGTCACGAGTGCAGTGCGTTTAAGCCCGACCCCGAGATCTACCTGCGTGCCATGGAGGCGCTGGGGGTGGAGCCTGCCGAGTGCCTGGTTATCGAGGATTCGCCTTTGGGGATCGAGGCTGGCAAACGTTCCGGCGCCCGCGTCCTGGCACTGCGTCCGCACGAGGGCGTCAACCTCGATCAATCGCGAGCCGATGCCGTTATTGATAATCTGACCGACATTTTGGCCGCTTTGTAGCGTCAATCCGCCGCGAGAAGCACTGATTCACGCGTCTTTTGCTGCGGATTGGCTTAATTTGTCATCTATTTGGATCCGTTTGGCTTCGATTCGGACTAAGTGAGTAGACTTTTTGGTGCAAGACGAGCACAAAGCGCATCTGCTCTAGTAAAACCGCAGGTCACAGGGGTGGCGGTTTTGGGTGTGCTCTGCAGGTCGCGTAAAGTCTACTCACTTGTTATTTGGGCCTTTGGTCGTGGGGTTGCTGGTCCCGCTTTGGTTGTCGAGGGAGGGTGAATTGAAGCGCCCCCGCATGCTCCGTGCTACAATCGCCGACATGCCTCACAACCAGATTTGCCTTCGAAAGGAGCCCGCGTGGCGAACGCCATCGATCAGCTCACGGACCGCGTGCTCGTGCTCGGCCGCCTTACCATCGTCCGCCGCGCCATTACTGCCGTGGCGGTCACGATTTCCGCCGTTCTCCAGACATTCCTGATCCAGGCGTTCATTCAGCCCGCCGACCTGCTTCCGAGCGGTCTTACCGGCGTTGCGGTCCTGCTCGATCGCGTTACCTCGCTGGGTGGCGTTCACATCGATATTTCGCTCGGTATGCTCGCGCTCAACATCCCCGTGGCGCTCCTATGCTGGAGCGGCATTAGCAAACGCTTCGTCATCTTCTCGATGATGCAGGTCGTGCTCTCGTCGCTGTTCCTCAACGTCTTTCACTTCGCGCCGTTTTTGGGCGACAAGATTATGCTCATCATTTTTGGCGGCGTGGTCTCGGGTCTGGGCGCTGCCATCGCGCTTAAATCCGGCGCATCCACCGGCGGCACCGACTTTATCGCGCTGTGGGTTTCCAACCACACGGGCAAGACCATCTGGGGCGTCATCTTTGGTTTCAACTGCTTTATCCTGGCGATCTTTGGTTTTATGTTTGGCTGGGATAAGGCGGCGTATTCCATCGTGTTCCAGTTTATTTCGACCAAGACCATCGACAGTTTCTATCGTCGCTACGATCGCGTGACGCTGCAGATCACGACGCGTAAGGCAGACGAGGTCATGACTGCCTACGTAAACCATTTTCAGCACGGCATTAGCTGCGCCGAGGTCGTCGGCGGATACAGCCGCGAAAAGATGTACCTGCTGAACACCGTTGTCTCGACCTACGAGAGCCAGGACATTATCAAACTGGTGTGCGACGTTGATCCCGGCGCCGTGATCAACGTGTTCCACACGCTCAACTTTGTGGGCGGCTGGTGGGGCGGTCATGTCGACGAGCCCATGCCCACGGCCGTGCCCGATCCCGACAAGCCCGCGCGCATGGCCAGCAGGCAGGCGCGCCTTTGCGAGCAGGACAGCCTGCAGCAGGACGACGGCAAGTAGGGATTTGCCGTATGTGGTGTATCGTTTTTTCCAACTGAGGTAACATATAAAAAGACGTTATATACGTATTAGTTATTTCGATAAGAGTGATTAGATATGCCTGCGCCCAAAAATGCACCGCTTTACCAGCAGATTTATGACGAAATCAAGGATGCGATCGAGAAAGGTGTTTATGCACCCAAGGAGCGTATTCCATCCGAGCTCGAGCTTGCCGAACAGTACGAGGTGAGCCGCATTACGGTGCGCCGCGCCGTCGAGGAGCTGTGCTCCGATGGCTACCTGGTTAAGCAGCAGGGCCGCGGCACCTTTGTTTCCACGCCGCACATCAACCGCCAGTTCCACGCCTCGACGCTGCAGACGTTTACCGCGCTGTGTGCCGACAATGGCATGAAGGCGGGCGCACATGTGGTCGATCGCCAGATTGTGCCGGCGCGCCAAAACGAGATGGAGTTCTTTGGCCTGCAGAAAGATGCGCTGCTGCTGCATATCAAGCGCGTGCGTACGGCCGACGGTGAGCCCATCTTTGAGGAGAACATCTTTGTGCCGTTTGACGCCTACCGTGAGCTGTTGACGGCCGATCTCGAGGACAAGTCGATTTTTGCCGAGGTCGAGCGTGTTGGCGGAACGCCGATTGTCTCGGTTGGCTACCGCACGGTCGAGGCCGTTCGTGCCAATACCGAGCAGGCGGCCGAGCTGGGCATTGCTCCGCACGATCCGCTGCTCAACCTGCGTGCCGGCTTCACGGGCCCCAATGGCGAGCCGGTCCTGATGGGTAAGCAGTACTACGTGGGATCGCGCTACGTTATGGTCATGTAGCTCTAGTTGCGCGGTTTTCCAAACCGCGCAACGGCTCGACGCTGCAAGCCCGCCAGAGCGGCAATCTGCCTTTCAACTTCGGCGGCATGACCAGAAGGTCAATGCCGCCTCGTTTCAAGGCACCTTGCTCGCTCTGGCGGGCTTTCGCTGTCCGCGCCAAAACATCGGCGTTGCCGGGCCGGCACTTGGGGACGTTCCTTTTAATATGAGCAGGACATTGTCAAGAGGCAAAATCGGGCCTGGCCCCAACGATATGGGGTCAGGCCCTCTCCCTATATCAGCCCGTCCGCGGCGACCTCGGCGTGTCTTACCG
>JAXIZI010000054.1:0-1911 GCA_036304065.1 Collinsella sp. | reverse complement strand
GGTTTCGGACGAGCGCGCCGGACGGAGAATCGAAATGCGGTGGGGTGCGCGGACATACCGGGCTGACCGCCGGCAGCGCGCCCGCAAGAGCCCGCGGAGATTAGCTTGCCAGGCAAGCGTCGACTAAACGTGCAGCGTGCGCGGGCCCTCCCGACGGGAAACGAAAAAGCCCGGTTTAAAACCGGGCTCGAACAAACACGCCTATTGACAATGGCTTTCTCATATTAAAAGGGTGCGAAAAAAAATGACGCCTTATACGACTACGATTCGTTTTGGAATCACCCTTGGTATCAAAAAGAAAAAGGCCAGAGGCTTAACACCTCTGACCTGTACTTTAGATGGTGGGCGATACAAGATTCGAACTTGTGACCCCATCCGTGTGAAGGATATGCTCTACCCCTGAGCCAATCGCCCGTCGCCTTTCGGCAAAAGAGATACTATCATAGCCGCGCGTGGTTTACCAAGAACTTTTTGCCCCCGATTATAAATTCGTGGGTGTTAGCCAAGCCAAAACAACCAAAGCAATCGGAAAAACTGCAGCTAAACCACCCTTTATCGCTTGATCCACGAGGTTTCGGGTCGCCAGATAAGTCGCGCGTTGTTGTAGGCCATGTCGAGCGTGAGGCAGGTGCGCGCGGCGTAGAAACCGTCCTCGAGCTGGATGGTCAGCGCCAGCTCGGGTTTGTCGCCGGTCAGGCACAGCGGTAGGAGTAGCTGGATCCGGCCACCGTAGAACTGCGGCACCGCGAGCGTATAGTTGGCTGCGGCGCGGCGGGCGGCCTCGACGACGGCTCCCTCAAAGGCACGGCGCAGCAGCAGCGAGTTGCCCTCCCCCATCAGGCTGGCGGGAATGCGCGTAAGGTTTTCCTCGTCGCCCAGAATGTGGTCGATGTTGGAGCGGATGGGAAGGCGGTAGTCAAAGACCAGCTCGGAGGGGTCCTCGGCAAAGCGCACGCGGCACGGCAGGTACTCAAATGAGACCAGCATGGGGTCGCTCTCCTTAAAGAAGCTCTTCAAAAACCAGCGCTGGCGCGCGTCGGGCTTGGTGTTGGGCTCAAACAGGCCGTAGATGGTCTCGTAGCGACGCGTGTACAGGCCGGTGTTGAATAGGCAACGGTCGTCGTCGAACACCAGCGGTAAGTTGGACGGGGCGGTCTGGTCCACGTCACGCTCGGTCAAGAACACCGCGCGGCTAAACGAAAACGACAGGTAGTTTTTGAGGATGCGGTTGCTGGGACCCCAGTCCTCGGGGTCGGCGAGATCGACCAAGCGGTCGTAGCAGGGCTCGGGGCAAAAACGCAAAGTCGTATACATTGCTGTACAGGGTGTTGGGGATCTCCATGTGGCTTCCAATCCATCTCATAGCTGGCGTGCGGATGCTTAGATTTTATACGTGCGACGCACCGTCGAGACACACAACGCAATTGCGGCGCAGCTCGTCGGCGAGTTCTGCTCGCGTGCGGTTTCCGGAAACAAGGTCCTGGATCCAGGCGTAGTGCTGGTTGTCTTTGGGTTCCGGGCTATCGGAAAGTACGATTGGAGCACTAGCGGCGTAACAGGAAGGTCCCGCCCGTCAACATCGGCAATCATGAGTTGACAAGCGTAATCATGGCTCAATTGCGGTTTAGCAATAGAATGTCAGGGAATCATCACCAAAGGTTTCGCGCCACTTGTCACAAATGTATCGATGGTTCATGGTGATTAGTTTTGAAAGATCCCTGAGATCCTTAGCCGGAATCTTGCTCTCGTTGTTCGCAAGTGTGCATCCACGGTAGTGTCGAGAAAGTTGGTGTAGCGCCCGATCCGAAGCGGGTCGGCCCGGCGTCCTGGAATCTGGAATACGGTTGATATCCTATGCCGCCTCGACCCTGTCCGCAAGCTCGAGGCCGGACTCGAGCATCTTCCTGGCCT
>JAXIZI010000053.1:0-102797 GCA_036304065.1 Collinsella sp. | reverse complement strand
GGGCGAGGACGAGAACCGCAAGCTCGACGAGCGCGTCCGCGCCTTCCTGACCCGCGGCGTGACCGGCGACACCGACATCAACATCATCGACACCGCCGAGTTCGCGATCCCCGGCCTTGACGACGAGTTCCGCGTCATCGTCTCCCCGTGGATCCTCTCCTCGCTGATCACCGATCGCCTTGCCGCTTACTACGAGACGGTCACCAAGCACAACCTCAACTACCGTCGCTACTATCACCAGTTCGACTACTAAGAGCAAATAACGTTTGTGTAATCGGGCCTCGCTCCTATATGGAACGGGGCCTCGCTTGGGTTGGAGAGTAATTATGAGCTATCCCCAGCTTGCCGTCATGAATATCAGCCATCGTTATTTTGACCTTGAGGAATTCTTTTCTTCGGCAGCGGCCTCGGGCTACACGTGTTGCGAGCTTTGGACCGGGGCGATGCATCTGTATGTCGATTGCCATGGATACGATTCGCTCGAGCAGGTGCAGGAGCTGTCACAGCGGTATGGGATTCGGATTGTGGGGCTTTGTCCCGAACAGAACAACCCCAAGCCGTGGAATATCGCGGCGCGCGGGAATGAGGCACGTGCCCGCACGCTCGCGTACTTTAAGAACGTTGTGGATATCGCGGCGGAACTTGGAGCCGAGCAGGTCATGGTCTCGAGCGGCTGGGCATTTTTGAACGAGCCGATCGAGGACGCGTGGGGTCGAAGTGCCTCGATGCTGCGTGCGATTGCCGAGCATGCGGGAGAGCGCGGCGTGCGACTGGTGCTCGAGGCCCTACAGCCGGTTGAGTCGATGATCGTGAACTCGGCGGCCGACACGAAGCGCATGATCGAGGCAGTTGATCATCCGGCACTTAAGGCGTGTCTGGATATAGGCGCTATGGCGGTGGCGGGGGATACCATCGACGATTATTTCGATCTGCTTGGCGATGATGTCGCCCACGTGCATTTTGTCGATGTTGCGGCAGATGGCACGACGCATCTTGCCTGGGGTGACGGCGACCGCGATATGCGCGCCGACCTGGATAGGCTGGTGGCGCGCGGCTATCGCGGAGTTGTTTCGGCCGAGACCTATGACTGGCGCTATTTTGCCGACCCCGCAGCTGCCGATGCGCAGGTAATGGCAGAGTATCGTCGTGCGATTGGCGCCTAGGTGGGGTTGGGTTGCGGCAATCTGCCCTATGTTTCCAAATGAATACGGTGTGAGCGGCTACGACGGATTTTCCCCGCAAACACTCTAGTATGCTAAAGTACCCAGAAGACCGGCGGAGCTATGCCGGTCTTCTGCTCTATATGAAACACAGCATGAGGAGGCTCACCAGATGACGGCCACACCGTGGGGATTCCGGGACATATTGCCCGAGGAGGCTCAGGCGCGCGAGGAGATCGCATGTACGGTGAAGGGCTGCTTTAGGGAGCATCATTACCTGCCGGTCGAGACGCCACTGCTCGAGGACAAGGGCTCACTCGAGGAGGGCGGCCGCATTGCGGACACGCCGTTTAAGCTCTTTGACGATGATGGTCGCCTGCTGGTGGTCCGTCCCGACAACACGCTGCCGATCGTTCGCCTGGTTTCGACTCGCATGCGCGCGGCCGATCTGCCGCTGCGCCTGCGCTATGAGGCGCCGGTGGTCCGCGAGTGTCAGCGCAATGCCGGCGGCTCGCGTCAGTTTACGCAACTGGGTTTTGAGCTTATCGGCGCGGGCGATACCGCGGGCGATGTCGAGATTGTCTCGCTCGTGGCCGAGGCCGTGCGCAAGTTGGCGCTGCCCGATGCGCGCATTATCGCAGGTAGCGTGCGTCCGTTTAAGGAGCTGCTTGCGGCGTGCGAGGATCGTGAGCTGGCTGCCGAGGCCCTGCGCTGCGTGCATGCCAACGACTTTGTGGGCCTCGATGCCCGCGTGGCGGTAAGCGTCGAGTCCGATGCCGTCAAGGCCGCCATTAGCGAGCTGCCGCGTCTGCACGGCGGTGCCGAGGTGCTCGACCGCGTGGACGCGCTGCTGGAGGCCGCCGGTATCGTCGCGCCGCTGACGCGCGAGCTGCGTGCCCTGGTCGAGGGCCTGGCACCCGAGGACGCCCAGGTGCTGTCGTTCGACTTCTCTATCATGAACTCTTTCGATTACTACACGGGCCTGGTCTTTAAGGCCTATGCCGGCGGCCTGCCCGATCCGGTGGGCTCGGGCGGTCGCTACGACTCTATCTTTACCGGCGCATTTGGCGACGGTATCGAGGTGCCGGCGGCGGGCTTCGCCTTTTCGCTCGAGCGCCTGGAGGCCGCGCGCACCTCGGCCGAGGACGCCGCTTCCGACGGCGATCACGCTGCGGGCCGTGGCGCCGAGGGCCCGCTGCGCATCGCCGTGCCCAAGGGCTCGCTTAAGGCCGACACGCTCGACGTGCTCGAGGCCGCGGGCTTGGACGTCTCTGAGCTGCGCGACCCCGGCCGTCACCTGATCGTGCGCGGCCGCGACACGCGTGCCGGCGAGGGCACGGTCGGCGATATCGAGTTTGTCATCGTGCGTCCCGGCGACGCGCCCGCCTTTGTGGGCTGCGGCGGTGCCGATTGCGGCATCTGCGGTTGGGACTCGCTTATCGAGGCAGACCTCAACCTGCTGCAGCTGGTCGATCTGGGCTACGGTCTGTGCACCTTTATCGAGGCGGAGCCCGCGTGGCGCGCCGGCCAGGCCGAGCGCAACTATGCCCGCCGCGGGTCGCTTCGCGTGGCCACCAAGTACCCGCGCATCGCGAGCGCCTGGTATGCCGAGCGCGGCGTGAACGCCGACATCGTTTCGCTGCACGGCAACATCGAGCTGGGCCCCATTGTCGGCATGACTGATCGCATCGTGGATATTACTGCCACGGGCGCCACGCTGCGCGACAACGACCTGGTCATCACCGGCCTCATCATGGACTGCACGGCCCGCTTCTTTGTCAATCCGGGTGCTGCGCGCCTGGATCCGCGCGTACGCAATCTGGCAGATCGCCTGGCAGCGGCCGTTAAGGACAAGCATTTTGAGCCCGTCGCGGGCTCAGCACAATAGCGCGAGCGCGCACGGGCGCCCCAATGTCTGGGCTGCGGGCCGACTGGCGCCGCTGCCCAGTCGCTCGTTTTTCGAACACAACCTCGACCGATAGGGGATACCGATATGAAGACCATCAAACTTGCTCCCGGTGAGCGCCTCGTTACCAACCAACTCAACCGTAAGGGCGTGCTGCCGCAAAACATCGTCGACGCCGCCCGCGATATCGTGGCCAACGTGCGCGCCAATGGCGATGCCGCGGTGCGCGACTACTGTCGGCGTTTTGACGGCGTTGAGCTGCAGAGCTTCCGTCTGCCGCAAGAGCAGATCGATGCCGCGCTCGAAGACCTCGATCCGGCCTTTGTCGCCGCGCTCGAGAAGGCCGCGCGCCAGATTCGCGAGTTCCACCAGCGCGAGGTCGAACAGAGCTGGTTTACCACGCGCCCGGACGGCACGATGCTCGGCGTTAAGGTGACCCCGTTCGCGGCGGCTGGCATCTATGTGCCGGGCGGTCGCGCGCAGTATCCCTCCACGGTGCTCATGAACGCCATTCCCGCCAAGGTTGCCGGCGTCAAGCGCGTGGTTATGGTGACCCCGCCGCAAAAAGACGGCCTGATCAGCCCCTACACGCTCGCCGCGGCAAAGCTCGGCGGCGTGGACGAAATCTATATGGTGGGCGGCGCCCAGGCCGTGGCCGCGCTGGCATACGGTACCGAGACCATTCCGCGTGTCGATAAAATCACCGGTCCGGGCAACGCCTTTGTCGCCGCGGCCAAGCAGATTGTCTCGGGCGACGTGGGAATCGACATGGTCGCTGGCCCCTCCGAGGTCTGCGTACTGGCCGATGCCACGGCCAAGCCCATGGTGGTCGCGGCAGACCTGATGGCCCAGGCTGAGCATGATCCGCTGGCGGCCTGCTATCTGGTGACCTGCGACGAGCAGTTTGCGCGCGAGGTCGAGGCGGGTATCGATATTCTGGTCGCGCAGTCGCCACGCGCCGAGATCACGCGCGCCTCACTCGACAATGAGGGCACCATCGTGGTGGCCGCCGACATGGCTGCCGCCGTCGAAGCGGTGAACACCGTGGCGCCCGAGCACCTTGAGCTGCACTGCAAGGACGCGATGGGCCTGCTCGGCGGCATTCGCAACGCCGGCGCCATCTTTGTGGGCGCTTGGAGCTCCGAGCCGCTCGGCGATTACGTTGCCGGCCCCAATCACACGCTGCCGACCGGCGGTACGGCCATGTTCTCCAACTCGCTTTCGGTCGAAGAGTTCGTCAAGCGCTCGAGTGTCATTTGCTATACGCCCGAGGGCCTGCTCTCCGACGCTCCCGCTACGCAGCGCCTGGCCGAGGCCGAGGGTCTGTGGGCACACGCGCTTTCGGCCGCACTGCGCCGCCGCGTGTTGGAGCAGGGCGAGGATGCCGTGAGTGCCGAGTCACTCGCCGCGGCCGACCTGACCAAGGTCGCCTGGCCGGGCGACGCCGTGGCGACGGTTGCCGAGGGCGTTGACCTGGCGGCTGCGGGCGCGGATGGCGTTGGCGCGACTGGTAAGGAGGCCTAATATGGCCGAGCTGACGCCCCACATGAAGGAGCTCGTCCAGCCTTGCCTGGCCGGTATTGAGCCCTACGATCCCAACTTTACGCCTACGCGCATCAACCTTTCGGCCAACGAGAACACCTATCCCGTGCCGACCGGCGTGCGCGAGGCGGTCGACGCTGCCCTGGCTGCCACACCGCTCAATCGCTATCCCGATCCCATGTCGAACGATCTGCGCGACGAGCTTGCTGCCTGGCATGGCGTGGCGCGCGAGAATGTCTGCGTGGGAAACGGCGGCGACGAGCTGCTCTATAACTACCTGTTGGCGTTTGGCGGCGTGGGACGGACCCTGCTCAACTGCCCGCCGTGCTTTAGCGAGTACGCGTTCTTTGCGTCGCTCTGCCAGACCGAGGTGCGTGACGTGTGGCGCGACCCCGCGACCTTTGAGCTCGACCAGACAGCCGTGCTTGCGGCAGCGCCCGAGTGCAACCTGGCAATCGTGACCTCGCCCAATAACCCCACGGGCGACGTGGCGCCGCTCGACTTTATCGCGGCGCTGTGCGATGCGTGCCCCGGCATGGTGATGGTCGACGAGGCCTACGTTGAGTTTGCCGACGATTCGTTTGGCGCGGCCACCACGGCGCAGGGCCTTATCGCCGAGCATCCCAACCTGGTGATTTTACATACGCTGTCCAAGGCGTTTGGCGCTGCCGGCACGCGTCTGGGCTACGTGATCGCGGCGTCCGAGGTCATCGACGTGTTCGCGGCGATTCGCCAGATCTATTCGGTCAACGTGCTGAGCCAGGCGGCGGCGCTTGCCTGCGTGCGTGCCCGCGATGCGTACACGCCCGTGGTGGCACAGGTCGCATCCGAGCGCGAGCGCGAGCTGTGCGCCCTGCGCGCGATGGCTACCGAGGGCCTGCCCGTGGAGGCATGGCCGAGCGCGGCGAACTTTGTGCTCGTGCGTACGCCGCATGCCACGCGCGTGCGCGAGCGCCTACGCGACGAGTATTCGATTTTGGTGCGCGACTTTAGCTATGCGCCGGGGCTTGCGGACTGTCTGCGCATTACCGTGGGCACGCCGCAGGAAAACGATGAGGTACTGGCTGCGTTTGCCGTGCTGGTGAAGGAGGAGATCTAGATGGGCCGTTATGCCGAGGTGACCCGCAAGACGGGGGAGACCGACATTGTCGTCAAACTCGACCTGGATGGAACCGGTACGTGCGATATCTCGACCGGCGTGCCGTTTTTCGACCATATGCTCAACGCCTTTGGCCGCCATGGCCTGTTCGATTTGACGGTGCATGCGGTAGGCGATGTGGAAGTCGATGCGCACCATACCGTCGAGGACACGGGCATTGTGCTGGGCGAGGCGTTTTGCCGGGCGCTGGGCGACAAAGCGGGTATTACGCGCTTTGCCGATGCGGCGATCGCCATGGACGAGACGCTCGTGATGGCCGCCGTGGACATTTCGGGTCGCGGCCAGGCCTACTGCGAGCTGCCCGTGCCGACCGAGCGCGTGGGCAGCTTCGATACCGAGCTGGCTGTCGAGTTCTTCTATGCCTTTGCGCGCGATGCCAAACTTACGCTGCACGTGCGCGAGCTGGCGGGCGGCAACTCGCATCACATTATCGAGGCCGCCTTTAAGGCCGTGGGCCGCACGATGCGCCACGCCTGCGAGCTCGATCCCCGCGTGCAGGGCATCCCCAGCACCAAGGGCTCGCTGTAACCTGCCAAAAAGGGACAGGTTTATTTTGGCAGGTTTTATCTGCGGAAATGCTGTCTCATGTGGTGGGTGAACGTTTAACCGACCAAAATAAACCTGTCCCTTTTTGGCAGGTTTTGAATGGGAAAAGGGAGGGGTCGCGTGGGCGAACCAAAGATTGTGGTGGTCGACTACCACAAGGGCAACTTGTCGAGCGTCGTGCGCGGGCTTGCGCGCGCCGGTGCCGCCGCCTGCACATCGGACGATCCGGAGCAGATCTGCAACGCCGACGGCCTGGTCATCCCGGGCGTGGGCGCGTTCTATGACGCAATCGCCTTTATGCGCCAGAGCGGCGAGGAGGTGGCCGTGCTCGATGCCGTTGCCGCCGGAACTCCGCTGCTCGGCATCTGCCTGGGCCTTCAGCTATTTTTTGAGCGCGGCAACGAGGGCGTGCCTGCGGACGAGGGTGCGGACGCGGACGACGATGCCTCCGAGCAGGCCGGTGGTCCCTGGGTCGATGGCCTGGGCATCATGCGTGGCTCGTGCACGCACCTGGAATCAAGCCGCCTGAAGGTCCCGCACGTGGGCTGGGACCAGGTGCACATGACGCCCGCCGGTGCGGCCGATCCGTTGCTTGCCGGTTTTGCCGAGGGCGCCAACATGTATTTCACTCACAGCTACGCGGTGGCCGACGACGTCGATGCCGCCGATGTGTTGGCGCGCACGCACTATACACGGAGCTTCCCGTGCATCGTGCGCCACGGCAACGTGTGGGGCTGCCAGTTCCATCCCGAGAAATCCTCCGCGCTGGGTCAGCGTATCCTTAAGAACTTCGTCAGCATCGTCGAGGAGGTTGGCCGATGATTCTGTTTCCCGCAATCGATCTGATCGGCGGCAAGGTTGTGCGCCTGGAGCGCGGCGACCGCACCCGCTGCAAGGTATATTCCGACGACCCCGTGGCCGTCGCCCGTTCGTTTGCCGAGCAGGGCGCAGGCTGGGTGCACGTCGTCGACCTGTCCGCTGCCTTTGGTGAGGACGAGGATACATGCGCTGCCAACTCGGCGGCGATTAAGGCCATCTGCGGCGTCGACGGTCTGTCCGTGGACGTGGGCGGCGGCGTTCGCTCGCTCGCACGCATCGATGAGCTGGCAGGCTATGGTGCTCGCCGCATTGCGCTGGGCACCGTGCTCGTGACCGAGCCGGGTTTTGCTGAGGTGGCAGCCCAAGGCTTTGGCGAGCTGCTGGTCGCCGACATTGCCGCACGCGACGGCCAGGTTAAGGTGAACGGCTGGCGCGACGGCGCGGGCGTGGCGCTCGACGATGCCGTGGGGCAGCTTACCGAGCTGGGCTTTAAGCATCTGGTGTATACCGACATCGCGCGTGATGGCATGCAGACGGGCATCGACGTGGCGGCATATCGCCATGTGGCCGAGGTCGCGGGCTTTCCCGTCGTGGCGTCGGGCGGTATCTCGACGCTCGGCGATATCCGTGCGCTTGCCGCGGTAGGTGGGGGCGCGATTGAAGGCGCCATCACCGGTCGCGCGCTCTACGAAGGCAACTTTACGCTGGTTCAGGCGCTGGCCGCCGCCCGAGGGGGAGGAGTAGACCATGCTTACCAAACGCGTGATTCCCTGTCTGGATGTTAAGGACGGCCGCGTGGTCAAGGGCGTCAACTTTGTGAGCCTGCGCGATGCTGGCGACCCGGTGGAGCTGGCCCGCGCCTACGACCGCGAGGGTGCGGACGAGGTCGTCTTCCTGGACATTACCGCGACGAGCGACAACCGTGCGACGACTATCGAGATGGCGGCGCATGCTGCTGAGGAGCTGGCCATTCCCTATACCGTGGGCGGCGGCTTTCGCGACCTGGCGGGCATGCGCACCATGGTTGCCGCCGGTGCCGACAAGGTGTCGCTCAACTCGGCGGCTGTGCGCGATCCGTCGCTGATCAGCCAGGCTGCCGCGGCGTTTGGCAGCCAGGCCGTGGTTGTGGCGATCGATGCCAAGCGCGTCGGCTTGCCCGGAGCATCCGGTGCCGACAAGTGGGAGGTCTTTACCGCAGGAGGCCGCAACGCCACGGGTATCGATGCGGTGGCGTGGGCCGAGGAGGCGGCTCGCCGCGGCGCCGGCGAGATCCTGCTGACCAGCATGGATCGCGACGGCACCAAGGCTGGCTTTGACCTGGCGCTCACCCGCGCCGTGGCGCGCGCGGTGCCAATCCCCGTCATCGCGAGCGGTGGCGTGGGCACGCTCGAGCATTTCGCTGAGGGCGTGATCGAGGGCGAGGCCGATGCCGTGCTGGCGGCGAGCGTCTTTCACTTTGGAACCTTCAGCATTCGCGAAGTCAAAGAGTATATGGCCTCTCAAGGTATTCCTGTGAGGTTGGACTTCTAGTGCTGCGGGCTGCGCTGCGGCTTGTCCAGGCACCGCATCTTGCCGCTCAAACCGTCGCTCGCGTACCAAAGTACGCGTCGCTCCTCTTTCGTGGCAACCTGCGGCACCTGGACAACCCTCGCCGACATGTGATGTTTAAATTGGGGAATTGAAATGAGAGAAATTACTACTCCAGCGGATCTTAAATACGACGCCAAAGGATTGATCCCTTGTGTGGTTCAGCAATATGACACCGGCGAGGTGCTTATGGTTGCTTGGATGAACGAGGAATCGGTGGGGTTGACGCTCAAGACCGGTACCACGTGGTTTTGGAGCCGCAGCCGCCAAGAGCTCTGGAATAAGGGCGCGACGAGCGGCAACATGCAGGAGGTCAAGGAGCTCTGGGCCGACTGCGATAGCGATACACTGCTGGTCAAGGTCGACTCGCCGGGTCCAGCCTGCCACACCGGCAACCGTACCTGCTTCTTTAAGAAACTCGCGTAGGGCGGGCGCTCGATTAGACGCTCGGCCACCAGAAAGGATTGAACCATGGGTGTGCGCACCGCAAACGTTCAGGATGGAAATATCGGTGAGACGCTGACAGGTCTGGCCGAGGTGATTCACGGTCGTCGCGACGCGTCGCCGCAGGAGAGCTATACTGCGCGTCTGCTGACCGACGTTGAGGATGAGCTGCTCAAGAAGCTTGCCGAGGAGGCGAGCGAGGTGATCATGGCCTGCAAGGATAACGACCACGACCACATTCGCTATGAGGCCGGCGACCTGGTCTACCACTTGCTCGTGACGCTTGAGCGCTACGGCATCACCCTCGACGAGTTGGCCGGCGAACTCAACGCCCGCCGCCACTAGTCGTTTGGGACAGTCTTTGTTGGTGTAACGGGGTCATGGAAGTTGCGGTGAAATAGGGACTGTTTAAGCGCTTCATCAAGCAAAACAATCCCTATTTCACCGCAACTTATGAAGGGATGGCTAGGCGAGGGGCGTGGATTCCCATTCGCCGGTGGCGTGGGGGATGTCGAAGGTTCGATAACCGCAGTCGTACGCGTGCGCCTGGGCCTCGCGGATGTTCCAGCAGATATCGCAGGCGCGGTGCGCGTCCGAGCCAAAGGTGATCGGCACTTCGGCATGGTCAAAGCAGCGCAAAAGACCGGTTGCGGGGTAGTAGTCGCCCAAGCCCTTGCGCGGTGCGGCCGTCGAGACCTCAACGCGGCGGCCCGTATCGTGCGCGCACTCTGCCATCTGCTGCCAAAACGGTGCGGGGTCAAAATCGGGCGCAAAGCCTTCCTTCGAAAAGCGCATGACCAGGTCGGGGTGAGCCATCACATCAAAGTTGAGCGGGCTCTCGCAGGCGCGGCACCAGTCATCGACATAGCGCTCCCACACGCCGCGTACCCCCAGGTTTTCCCAAACGTGCAGGTTGGTGTCATCGTCGATCCAGCCGCAGCGCGAATCGGGCGTATCGGGACGAGCGACGTCCTCCGTTCCCGCCGTACCCGCGGCACCGGCCATGATATCGCCTGGGTTGCCAATCCAGTGCACACTGCCCAGGCGCACGACGGCGCCCTGGGACCAGCGCTCAACCAAAGGCTCGCAGCCCTCGTACCAATCGCATTCGAAACCGTAGATAAAGGTGAGTTCTGGCGCAATCTGAGCGGCAAGATTGCGAGCGTCCTCAAAAGCCAGACGATGCGCCGGGAGGTCACCCTCAGTAACCTGCACCTCGCAGTTAGCATCCATGCTGGCGGGCAGGGTGAGATGGTCGGTCGAGACCATGACGCGGCAGCCGGCCGCAGCAGCGGCACGGACGTTGTCCTCAAACGAGGCATGCCCGTCCGAAAACGAGGTGTGGGTATGGCAATCGACCAGCGGGCACATGGGCATAGCGGCTCCTTTGCGTCAAGCGAATCCGCTTCATTGTAATGGCGCAGCTCTCAACACGCCGGGCACGCCGGGGATCGAAATCGATTGGAAAGGTTGCGCGGCGCGTGGTGCGGCCTCGCTTGCTCTCAAAACGTGTACGTCAGCCTCCAAAACCGACAAATAATGACATGTTTGGAGGCTGATGTACATGTTTGGCCGGGGCGGTGGAGTGTCGGTTTCTTGTCGACAAGGAAAATCGCGCTCATCACGCGCCGTCACACTCGCGCAGCCTGCGATGTGCTAGCGTTTGGATGAACAAAACGAGCCCGTGCGGAAAGGAGCCGGACCGTATGCCATGCGATAGTACATCCCCGCTGTCCCGCGAGACCGATGCACCCGAAACCATCGTCAAGCTGGAATGCGACATCGACGATGCGTCGCCCGAGGTGCTCGCCTACGCCGCCGACCGTCTGCGCGGGGCAGGCGCCCGCGAGGTGCACTGGCTGCCCCTCTATTGCAAGAAAGGCCGCCCCGGCTGGCAGCTGCAGGTAATCTGCACCTACGAGGATATCGAGCGCCTGCAGACGATTATCTTTTTGGAAACCACGACCAACGGCATTCGTCGCCAGGTCATGGAGCGCGTTTGCCTGCCACGCCGCTTTGAGCGCGTAACGACGCCATGGGGCGAGGTGTCCGTTAAAGTGGCCACCCTGCCCGACGGCAGCGAGCGTGCAGCGCCCGAGTACGAGGACTGCGCCCGTCTCGCTCGCGAGCATAATGTGCCGCTCCAGCGCGTGATGCGGGCGGCCCAGAGCGCGGCACTGCGATTTGAATAACGCGGCTGGTGGCGACATCCTGCGCCTAGCCATATCAACCCCATTCGAAAGGATCTCCCCATGAAATACCTCATCGCCTCCGACATCCACGGCTCGGCATACTGGGCCGAGCGCCTCTGCGCCGCCATCGAGTCCGAGCAGCCTGATCGCATTGTGCTGCTGGGCGACCTGCTCTACCACGGCCCGCGTAACGACCTGCCGCGCGACTACGCTCCCAAGCGCGTGATTCCGCTGCTCAACGCCCTGGCCGACCGCATCATCGCGGTGCGCGGCAACTGCGACGCCGAGGTCGACCAGATGGTGCTCGACTTCCCCGTCATGGCCGACTACGCCACGCTGTTCGACGAGACCGGCCGCGAGCTGTTCCTGACGCACGGCCATGTCTTTGGCGCCGGCATGCACAACAGCGTCGACCACGCGCCCGCGTTGCCCGGGGGCTCCGCGCTCGTCTACGGCCATACGCACATCAAGGTCAACGAGGAAAGCGAGGCGCACCCGGGCCTGTGGCTCTTCAACCCCGGTAGCGTGAGCATCCCCAAGGACGGCTCGCACAGCTACGGCATCTACGAGGGCGGCGCGTTCCGCCACGTGGTCATGGAGGAGGAGTAGCCATGGCGCAGCACATGGCTCAGCAAAATGCCGAGGGCTCGCGCGATCTGTCCACGCTGGTCGACGCGTCGGCCGAGCTGCAGCATCTGGTGCAGACCATCTGGCGTCTGCGTCAGCCCGATGGCTGCCCGTGGGACCGCGAACAGACGCACCGCAGCATTGGCAAGAACATGATCGAGGAAGCCTACGAGGCGCTCGATTGCATCGAGGCGGACGACGCGGCGCATCTGCGCGAGGAGCTGGGCGATGTGCTCATGCAGGTGGTGCTGCATGCGCAAATTGCGGCGGATGCCGGCGAGTTTACGCTGGCCGACGTGGCGCGCGATATCGACGCCAAGCTCATTCGCCGTCATCCGCACGTGTTTGGCGATGTGGATGCCGACAGCTCCGACGAGGTACTCAAGATTTGGGACGAGGTCAAGCTTGCCGAGAGGGCTGCCAAGGACAAGGCCGTGGCGGCGGGCGAGGCTGCGCCCGAGGGCCTGCTCGACGGCGTGCCCACGCATCTGCCGGCGCTGATGCAGGCTCAGAAGGTGTCGCGCAAGGCGGCTGCCGTGGGCTTTGAGTGGGAGACGGTCCAGGACGTGTGGGACGAGGTCGCCGAGGAACGTGCCGAGTTTGAGGCCGAGGCCCCCGGAACGCCCGAGCGCGAAATGGAGTTTGGCGATCTGCTCTTTGCCCTGGTCAACGTCGCGCGCAAAGAGGGGATCGACGCCGAGAGCGCCCTGCGCGCCAGCACGGCAAAGTTCCGCCGCCGCTGGGCCGCGATGGAGCAGATGGCGGCCGATGCTCACGTGGATCTTGCCGAGCTTTCGACCCACGGCCTCAACGACCTGTGGGATGCCGCAAAGGCGGAGGAGTAAGACTGCTGGAACGACGGGCTGACACGCCTCATCGTTCCCGCTAAATTTTTCGAAAATCAAGTGTATCCCTCGGCTAACTTAGGGCATAATGCAAAAAGTGCGACATGGCTAACTTACGGAGGCGCACCGACGGTGCACGGTCAGCCGGTCGCTTTCATCCACTACGTTTCCAAGTGAGAGGGAGACAACATGAGCGATATTTTGGACGTCTACGGTCGCGAGGTGCTCGACAGCCGCGGCAACCCCACCGTCGAGGTCGAGGTCGTGCTCGAGGACGGCAGCTTTGGCCGCGCAATGGTGCCTTCGGGTGCTTCGACCGGCGCCTTTGAGGCCTGCGAGCTGCGCGATGGCGACAAGGGCCGCTACCTGGGCAAGGGCGTTTCGCAGGCCGTCGAGCACGTCAACAACGAGTGCGCTAACGCCGTCGTGGGTCTCGACGCCTTCGACCAGCGCGCCGTCGATGCCGCGCTGATTGCCGCGGACGGTACCCCCAACAAGACCAAGCTCGGTGCCAACGCCATCCTGGGCGTGTCGCTGGCCGTCGCCCGCGCCGCTGCCGAGTCGGCGGGCCTGTCGCTGTACCAGTACCTGGGCGGCGTCAACGCCCATCTGCTGCCCACGCCCATGATGAACATCCTCAACGGCGGCGTGCATGCCGACAATAACGTTGACTTCCAGGAGTTCATGATCATGCCGGTGGGCGCCCCGAGTTTTGCCGAGGGCCTGCGTTGGTGCGCCGAGGTATACCACACCCTCAAGGGCGTGCTGCACGAGGCCGGCCTGGGCGGCGGCGTGGGCGACGAGGGCGGCTTTGCCCCCAACCTTAAGACCAATGCCGAGCCGTTCGAGTACATCACCAAGGCCGTGGAGAAGGCCGGCTTTAAGCCCGGCATCGACTTCATGTACGCCATGGACCCGGCCTCGACCGAGTTCTACAACGCCGAGACCGGCATGTACGAGCTCAAGGGCGAGGGCGTGGAGTACACGAGTGCCCAGATGGTTGATTACTGGGAGAAGCTCGTCGACACCTATCCCATCATCTCCATCGAGGACGGCATGGCCGAGGAGGACTGGGACGGCTGGGTTGAGCTCACCCGTCGCATTGGCAACAAGGTGCAGCTGGTGGGCGACGACCTGTTCGTCACCAACACCGAGCGCCTCAAGAAGGGCATCGAGCTGGGTGCCGCCAACGCGATCCTGGTCAAGGTCAACCAGATCGGCACGCTCACCGAGTCGCTCGAGGCCATCGAGACCGCCAAGGAGGCCGGCTACGCTTGCATCGTGAGCCACCGTTCCGGCGAGACCGAGGACTCCACGATCGCCGACCTGGTCGTGGGCGTCAACGCCGGCCAGATCAAGTCGGGCGCCCCGTGCCGCAGCGACCGTATCGCCAAGTACAACCAGCTCATCCGCATCGAGGACGAGCTCGAGGGCAGCGCGCGTTACGCCGGCAAGGCCGCGTTCTACAACATTCGCTAGGCACGCGGAGGTCGCGGGGGCGGGGAAGACTCGGATTTGCCTTGCTCCAGCCGGGCGCTGTTGAGCACCATTGGGCGCTGGGCCATATGACTCAGCGCCTTTTTTATGTCGAGCAAAGGCTGGCGAAGGCAGTGCGGGCGCTCGTGCTATAACTAAAGGACTTAGCGCAAACAAACCTCAACCGCACAAGGCGCACATGGATCAGATTTACGACAACAGGTACTATTCCGCCGGTTCGCGTGAGCCGTCGCTTCGCCGTGCGCGCACGGTGCAGCTCGGTGGGTCCGCCTACGCCGGTGCCGACCGCTCCGCGCAGCGCCCGACAAGTACCTCGCGCCCCAATGCTCAATCGAATACTTCGGCAGATGGACCGGTGCGCCCGGCACGTTCGTCGCATGTTCAGCGTTCCTCGGCTCAAACGCATGAAAAGCCGAGTAGGCCCTCGAACCGTCTTTCAGGCTCGGACTTCATGCATTACGCCAACGACAACGCGGTGGTCAAAGCAATCTACGACTTTACCCACGGTCCTCAGCGAGGGCTGTTTGTTGGCATTGTCGTTGCCCTGGCGCTCGTGAGCCTGTATTTCCCCGTGCGTGACCTGTATGTGGCAAAACGCTCGAGCGACATCTTGGCCAAGCAGGTCGAGATTCGCGAGCAATATAACGACGACCTGCAAAAAAGCGTCGACAAGCTGCTTTCGGAGGAGGGCATTAAGGACGCGGCATCCGAGGACCTGGGCCTGGTGATGCCCGGCGAGAAGAGGATTGAAGTGCAGGGCCTGGACGACGATTCGGATCCTTCGTCGAGCCAGAAGTCGTCGAACGCCAAGAAGGCCAGCGAAGTTGCCAAGGAAATCGAAGAAGTCGGTAAGGACGTGCCGTGGTACATCCAGGCGCTCGACATGCTGTTTGGGTTTAACGGTGTCGAGGGCCAGACGGTCGTGTCCAACGGCAAATAGCGCCCGGAGGGGAGCCCGCAATGACAAATTGCAAACGCCATAAGGTGGCCGCGATCGACCTGGGAACGGTGTCGTCGCGACTGGTGTTGGCCCAGGTTGAGGGCGGAGCGATCGTGGACTCGTCCAAGCATACCGAGATTACCGACCTGGGTGAGGGCGTGGACGCGACGGGTCGTTTTTGCGAGGCGGCCGTTGAGCGCGTGCTCGCTGCGTGTCGCATGTTTGTGGACGAGGCTCGTGCCTTTGGGGCCGCGTGCATCTGCACCACCTGCACGAGCGCCGCGCGCGATGCGTCCAACGCCGCACTGCTGCTGGACGGCCTGCGCGAGCTGGGTCTCGAGCCACAGGTGATTCCGGGCGAGGTCGAGGCACGCCTGACGTTTTTTGGCGTGGCGCACGACTTTGCCGGCGAGCGCATCATTGTTGCCGATTCGGGCGGCGGATCCACGGAGCTTGCGACGGGCGTGTACGCGCCGGAGCGCGGGGTCTTTGCGCTGGAGGGAACGCGTTCGCTGGACATCGGTTGCCGTCGCGTGACGGAGCGGTTTTTCTCGGCGCTGCCGCCTGCGGACGGCGAGCTTACTGCCGCTGCCGCGTGGGCAGGTGAGCAGTTCGCCGCCTATTTTGAAGGCCTGCCCAGCGATTTTGAGCGCGCCGAACGCTTGGTCGCGGTGGGTGGCACGGTGACTACGCTGGTGGCGCTGGTCCACGAGCTGGAGCCGTACGACTCGAACTTTGTGCACCTGCGCGAGCTTTCGATGGAGCAGATTTCGGCCGCTATCGAGCGCATGTCTGCGTTGGATGTTGCAGGCATTGCCGCGTTGCCGGGCGTGCAGCCCAAGCGCGCGGGCGTGATTCTGGCCGGCGCCGTGGTGATTCGCGAGCTCATGCGAGCCGGCGGCTACAAGACGCTCACCGTAAGCGAGAACAGCCTACTCGCTGGCATGGCCGCCACCATCAACGAGACTCTCGACGGCACAACCCCCACCATCGGCTGGACTCCCAGCCTCAGCGCCCTTTAAATAAGTTGCGGTGAAATACGGACTAAAATCGCCCTTTCGGGCACCAAACAGTCCCTATTCCACCGCAACTCAACAGTCGGCACCTGGGGACAGTCCTTGCGGGGCGTCCCCACAGCGCCTATGCCAGCTTGTCGATTTGCCCAATCTCCCAAAGCGGAATATTGACGAGCATGCCCTCGTCTCTATATGCCGCCAGGGAGCTCCTCACGCAACGCTCGAGCTTGAATTTTTCGCAGGCTATTTTCAGACTCTTCGCTTTAAGGTTCTCTGCCGCCTTGACCTCAAGCGGAAGCACGGTTCCCGCATGGTCGATGGCAAAGTCGGTTTCGGCATTGCCAGAGGTAGAGGACCAATACGCGGGAGTTTTGTCCTGGAGCAAAAGCTCCTGCGCGACGTATTGCTCGGTCAGCGAGCCTTTGAACTTCGTAAAAACAGCGGGCCCGTTCAGAACGATGGCCGGAGAGAGACCGGAGAGCGCTCCGAGGATGCCGGTGTCGATGCAGAACAGCTTGAAGCCCGAGAGATCCTCGTAGCTCGAGAGCGGCGCCTTTAGAGCGGAAACACGTGGCACCTTATGAACGATTCCATAGTCCATGAGCCACTGGAGGCTTTCCTCGAAATCGCGTGCGCGCGCTCCGGGGCGAAGGGCGCCATAGACAAACTTCTTGTTCTCTTTGGCAAGCTGGCCGGGAAGGGATTTCCAAACCAACCTCATGCGCTCGACGATGCGGGCGGGTGCATGTTTGCCAAAATCGGATTCGTAAACCTCGATGATTTGCTGCTGAAGCCTTCGGGCTTCGATGAAGTCGCGTGTCTCGGCGAAAGCGGAGACAACTTCGGGCATACCGCCGACAACAAGGTATTCCTTGAGCAAGTGTTCGAGCTTTTCGGTAACGTTTGCTAGAAGGTTCATGTCTGCGGCAAGGATGGCGTCGGCGAGCGGGTCGCCGTCGACGGCACGAACGAACTCGGCGAACCCCATGGGACGCATGGTGAGCTGGTCGATTTTGCCGACGGGAAATGACTCGTTTTCGCGTCGGAGCGCGAGGCCCATATAGGAACCGGCTGCTACGATGTGGTATTCGGGTGCAAGCTCGTTGAAGTACTTGAGCGAGGTGATCCCGCGCGGGGCCTCTTGGATCTCGTCGAAGATGATGAGCGTGTCTGCTGGCGTTACAGTTTGGCCACGTAGGAGTTCTATCTGGGAGATGATGCGCTTGGGGTCGAGGTCCCCATCGAACAGCGAGCGTGTGCTCGGCTCGAGCATAAAGTCAAAACGAATGACGTTTCGATACTGCTGGCTTGCGAATTCGTTAAGAAGCCAAGTCTTTCCTGTCTGGCGGGCTCCCTTAAGCAAGAGAGGTTTGCGATTCTTCCTTGATTTCCAAGCGATAAGTTCGCTCATAAGCTGTCGCAGCATATTGCCTCCCAACCCTCTCGGTTAGTATAAGGCCATTTGGGTGTTTCCATCGGAAAATGTGCGAGACAATCACGTTTTTCCATCGGAAAATGTGCGAGACAACCACGTTTTTCCATCGGAAAATGTGGTAGGAAACTCATTGGGTGGGCGGAAAAGTAGTCAAAAAAGCCCCGTCCCAAATGAGCTGCTCTGCAGTTGACGGCGTCCAAAAGAAAGGAGCCCGCATTCCCTGGGGGACACGGGCTCGTAGGCAATACATGGTAGGGGCGGTGGGACTCGAACCCACAATCCTTGCGGCGAGAGATTTTAAGTCTCCTGCGTATGCCAATTCCGCCACGCCCCCGTGAGACTAGAAGTCTAGCACAAGCCGTCCGTTACGCGTTGACGGCCATCGAGTGTTGGCCCGACTTCTCCAGGAACTCCTGGAACTTGGCTTCGTCACCCTTGTTTTGGTACTGCAGGGCCAGCAGGTATTCCAGGCGGCAGCTCTTGACCTTGTCGTCACCGGCCTCCTTGAGCATGCGCTCCAGCTCGGGAATATCGTTGTGGCGCTTGAGGATCATCGTGTCGTACATCAGCTGGCACTCGTGTGCGACTGCCTCGGCCTGACCGCCCTCAAAGCCCTTGATCTCGTGCAGCAGCTCCTTGGACTTTTTGCGGTCCTCCTGGCCAACGTAGTAGTTAAAGGCCTTAATGACCAGGTCGACACGCTGCATCTTGGGCAGGTTGAGTCCCAGCAGCAGGTCGAACATCTCGTCGGCGCGCTTATGGTCCTCGCGCAGCAGATAGGAGTTCAGGCGCAGGTAGTCGCGGTTGTAGCGCGGGTACAGCATGCTGGTGAGTTTGCCGTCGAGCAAACGATCGAACTCGTCCCACTGCTTGGCGGCCATGAGCTGCTGCAGGCGTTTAAACGTGGTGCGTTTTTTGACGCTAAAGAACACCGACACGGCGATGCAGATGATAACGACGGCGGTCCAGAGTGTGCGAGAATCGGGCATATTAGGGTCCTTAGTCGCTCATAAAGCGAGCGGTATGACAACATGTACTAGATGTATTATACGCAGCGCGAAAGCAAACTGGCATAAAAGCTCATCGAGGCCGAGTGCCATCGCTCGCTGCGGTACACTTACCTAAAGTAAACCATGAAGGGAGACATTACCTATGAAGAAGATCGTTTTGGCTTGCGGTGCTGGCGCTGCTACTTCCACGCTCGTTGCCCAGAAGGTCGCCACCCTGCTCGACGCCAACGGTTACGCCGGCAAGTATGAGATTGTGCAGTGCGCCATCTCCGAGGCCAAGGACTACTGCGACGAGGGCGCCGACCTGCTGATCGCCACCACCGTTGCCCCCGAGGGCCTCACCTGCCCGTACGTGAGTGGCGTGCCCTTCATGACCGGCATGAACCGCGTCGCTGCTGAGAAGGCCGTTCTCGACGTCATGGCTCAGTAGGCGCTGACTGTATGAGTGAGCAGAACGCCAATCCGGTCGAGCTCTTTGACATGCGCGTTGCCCATGTGGGCATTAACGCTGCCGACCCGGCAGACGCCTTGGAGATCGCGGAGCTGTTCTCGACGATGATGGGCCTGCCCGTCATCGAGACCCCGGTTTCGTACTTTAACGATTCGCTGGTCGAGATCATGAAGCAGAACGGTCGTGGCACCAAGGGCCACATCGGCTTTGCCGTCAACGACATCGATGCGGCTGAGAAGTGGTTTGCCGAGCGCGGGCTCGAGGTCAACGAGGAGTCGCGCGCGCTGCTACCCGACGGTGGTACCAAGCTCGTGTACTTTAAGCGCGAGTTCGCCGGCTTCGCCGTGCACCTGTGCCGCGAATAGCGCACAAGCTGTCATAGCTAGCAAAAAGGGATAGGGCTGCGTGGCCCTATCCCTTTATTTATGCCGAGGGGCTTCCTACCGCGGCAGGCGAATCGTAAAGCGGCTGCCGACGCCCTCGACCGAGGTCACGCCGATGACGCCGCCGTGGCTATCGACGATCCACTTGGCGATGGCGAGCCCCAGGCCCGAGCCCTGCGCTCCGGCATCGCGCGCGTTGTCGGCACGGTAGAACCGCTCGAACGCGTGAGCTGCGGATTCCTGGTTCATGCCGATGCCTTCGTCCTCAACACTTATGTCGATCGTGCCCATGCCCGCATTGGGCGTTATGCCAAATGTGACGGTCGTTCCCGCATCCGAGTACTTGGCGGCGTTTTGCACGATCACGCGCAGAGCCTGCTTCACGAGCGCCACGTCAACGGGCGCATCGCAGCGCGGGTCGCTGACAAGCGCAGCGTCAAAAGCCAGCCGATACGTGTGCTCGGTATCGATCATCTGCGATTCTTCGCATACCTCGTCGACCAGTGCGGCCAGGTTGGTATGCGCACGCCGCAGGACCGTGCGCCCGGCATCGCCGCGCGCCAAAAACAGCAGCTGCTCCACGAGCTCCTGCATGTGCTCGCTTTCGGCCTTGAGGGACGCGATGGATTCCGCCAGCACGTCCGGGTCGTCTTTGCCCCAGCGGTCGAGCATGTTCACGTAGCCCTGAATCACCGCGATGGGCGTGCGCAGCTCGTGGCTTGCATCGTTGACAAAGCGCATCTGCTGCAGCTTGGCCTCTTGCATCTGGCGCAGCAGGCGGTTGAGTGCGACCTCGATGCTTGCCAGGTCGGCGTCGCCGGTGGTGACGCTCGGCGAGTCGACGCTCGCGCGCTCGATGGCTTGCTCCAGCGTTTCCATCTTGCCGCCGGAGAGCTGCATGCGGCCGAGCTCGTCCACGCGCAGGGCCAGGTCGTTGAGCGGCGCCATGGTGCGGCGCACACGGCGAGCGCCGCCGAGCATATCGAGCATGCTGATGACCTGCCAACCTACAACAACGATATAGAGGGGCCAAAGTGCGATGAGGTCCTGCGCGAGGGGGAAGGTCTTGCTGGTACGCGCAAGCTCGACGGTATAGGTGAGCGTTGTCGGGTCCCAGCCGCGCGCGGGCGTCAGCGACATGCCGTGAACGGTGGTGCCGGGGATCCATCCTGCGGTAAACGCGCCGTCGGGCAGCGTCTGGTTGTATCCATAGACGAGGATCGCCGCCGCAATCACCATCAGCAACAGATCGAGCCAGACGTAGCTCATCAAGCGGCGCCACATGTAGCTCCAGTTGATGGCGCGCGCGATGGAGGTGACACGCTTGGCCTCGGCGTTACGCGCGGCAGACATAGCCCACCCCGCGCACGGTCTGGATGATGCGGGTACCACCGGCGTCCTCGATCTTGGCGCGCAGGTGCGCGATGTGCACGTCGACGTTGTTGGTGTCGCCCACGTATTCGTAGCCCAGCGCCTCGTGCGCGATGCGCTCGCGCGTGAGCACGGTGCCGGCGTGCGCCATAAGCAGGGCGAGGACGTCGAACTCGCGGGCCGTGAGCACGATGGGCGAGCCGCCGACCGTGACCTCACGCCGGTCGGGATCGAGCGCAACCGAACCCACGGTGAGCGCGGCGGGGGAGGGCGAGGCGGAAGCCTGGGCCGAGTCGCCGGCCGGGGGTATCGCAGCGGCGTCTCCGCCCGCGCCGGCCGCCATGCCCGTCTCGGCGCCGGCGCCGGAAGCCGCCCGCACGGCCTCCGAGCGCTTCAGCGCCACGCGGATCCGTGCGAACAGCTCCTCAATCGCAAACGGCTTGGTCAGGTAATCGTCAGCACCGGCGTCGAGCCCGGCCACCTTGTCCATCACGGCATCGCGCGCGGTGACCATGATCACCGGCACATCCTTGTGTTTGCGTACGCGCCGCAGCACCTCCATGCCGTTGAGCTGCGGCAACAGCACATCGAGCAGAATCAGATCGTAGTCGCGCTCCAGCGCCAGGTCCACGGCGGTGCGGCCGTCGGCGGCGTGCTCCACCTGGTAGCCCTCGTGCTCCAGCTCGAGCGTCACAAAGCGGGCGATTTTCTCCTCGTCCTCTACGATCAGGATCCGTGCCATGCGTGCCCCCGTCTGAGATTACTTGTCGTCGTTGAGATTTTGCTTGATGTCGTCCGCGGCATCGGCAGCGTGATTCATAAGGTTGTTGATGCTGCCGGGCACGTCGCCGTCGCTATCGATGCGGTAGCGCATGCCAAAGAACAGGCCAATCAGCATCAGCCAAATCGTGGCGCCCCAGGCAAACAGGGCGATGATGGGGATCAGGATGGGGATGTTGAGGATGATCGCATCGCGGCGCGTGGCGATAAACTTGGTGTCCAGACTCAGGCGGAAGAGCTTTTTGAGGTACTCCCACACGCTGTCCATCTTCTTGGAGAAGTCGGTCTTTTCGCTCGACTTTTCGTAGGCGGCCTGCGCGGCGACCATCTCGGCCGAGGGCTCATTGACTGGCGCGGACTCGGTGGCGGCGTGCGCCGACGTGGTCTGGGTCTTGCCCTGCGACTCGAGCCAAATGATGGCATCCAGGACGTTGCCGTCGGCGGCGTCGAGCGCGGCCTTGGCATCGGTGTAGCTCACGTTGCACTTGGTGCGGATGGTTTCAACTTTTTCGAGGTCGTCCATGACCTGTCCTTTCGTTCGATGGGCGCGACGCCGGGCGATCTGCCCGGGCGCGAGCGTTGCGTTCGGCGGCCTGCGTTGCGCGGTGCCGCCCCGCCCTTGGTCGAACTCTATAGTGCAGGTTATAGATTAAGCGATTCTTGAGCCAAGATTAATGTTGGATGAGTTTTTGGGTGGCGGTGAGGGGAGGGGAGAGATGTCCTTCTGGATGGCTAGCAGCGAGGTCTAATACTTTTCCGAGAAGTGAACGAGCTAAATCGAACCCCCGAAGCATCGACACTTTAGGAGTACCGTTTCCTGCGGTTTCGGTACTGAAATCCTGCGATTTTGCCGACGAAAAATGTGGATGCTTCAGGGGTCCTAAAACAGACGTTCACTTCGCGGAAAAGTATTAGACCTCGATAGCAGAGGATGGGGTGCCGGTGACAAGTCGGCGTCAAGGGTTGGCCGAGCAGGCGGTTTCTCCATTGATGTCCGCACGGCATGTGACACTTACTCTACCGCCCTGTTCTGGCGCGGCGGCATGTATCTGAGCAACGACCCTCTAAGGAGTTCGATATTGATGAGTGACAACACCAAGCATCTCGCAAAGAAGTGCGTCAAGGATGCGGGGCCGTGCCTCGCGCTGTGTCTTGCCGGCGCGGCGGTCGCGCTGCTGGCTGTTCTGGGGCCATTCGACGTGCTCCGAAGTGCCAGCTCTCTGCACGTTTGCATGGCCCTTGCCGGCGCCATGATGACCGGCGGCGTGCTCGATCTGATTTTTTGGGTGCTCGACCCGTTTGGATGGAAGAACGAGGGGTAAGCCCTAAGGGATGGAAGGGCTGGAACGGTTGGCTTAGTGATCGTGCTGAATGCGGGCTAGCGACTTACAGGGAAGTGGTGATTCGATGACGGTCTATGTGGCGGGCGATATTCACGGCGGCCTCGACATGCAAAAGCTGCGTGACTGGGAGCTTGGGGATAGCCTGGCGAGCGACGACTATCTGATTGTCGCGGGCGACTTTGGCTTTCCGTGGGATTTTTCTGCCGAGGAATGCGCCGATATCGCTTGGCTGGAGTCGCGCCCCCTATACGTTGCTGTTTGTCGACGGCAATCACGAGCGTTTCGATCACTGGGCGGAGCGTCCTATGGAGTTGTGGCACGGTGGGCTGACGCAGCGCCTGTCGGATACCTCGCCCATACGGCGCCTGACGCGCGGCGAGGTTTTTGAGCTCGACGGCTCAACGATCTTTACCATGGGCGGCGCCACGAGCGTGGATAAGGAATACCGCATTCCCTATTCCAACTGGTGGCCACAGGAGCTGCCGGACGAGCGCAACTTTGAGGAGGCGCGGGCAAAGCTCGACAGCGTGGGCTGGAAGGTCGACTACGTGATCACCCACACCTGCTCCACGCGCATGCTTTCGCCCACGCTCTATCCGGCGCCCGGCTGGAATTACCCCGCCGTTGATCGGCTTACGGCGTTTTTCGATGAGCTGGAAGACTGCTTGGATTACAAGCGCTGGTACTACGGGCATTTTCATCGGGATGCCAACCCGGCCGAACGCCACACCGTGCTCTACGACTGCATCGTTCGCCTGGGTGACGAACTCCAGCCTTGGGATGTTGCGTAGGGGCGGGGTGGCTGGCTACTCGGCCGTTATGGTGATGTTCTCCCGGTGCGCGCGGATGACGTCCCAGCTAAAGTGCTCGACCAGCTGCTCGGCGGTACGCGGCGTGGTGTCCGGCGCGATGCCTGTTTGTCCGGCGAGCCAGCCCAGCAGTGCCTCGGGTTTGCCAAAGCGGGTGCGGAGTTCGCCCAGGTCCAGATCGCGGTCGCGCTTGGAAAGGCGGCGGCCGTCCGGCGACATGAGCAGCGGAATGTGCGCGTAGCGCGGCGTGAGAAGTCCCAGCAGATGCTGCAGATAGATTTGACGCGGCGTGGAGCCAAGCAGGTCGCATCCGCGTACGATCTCGGTAACACCCATGGCGGCGTCATCGACCACCACGGCCAGTTGATAGGCAAACACGCCGTCGCTGCGGCGCACCAAAAAGTCGCCGCACTCGGTGGCGAGTGCCTCGCATTGGGCCCCGTACGTGCGGTCCACGAATTCGACCACATCGTCTGCGAGGTCGTCGACGGCGGGCACGCGCAGGCGCGTGGCCGGAGCGCGCAGGGCACTGCGGCGGGCGACCTCTTCGGCCGAAAGGCCTCGGCAGGCACCGCGGTAGATGGGCGTGCCGTCGCTGGCATGCGGCGCGCTTGCGGTGTGGAGCTCGGCGCGCGTGCAAAAGCAGGGGTAGGTGAGGCCGGCGTCTTGCAGCTGGCGCAAGGCGCTCTCGTACAGGTCTAGGCGATCGTGCTGGTAGTGGGGGCCTTCGTCCCACTCCAGCCCCAGCCAGGCTAGGTCGTCGATGAGTTGGGCGGCAAGTTCCGGGCGCTTACAGCGATCGTCTAGGTCCTCGATGCGCAACACAATGCTGCCGCCTTGGCTGCGGGCCGAAAGCCACGCGCACAGGCAGCTGAACACGTTGCCCAGGTGCATGCGGCCCGAAGGCGACGGAGCAAAGCGACCCACGACGGGCGCGGGAACGGAGGCGGGCTGTGCCGTGGGCGCGTCCGCGGCGGGCGTTGCTATGTTGCGTGCGTTGATATCCATGCGGACGAGTATAGCGCGGGGGCGCGATGGGGAGGCGTCACGGTGGTTCGCAAGTTGTCGAGGCCTCGCATTGCGTATGGCGGGCCGCGGACTCGGTGCTTTGATTCCTGTCCATCAACTCGGTACCTTTGACGACAGAACCCCCGGCAGCTCTTCGCAACTGCCGGGGGTTCCGCGGAAAAGGGGGACATGATCCTCAAGCGAACGGCAAAGGTGCAAACCGTTTTCGCTCAACTGCTTTATGCCCCTCGGCTGGCGGCTCAATCAGTGCATGCCGCGCCCACACAAAGCCGCTACACCTGTGACGGAGCTGTGAAGTGGTATCTATCGTTGGTGCAGGACATGCCAAGGAGTGTCCTAAACTGCCGGCAGATAAGGAACGTCCCTAAGTGCCAGGCTCGGGTGGGACTTTTGTCCCATTTGACGCTCCGGTCGCCTAGATATTCGTCGTGTGTGCCCGTAAACGTGGGACAATGACGCTGTTGGTATCACAGACAAAGGATGTGCCTATGAACGCCCCCGTTGCCAAGACCTGTCGGCAGCGCCGCCTATTCGCGCGATTCGCTTCCGTCTGCGCACTCGTCGCGCTTGCGTTGTTGCTGCTGCCTGCCGCCGCACACGCCGACGGCTACTCCATGAGCCAAACCTACATCGGCGCCACGGTTGAGGCCGATGGATCGCTGACCGTTGTCGAGGGACGCCAGTTCGATTTCGACGACGACATCAACGGCGTGTTTTGGGAGATCAATACGGGCACCAACCAGCAGGGCGGCACGGCGGGCGTCGACGTTCTGAGTGTCGAGGAAGAGGACACCGCGTTTAACAGGGTCGATAGCGCGAACAAGGGCGACTCTGGCGTCTATATGGTTGAGCAGTCCGACGGCGGCGTAAAGATCAAGGTTTTTAGCCCTCACGAGAGCGGCGACAGCGCAATCTACTACGTGAGCTACACCATGACCGGTGCGGTTATGAACTGGGCCGATACCGCCGAGCTCTACTGGAAGTTCGTAGGTGACGGCTGGTCTGCGGATTCCGATGACGTCGAGATGGAAGTGTGCTTCGCGAATGCCGCTGCCGGGACGGCGGCCGTCAAGGGCGATAACTTCCGCGCATGGGGCCATGGTCCGCTGACGGGCGACGTGTCGCTCGATGAGGACGAGCCCATGGTCACCTATACCATTCCCTGCGTGCACCAGGGCGAATTCGCCGAGGCACGCATCGCCTTCCCTAGCGACTGGGTGCCGCAGCTTGCCGCTTCGGGCGAAGAGCGCATGTCAACGATCCTGAGCGAAGAGAAGGAATGGGCCGACGAAGCTAACGCCCGCCGCGCTCACGCTCGCATGATTGCCAATGCACTTGCCGTGCTAAGTGTTGTTGCGGCGGTGGCCTTTACCGGCACAATCGTTATGCTCAAGCTGCGCAAGCGCAAGCCCAAGCCGCTTTTCCAGGACGAATATTTCCGCGATGTGCCTTCGGCCGACCATCCCGCCGTGCTTTCGGCCCTCATGAGCTGGAACGAGGTGCCCGATCAGGCATATATCGCCACGCTCATGAAGCTCACTGACGACCGTGTGATCAAGCTGGAGCAGGCGACCGTGACCAAGGCCAAGAAGGGTCTGTTGGGGCGTGAAAAAGAAGAGCAGACGTATCGCGTGACGGTGAGTGATGCGGGCTGGAAGTCGGCCAAGGGCATTGACCACATGGTGCTCAAGGTCTTCTTTGCCGGTACTAAGCCTGACGAGAACGGCGATCGCTCGCGCACGTTCGACGAGCTGCAGCACTACGTCAAGCAGCACGCTACACCCGTGGGCGACAAGCTCGAGGACTATCAGAACACCGTTAAGGGCAAGCTGGCCGATAGCGAGTACGTTGCCTCAGACGGCATTGTTGCAATGGTGTTTTGCCTGGTTCTTGGTATCCTGATTGCCTTTGTTCCCGTGGGATCCATCTTCTTTACCGATGGCGCACAGGCGAACATTACCGCCGCGGTTATCTCGGTGCCGATTGTGCTGGTGGGTATCGGCGTGGGCCTTACGTTCCGCCGCTTTACGCCGGAGGGCGCCGAGGTGGCGGCTCGCTGCAAGGCGCTCAAGCATTGGCTCGAGGATTTCACACGCCTAAAGGAAGCCGTCCCGGGCGATTTGGTGCTGTGGAACAAGCTGCTGGTGATGGGCGTTGCCCTGGGCGTTTCGAAAGAAGTGCTGCGACAGCTGGCCGAGGCCG
This sequence comes from Collinsella sp., assembly GCA_036304065.1. Lineage (GTDB taxonomy): Bacteria > Actinomycetota > Coriobacteriia > Coriobacteriales > Coriobacteriaceae > Collinsella. The sequence goes on along the minus strand of JAXIZI010000053.1, from coordinate 75,704 downwards.
TGCCTGCGGACCTGCGCAACAGCGACGATTTCTACGACAACTACCCCTGCTACTGGTGGTATTACCATCACTACGGCAACGAGTCTCCGCTCGATTCGTTCAACGATGTGTATCACGAGACCATCCGCGAGCTGGCTTCGAGCTCCGATAGCTCGAGCGGCGGCAGCGGCGGCGGCTTCTCTGGCGGCGGTGGTGGCGGCGTCGGCGGAGGCGGCGGCGGAACGTTCTAGCGCGCTCTGATTTTTGGGATGGATCTTCTCCGGCGACTGCCGACGGATCCATCCCATTTTCATGCGCTACCTACGAAGGCTGTCCCCAACGACTAATCACTGGGAACATCCCTAAATGACTAGGTATGGCTGCTGGGTTTAGGCTGTTAGATCGAGTTCGTAGAGGAAGCTTTCGCGCGGCATGTCGTGGCGACGCTCTTCGCGGTTGGCGCGGTGCGTGGCCGTGCGCTTAAAGCCGTGCAGCTCGTAGAACTTCCACGAGCAGTTGGAGTCGGTGTACAGGTGCGCCCTCGTCGCTCCAAGCGAGGATAGGTGTGAGACCGCGGCATCGAGCAGAACCGTGCCAACGCCCAGGCCATGGACATCGCGATCCACGGCAAGCAGCGTGACCTCGTTGTCGTGCGGCAACGGGCTGCTCTCGAGCAGGCGGTTGTTGGTCCGGATGGTTGCGCGCACAAACGAGAGATACTCGGCGCAGGCATCGGGCTCCAGCTCACGCATCTGCGATAGCAGCGCGCGTTCGGTATCCATCCAATGTTCCTTAACGGTGGCGCCGGAGCTCTGTCCTGCGCGTGCAAGCGCAATGCCGCGTGCATGGCCGTCGATTACGGCAACCTGCGAAAACGTCGAAGACGAAAGGCAATAGGCGAGGTCGCATGCGGCCTCGAGGCGGTTGTACTCATCGTTATCCGAATTGTTATGCCAAAGCTGCTGCAGAATCAACGCGATGGCGTCGAAGTCTTCGGTATCAAACGGTCGGTAGAGAACCCGCGAGACCATGGTGCCTCTTTCTTTTGCGGATGCATATCGAGCACAGTTCTACCACGCTATTGGCATCTAATTATGGTGCCCCTGTGTTCCATGAACTCACCGTGCCCGGTGCCGTGCCCATCCCCTCCGCTCGCAAACTTTTCCTGCATATGCGCCCGTTGCGGGGTGCATCGATGCGCTCGATGCGCTACATTGAATCAGTATTTTCAATGCCGCTGCGCGAGCGCTGCAGATCGACGTATCACCGACTCACAGAGCACGGCGGCGTACCAGACAGGAGGACTGCATGGGATCTGATGTGAAGATCGCACGCGCGTTGATTTCGGTTACCGATAAGACGGGCGTCGTCGATTTCGCACGGACGCTGGTCGATGACTTTGGCGTCGAGATCATCTCTACGGGCGGCACGGCTCGTGCCATCGAGGACGCGGGCGTCCCCGTAACCCCCATCGAGGAGTTCACGGGCTATCCCGAGATGATGGACGGCCGCGTTAAGACCCTGCACCCCAAGGTTCACGGCGCGCTGCTGGCCCGCCGCGATTCCGAGCAGCACATGCAGGAGGCGGCACAGCACGGCATTAAGCTGATCGACCTGGTCGTCGTCAACCTGTACGAGTTCGAGAAGACCGTCGCCAACCCCGAGGTCACCTTCGCGGATGCCATCGAGCACATCGACATCGGCGGTCCTTCCATGCTGCGCTCTGCCGCCAAGAACGCCGCGAGCGTTACCGTCATCTCCGACCCGGCCGACTATGATGCCGTCCTGGCCGAGATGCGCGAGACCGGTGGCTGCACCACGCTTTCCACCCGTCGTCGCCTGCAGGTGAAGGTCTACCAGACCACCGCCGCCTACGACACGGCTATCTCCCGTTGGCTCGCCGCCCACGCAAGCGACGTGGCGGACACCTCTGCCAAGCTCGAGATCTCGCTGGAGAAGGTCGACGACCTGCGCTATGGCGAGAATCCTCAGCAGAAGGCCACGGTCTATCGCTTTGCCGAGGGCTGCGAGAATACCGCGAGCTCGCAGTTCCCGCTCGTGGGCTCCGAGCAGATCCAGGGCAAGCCGCTCAGCTACAACAACTATCTGGATGCCGACGCCGCTTGGAACCTAGTCCGCGAGTTCGACGAGCCGGCCTGCGTGATCCTCAAGCATCAGAACCCCTGCGGCTCCGCCGTGGCCGAGGACATCACGGCCGCCTACGACCGCGCCTTCGCCTGCGATCCCAAGAGCGCCTTCGGCGGCATCATCGCCTGCAACCGCGAGGTTCCCTATGAGCTGGTTGAGCACTTTGCCGATCAGAACAAGCAGTTCGTCGAGGTTATCATCGCTCCGAGCTACACTGCCGAGGCGCTCGAGCGCATGGCCAAGCGCCCCAACCTGCGCGTGCTGGCCACCGGCGGCGTGGACCACGGCGCCCAGGTGGAGCTGCGCTCCGTCGACGGCGGCATGCTGGTGCAGGAGGTCGACCACGTGACCGAGGATCCTGCGACCTTTACGTTCCCCACCGACCGCAAGCCCACCGACGCCGAGATGGCCGAGCTCGAGTTTGCCTGGAAGGTCTGCAAGGGCGTCAAGTCCAACGCCATCCTGGTTTCCAAGGGTAAGGCCGGCATTGGCATGGGCCCGGGTCAGCCCAACCGCGTTGACTCTGCGCTGCTTGCCTGCGAGCGCGCCGAGGACTTCTGCGAGCGCGAGGGCGTGGAGAAGGGCGGCTTTGCCTGTGCAAGCGACGCGTTCTTCCCGTTCCGCGACAACGTCGACGTGCTCGCCGCGCACGGCGTGACCTGCATCATCCAGCCCGGCGGCTCCAAGCGCGACGACGAGAGCGTCCAGGCCTGCAACGAGCATGGTATTGCGATGGTCTTCACAGGGGCCAGGCATTTTAGGCACTAGAGGCTTTCCCAAGCACCCGACCTTGCCCCTCAAACCGTCGCTTGCGTACATTTAGTACGCGGCGCTCCTCTTTCGGGGCAATCTCGGGCACTTGGAAAACCCTTAATGGGATGTTGTTCTATCCCATTAAGCCGATCGGTCGCCTGACCGTATCGTCAAAATAATCTCTGCAAAAGACGGCTGCTCCGTTTGGAGGGCCGTCTTTTTGGTATAAGAGGACGGAATGACTAACACGAAAGGTATGACCATGCCCCAGATTGATGATGCCGAGCTGTTTGGCAATGCCGAGGATCAGCGTGCGTACGAGGACTTTTGCGCCAATCAGGAGGCGGTCGAGAAGTTTACGCTCGACAAGCCCGCGCTTGTCTGCCGTTGGCGCATGTCCAACAAAAAGGTGCCCATGCTCAACCGCCACATTCGCGCGCTGTCCGAGCGCCTGGTGCAGGGCGAGCCGCTTACCCACAACATGCTCAGCTGGGCCAAACAACACGTTGAGTGGTCGCTTGCCGAGGGTGATTACACCGCACACGACGGCGTGCTCATGCTGGTGATCGACATCAACGGCAACGCCGCCATGACGGTGGGCGAGTACGAGCCGCTGGCCGATACGTCGGCCAAGGCGCTACGTGCCCGCTCCGCCGAGGCCCGCTCCGAGGCCGACGAAACCGGCGTGGCGCCCGAGCTGCTCGCCGCCGTCGATAACGGCGAGCTGGCCTTTGTGGCGCCAGCGGACGAGTGTCTGTGCGGCACGGCGACGCTCATTGAGCAGCTGGCCCAGACCAAGGGCATCCCGGTCACGCGCGTGGACATTCCCGCGCAGCTCAAGGGCGCGCTGTTCCTGGTGAGTGACGAGCACGGCGTGGTCCCCGCAACCGAGACGGACGCCGCCGAGGCCGACGCCGCCACGGTCGCCTTCTTCGCCGAAGGCTACGAAAAGCTCCGCGCCCGCCGCTAAATGATTTTTCTGGGACGGGGATTAAAGAATCATTTTGGTCCCCGCCACCGCTGCGAGTGCGAGGCGGACAAAACGCCCCCGCTCGCGAACAGTTCTGTCACCTGGCACCGCGCGAGGCGTGTACCTGCAGCTTTGCGGTCATAATGGGACAAGACAACCAAGAGGGGAGCGGAATCAATGGCGCTGATCTATATCGTTGAGGACGACGAGCCCATTCGTCGTGAGCTTGTCGACATCCTTGCCCGCGCCGGGTTTGAAGTCGAGGCCTGCGAATCGTTTGAGCATGTCTCGCGCGATATTCTCGCCGCCGTGCCCGACCTGGTGCTGCTCGACCTCACGCTTCCCGTCAAGGACGGCCAGCATATCTGCCACGAGGTTCGCCGCGAATCCGAGGTTCCCATCATCGTTCTCACGTCGCGCACGACCGAGATCGACGAGGTTATGGCCATGACGCTCGGCGCGGACGACTTTGTTCCCAAGCCTTACAGCGCCCGTGTGCTTGTGGCGCGCATCAACGCACTGCTGCGTCGCACCGCGGCGTCAGGCGAGCGCAGCACACTTGTCCACAAGGGGCTGGAGCTCGACCTCGCCCGCTCAATGGTCACCAACACGCAAACGGGCACCAGCACCGAGCTCACCAAAAACGAGCTGCGTATCCTCTCGCTGCTTCTGAGCCGCGCGGGCAAGATCGTTTCGCGCTCGGCCATCATGCAGGACCTGTGGGACTCCGACGCCTTCGTGGACGACAATACGCTCACCGTCAACATCAACCGCCTGCGCACCACGCTCGAAAAAATCGGCATCAAGGGGTATTTGACCACGCATCGCGGCCAAGGCTATTCGGTCTAGGGGCCGGCTATGTCGTTTGGCAAGTTCTTTAAAGATGCGCTGCTTCCCGTCGCCGTGTGGACGTGCGGTGTGCTGCTGAGCTGCTTTGTGCTGACGGTTGCCGGTGCACCCGTCTCTATCGTGGTCGTGGCGGTCGGCGTGTCCTTTATCTTTGGTATGCTCGGCATCGTGGTCGAGTACGCGCGTCGCCGCCGTTTTCTGCGTCAGCTGGAGCGCGCGGCCGAGGAGCTCGAGAGCCCCGCATGGGTGCAGGAGATGGTGCAATGCCCGACCTATGCCGAGGGCGAGCTCGAGTACGAGGTCTTGCGCCGGGTGGGCAAAGCCGCTTGCGACGAGGTTGCCGAAGGCCGGCGTCAGACCGATGACTATCGCGACTATATCGAGAGCTGGGTCCACGAGGCCAAACTGCCCCTGGCGGCGGCTCATCTAATTTTGGAAAACCTGGATGGCAGCGAAGACGACCTGTCTCGTGTGGATGACCTGGGCCGTGAGTTGGCTCGCGTGGAGCGCTATATCGACCAGGCGCTGTACTACGCGCGTTCGGAAGTCGTGGAGCGCGACTACCTGATTCGCCGCTGGGATCTCAAGACCTTGGTGACGGGCGCGATTAAGGCCAACGCGCGCGAGCTCATCGCGGCGCACGTGGCCCCGGTGTGCGAGAACCTCGACTTTGAGGTCTTTACCGACGAGAAGTGGCTCGAGTTTATTCTGGGCCAGCTCATTCAGAACAGCATTAAATATGCGCGCGAGGACGGCGCAAAGATCGTGTTTTCGGGCGCGTTGCTGGACGAGGGCCTGGCGAGCGAACGCATCGAGCTCACCGTCGCGGACAACGGCTGCGGCGTGAGCGCGGCCGACCTGCCGCGCGTGTTCGAGAAGGGCTTTACCGGCGATAACGGCCGCACCACCAAGCGCGCAACGGGCATTGGCCTCTACCTGGTGGCGCGTCTGTGCTCCAAGATGGGTATCGATGTCACCGCGGCATCCGAGCCCGGCGAAGGCTTCGTCGTCACGTTTGCCTTCTCGACCAACAAATTCCAATACTTTGAGTAGTCGTCGCGGTGTAACGTCCCGGAGCGTCATTCACGTTAAGACAATTATCCCAAACGGGATAATTCCATCATGATGTGCTATGATTATCCCGTTTGGGATAATCATAGGGGATTAGCATGCAAGACTGGAATGAGCGAACGATTTTTGACCCAGCTGAACTCGGTGCATATTTGCGTGAGCGCCGGAAGAAGCTCGGTTATACCCAACGCGATGTGGCTGATTTCAACCAGTGCAGTTTGCGCTTTGTGAGCGAGCTTGAGCGTGGAAAGGCGGGTGCCAATCTTCGCCAAACCCTTCAAATCGCTAACAGCTTGGGGGTCGATTTGATCCTGAGGGAGAGGGGCGACGGCTCATGGCATTAAAGGTTTATCGTGAGTATCGGGGAACGTTTGAGCTGGTCGGAGAATTTGAGAGGGCCGACCCCGTAAACGAGACGTTTGCATATGATGAGGGATATCTTGAACGCGACGATGCTGCCGCACTCTCAGCTTCTCTTCCCTTGCGACATGAGCCATATGCCAGCAATGAGTTTTCGGCCTTCTTTTCGGGCATGCTTCCCGAGGGCCCGGTTCGGCATGAGCTGTCGATGCGTTTTCAAATCCCCCAGTCAGACTATTTATCGATGCTCGAGCGTTTGGGCGATGAGTGCGTTGGTGCCTTGAGGTTTCTCGGCGATGAGAAATCGAGCTACGATCCGGGCTATCGTCCTCTGCAAGACGAGGATTTTGAGGCACTTTCTAAGGCGGAAGTGTTTGAGATTGCAAATGATATGCAGGATTCGAGGCTGTCGTTGGCGGGCGCTCAGTCTAAAACCGGTTGGTTTTTACCGCGCGGTAAAGATGCAAAAAAGGCCGGGTCGGGGGATTGGATGCTGCCGCTCGGCTCTGCCCCCTCGACTCACATAGTCAAGATTGCTTCAACTAAACATCCGGATTTGCCGTTCAACGAATTAATTTGCATGACGGCAGCGTCTGCTGCTGGGCTTGAAATTGCCCGTTCAGAAGCTTCGGATACGATTCCTGGTGCGTTCTTTTCCGAGCGTTATGACAGAATCTGGAGCAATGAGCCGCCGTCGATGAGCGGATTCGATGTGCCTCTGAGGCTGCATCAGGAGGATTTTTGCCAAGCAGTTGGCTGGCCTTCGTATATGAAATACGAGACACGTCCCGATAGCTGCTATATGGCTCTTTGCGGCCGATTGATAAGAGAGCAATCGTCTAACGTAATTGCTGATACTCAAATGTTCGCTCGTCAGGTAATGGTCGATTATGCGTTGGGGAATTGCGACTCGCATCTCAAGAACCATTCGTTTCTTTATAGTCCGAGTTGGCGGGAAAAGAGGTTGGCCCCTGCATACGATATTGTTTGCACGACGATAATGGGATACGACCATAATCTTGGGATTGATATTGGGGATCACCGGGTGATCGATGGGGTGACTCCTGAAGATTTCGAATTCATGTCTCAAGATTTGCATCTGCCACTCAAGATGATCAAGAACATCGCGGCGGAAGTGGCTGAAGAGGTGTCTGCCCAGCTTGCAGAACTTGCCTCTGCAACCGGAGATTTGGGTCGGGTCGCTCTGAAAATTCAGACGGATTCCGTTGAGAGAATGAGGGTTCTGGAGCAATTCTCAGCCTAAAGCAAAGCGGGGCCACCGTAATGGTGGTCCCGCTCTTGGAAGACTTGGGCACGTGGGCTTGCGCTCCGCGATGCGTTAGGCGTACGTTTGCTACTTCACGACCAAGATGTCGCAGTCCGTATTGCGCAGCAGGAACGTCGAAATCGAACCCAGCAGCGCATACTTGATCGAGGACAGGCCGCGGGCGCCGCAGAGCACCAGGTCGGGCTTAACCACGTCGAGCATCTCGTCCTTGAGCGTCTCGCGAATACGGCCGGCGCGAATCATGACCTCGACCTCGGGAATATCGGGATTGGCCTTGGCCTCTTCGAGCTGCTTGGCAATGGAGTTCTTAAATGCCTCCTCTAGGCCGTTGACCAGGTCGACCGGATAGGAACCGGCGCTCTCGAGCGCCGTGGAATCGATAACGTGGCCGATGATTAGCTTGGCGCCGTTGTTCGCGGCGACCTTAATGGCGCGTGCGAGCACAAAATCCTGCTGCTCAGTACCGTCGAGTGAAACAAATACCTTGGTGTAGCCCTCGTTCATGGTTTCCTCCTTGGTCTATCGCACGGGCGCGGGGCTCGTGCATCGGGCGGGCGCGGGCGCGTTGGCCGCCGGACACTTTATCTTGTTGCAGTTATACCCAAGGATTTGGGTTTGACCGCTCGCAATTCTGTGAACGGGCGAGTTTTTTGGTAAGGGTAGGCGCAGGCGCGCCGCTAACGGTTGATAATGGGACATCGCCCGCACCGTCCGCAGAACAATATCGGCGGGTGTCTAACGAGGGGGTCCCTTTGGATATTATCGAGCTTCTAAAATCTGCCTTCATGGGCCTGGTCGAGGGCATCACCGAATGGCTGCCTGTTTCGTCGACCGGTCACATGATCTTGGTGGACGAGTTCGTCAAGATGAACGTGAGCGAGACGTTCTGGAATATGTTCCTGGTCGTGATTCAGCTCGGCGCCATTCTGGCCGTCTGTGTGCTGTTCTTTTACGACCTCAACCCGTTTTCTCCCAGCAAGGGCAAGGAGGGCCGTCGTGACACCTGGGTGTTGTGGGGCAAGATTGTGCTCGGCTGCATTCCCGCCGCGGCGATCGGTCTGCCGCTTAACGACTGGATGGAGGAGCATTTCTATAATGCTCCCGTCGTGGCGCTGGCGCTCATTGTGTACGGTGTGCTGTTTATCGTGATCGAGAACTGGCGCGCGAACAAGCGCGACCAGGCCGCTCTTGCCGGTTCGTTTGGTTCGCGTGCCGTGGTGGCGGGCGGACGCCCCGCTGGTGCGCACTTTGCCGCGCCCGCTGCGACTGCCGCTGCAGACGATGACGATAACCTGGACTTTGGCTCCATCACTACGCTCGATGATCTGAGCTGGAAGACCGCGCTGGGTATCGGTTGCTTCCAGGTGCTCTCGCTGGTACCGGGCACGTCGCGCTCCGGTTCCACCATCATCGGCGGCCTGCTGCTGGGTTGCACGCGCTCGGTGGCGTCTAAGTTCACGTTCTTCCTGGCCATTCCCGTCATGTTTGGCGCGAGCGCGCTCAAGCTGGTCAAGTACTTTATTAAGGGCGGTACCTTTGGCACCAACGAGATCGCCATCCTGGGCGTGGGCTGCGTCGTCGCCTTTGTGGTGTCGCTTATCGCCATCAAGTGGCTTATGGGCTTCGTCCGCCGTCACGACTTCAAGTGCTTCGGCGTCTACCGCATCATCCTGGGCATCGTGGTGCTCGCGTACTTCTTTGTCCTGGAGCCGATGCTTGGCCTCTAACTGAGTCGATGCTGCGCGGCGGCCGGGGCGGCAACTTGTCATTCAAAGAGGGTGGCATGACCAAAAGGTCTATGCCGCCCCTTTTCATGCCAATTTGTTCGCCCTGGCCACCGCTCGCTGCTGCTGCCATGACATCGGCGGTTTCGTGATTGTCAATTGATTGGTGCAGACCAACCTGACCCCATTGCGCCAAATTCGCTGGGGCGGCCTGACGGTGACGCACGGAGTCGTGGTGTGATTTGCGTCGGTGTCCGCGCGGCTCGGTATACTGGTACGGCTCAAACTATGGCGCCGCCCGCAGGCGCGCCGTCCGTCAGATGAGGAGTCGCCCATGACCCAGCCCTTGCCCTGGGAAAAGAACGCCGCGGTATCCGTGCCGCCCGCGCCGGAACCCGTGCCGCTCGATGCATACACCGCTCCTGCTGCGCCGGAGCCCGAGCTCGTCCCGCTCGACATTTACGACGCTCCCGCGCCGGCGCCCAAGCCCGCCAAGCCGCTCGTCGACATTGACAGCCTTAATCCCGCCCAGCGCGAGGCTGTCCTGTCCACCGAGGGCCCGTTGCTGGTGCTCGCCGGCGCCGGCTCGGGCAAGACCCGCGTCTTGACCTTCCGCATCGCACATATGCTCGGCGACCTGGGTGTTAAACCTTGGCAGGTTCTTGCCATCACGTTTACCAACAAGGCCGCGGCAGAGATGCGCGAGCGTCTGGCGGCACTCATTCCCAGCGGCACCCGTGGCATGTGGGTGTGCACCTTCCATGCCATGTGCGTGCGCATGCTGCGCGAGGACGCCGACCTGTTGGGCTACACCGGTCAGTTCACCATCTACGATGACGATGACTCAAAGCGCATGGTGCGCGACATTATGCAGGCGCTCGGCATCGAGCAAAAGCAGTTCCCCATCAACATGATCCGCAGCAAGATTAGCTCGGCCAAAAACGCCATGATCGGCCCCGAGGACATGCTCAAATCCGCCGACAGCCCCAATGACAAAAAGGCCGCGCAAGTCTACCTGGAGCTGGAGCGCCGCCTGCGCGCCGCCAACGCGATGGACTTCGACGACCTGCTCGTGCGCACGCTCGAGCTGCTGCGCACCCGCCCCGAGGTGCTCGACAAGTATCAGGAGCGCTTCCGCTACATTAGCGTCGACGAGTATCAGGACACCAACCACGTCCAGTACGAGATCGCCAACCTGCTGGCCGCCAAGTACCAAAACCTCATGGTCGTGGGCGACGACGATCAGTCCATTTATAGCTGGCGTGGCGCCGACATCACCAATATCCTGGACTTTGAGAAGGACTTTAAAGACTGCAAGACCGTCAAGCTGGAGCAGAACTACCGCTCTACGGGTCATATCCTGAACGCCGCCAACGCCGTGGTACGTCACAACTCGCAGCGCAAGGACAAGCGCCTGTTTACGGCCGAGGGCGACGGCGAAAAGATCCAGGCCTTCCAGGCAAGCGATGAGCGCGACGAGGGTCGCTGGATTGCCGGCGAGATCGAAAAGCTGCATGCCAAGGGCACGAGTTACGACGATATCGCCGTGTTCTACCGCACCAACGCCCAGTCGCGTATTCTCGAAGATATGTTTCTGCGCGCGGGCGTGCCCTACAAGATCGTGGGCGGCACGCGATTCTTCGACCGTGCCGAGATCCGCGACGTCATGGCCTACCTTAAGATGATCGTGAACCCGGCCGACGAGATGAGCGTCAAGCGCGTCATCAACACGCCGCGCCGCGGCATCGGCTCCACCTCGATCCAAAAGATCGAGCAGCTGGCGCGCGACAACCGTTGCTCGTTCTTCCAGGCTTGCGAGATCGCGTGCGCCGAGACGGGCATGTTTAGTGCCAAGGTGCGCAACGGCCTGTCGAGCTTTGTGTCGCTGGTGCGCGAGGGTCGCCGCATGGACGGCGAGCTCAAGGACGTTGTCGAGATGATTGTCGATAAGACGGGCCTACTGCAGGCTTTCCGCGCCGAGGGCACCATGGAGTCCGAGAGCCGCGCCGAGAACATCCAGGAATTCCTGGGCGTCGCTGCCGAATTTGAGGAGACGCACGAGGACATCGAGGGTACGCTCGAGAGCTTGGAAGAGCTGCGCGCAGCCGGTGTTGCCGACGTGCCTGCCGGCGCCGAGCCCGAGCCCGTCGTGGTGAGCGCGCCTGCGCCCGAACCGGGGCCATCTGCCCCGGCATCCTCGTTTGAGGCACTCGTCGGCGCGCGCGATGCCGCGGGCTCCAATCCGCTCGATAGTCTGGCTGCTCCGGCGCTGTCTCCGCAGGATGCCCTGGCTGCTGCCATCGCGGGCAACGCGTATGCCGCGCCGACGGAGATGCCGGCGGGTGCCGTGCATGCCGACGAGATTGAGCGCACCTACGGTCCGCTCACCTGTAAGGCGCTGCCGGCACTCATGGAGTGGCTGGCCCTGCGCTCCGACTTGGATTCCCTGGCCGGCGAGACGCATGCCATCACCATGATGACCATCCACTCCGCCAAGGGCCTGGAGTTCCCGGCGGTGTTCGTGGCCGGCATGGAGGAGGGCATCTTCCCGCACGTGCACGACTTTGGCGGCAGCGATGACCCGGGTAAGCTTGAGGAGGAGCGTCGCCTGGCCTACGTCGCCATCACGCGCGCCCGCAAGCGCCTGTTCCTGACCTATGCGGCCACGCGTCGCACCTACGGCTCGACCTCTGCCAACCCGCGCTCGCGCTTCCTCAATGAGATTCCGTTTGAGGATATCGAGTTTAGCGGTATCGGTTCTGCCGGTTTTGAAGGCACGGGCTGGGAGAAGCGTGGCGACCGTCACGGCACCTTTGGCTCGGGCATGGGTTCGGATATGTATGGCGGCAAGGTGTTTGGCTCGCATACGCGCTCGACCGGCGGTTCCGGTTCGCGCGGTGGATCGAGCTTTGACGATTTCTTTGGCGGCAGCAGCTACGGGACCGAGCGCCATCGTGGGGTCTCGCCCGACGCCGGCCGTGTTGCCTCGACCTTTGGCTCGGGCGCGCCGCGAGCCAAAAAGCCGTCGTCCAAGGTGTCCCCGACGGTGGAGCGCAAGGTCGATCGCGCCAGCGCATCGCAGGACTTTGCCGCGGGCGATACCGTGAGCCATAAGACCTTTGGCACGGGTACCGTGATCTCGGTCGCCGGAGACATGATCGAGGTCCAGTTCGAAAAGACCGGCCAGACCAAAAAGCTCATGAAGGGATTCGCTCCGATCGTCAAGCTGTCATAATCCCGGCGGACCTGGGCGGGCGTATGGGGCAACATCGCCTGCTCGGGCAGTCCTGCTCGCACGGAGAGCACATTAAGTGCTCTCCGGCTCGTGCGGAACTCGCGATCGATGTTGCCCCATACGCCCGCCCAGGTCCTTAGATAACGTTGCTTGCGAACGTCGCTTTGCCCGTTCGCTTTTTGGTCTGGAGGGCCGGGTGGGCTGAATACTTAGACATGGCAAGGGGCTCCCCCGTTAAAGAACGGGGGAGCCCCTTGTTGCGTTTTGAATGGTGCGCTTGGCTTTGATGATTGATGATTTTATACGATTCAGTATAATTTCAGATAGACGCTAAAATGTAACCGAAATGAAAACGGTGATTGTACATGCTGATAAACTGCCTCCCAAAAAGACTCTTCTCTTTAGAGCTCGCTATCGACCCGGAGCCAGTTGAGATGCAGATTCCTCGCATGTATCTTGAGCGGTATTCGCTTCGCTTGGCACGGCTCGGCATGTCTAAACAGGGCCGTTTTATTGTTGCGGAACCAAAGGAACCGCCCAGTGTCATTTCGGCGCGAAATCTCGTCAGTGCGGTGCGCAAGTTAGATGTTCACCCGGTGGTAATTTGCTGGGATGCTATGGATTTAGGTTTTATGCGCGCGCTTTCTTCGGAGGGAATCGCATATATCCGAGATGAGCGAAATGCGTTCCTGCCGTTTATCGGAGCCGTTATTTCCGATGAGGTGCTGGGTGCTTCTCCCGCTGCTCCGCTTTCGCCCCAATCTCAACGAATCGTCCTAAATCTCATTGCGGGACGATGGGTTGACTGCTCCGCCGGCGACCTAGCGCGTCTGTGTGGCAAAAGCGCGGCAAGCGTCAGCGGCTATCTTTCGGAAATCGCCGCTATAGCTCCTGGGTTGATTATGCGGGACGGCAAAAAGCGTATATTGTGCGACGCCGGGCTGTCGACCGAGACGTTGCTAGATGGGTTTGAGGACTATCTTCGCACGCCAGTTTTAGAGCGAATCCGGCTCAAGAAGGTTATCGAGAGAACAGAGCTACGTGCCGTTGATGCGCTGCTTTCCGGTGTGTCTGCCCTTAGCTATATGTCCGACCTTGCCCATGAAGACTCTGCTCCAACCATTGCTCTCGAAAAATATCAGCTAGAGGCCTTGAAAGAGCATATGGGCGACAGATGGCTGGAGGCTCAGTGGTACGAACCGGCGGCAGTTGTGATTGAGGTCTGGTCGTATCCCGTGGACGCGCCGTCCGATATTAGTTTTGACGCGACGGGTTTGCAGTGTGTCGACCCGTTTTCCTTATACGTTGCTTGCGCAAAAGCAGATTACAAAGAAGATCGTCTGCTCGACGCGGTCGAACAGCTCAGGAGGACGATATGTCAAAAGTGAGGGGAATAGAGCGATTTGCCGATGCCATGAGCGGCTGTAAAGGCGGTTACGTCCTTATTGGTGGAGGGGCCTGCAGCGTTCTATTTGACAATGAGGGCGATTCGTTTAGAGCTACTGAAGACTTGGATATCGTCGTAATTGTTGATGGGGAAGGCGTTGAATTCGCCACTGCATTGTGGGCATTTATCAAAGCTGTCGGATATGAGACTGGGAAGGTCGGCGATGGAAAGTGCACTTACTATCGGTTCTGTTTGCCCGAAGGATCAAGGCAAGTCCTAGACTATCCCGGCCAAATTGAGCTATTCGCCCGACATCCTGATTTTGTGCTCGAAGATGAAACGAGCGAAGTGGCACCTCTTTCCTTTGACGGGGCCGTATCAAGTCTTTCGGCAATTATTCTCGACGATGGCTACTACGAATTTATTCGCGACAACGCAACGAACGTAGAGGGCATTACGTTGCTCGATGCGCTCCATATCATTCCCCTCAAGATGCGTGCACACATTGATATCAATAGGAGCTATGAAGAAGGGCGCCATTGCAACGATAAAGATCGACGAAAGCATCGCTCGGATATTGTTCGACTTGCGGGTTTGTTGCCGCCTTCGGCTCGCTTGGAGCTAATAGAGCAAATGAGGGCTGACGCCGGAGACCTCTTTGCGGACTTTTCTTCTTATGTAAATCGGCAGACCGATCGTAAAGAGAGAGCGCGTCTTCAGGACACATTATCGTTTCTCGAAAAGGTCTACCTATAGGCACCTTGATTCGTTATGTATGGTGAGGGGCTCTCCCGTTTGATGAGCGGGGGAGCCCCTTGTTGCTTTTTGATTGTCGTAACTAGCCAGAGGCTCGCCGGGACGGGACGCGGGGTTTGGTCGATCGCGAGTTCCGCACGAGCCGGAGAGCACTTAATGTGCTCTCCGTGCGAGCAGGACTGTCCGAGCAGGCGACCAAACCCCGCGCCCCGTCCCGGCGAGCGCTTGGGGACCGGTGGCCTACAGGTGGCTGATGATCAGTTCCATCTTGCCTTCGAGGTCGATGGAGCTGACGGTGCTCGGGGCCAGCAGGTGGCTTCCCTTGTGGACGGGGTCGCCGCAGACGGTGCCTTCGCCGTCGATGAGCGACAGACACATGAAGGGCCAGCGCTGGTCGAGGGTTTTGCTGCCGTCGACGCGCACACGATCGACGGTGTAGCAGGAGTTAGACTCGAGCTCGGTCACGCCGTTCACCTCGGGCGCGGTCACCGTGCCGTCGGTCGGAGCCTGGGCATCAAAGTCGATGCAGTCGAGGCTCTGCTCAATGTGCAGTGGGCGCAGCTTGCCGTCGGTGCCGGGACGGTCGTAGTCGTACAGGCGATACGTCACGTCGCTCGACTGCTGCGTCTCCAAAATGAGCGTGCCGGTCTTGATGGCGTGCACGGTACCGGAATCAATCTGGAAAAAGTCGCCCTTGTGGATCGGCAGTACGTTGAGCATGTCGTCCCAGCGGCCGTCCTCGATCATCTGCGCGGCCTCGGCGCGGTCGTGCGCGCGCTGGCCGACAATGATCGTGGCACCGGGCTCGCAGTCCAGCACATACCAGCACTCGGTTTTGCCCAGGCTGCCGTTCTCGTGCTTGGCGGCGTACTCGTCGTTGGGATGAATCTGGATCGAAAGGTCGTCCTTGGCGTCCAGAATCTTAATGAGCAGTGGGAACTCCTTGCCCTCGCAGTTGCCAAAGAGCTCGCGGTGCTCGGCCCACAGCCACGACAGCGTGTGGCCTGCATACGGGCCTTCCGCAATCTGGCAGTCGCCGTTGGGGTGGGCCGAGATGGCCCAGCACTCACCGATGGGTCCATCGGGAATGTCGTAGCCAAATACGGTTTCGAGCTGGCGACCGCCCCAGATCTTCTCGTGGAAGATCGGCGTCAGCTTAATCAAATCGGACATGTTCATACCCCCATTGTGTTGCGCGGGCGCTGCACAAAACAGCTCAAAGCGAGCGCCCGGATGACTACAAAAACCTATGCCAACGTTACGTTGTGCAACTCAAAGCGGTCGCCAACGTTGCGCGAGACCGAATACTCAAAGGCGGCGCCGCTGTCCAAAAAGCCAATCTGGGTGAGCTCGAGCAGGGGAGAGCCAGGCTTGGTGTCCAAGCGCTCGGCTTCTTCCTCGGTTGCTGCCACGGCGCGAATGGTACGGTGGAAGCTCGAAATCTTCAGCCCACATTGCTCGCGGATGAAGTGGTAGACCGATCCGTACAGGTCCTTCTTTTTAAGGCCTGGAATCAGCTCGAGGGGCATGTAGGTGTACTCGATAACGATGGGCTTCTCATCGGCCTGACGCACGCGCACGATGTGATAGGCAAAGTCATCCTCGGCAATTCCCAGCTGGGCTGCGATGTCCGCTGGTGGATTAACAATCGAGAAATCGTAGACCACCGAGGTCACCTTCTCCCCGCGGTGCTCATACGAAAAGCCCTGGGCACGGTCGTTTTTGCCCTGGAAAAACGCCTGACCGGGAAGTCCCGCCGTGTCCTTAACGTAGGTACCCGATCCGCGTCGGCTGGTAATAAGACCTTCCTCGGTGATTTGCTCGATAGCTCGTTTGACGGTGATTTTGGAAACGCTATAGAGCTCGCAGAACTCAACGACGGTGGGAAGCTTGTCGCCCGGTTTAAGAGTGCCATCCTCGATGCTTCGACGAATATCTGCAGCTATCGCCTCGTATTTGGGAATCATTGAACCTCCTTTCCGACATATATCAATACGCAAGTAAGTATAACCCTTAACAAGGCACCCATATAACCTTTATCTAAGAAGCTCGAGAAAGAAAAAAGAAAAAGACGCTTTATTTTTAGAATTAGAGCGCTATAGTTTAAGCAACGAACGGAATCTTTCCGCAGAACAGGATCGACCGTTTGGGGACGGTTTTGTTTTGGCGGGTTGGATATCGGTATGACCGGTGCGCGCCCGCGCCGGATAACCTGCCAAAGCAAACCCGTCTCCAACCGGAAGCTCTAGAACACGAAAGCGAGGACTTTGATGGCACAGTATCAGCTGCCCAACGACTTCTTCTTTGGCGCTGCTATGTCCGGCCCGCAGACTGAGGGTCAGTGGAACCAGGGCGGCAAGCTCGAGAACCTGTGGGATACCTGGTCCATCCAGGATCTGGGCTCGTTCTACAACTGCGTTGGCTCTTACGCCGGCAATGACTTTATGGCCAAGTACCAGGAAGACCTTCGCATTTTGAAGGACTTGGGCCTGGATACCTATCGCACTTCCATCCAGTGGAGCCGTCTGCTCGATGCCGACGGCAACCTCAACGAGGAAGGCGCCGCGTGGTATCACGAGTTGTTCCGCGCCTCTCGCGAAGCCGGCCTGGAGCCGTTTGTCAACTTGTACCACTTTGACATGCCCACCTACCTTTTTAACCGTGGCGGCTGGGAGAGCCGTGAGGTTGTCGAGGCTTACGCACATTACGCCGACGTCGCCTTCCACGAGTTTGGCCAGGAGATCAAGTACTGGTTCACCTTTAACGAGCCCATCGTCGAGCCCGAGCAGCGCTATCAGGAGGGCGTGTGGTTCCCGCAACTCCACGACTTCAACCGTGCTCGCACCGTGCAGTATCACATCTCGCTGGCACATGCGCTGGCCGTGGCCAACTATCGTAAGGCCTATGACGAGGGCGCCGTTCGCGCTGATGCCAAGATCGGCATGATCAACTGCTTTACCCCGGTCTACACCAAGGAGAACCCCAGCGAGGCAGACCTCGAGGCTGTGCGTATGACCAGCGGCATCAACAATCGCTGGTGGCTCGACCTTATTACCAAGGGCGAGCTTCCTGCCGACGTGCTCGACAGCCTGGCCGAGGGCGGCGTTAAGCTTCCGTTCCGTGCCGGCGACCAAGAGATTCTTAAGCAGGGTGTTGTCGACTGGCTCGGTTGCAACTACTACCACCCCACGCGCGTTCAGGCGCCGGCGAGCAAGATCGACCAGTACGGTCTGCCGCACTTTGCCGACGAGTACGTGTGGCCCGACGCCGTTATGAACGAGAGCCGCGGCTGGGAGATCTACCCGCAGGGCCTCTACGACTTTGGCATGGACTGCGCTAAGAACTACCCCGATCTTGAGTGGTTCGTTTCCGAGAACGGCATCGGCATCATGGACGAATACAAGAACCGCGATGCCGAAGGAACCATCCAGGATGACTACCGCGTCGACTTTGTGCGCCAGCACCTGGAGTGGGTTGCCAAGGCAATCTCCGAGGGCGCCAAATGCCGGGGCTATCACTACTGGGCCGTCATCGATAACTGGTCTTGGGCCAATGCCTTTAAGAATCGTTACGGCTTTGTCGAGGTCGATCTGATGGATGGCTATAAGCGCCGCCTTAAGAAGTCGGCAGCCTGGCTCAAACAGGTCGCCACGACCCACGTGGTTGATTAGCGACCGGGCGAACGCCCAGACCGCGCGCCGCCGCGCGCAACACATGGCACATCTGGTGGCAGAGGGCGACAGACCACCGTGCGCATAGGAAAAGGCCGGATTTGAAAGTTAGGAGCAATCATGGCCAGTGACAACGGAAAGAGTTTCCTCGACAAGTTTGCCGAGGTCTCTGCGAAGGTGGGAAACCAGGTTCACCTGCGTTCCCTGCGTGACGCCTTCGCGACCATCACGCCGCTCTATATCCTTGCGGGTATCGCGGTTCTCATTAACAACGTCGTGTTCCCTCTGTTCCCGCTCGATGCGGCGGGCCTTGCCAACCTTCAGACGTGGGGTTCGGCAATTACGCTGGGCACCCTCAACGTCTCTGCCATTATCTTGGCCGGATTGATTGGCTACAGCCTCGCTAAGAACAAGCGTTTCGATAACCCGCTCGCTTGCGTGGTCGTCGCTATCTCTGCTTTCGTCATCATGATGCCGCAGCAGATCACCGCCTCGCTTGCCGCCACGAGCCCGCTGCTCACCGACAAGATCACCTCCGCCGAGGTCACGGGCGCCCTTTCGACTGCCAACACCGGCACTAACGGTCTGTTCTCGGCCATTATCATCGCTCTGCTCTCCGTCTCGCTCTTCATCAAGATTTCTGGCGTCGAGAAGCTCAAGGTTAAGCTGGGCGAGGGCGTGCCTCCCGCGGTCTCCAACTCCTTCAACGTCATGATCCCGATGCTGCTCAACCTCGCAATCTTCGCTCTTGCCGCAGCCCTGCTCGCCGTGTGCGCCGGCACCGATCTGTGCGCCATCATCTCCACGTGCATCTCCAACCCGCTCAAGAACATCATGAACGCCGGTCCGTGGGCTGTTATCCTCATCTACACCCTTGCCAACCTGCTGTTCTGCGTCGGTATTCACCAGTCCACCATCTCTGGCGCTACCGTCGAGCCGATCCTGACCATGCTTATCGTCGACAACATGGCTACCTTTGCCGCCGGTGGCACCATCCAGCCCGATCACTACATGAACATGCAGATCGTTAACAGCTTCGCCCTCATCGGCGGCTCGGGCTGCACCCTCATGCTTCTGCTCGACACGCTCCTGTTCTCCAAGAACAAGGCTTCCGAGACCGTTTCCAAGATGGCTATCCTGCCTGGTCTGTTCAACATCAACGAGCCGGTTATCTACGGTTACCCCATCGTGTACAACCTGCCGCTCATGATCCCGTTTGTTCTTCTTCCCGACCTGTTCATCGGCATCACCTATGGCCTTACCTGCGCAGGCATCATCAGCCCCTGCATCGCCCAGGTGCCCTGGACCATGCCTCCCGTCATCAATGCCCTGCTCGCTACGGGCTTTGACTGGCGCGCCGGCGTGTGGCAGGCTCTCGAGATTGTCATTGGCATGGCCGTCTACCTGCCCTTTATGAAGATTTCCGAGAAGGCAATCGCCAAGCAGGAGGCTCTCGCCGAGTAGAACGCCTAACGTTCGTCCCTTTCACCTTTGCGGGCGCCGGTACGCGGTGCCGGTGCCCGCGGCTCTCTCCCTTGTGTAAAGATGCAGAGGGGTGGGCACAATAGCCGCAAGGAATACAACCAGTGTCGTCTGCGCGCCGCGCAGTTATAAGGAGGAAACCATGAAGAAGATCATGCTCTGCTGCAATGCCGGTATGTCCACGAGCCTGCTGGTCCAGAAGATGCAGGCCGAGGTTGCGAACCGTGGTCTGGATATTGAGGTCGAGGCTCGTCCCATGAACGAGGCCCACGATCACCTGGACGAGTGCGACATGTTGCTGCTTGGTCCGCAGATCGGCTACACCAAGGGCGATTTTGAGAAGGAGGCCGCCGGCCGCTTCCCGGTCGAGGTTATCAACATGGTCGACTACGGCCGCATGAACGCTGCCGGCATCATCGACCACTGCGTCAGCGTGATGGGCTAGGTGCTCTGCATGGAGGATATGAACGAACTGCAGATGACCTGCTTTGAGATCATCAGCTACGTCGGTACCGCCAAGAGCATGTACATCAATGCCGTGCAAAAGGCCAAGGAGGGCGATTTTGACGCCGCCGAGGAGCTTATCAAGCAGGGCGACGAGGCCTATAACGGTGGCCACGATGTTCACATGGGGCTTCTGAAGAAGGAGGCCAACGGCGAGCGTAACGGCGAGGCCCCGTTGATTTTGCTGCATGCCGAGGACCAGATGGCCGGCACCGAGACCATGCGCGTCATGGCGACGGAGCTCATCGAGGTTCACAAGCAGCTGCAGGCACTTCAGGCCTAGTCGGCGTTATCGCCGCGACGGACCGTGCGGTCCAACAGACAACATAGTCCCTTTGACGGGCGCCGGGAGCCTCCGCCTCCCGGCGCCTTTATTTTTGGGGATGGTCTTGCGCGGCCTGTTGGGCAGCCAATTGCGTTACCCCAGATAAAACCTGCCAAAACAAACCTGTCCCTTTTTGGTAGGTTTTTGCCTTGAGAGCGGTACCATACAGGCAATGTTTAAACGAGAAAGGTGGGCTCCCATGGAACCTAAGCAGTACTACATCGGCATCGACGTCGGCGGCACTTCGGTTAAGGAGGGCCTGTTCGACGAGGACGGCAACCTGCTTGCCAAGGCCAGCGTGCCCACGCCTCCTATCGTTGACGCTGCGGGCTTTGCCGCGGTGACCGAGGCTATCGACCAGGTGGTCGCCAAGGCACAGATTCCGCGTGCCTTTGTGGCGGGCATTGGCCTGGCCGTTCCGTGTCCCATCCCGGCGTCGGGCGATGCCAAGGTCAAGGCCAACATTGCCATTAACCTGCCCGAGCTGAGGGTCGCCATTCAGAAGCACTGCCCCGATGCGGTCGTTAAGTATGAGAACGATGCCAACGCCGCTGCCATGGGCGAGGCCTGGCTCGGTTCTGCCAAGGGCGTGCAGAACGTGGTGATGGTCACCATCGGTACCGGCGTGGGCGGCGGCGTTATCGTTAACGGCGACGTGGTATCGGGCGTTGTGGGCGCCGGCGGCGAGATTGGCCACATGTGCCTGAACCCGGCCGAGGAGCGCACCTGCGGCTGTGGCGGCCATGGCCATCTGGAGCAGTATTCCAGCGCCACCGGCGTGGTGAGCAACTACCTTGCCGAGTGCAAGAAGGCGGGCGTCGAGCCCATTGAGCTCACCGGCCCCTCCGATTCCAAGGACGTGTTCCAGGCCTGCCGCGAGGGCGACAAGCTTGCGCTGGCCGCAGCCGACACCATGGCCGACTACCTTGGCCGCGCCCTGGCGCTTATCGCCAACGTGGTCGACCCCGAGATGTTCCTGATCGGTGGCGGCGCGTCTGCCTCGGGCGATGTCTACCTCGACAAGGCTCGCGAGTACTTCCAGCGCTACGCGCTCTCTGCCTCGCGCGAGACGCCCATCGAGGTCGCTTCGCTCGGAAACGACGCCGGCATCATCGGTGCCGCCTACGTAGCTCTGCGCGCCGCCGGCAAATAGCTGGTGCAAAGGGGGCAGACTTCGCTCCAACACTTGCCCCAAAATATGCCGTGGCCCTTCCGTCTCAGAAGGCTCGGCATCGGCGTGCTACCATAGCTACGTCCAAGTACACATATCAAGTGGAGGATATCCATGGCAAACGTTCTTGTCTTTGGTCACCAGAACCCCGATAACGACGCCATCATGAGCGCCGTCGTCCTGTCCCAGCTGCTCAACCAGGTTGAGTATGCCGGCAACACCTACGAGGCCTGCGCCCTTGGTCAGCTTCCGGCCGAGTCCGCCAAGCTGCTCGCCGACGCCGGCATCGCCGAGCCCCGCGTGATCGAGTCCGTCGAGGCCGGTCAGCTCGTCGTCCTCACCGACCACAACGAGTCTGCCCAGTCCGTCGCTGGCCTTAAGGACGCCACGGTCTTTGGCGTTGTCGATCATCACCGCATCGGCGACTTCGAGACCGCCGGCCCGCTGCACTACATCTGCCTGCCCTGGGGCTCCAGCTGCACCATCGTCACCAAGCTCGCCGGCGTGCTCGGCGTTGAGCTTTCCGACGTCCAGGCCAAGCTGCTGCTCTCGGCCATGATGACCGACACGCTCATGCTCAAGAGCCCCACCACCACCGATGTCGACCGCGCCGTCGCCGCCAAGCTCGGCGAGCAGGTGGGCGTCGACCCGGTCAAGTTTGGCATGGAGGTCTTCCTTACCCGTCCGTCCGGCTCCTTCACCGCAGCCGAGATGGTCGGCAACGACATCAAGATGTTCGAGCCCGCCGGCAAGAAGCTGCTCATCGGCCAGTACGAGACCGTCGACAAGACCCGCGCACTCGGCATGATCGACGAGATTCGCGAGGCCATGCGTGCCTACGCCGCCGAGAAGGGTGCCGACGGCATTGTCCTGTGCATCACTGACATCATGGAGGAGGGCTCGCAGGTCCTGTTCGAGGGCGAGACCGAGGCTGCTCAGAAGGGCCTGGGCATTGCCGACGAGCACGACGGCGTCTGGATGCCGGGCGTCCTCTCCCGTAAGAAGCAGGTCGCTGCCCCCATCATGGCTGCCTGCTAGGTTTAGTTGACCGAACGCCACGACCGGATCGCGGACGCCCCGCGCTCCGGTCGTTTTTTGTGCACGTCGCCGCGTCGTCTCTTGGACAGGCGTGCCCGTGCCGTTGAGCAAATAATGTTCAACCTGTGGTTCCGCTTTTCGGCCGCGCCTACGTGCTTATCGTGCAGGGTAGGCTAGATGCAAGCGTAATACGTTAGAGCGCGGCGCCGCCACTTGGGCGGGCCGTGCTTTTTTAAGACGGGAACCATCCCGTGAAAGGAGCCGCCCATGGCAGCAACTGAGCAGCTGTTCAACGTTCGTGAGCGCAAGCGTTTTGAGCGCCACGACATTTGGGAGCGCATCACCGAGAACGGCACGATTTCCGCCGCTGTCATGGTCTTCGCCGCCATCGCCGCCGTCATTTGTGCCAATACCGATGCCTACGAGGCCATCCATCACTTTTTGGAGACCCCGCTGTATGTGGGTCTGGGCAACCTTACGGCCGGTCTCACCGTTGAGCTTTTCGTCAACGACTTCCTCATGGCGATTTTCTTTTTGTTGGTGGGCATTGAGCTTAAGTACGAGATGACGGTCGGCGAGCTCAAGAATCCGCGTCAGGCCATGCTTCCCATGCTGGCGGCCGTGGGCGGCGTCGTCGTTCCCGCCTGTATCTACCTGATCTTCAACCATGCCGGCGCCCGCAACGGTTGGGCCATCCCCATGGCAACCGATATTGCCTTTGCGCTGGGCGTGCTATCGCTTTTGGGCAATCGCGTTCCCAACGGCGTGCGCGTGTTCTTCTCGACGCTCGCCATCGCCGACGACCTCATCTCCATCGCCGCCATCGCCATCTTTTACGGTCAGAGCCCCAATCCGTTTTGGTTGGGCGCCGCCGCGCTTGTGACCTGCGCGCTCGTGTGGCTCAACAAGACGCAGCATTACCGCCTTGCCCCGTATTCGGTACTGGGTCTGCTGTTGTGGTTCTGTATGTTCAAGAGCGGCGTGCACGCCACGCTTGCTGGCGTTATCTTGGCCTTTACCATCCCGGCTAAGTGCGGCGTCAAGCTCGATAGCCTCACCGATTGGTTGGGCGAGTGCCTGCCGCTGCTTGATGACCGCTACGACGACGAGGCACACATCCTGGGCCAGCATGACTTTACCGTCTCGACCACCAAGGTCGAGCGCGTCATGCACCGCGTAACCCCGCCGCTTATCCGCATGGAGCGTCTGATCTCCACGCCGGTCAACTTTGTGATTCTGCCGATCTTTGCGTTCGTGAACGCACAGGTTCGCCTGGTGGGCGTGGACATGAGCACACTGCTCACCGACCCGGTGACGCTCGGCGTGTACTTTGGCATGCTGCTGGGCAAGCCGATTGGTATTTTTGGCATGACATTTACCCTGGTCAAGCTCAAGGCTTGCCAGTTGCCGCGCAACGTCAACTGGCACATGATTGCCGGTGTGGGCATTCTGGGCGGCATCGGCTTTACGATGTCGATCCTCATCAGCGGCCTCGCTTTCCCGACGGCCCAGTTCGAGGTCCTGGCTGCCAAGGCCGCTATTCTCGCCGGCTCTGTCACCGCGGCCGTGCTTGGCATGATCTATATGAGTGTGGTCTGCAAGCACCCTGCGCCCAAGAACGAGTAAAAGCTCGAAAAAAGACACCAGAACCGGTTTGGATGCGTTCGAAACTCGGATCCGAGCGCTACTGGCCCCCTGCCAGATACCCCCGTGGTCAAAAAACGCCGTTTGTGAGTACTGTCACAAACGGCGTATCATTTTAGGTGCGGAAAATAATGAACAAATTTATAAGAACTGTACGCTAATGAGTGACCATCGACTTCCAATTTGGCGCTAGCTGACGGTGATTAGGGAGTTTCAAGTCGAGTTTTGCCGATTTCGATCAAGAAACGCTGCTACTAAAAAGGTGACAGTACTCATATTTGCCCTTTTTTGGCCACAAGCCCTAAAACAAGCCTCGCCAGGGTCGGGAAACGGGCCAAATGCCGGCCTCGAGGCTTATTCCACGGTGCCGTAGACGGCGCCCCAGCCGTGGGCGGCCAAGGCGGAGTTGAGCTGGTCGCAAAGCGATTGGCGGTCGTAGTAGCCGGGCGGCAAAAGGTTGACGATTTCCATGAGGTCGGGCGCGAGGTCCAAGATCTCGGCCTGCACGATGAGATCCAGGCGGTCGATGGCGCGGCGGTCATAAAACAGTCCGTCGACCAGGCGCTGCAGGTCGCCGAATTCCTCGGCCTGGAACGATCCGTACTCCATAGTGCCTCCTTGGGCGCCCCACACCGGCATGCGCGGCGATTCGTAATTTATTGCGATGGACTTAATCTATCACGGCTTCATACCGTTGCGGCGGTGGCGGTCTATACTTAGACGAACTGCAACGTCCCGCTTCGCGAAAGGTCGCACCCATGCAGACGATCTACCAGAAGATGGAAACCACCGAACTCGATGCCGCCATCGAGGCGCTCAAAGCCGAGGTCGCCGAGGTCAAGGCCAAGGGCCTGGCGCTCGACATGGCCCGCGGCAAGCCGTCGCCCTCCCAGGTGGACATCTCTCGACCCATGCTCGATATCCTCAATGCCGATGCCGATCTGCACGACGGCAACGTCGACTGCTCCAACTACGGTTGCTTTGAGGGCATTCCCTCGGCACGCAAGCTGGCGGGGGAGTTCCTGGGTTGCCCCGCCGAGCAGACGCTCGTACTGGGTTCGTCGAGCCTGCTGATCGAGCACGATATCGCCGGCATGTTCTGGCGCTGCGGCTCGTGCGGCAGCGAGCCTTGGGAGGCTTATGAGACCGCGCATGACGGCAAGAAGGTCAAGTTCCTGTGCCCTGTTCCCGGCTACGACCGCCACTTTGGCATCACTGCCGACTTGGGTATCGAGAATGTCCCCGTCGCGATGACCGACAACGGCCCCGACATGGACGAGATCGAGCGCTTGGTTGCCGCCGACGACTCCATCAAGGGCATCTGGTGCGTGCCCAAGTATTCCAACCCCACGGGCATCACCTTTAGCGAGGACACCGTGCGTCGCCTGGTCGAGATGCCCACGGCCGCGCCCGATTTCCGCATCTTCTGGGACAACGCCTACTGCGTGCACGACCTGTACGACGAGACCGACGAGCTCGCCAACATCTTTGACCTCGCTCGCGCGGCGGGCACCGAGGACCGCGTGGTGGCCTTTGCATCGACGTCCAAGATCACCTTCCCGGGCGCCGGCATCGGCTTTATCGGTGCGAGCCCCGCGGTTATCGCGGAGTTCTCCAAGCGCCTGAAGGCCGGCCTCATCAGCGCCGACAAGCTCAACCAGCTGCGTCACGTGCGTTTCCTTCCCACCATCGAGGCGGTCAAGGAGCACATGAAAAAGCATGCCGAGTTCTTGCGTCCGCGCTTTGAGGCCGTTGAGCGTAAGCTCACCGAGGGCCTGGGCGATACGGGTTGCGCCACTTGGACGCATCCCCGCGGCGGCTACTTTGTGAGCTTTGATGGTCCCGAGGGCTCGGCCCAGAAGGTCGCCGCGCTTTGCGCCGACCTGGGCGTCAAGCTCACGCCGGCCGGTGCCACCTGGCCCTATGGCAAGGATCCGCGCGATACCAACATCCGCATCGCGCCGAGCTATCCCACGGTCGAGGACCTGGAGGCAGCACTCGACGTACTGGTGCTGGCCGTCAAGCTCGTCGCTGCCGAGCTTGCTCGTGCCGAGCGCGCCTAACGCCTAGGGCCCCGCAAGTCCGCGCCCAGTACTATCCGCACTTTCGATACGTAAAGGAGCGTATACATGGATTTGGGTATTTCCACCAACCCCACACCGGAGATCTACACCATTAAGGTGACCGGCGAGATCGATATCTCTAACGCCGATAGCCTGCGCAATGCCATTGACCTGGCGCTCGAGCAGCCCACTGAGGCCGTTGAGCTCGATTTTGCCCAGGTGAGCTACATCGATTCGACGGGCATTGGCGTGCTCGTGGGCGCCGCGCACCACGCGGTCGACCACGGTAAGCGCTTTAGCTGCACTAATGTGCAGCCCCAGGTGATGCGCGTGGTTCAGCTGCTGGGCGTCGACCAGGAGATTTCGATCACGGCGGCATAATCTTTGCCCCCAAAAAGGGCGTGCCGTTTGGCATATGTTTGTGATGCGCTCGGACGTTTTGGCGTCCGGGCGCTATACTTGACCGAATGAATAGACGAGTTCCGGCCGAATGGCGCGGTGCGGGCTCGACTCACATCGAGCCTTGGAGGTATGTGTGTTTGGTATTGGAGAGGGTGAGCTCGCGATCATCGTGGTCTTCGGCTTTTTGCTGTTTGGCCCGGATAAGCTCCCACAGATGGGCCGCACGATCGGCCGTGCCATTCGTCAGTTCCGCGAGACGCAGGAAAAGATGACGGCCGTTGTTCAGTCCGAGATTATCGATCCGGTAAGTGAGGCCGCTTCGGCACCGGTCAAGCCCAAGAAGACTGCCGTCGATGACGATTCCGATGCAGACGAGGATGCCGTCGAGACGGCTGCGCCCGCAAAGAAGGAGACCTTTGCCGAGCGCCGTGCCCGCCTTGCCGCCGAGAAGGCCGCGAGCGAGGCTGCCGCCGAGGGCGAGGGTGCTGCTGAGGAGTCCGAGGCCGAGGGCGCCGAGCCTGCCGCTGCCGCCGAGCCTGTCGTCGAGCCCGAGCCTGCTGCAGAGCCAGAGTCCGAGCCCGAGCCGGCAGAGCCCACGACGGCTGACCTCTACGCCCGTCGTCCCCGCAAGCGCAAGGCCGTCGTCGACCAGCTCGCTCGCGAGCTCGAGGCCGAGGACGAGGCTGCCACCGCCGACGCCTCGAAGGGAGGCGATGAGTAATGCCTATCGGACCTGCGCGCATGCCGCTCTTCGATCACCTGGGAGAGCTCCGTCGCCGCCTGACTATCGTGGTCGTGTCGGTGTTTGCCGCCGCCATCGTGCTGTATTTCGCCACGCCCGTGGTGCTCGACATCCTGGAAGACCCCATCCGCTCCTTTGTGCCGGACGGTAAGTTCTACATCACCACCACGCTCGGCGGCTTTGGCCTGCGCTTCTCGCTGGCCATCAAGATGGCCGTGGTCATGTGCACGCCCATGATCATCTGGCAGATTCTGGCATTTTTCCTGCCGGCACTGCGTCCCAACGAGCGCAAGTGGGTTGTGCCTACGGTGCTCGCCTCGACGGTGCTGTTCTTCCTGGGCGCAATCTTTTGCTACTTCATCATTATCCCGGCAGGCTTTGAGTGGCTCATCGGCGAGACCTCTGCCGTCGCAACCGCGCTGCCCGACCTGGAGAACTACGTCAACATGGAGCTGCTCTTTATGATCGGCTTTGGTGTGGCGTTTGAGCTGCCGCTCATCATCTTCTACCTGTCCGTCTTCCACATCGTGTCCTACGCGGCCTTCCGCGGCGCCTGGCGCTACGTGTACGTGGGCCTGCTTGTGGGCTCGGCTGTGATTACGCCCGACGGCTCGCCCGTTACGCTGGGCCTCATGTATGGTGCCCTGCTCTCGCTCTACGAGATTTCGCTCGCCATTGCCCGCGTGGTCATTACCGCGCGCGAGGGCAAGGAGGGCTTGTTTGTGAGCCGTCTGGACCTGTTCTCGGACGATGAGGACGACGAGGAGTAAATCGGTATGCACGAGGTTGGCATTGTCAACGGCATACTCGATACAGTGATTCGCGCGGCGCGTGGGGCGGGGGCCTCGCGCGCCGTTTTGGTAACGCTGCGTATCGGGGATATGACCGAAGTTGTGCGCGAGGCGCTCGACTTTGCGTGGGAGACATTTCGCGATGAGGACCCGCTCACGCGAGGCTGCGAGCTTGCCGTGGAGGAAGTCCATCCACAAAGCGAGTGTCTGGACTGCGGGGAGGTCTTTGAGCACGATCGCTTCCATTGCCGCTGTCCCCAATGTGGCGGCGCCAACGTGCGTCTGCTGCACGGCCGCGAGCTCGACATCGCAAGTATCGAAATCGAAACCCCCGACGATTAGCCCGCTAGCCATCTGGTGATGGGGTATAAAGGGGCCAAAGTAAGGAGTGCCGAGTATGGCTGAGAAAACGATTGATATCG
Source organism: Collinsella sp. (assembly GCA_036304065.1). Lineage (GTDB taxonomy): Bacteria > Actinomycetota > Coriobacteriia > Coriobacteriales > Coriobacteriaceae > Collinsella. The sequence continues at coordinate 46,929 of JAXIZI010000053.1, read as the reverse complement.
CGTCGCCGATTCTGTCGCGCAACGAGCGCCTGGCAGATCAGCTGCGACAGCGATTTAAAGAGACAAACACCTATGTGATCAATGTGCTGTCGAGCCCCGGTTCGGGCAAGACCACCACGATCCTGGGCACCAACGAGCGCCTGCGCGACAAGGCTGGCCTGCGCTGTGCCGTCATCGAGGGCGATATTGCCTCGGATGTCGACGCCATCACCATGAAGGAAGCCGGCATGCCCGCCATCCAGATCAACACGGGTGGCCTGTGCCACCTCGAGGGCAACATGATCATGGAGGCCGTTGACGCGTTCGACCAGGCGGTGGGTCTTCAAAATATCGACGTCATCTTTATCGAAAACGTGGGCAACCTGGTCTGCCCGGTCGACTTTGACCTGGGCGAGAACCTGTCCATCATGATTCTCTCGGTGCCCGAGGGCGACGACAAGCCCATCAAGTACCCGGGCATCTTCCAGCACGCCGGCGCGCAGCTGCTCAATAAGGTCGACGTGGCCCCGGCTTTCGATTTTGACATGGATAGGTATACTAGGACACTCGATGACCTCAATCCGCAGGCGCCGCGGTTTGCCGTGAGCGCGCGCAAGGGCGAGGGCATGGATGCCTGGTGCGATTGGCTCATCGGGCAGATCGAGCAAGCAAGGGCGTAAATCGGCCGCCATACGGGCGGGCGTAGCCGCAGAGACACGAGATAGGAGCCTCTTTTGAAGCTCATCATCGCCGAGAAAAACGACGCCGCGCGTCAGATCGCCGAGCGTCTGTCCACGGGCAAACCCAAAAAGGACAAGGTGTACAACACCGCCATCTACCGTTTTGAGTGGAAGGGCGAGGAGTGTGTGACGATCGGTCTCGCCGGTCACATCCTTGCGCCCGATTTTTGCGACAGCGTGCTGTTCGATAAAAAGCTGGGTTGGTATTCGGTGACCGAGGACGGCGAGATGCTGCCGGCCGACATGCCCGATGGCCTGGCTCGTCCGCCCTACGACACCAAGCGTAAGCCGTTTCTTGCCGACGGTATCTCCATCAAGGGCTGGAAGCTCGAGAGCCTGCCCTACCTCACCTGGGCGCCCGTCATTAAGCTACCGGCCGAGAAGGAGCTCATTCGCTCGCTCAAGAACCTGGCTAAGAAGTCCGACAGTGTCATCATCGCCACGGACTTCGACCGCGAGGGCGAGCTGATCGGCTCGGACGCTCTCAACAAGGTGCGCGAGGTTGCGCCGGACTTGCCGGTTGCCCGCGCCCAGTACTCTTCGTTTACCAAGGCCGAGATCACGCAGGCCTTCGATAATCTCGTCTCGCTCGACCAGAATCTGGCCGACGCCGGCGAGAGCCGTCAACACATCGACCTCATCTGGGGTGCGGTGCTCACGCGCTACCTGACGCTCGCCAAGTTTGGCGGCTTTGGCAACGTGCGCTCCGCCGGCCGCGTGCAGACGCCGACGCTCGCCCTGGTGGTCGAGCGCGAGCGCGAGCGCATGGCGTTTGTGCCCGAGGACTATTGGCAGATTCGCGGCATGGGTGCCGCGCAGGGCGCTGCCGAGGACGACCGCTTTAAGATCGCGCACAAGACGGCGCGTTTTACCGACAAGGATGCTGCCGAGACGGCGTATGGCAACGTCGACGGTGTCAAGACGGCAACCGTCGCCGCGGTGACCAGGCGCTCGCGCAAGCAGCAGCCGCCCACGCCGTTTGCGACCACCTCGCTGCAGGCTGCCGCCGCGGCCGAGGGCATCTCGCCTGCGCGTACGATGCGCATCGCCGAGTCCCTCTACATGGCCGGTCTCATCAGCTACCCGCGTGTCGACAATACCGTGTACCCTGCGACGCTCGATCTGGGCGCCGTGGTGAGCGACCTGGCAAAGATCAACCCGGCGCTGGCGCCCGTGTGCAAAAAGGTGCTTGCCGGTCCTATGAAGCCCACGCGCGGCAAGGTCGAGACCACCGACCACCCGCCTATCTATCCCACGGGCGAGGGCGACCCATCCACGCTCGACGGCGGCCAGCGCAAGCTCTACGACCTCATCGCCCGTCGCTTCCTGGCAACGCTTATGGGTCCCGCGACCATCGAGAACACCAAGCTCGAGCTCGACGTCAACGGCGAGCCGTTCGTGGCCTCGGGCGACGTGCTCGTGACCCCTGGCTTCCGCGAGGCCTATCCGTACGGCCTTAAGCGCGACGAGCAGATGCCGCCGCTGGAGCAGGGCGATACGGTCGACGTGTTCGACGTTAAGCTCGAGGCCAAGCAGACCGAGCCGCCCGCGCGCTATAGCCAGGGCAAGCTCGTTCAGGAGATGGAGAAGCGCGGCCTGGGTACCAAGTCCACGCGCGCGAGCATCATCGAGCGTCTGTACGCCGTGCGCTACCTCAAAAACGATCCCGTTGAGCCGAGTCAGTTGGGTATCGCCATCATTGACGCGCTGACGCAGTTTGCCCCGCGCATCACGAGCCCCGATATGACCAGCGAGCTCGATGGCGATATGACCCGCGTGGAGCGCGGCGAGGATACCGAAGAGCATGTCGTGACGCACTCGCGCGCGCTGCTGGCCGGCGTGCTCGACGAGCTGCTCAAGCATACGCAGGAGCTGGGCGACGCCATCAGCGACGCCGTCACGGCCGATGCGCGCGTGGGTGCCTGCCCCAAGTGCGGCAAGGACCTGGTTATGAAGACGAGCGCCAAGACCCGCGGCAGCTTTATCGGCTGCATGGGCTGGCCCGACTGCGACGTGACCTATCCGGTGCCGAGCGGCGTCAAGGTAAGCCCGCTCGAGGGCGAGGCGGCCGTGTGCCCCGAGTGCGGCGCGCCGCGCATTAAGTGCCAGCCGTTCCGCCAGAAGGCCTTCGAGATTTGCGTGAACCCCACGTGCCCCACCAACTACGAGCCAGACCTTAAGGTGGGCGAGTGCAAGGTGTGCGCTGAGGCGGGACGTCATGGCGACCTGATCGCGCACAAGAGCGAGAAGAGCGGCAAGCGCTTTATCCGCTGCACCAACTACGATGACTGTGGCGTGAGCTATCCGCTGCCGGCGCGCGGCAAGCTCGAGGCGACGGGCGAGACCTGTCCCGAGTGCGGCGCCCCCATCGTGGTGGTCAACACGGCGCGCGGCCCGTGGCGTATCTGCGTCAACATGGACTGCCCGACCAAGGAGAAGAAGCCCGCCCGCGGCCGCAAGACTGCGACCAAGGCGAACACGGCGAAGAAGACGACGGCGGCCAAGAAGACGACGGCGGCAAAGAAGACTGCTGCCAAGAAGACGACCGCGAAGAAGTCGACTGCCAAGAAAGCAGCCGCCGACAAGTAGCGGCGCAGTCGAAACATTGCCCAAAACAAAAACGAGCGAGGACCTCAAAATCCTCGCTCGTTTTTTATCCGGCAGTTAGGGACGTTTCTTTTCTGCCGGCAGTTTAGGAACGTCCCTAACTGCCGGCTCGGGAACGACAAAGCGCTAGTTCACTTCGACGGGTTTGGCGCCGGGATAGCGCTCCTCAAAGTCTAGGCGGTACTTATTGTCATTGGTGCCCGCCACGTTGTCGCGCGACAGCGGCGCCACGATCTCATTCTTGTGGTCCGCAGGCTTGGCGTATTTCAGGCTGATCTCCCAGGCATCACAGATTGCGTCAATGCGGTGATTCAGGTCGTCGTACAGGGCAACGATGTCTTTCCAGGAGCTGTAGTTCTTGGAGCTCGTCGGGACGTCTAGGTCCTCGACGATGTCGTAATACTGCTCGATGGTGTCCTCCGTGCGCTCGGCGACGTCGGCGAGATTTTGACGGGTGGTTCGATCCTCTTCCAGATAGCTGCCGTTGAAGTTCTGTGCGCAGCCACGGACGTAGTTGTCGAGGTCTTCGAGCAAGTCGTAGTATTCGCTCAGTCGGCGGTAGAGGTTCTGCTCGGAGAGCGTTGCTTCGCCGCCATCCTCGTCGTCATCGTCATCATCGTCGTACAGGCTGTTGGGATCGCCGAGAGGCTTTAGGTCATCGTCATCGACGTCATGGTGCAGCTTAGCTACCTCGGCAGTCGTCTGCGTGGCGGCGTTGTCGAAAGGCTTGATCACAAAGAAAACGACCAGGGCGATGATGATCGCCACCAGCACAACGATAACGGCGATAAGCGGCCCGGTGCCGCTCTTTTTGGGAGCGGGGGTCTGTGGCGAAGCGGGCGCGTATGCGGGAGCCGGCTGCTGTTGGGGCGAGCCGCTCGCGACGGGTATGCGCTGCGTGGTCTCGACGGCCGCGGGGCCTGCGGCGGGGTCGGGGCGATAGGCGAGGGGGTCGTCCGCCTTGGCTTGCGGCGTATCGAGGGAACCGGTCTGCTCGAAAGCGGGCTGGCTATCGCTCGCGGCTGTTTGCTCAACGGGTGCACCGCACGAGGTGCAGAACTTGGCATTATCTGCAAGAAGCTTGCCGCACGAGGCGCAATACCGAGACATTGCCACTCCTTTCGCCACATTTCAATGCAATACGACGATTATACCCAGCGTCCAAAATTCTCCATCATAAGTTGCGGTGAAATAGGGACTGTTTGGCGGTCTCAGAGCTTCAATCAGTCCCTATTTCACCGCAACTTCGGGGATGCCTCGATGGCTAGGTTGGATTTGGGACGCGCCGAGCACTGGGGTATCATGGCTTGGTTGATATATCTGCATTTACGCGCCTTGTAGGAAGGGGCTGCGCCCATGGCTTTTGAGCCCGCTCAACATAGCTTTATCACGCTCGAGGGCGTCGATGGCGCCGGCAAGTCCACGCAGGCGCGCCTGCTTGCCCGCGCGCTCGAACTCGCTGGCTACCAGGTTGTGAGCCTGCGCGAGCCGGGCGGTACCGCCATCAGCGAAAAGATCCGTGCTCTGCTGCTCGACCCCGCCAATACGACGATGGGAGACACCTGCGAGTTGTTGCTCTACGAGGCCGCGCGCGCCCAGCTGGTGCACGAGGTCATCGCGCCTGCCCTTACTGACGGCAAGGTGGTCCTGTGCGACCGCTTCTACGATTCCACAACTTGCTATCAGGCGTTTGCCGATGGCCTCGATCGCCAGATAGTACGCGATGCCAACAACCTGGCCGTCGCGGAGACGCACCCGGCGCTCACGCTCGTCTATCACATCACGCCCGAGCAGGCGGCGCTGCGCATGGCAGCCCGTGGCGCGGCAGATCGCATGGAGGCTAAGGGCATGGCCTTCCAAGAGCGTGTCTACCAGGGATTTTGCGCCATCGCCGCCGAGGAACCAAACCGCGTAAAGCTCATCGACGCGACCGCGTCCATCGAGGACGTCTTCGCGCGGACGGTCGAGCAGGTTCGCGTCTACGGCCTCGACATTTCCCAGGACGCCGTCACCGCCGCGCTTGCCCAGGAGGCCGAGTAACATGGCCCCCGCTCAGACAAGCCTGCTGGCCAAGCTTGACACCCAAGAGCGCGTGCGCGACTTTTTGACCAATGCCGTCGCCAGCGGTCGCGCATCGCACGCCTACCTGTTTTTGGGCGCGCCCGGCGCGGGCAAGCTCGACGCCGCGTGGGCGCTCGCCCAAGCCTTCCTGTGCGAGCAGGATGGCTGCGGCTCATGCGATAGCTGCGTGCGCGTCGCCCGCCATACGCACCCCGACGTGCACTATTACACGCCCGAGAGCGCCACGGGCTACCTCATCGCCCAGACCCGCGAGCTGCTCGACGACGTTCCGCTGGCGCCCATCCGTGCCAAGGCCAAGGTCTACATCATCGACCGTGCCGAGCAACTGCGCGCCAACACCGCCAACGCACTGCTCAAAACACTCGAGGAGCCGCCCGAGGGCGTTATGTTCATCCTGCTGGGCACCTCGGCAGACGTGATGTTGCCCACCATCGTGAGCCGCTGCCAGTGCGTGCCGTTTCGGCTGGTATCGCCCGTCGTCGCCGCGCAGGCCGTGAGCCGCGCCACCGGTCAGGACCCTGCGCGTTGCCGCATGGCCGTCGCCGTAGCGGGAAGCCCCACGCGTGGCATCGAGTTCCTCAAGAGCGCCGAGCGCCAGGACGCCCGCCGTCAGATGGTTCGCGCCATCGATTCGCTTATCGCCGCCGACGAGGCCGACGTGCTCAGCCGCGCCAAGTCACTCATCGTCGCCGTTAAGGCGCCGCTCGCCGAGGTCAAGTCCACGCAGGAAAAGGTGCTCGAGCAAAACGCCGATTACCTGTCGCGTGGAGCATTGAAGCAGCTTGAGGACCGCAACAAGCGCGAACTCAACGCGCGCGAGCGTTCGGGTATCATGGAAGCGCTGGCGAGCGCGCGGACGCTCATGCGCGACGTGCTGCTGACGCTTCAGGATGAGGCGGCCGACGTCGTGAACGAGGATGTGCGCGACACGATCGGTCGGCTTGCCGCCGCGACCAATGTTGCGGGCGCCACCCGGGCGCTCGAGGCGGTCGCAACCGCCGAGCGCAACATCGCCAGAAACGTTACTCCTCAGCTGGCCATCGAGGTCATGCTGTTCGATATCAGGAAGGCACTGAAATGCCGTTAGTCGTACCCGTTAAGTTTACCTACGCCTCGCGCGACCTGTGGTTCGATCCGCAGGATCTGGATATCCTCGAGGCCGATTATGCCATTTGCTCCACCGAGCGCGGAACCGAGATCGGCCTGGTCACGGCCGATCCCTTTGAGGTGCCGCAAGACGAGATCGGTCAGCCGCTCAAGCCCGTGCTGCGCGTGGCGAGCGACATCGACCTGCAGCTTGCCGACGACCTGGCCATCCAGGGTGACGAGGCCATGGTCGATTTCCGCCGTCTGGTCAAAGAGCTCGACCTCGAGATGAAGCCGGTCGGCGTCGAGTACCTGTTTGGCGGCGAGAAGGCCGTGTTCTACTTTGCGGCCGAGGAGCGCGTCGATTTTCGCCAGCTCGTCAAGGATCTGTCCTCGACGCTGCACATTCGCGTCGACATGCGCCAGATCGGCGTGCGCGACGAGACCCGCCTGGTGGGCGGCTATGCCCAGTGCGGACAGGAACTCTGCTGCACGCGCTTTGGCGGACAGTTTGAGCCCGTCTCGATCCGCATGGCAAAAGAGCAGGACCTACCGCTCAACTCGTCCAAGATCAGCGGCGTGTGCGGCCGCCTGATGTGCTGCCTGCGTTATGAGTTCGAGGCGTACAAGGACTTTAAGAGCCGTGCGCCCAAAAAGAAGACGCTCATCGATACGCCGCTTGGCAAGGCGCGTATTCAGGAATATGACACGCCGCGTGAGCAGTTGGTGCTGCGCCTGGAGAACGGCAAAGTCTTTAAGGTCAACCTGGCCGATATGACCTGCTCGGAGGGCTGCAAGAAGAAGGCTGCCGAGCAGGGCTGCAATTGCCGCCCCGATTGTGTGACGCGCGATGTGCTCGAGCGCATCGAGTCGCCCGAGATGCGTCTGGCGCTCATGGAGCTCGATCGCGAAAACGGCGTCGATGTGGGCGATGGCCTGTCGAGTGCCGACCGTCTGGCCGGCACGTCGATGCCCAAGCGCCGTCGTCGCGATGCTGAATCCGATGCTCGCGCCGGTCAGGGTCAGGGCGAGGGCCGTGGCCGCGGAAAGGGCCGCGGTAAGGCCGAGACACCCGAGACCGAGGGGGCGGCCGATGGCCGTCGCCGTCGCAAGCGCGCGGGCTCGGGCGATGCTACCGAGGTTGCAGCCGCGGGCAAGAACGTCTCTCGCGAGTGCGAGGTTCAGCAGCCCCAGCAGCAGAATCGCGGCGGCGGCATGAACCCCACACGTCGCCGCCGCCGTCATCTGTCGAGCGAGGAGCGCGAGGACGCCTTCCGCGCCGCAGCTGCTCGCGAGGCCGGTGCCGCTTCCAAGGGCGCCTCGGCCTCCGATGCGCCTGTCGACAAGGGCGGCAAGTCACGTGGCGAGGAGGAGCGCGCGCCGCGTCCGCGCCGTCGCCATTCCTCGGGCGCGCAGCAGAAGCCTTCAGTGCCCTCCGTGGCCGATCAGGTCTCGGATGGCGAGGTCAAGGTCACGCGCCGTCGTCCCGGGGATGGCGGGGGAGCGGCTGCCAAGGCTTCGCGTGGCGCCGCTCGCGACGAGCGCGAGCCGCGCGAGAATCGCGGTGGCGAGGGCTCGGCCGACCAGGGTCAAAAGCGCCGTCGCCGTCGTCGTTCCCGCAAGCCGCGCCAGGATGGTGGCGAGGGCTCGACCCCGTCTTCGTCCGCACCACAACCGCCCGCCGGCGAATAACGCCCGCGAGCGGATTTAACCCGCCTTGCCCCGAGCGCATCGGGGTATCATAGCGCCGAATCAACAACCCTCCCTGCGATCGAGCGTAGGGAGGGTTGTGTCTTGAAGAGCCATCTGAACATATTGAGCCGTCTGCAGAGTGCCGGTGCCCTACCGTTTGCGGACGAATTGCTACCGTTTGCCGAGCGCGCGACGTACGAGGCGCTCGAGGCATTGTCGCCAACACGATGTACCGGCTGCGAGCGCGCCGGTGCGCTTATTTGCCAAGACTGCCTGGCCGCGCTCACGCTCATCGACCCACGTCATAGCTGCACCCGATGTGGCGCCCCGTTTGGGGATTTGCTGTGCACTGAGTGTTCGGTCGAGGGCACGTCTTCGGCAATGGCGGAGGCGCTCGACCGCTGCCTGGCGTGCGCCGTCTATGCGCATCCGCTGCCGCGCATCATTAAAGCGTACAAGGATGCGGGCGAGCGACGTCTGGCTCCGTATCTGGCGGAGCTGCTCTACGACACCGCCCTGCATGCCCAGGTCGTAGCTCCCGATCGCTACGGAGGCGTGCTTTCCGGTGCGGATGCGGTGGTGTTTGTGCCTGCGACGGCGGCAGCGTTTCGGCGGCGTGGTTTTGATCATATGGAGGCTATTGCGCGCCCATTTTGCGAGCTGTCGGGTGTTCCCCTGCTCGATGCTCTCGTCAAGTACGGGCATGGCGACCAGCGCGAACTCGGTCGTGAGGAGCGCCGCGAGCGTGCCCGAGGTATGTACGAGACGGTTGAGGACGTGCACGGCCGCCGCCTGCTGCTTATCGACGACGTTATCACCACGGGTGCGACGATGGCAGCGGCTTCGGCGGAACTCAAGCGCGCCGGTGCCACGGCCGTTGATGGCCTCGCTATCGCACGCGTTTGGTAGGGGTGGTTTTGTGGCAGTAAAGATTGAGCGGCGCAACGAGCCGACAGGCGAACAGCTAGCGGCTTCCATAATCCTGACCGGCGCCTCGGCGCTGCGCATGATGCGCGCCGAGCGCCGGCAGATGGGCTATATCAGCTGGAAGGACCTTAACCCCGATGAAGAGTGCCGTGTGCTGCGCGCGTCGTCGCCCTCGACCGAGGATATCTATCTTCCCGACTTGGTGCGGATTGGGGCCGCAAGCGGCGAGGTGCAAGAGGATTTGTGCTTGCTGGTAGGATCTGCAGCGCAGCGCCGCCGTATTCTTGGCGTGAGCTGGTCCGTATGCTCCGAGTTGCCCGCCGGCTCGATTCTAGAGGTGGAACCGGGGGTGTACAGTCTATCTCCCGAGGCCCTTTGCGTAGCCGTCGCGCGCGAGGTCGGCTGCATCCAGGCATTTGCCCTGGCCCAGGAGCTGTGCTCTAAGATTTCACTGAGTGACCGCGGGAAGTATCTGCCTCCCTACACCTCGCCTGTCGTGAACAAATTGGCAAAGGACAAAGACCAGCCGCCAGATGTCGGTTACTTTGAGGTCGAGTCCGTGCTGACACCCGATTGCCTGGTAGATTACCTCGCAGCATGCAAGGGGAATGTGGCCAAACAGCTGCTGCGCCTGTGTCCCTACCTGTCAGAAAATCTGCGCTCGCCCATGGAGTGCATCATGCTCGCTCTGTTTTCGCTTCCGTTTTCCTATGGCGGATTTGCCTGCGGTCCCTTTAAGACCGACTACAAGATCGAGTTCGATGACCGCGCGCAGGCAATCTCGGGGATGCCGCATGCAGTTTGCGATACGTATCAGGAAGCAGCCCAGTTTGACCTGGAATACAACGGTGAGCTGGGCCATTCCTCCCGGAGGGGACGTATCCATGATGAAAAACGCAACACGGGCTTGATTACTATGGGAATCGAGGTCGCGACGGTTAACAACGAAATGCTCTGTGACATGGAGGCGATGGAAGCGCTCGCATGGCGCATCCACCAGCGTATGGGTAAGCGATATCAGAATCGCGTAGAGGCTCGTCGAAAGAGGCAAGATGCTCTGCTGAATACGCTCCGAGCGTGCTTTGGGCTCAAACCAGCGTAAAACTATGGCTTTATAGGGGGTCTGTTTATATGCTCTGTGCAAAAAACGGCAAATATGAGTACTGTTACTAGATTAGTGACAGCAAAAACAAAGAAACTTGGGCCGATAATCTGGATTCAGCGAAGAGATAATAAACGAATGTGGAATATCTTGGCGCCAAGCAGGCTGTGCGGAACTCAAAAAGGGCTCGTGAGGCGGTAATACGCTGCTACTAAATTGGTAACAGTACTCATATTTGCCGTTTTTTGCACACGGCACCCTGAGACGGGTGCCCCGGAGCTCCCCGTAGGGGAGCTCCGGGCTTCATAGGGGCACGAATGGTCCGCTCCGACCCGCAAAATCTGTACTCGCGATGCGAATGACGCCCCTAACCTTAAACTTTAGCTTGAACTTAGCTATAATGCGCTTCGTTCCTACCAGGCTGTGGTTGCGGACGGACGAAATGCCCGTCCTAGTCCAAGACAGACGCGGTCAAAGGGATCCACGTAAGCGACCGCGTGCGCGCGGCGCGATCATGGCGCGTCCTAGATGTAAGCCGCACCGTCCGTTCTACTTTCTTTGGGGCAATACCGCCTCGCGGGCGAGCGGGTCAGTCGTGAAGGTGGCTGCGGCCTCCCGAGCAAACACCCCGGTGCGCAAGTGTGGGGTCAAATACCAGGTCAGCTGGTGGGAACAACCCGATATTCCGCGCAACGCACGGATCGTATACGACACAGAAGGCAGGGTAGTGGACATGGTGAGGGGCAGCTTGATGCACGCGGCTCGGTTAGGTGCTGGGACCGCAGTGGTCATCGCCGTTTTGGGCCTGAGCGGATGCGCGTTCAACCCGCTGTCTACGTTCACGACTCCCACGATCGACCAGATCGAGTACGAGACCGTCACGCCGGCGGTGTCGGACGATGCCCTGGTCACTCCCGGAACCCTGACGGTCGCCCTCGATACTTCCGATGCGCCGCAGGCCATGCAGGACGCCGACGGCGAGCTCACGGGGTATGCGGTTGACGCCGCCCGCGCCCTCGCAAGCCGCATGGGCCTTAAGGTCGCCTTTGTCGATGCGTCTTCGGCAGATTCCGCGCTCGGCGACAAAAAGGCCGATATCTTTATCGGCGAGATTAACTCCACGGACGGGGACATTAGCTCGCTCGGCACCTGCCTGTACGATGCCACTTCTGTGTTCGGTAAAACTAGCGATGGTGGGTCGCTAAGCGTTTCCACCGATACCCTTAACACGTCCACCCTGGGCGTTCAGATGTCCTCGGCCTCGCAGGAGGCGCTTGCTAAGCAGAGCATCACCGCCAACCAAAAGACCTACTCCAACATCGACGAGTGCTTTGAGGCGCTCGAGTCCGGCGAGGTCGACTATGTGATCTGCGACTCCACGGCCGGCGGCTACCTTGCACGCCTGATGAGCGAGGTCTCCTATGTCGGTGCGCTCGAGGCGCCCTCGACGCTTGGTGTTGCGGGCGCCTCGTCCAATGACGAACTGTGCCGTGCCGTGAGCGACGCCCTCGACGACATCACGGTCGACGGTACGCTCGAGGCAGTCCACTGCGTCTGGTATGGCACGATGCCCTACGACCTCACCACTAAGACGGTTTCGGGCGCTAGCGTGCAGCCGGGTGACTCTGAGTCCAGTGAGACCATGTCCTCCGGCAGCGAGTCCTCCGATTCCAACAATGAGACCGCATCCTCCGAGGACAACTCGTCCAGCCAGGAAGGCGCCATCACCGACGACGACATTAACAAACTCAATAGCTAGTTATTGCTAGGGGTGGTGTCTCCTATACGTTGGAAAGGACACTTCTTCACGGTTTCAACACGCACTGCCGGGCTTCTCCAATAGGGGAGTCCGGCTTTTTCATCCCTATAAAACCAGCAGGTCAAAGCTAATTTTCGGGACCAAATACAAATCTGTCGGCTCCCTCCTATAGCGCACTTTGCCACAGAAAAGTGCGAGACTTCGGTATGCGGTATCAAGCAATCGTTATTCGGGTCTTTGGGAATCCGCGTGATTAAATGCACGGCAATGGGTACATAGCCAGTACAGTTAGTCCCCGAGGCAGATTGGAGCCACGTATGGATATCAAGGTTTCTGGACGCAAGACGACGGTAACCGATGCTCTGCGTGCGCATGTGGATGAGAAGATCGGCGAGGCGCTCAAGGTTTTCGACATCGAGCCCATGACGGTCGACGTTGTGCTTCGCTATGAGAAGAACCCCTCGAACCCCAACCCGGCAATCGTCGAGGTTACGGTTCGTGCCCGCGGTTCGGTGATTCGCGTTGCCGAGCACGGTGCAGATATGTACGCCGCCATCGACCTCTCCGCCGATAAGGTCACCCGCCAGCTGCGCAAGTTCAAGACCAAGGTCGTGGACAACCGCCAGGGCGGTGCCAGCGCGGCGGATGTCGCACCGGTCGAGCGCGTCGAGGATCTGGCCGACCTGCTGCTGCCCGAGGAGGAGGACGACCTGCTCGTCCGCGAGAAGGTCATCGATGTTACCCCGATGACTGAGGAGCAGGCGCTGGTGCAGACCGATCTGCTCGGCCACGACTTCTACGTGTTCGAGAACGCGACGACTGGCCTCATCAATGTGGTGTATCACCGTAAGAATGGTGGATATGGCATCATCAAGCCCCGCATCGAAACACTTGACGAGTAAAATACGTTAACTTGCATGAGTTAACGGTTGGCGGCCATCCCATGCGGGTGGCCGCCTTTTTACGTAAGGAGTCGCTTTGATGGACAAGGCCGCATCCGCCGGTCATTCGGACCGTTGCCGCATCGTCGTCGATACTTGCTGCGACTTTAGCCCCGAGGTCGCCGCGAACCTCGATGTCGATATCCTGGGTTTCCCCTTCATTATCGATGGCGAGGAGCGCACGGATGACATCTGGTCGAGCATCACACCCAAGGAGTTCTACGACCGCATGCGCGCCGGCGCTCGCGTGTCTACCTCCGCCGTGTCGCTCGGTCGCTATATCGAGTTCTTTACCGAGTGTGCCAAGGAGGGCACGCCCACGGTCTACCTGTGCTTTACCTCGGCGCTGTCGTCGAGCTACAACTCCGCGTGCCAGGCGGCAGATGCCGTGCGCGCCGAGTATCCCAACTTTGAGCTCTACGTGGTCGACAACGCTCTGCCCTGCGCGACCGGCGCGCTCCTGGCGCTCGAGGCCGTGCGCCAGCGCTCGGCGGGACTCACCGCCAAGCAGCTGGTCGACTGGGCAAACGAGGCAAAGACCTACGTCCACGGCTACTTTACGCTCGAGAGCTTCGACGCGCTGGCTGCCGGCGGCCGCATTCCGCCCGCGGCGGCGCAGCTCACGGCAAAGCTCGATGTCAAGCCCGAGCTCTCCTACGACCTTGCCGGCTCGCTGTCGCTGATTGGCGTCAACCGCGGCCGCAAGAAGGCGCTCAAGTCCATCCTCAAGTCGTTCCGCGAGAACTACGTGCCCGACCGCACCATGCCCATCGCCATCATGACGGCCGATGCCGAAAAGGACGGTGACTGGCTCGAAGCCGCCATCCGCAAGGAGGAGGGCTGCGCCGACGTCACGATCATTCGCAGCTCCGTGGGTCCCACCATTGGCTCGCACGTGGGCCCCGGCATGGTGGCCTGCGCGTTTTGGGGCAAGAATCGCGCCGAGAAAGCCTCGCTTTCCGACCGCATCGCGCGCCGCGTGCGAGGCGAGTAGGTAGGCGCTGCGGCTGCAAGTGCCCTCAAGTCACGGCCGAAACGCTGGCACCGAGTATTTTAACCTGGTAACAACACCCAACCCAAAAGGAAAGGTTTCATGGCAAACAAGCTCTCCGTCGCATTCATCGGCACCGGAATCATGGGTGCCCCCATCGCCGGCCACATCCTGGACGCCGGCTACCCCGTCACGGTCAACAACCGCACCAAGTCCAAGGCCGCCGCGCTTATCGAGCGCGGCGCCGTCTGGGCCGATACGCCGGCCGAGGCCGTGGCGAACGCCGATGTCGTCTTTACCATGGTGGGCTATCCCTCCGAGGTCGAGGAGCTCTATCTGGCGGGCAACGGCCTGCTTGCGTGCACCAAGCCGGGCGCGGTCTTGATCGATCTCACCACGAGCTCGCCCGAGCTCGCCCGTGACATTGCCGAGGCCGCCCAGGTTTCTGGTCGCATGGCGTTTGACTGCCCCGTCACCGGCGGCGAGTCGGGTGCTATCGCCGGCACGCTCACGGCTATCGTGGGCGCTACCGAGAACGACATCGCCCCGGTCCGCGACATCCTTGCCACCTTTGCGGCCAACATCTGCTGCTTCGACGGCGCCGGCAAGGGCCAGGCTGCCAAGCTCGCCAATCAGGTGTCGCTGGGCGCCTGCATGGTCGGCATGGCGGACGCCATGGCATTTGCCGAGCTGAGCGGCCTTGACCTGGAGAAGACCCGCCAGATGATCCTGGGCGGCACCGGTAAGTCCGGCGCCATGGAGAGCCTGGCGCCCAAGGCGCTCGACGGCGACTACAAGCCCGGCTTTATGGTCGAGCACTTCATTAAGGACCTGCGTCTGGCGCTCGCCTACGCCGATGATCGCGAGCTCGCGCTGCCCGGCGCCGACGTCGCCTTTACGCTCTATGACATGCTCGACGCCATCGGCGGCGCCAAGCTGGGCACCCAGGCCATCACGGTACTCTACAAGGAGGAGGCCGACGCCATCGCCGCCGGTCTGGACTGGTCGCAGTATCGTCCCGAGGAGCATGGTGCCCACGAGGACGGCTGCGGTTGCGGCGAGCACGGCGACGACCACGAGTGCGGTTGCGGCCACCACCATGGCGAGGACCACGAGTGCTGCGGCGGCCACGGCCATGACGACGGCCACGAGTGCTGCTGCGGCCACCATCACGAGGAGTAGCGACCATGAGCTGGACGTTCGTGGTGCTTGCGCTGGTGCTCTTTCTCTTTGCGATCTACATTGGCTTTTTGTGCGGCCAGTGGGCGTGCGAAAAGCGCGTCATCACCAAGCGCGACTACTGGATTGCCAACTTTGCGGGAGCGGCGGCAGTCGTTCTGCTGACCTGGGTGTTCTCGCTGTTCCCGCTGGTGCAGTTTGCGCCGATCGGCTGGCTCGGCGGCTTTATCGCCGGCCTTAAGATGAGCTTTGGCGAGTCCGTCGGTCCGTGGCGCAAGCACGACGAGGTCTTTAACGTCAACAAGGCTCATCGCGCCGCCGCCGATGCGGGCGACGCCGAGGAGCGCCGCCGTGCGCGTCGCAATGGCGCGGCCGACCGACAGCTCATCTCGGTCACCGATGACAACAAGGGTGCTGGCAAGCACGCTAAGAAATAGTAAAAAGAGGTAACTATGGCAGAAAACAAAGACGAACAGCTCACCGACGAGGAGCTGGCACAGCTTCAGCTGGCAGAGGAGAACGAGAACGCCGTCGACCGCCTGGTCAAGGAGCTCGGCTGCCCCACGCGCCGCATCCGTCAGTTTGCCGCCCGCGTGCTGCACCTGCTTGCCGAGCGCGATCCGCAGCGCGTCGTGCCCTGCGTGCCCGCGCTGATCGAGGCGCTCGACCGCCCCGAGGCGCAGACCCGCTGGGAGGCCCTCGATGCCCTGACGGCGCTCGCTACCACCTGCCCCGAGCAGCTGGGCGATGCCTTTGAGGGCGCCGAGACCGCGCTGTTCGACGAGATTTCCTCCACGCTGCGCTATGCCGCCTTCCGCCTGCTGTGCGTGTGGGGCGCCACGAGCGTCGAGCGTTCGCGCGAGGCTTGGCCCATCCTGGACGAGGCCATTCAGTGCTACCACGGCGACCTCGAGTATCGCGATATGCTCGGTTGCCTGTACGAGTTTGGCCAGGGCGAGATCGACGCCGAGGTCGCCGAGAAGCTCGCGCTGCGCCTTAAGTTCGATGCCGAGAACGGCAAGGGCAGCTATCTCAAAGCCCGTTCGAGCGAGATTTGCGAAATGCTTGTTAAACGCTTTGACCTTGATCTCTCCAAAAAGAAGAAGCGTGCTAGCGTTAAAAAATCTGACGACGCTGAAGACGAGGAGTAACAGATTATGGCGCACGATGTAGTCCTGATTCCCGGTGACGGTATCGGTCCCGAGATTACGCAGGCCATGCGCCGCGTGGTCGAGGCTGCCGGTGTCCAGATCAATTGGAACGTCCAGGAGGCCGGTGCCGGCGTCATGGACGAGTTTGGCACGCCGCTGCCCCAGCACGTGCTCGATGCAGTCGCCGAGACCAAGGTTGCCATCAAGGGCCCCATCACCACGCCGGTCGGCACGGGTTTCCGCAGCGTCAATGTGGCCCTGCGCAAGCACTTCGACCTGTACGCCTGCGTGCGACCCTGCCTGTCGCAGCCGGGCGACGGCTCGCGCTTCCGCGACGTTGATCTGGTTATCGTGCGCGAGAACACCGAGGATCTCTACGCCGGCATCGAGTTCGATGAGGGCACTGCCGAGGTCGAGGAGCTCTCGCAGCTCGTCGAGTGTTCGGGCCAAAAGACCTTCGCCGCCGATTCCGCGATTTCAATCAAGCCGATCTCCATCGCCAAGAGCCGCCGCATTGTGGAGTATGCCTTTGAGTATGCCCGCCGCTGCGGCCGCAAAAAGGTGACGGCCGTGCATAAGGCCAACATCATGAAGGCGACCGACGGCCTGTTCCTGCGCGTTGCGCGCGAGGTGGCCGCCAACTATCCCGATATCGAGTTCAACGACAAGATCGTCGACGCCACCTGCATGGGTCTGGTCCAGAACCCCAATGACTTCGATGTCCTGGTGCTGCCCAACTTGTACGGCGACATCGTCAGCGACCTGTGTGCTGGCCTGGTAGGCGGCCTGGGTATGGCCCCCGGCTCCAACATCGGTGCCGACTGCGCAATCTTTGAGGCAACGCATGGCTCCGCGCCCGATATCGCCGGTCAGGATATCGCCAACCCCACGGCCGAGATCCTCTCTGCTGCGATGATGCTCGATCACCTGGGCGAGAACGACGCTGCCAATCGCATTCGCGCCGCCGTCTCTGCCACGCTCGACGAGGGCGAGCAGGTTACCGGTGACGTGCGTCGTGCCCAGACCGGCTCCGTTGAGGGCGCGGTGGGCACGCAGGCCTTCGCCGATGCCGTTATCGCGCACCTGGCCTAAGGTATGCACGCTGCAAACGCCTAAATAGTACTTAAGTGTTTGCGTATAACCTAAGAATCAATACGCCCGGCGCTCTGCCGGGCGTATTCTATTGAGGACTATGTTTCCTAACAAGGAGTAACTGATATGGGTCTGATCCAAAAGAAGGACGAGAAGGACGAGATCGACGGCATCCAGATCATCGAGCGCGGCGAAGGCCCTGACGGTGATGAGGACGAGAAGATCGACCTGGTCGCCGGCACGTCTGCCGAACATATTGCCGCCGGCACGACCGCCGAGGAGGAGGACGCTCGCCTGGAGGCAAAGATCGCCGCGGATGCAGCTGACGAGAACCTCATGCCCGAGGAACAGGACGAGGACGACGACTCCGACGTGGACGACCACGCTTGCAAGCACAAGAAGACGATGATTGCCGCCTTCGTGGTTGCAGTCGTGATTGCTGCCGTGGTCGGCTTCTTTATTGGCAATGGCGGCTTTGGCGGCAAGGGCGTCGGCTCGGCGACCCTCACCGAGGACCAGCTCGATTCGACCGTGGCAAGCTATAGCTACAACGGCAAGAAGAGCGATATCACCGCGCGCGAGGCCATCGAGAGCCAGTACAGCCTCGATACCGTCAAGGATAGTGATGGCAACTACACCGCTCCTTCTGCCGACGTCATCCTGTCCTACGTGCGCAACAAGATCCTGCTCGACGCCGCCGAGGACGAGGGCATTACCGTCTCTTCTAAGGAGATGAAGAAGTACGCCGAGGATTCCATCGGCACCTCCGACTACAAGACCATGGCCACGCAGTATGGCGTGTCCAAGGACCAGGCCAAGCAGATCGTCCGTCAGTCCGCGACGCTGCAGAAGCTCTACAAGAAGAAGGTCGGCGACAGCTCCGCAAGCATGCCGACCGCCCCGACCGAGCCTGCTGACGGCAACGAGGAGACCGCGAGCAAGGACTACGCTGACTACATCATCAACCTTGCCGGTGACGAGTGGGATAGCGAGAAGGGCACCTGGAAGGATGCCGACAGCACCTATGCCAAGGCCTTCGCTGACGATGCCTTTACGGCCGATAGCGCTACCTATAAGCAAGCCATGACCGCCTATTACACCGCCTACCAGCAGTATTCCTCGCAGGCTTCGAGCGCTAGCTCCAAGTGGACCGAGTATGCGAACGGCCTCTACGCCAAGGCCAACATCAGCATCTACGGCCTGTTTGCGTAAGGTTTGCCTGCACTACTGCGCGCTAACCGATCTACCTGATTGAGCCCGCTAGAACGGACAACGTTCTAGCGGGCTTTTTGTTGCCGAAATCAATAGGATAGGCCTCGCGCCCGCACAAGCGCTCCATCGGGTTCCCCTAATTCATCTGGGAAAACAACTGCAAACGATTGCAAGTGACCGGTGAACGGTCGAAAACTACCGTTCACCGATAATCTCAAAACTGGTTCTAACTGGTATTAAGTCAAAAAGACCAATTCACATATCTTCACAATGACCTGCAATTTTTCTACACGCTATTTTTAGCCGCCCTGCGTTGTTTAGACACCGGGAAAGATCCGTTCTTTTGCCAAAGCGTTTCGAAACGGTTTCAAAACCGCAGGTAGAAGTGTTAACGAGCGGTAAACGGTCGAAATATCACCGTGAGCGGTGCAAAAACGTTTTACTGTTTGAATCAGCGAAAGCGATCTCTTCTGGGGTGATATAGTGACAACAACACGTCACGTGGTTACTACCAGTTTAGAAACCACTGGTCTTCAAAGAACGCTTTCTAAGAAGCTTTAAGGGCAAGTGCCCGCTGGCTTCCGAAAATCATCGGACTCAGATCGTACACACCTTCGGAAGGGAAATTTGAATGGTTGGCTTTATTCTTACCGGTCATGGACAGTTCGCACCCGGCCTTGCAAGCGCTATCGCTATGGTTGCCGGCGACCAGCCTGCTTTTACCGTCGTTCCTTTTGAGGGCGATCAGGCCGCATCCTACGGTGAGGATCTCCGCGCCGCTATTACCGCCATGCGCGAGGAGTGCGATGGCGTGCTCGTCTTTACCGACTTGCTCGGTGGTACCCCGTTCAACCAGTCGATGATGATTGCCCAGGATGTCGACAACGTCGAGGTTCTGACTGGCACCAACCTTCCCATGGTTATTGAGCTCCTGTTCCTCCGCGGCAATGCCACGCTCGCCGAGCTTGGCGAGCAGGCCGTGACCGTTGGCCAGACGGGCATCACCGCCCAGACGGTCGCGTCCGTTGCCGGCTCCGAGGAAGAGGATATCTTTGGCGACGAGGACGGCATCTAATGGCCGATTTCGGAGCCAACGTCCTGAGCTCCTCGGTCGCCCTTTTAGGCCTGCTTGTCATCATGGGCTTGATTTACACCATCTGGTCGCAAATCAACATGAAGAAGAAGCAGAAGTACTTCAAGGAGCTGCACACCGAGCTCAAGCCGGGTCAGGAGGTTCTTTTCGCCGGCGGTATCTACGGAACCGTCAAAGGCATCGAAGGCGAGAAGGTCCAGATCAAAGTCCGATCCGGAGCCGTCGTAGATGTTTCGCGTTACGCGATTCAGGAGATCAAGTAACTGTCGTCAGCAAATATCGAAAGGAAGCTGATCAACATGGCAGAACCCAACATTCTTCTTACCCGCATCGATAACCGACTGGTTCATGGTCAGGTTGCCACCCAGTGGAACTCCACTCTGGGCTCCAACCTCATCCTCGTCGCCAACGACGACGTGGCGTCCAACACCATGCGCCAGAACCTCATGAAGATGGCCGCTCCCGCCGGCGTCGCTACGCGTTTCTTCTCCCTGCAGAAGACCATCGACGTCATTGGCAAGGCGAGCCCGCGCCAGAAGATCTTCATCGTGGCCGAAACACCGGAAGACGTGCTTACGCTCGTCAAGGGCGGTGTGCCTATAAAGAAGGTAAACATCGGCAACATGCACATGTCGGAAGGAAAGCGCCAAGTCGCCACCTCCGTCGCAGTTAACGACGAGGATGTCGCTGCGTTTAAAGAGCTGCAGGAATTGGGGGTGGAGTTGGAGATCAGGCGCGTTCCGAGCACGCCTGTTGAGGACACGAGCAAGCTCTTCTCGTAATCCTCGTGATCCACGTTGTCAGGAGTGAAACCCTGACGTTCTGTACGTGATATCCAAAGTGCGTACATACATTTTGAAAGGAGGAGCAAGATGGAATACTCGATCATCCAGATCGCTCTGGTCTTCGTTGTTACGTTCATCGCGGCAATCGACCAGTTTGACTTCCTCGAGTCTCTCTATCAGCCCATCGTCACCGGCGCCGTCATCGGTCTTATCCTTGACGACCTCAACACCGGTCTTCTCGTGGGTGGTACCTATCAGCTCATGACGATCGGCAACATGCCGATCGGAGGCGCTCAGCCGCCTAACGCCGTCATCGGCGGCATCATGGCAGCCATTCTCGCTATCGCCACGGGCCTCGAGCCCAACGCGGCAGTCGGCCTCGCCATTCCGTTCGCTCTGCTTGGCCAGCTTGGCGTTACCCTGGTCTTCACGCTTATGTCCCCGCTTATGTCCACGGCCGATAACATGGCTCACAACGCGGACACCAAGGGCATCGAGCGCCTGAACTACTTCGCCATGGCTCTGCTTGGCCTGATCTTCGCTGTCGTCGTCACCCTGTTCTTCATCGCTGGCGCTACCATCGGTCAGACCATCGCTTCTGCCATCCCGACTTGGCTGCAGACCGGTCTGTCCGCTGCAGGCGGCATGATGCGCTTCGTCGGCTTCGCCGTCCTGCTCAAGGTTATGATGAACCGCGATATGTGGGGCTTCTTCCTCATGGGCTTTGGCCTCGCGCTCATCACCGTTGCCAACGATTCGCTGGCAACCCCTGCTCTGCTCATCCTCGCTCTCATCGGCTTCGGCATCGCTTTCTGGGACTTCCAGCAGCAGACCGAGCTGAAGGGTGCAGCTGTTTCTGACGGAGGTGACTTCGAAGATGGCATCTAATGAGTATGTGATCCCGGAGCACTACGAGGATCTCACTCCTGCTCCGCAGCTCGACCAGAAGACCCTCAACAAGATGGCTTGGCGCTCCTGCTTCCTGCAGGCATCGTTCAACTACGAGCGCATGCAGGCCGCTGGCTGGCTTTACTCCATCATCCCCGGTCTGGAGAAGATCCACACCAACAAGAACGACCTCGCGGCTTCCATGAGCCACAACCTGGAGTTCTTCAACACCCACCCGTTCCTCGTCACCTTTGTTATGGGCATCGTGCTTTCGCTCGAGCAGAACAAGGTTGACATCCCCACGATCCGCGCCGTCCGCGTCGCCGCAATGGGCCCGCTCGGTGGTATCGGTGACGCCCTGTTCTGGCTGACGCTCGTGCCAATCACGGCCGGCATCACCTCCAACATGGCCATCAACGGCAACGCCGCTGCGCCGATCATCTTCCTGGTGATCTTCAACGCCGTCCAGTTCGCTCTGCGCTTCTGGCTCATGAACTGGTCCTACAAGCTTGGCACCAGCGCTATTGACGCTCTGACCGCCAACATGCAGGCCTTTACGCGTGCCGCTTCCATCATGGGCGTCTTCGTCGTCGGTTGCCTGGTCGTCACCATGGGTGGCACCCAGATCAACCTCGAGATCCCCAACGGCACCACCCGTGGCCTCTCCGCCACTACCGTGATCGTCTCCGAGAAGGAGGCCGAGAACTTCACCGGTATGGAGGGCATCGATACCGAGACCGCTGAGGCCGGTACCATCGCCATGACCGATGAGGACGGCAACGCCCTCACCGCTTCCGATGCCGACGGCAACGCTGTCGAGTGCGGCGTCACCGATCTGGGCAACGGCATGGAGTCCGTTACCTACGGCACCGTTACCGAGGATCCGGTCAACTTCTCTGTTGCCGACACCCTCAACACCATCGTCCCGAAGCTTGTCCCGCTTATGCTTACGCTGCTGCTTTACTACATGTTCGCTAAGCACAGCTGGACCCCGACCAAGGGCATTCTGCTGCTCTTCGTCCTTGGCATCCTGGGCGCTGGCCCGCTTGGTCTCTGGCCGAGCATCTGGTAAGGCTCTAGCTTGAGGGGTGTGTCCCTACGCGGCTCACACCCCGACCCCTTAAGCCATGTGTATGTTAAAAGCCGCGTGCTCGAAAGAGCGCGCGGCTTTTGTTTTCTTGATGATTCGGGTGTGGCAGACAGATAATGCTAAACACCCTAGGTAGTTAGCCGAATTCGAGCAAAAGGGAGGATAGGATGGCGATCGGAGCGCGTAAGCAACCGCTGTACGATCAGCTGGTCGATATTCTGACCGAAAAGATCGACCATGAATATCGCGCCGGTGACATGATTCCTTCCGAGCGCGAACTTTCGGAGCGCTATGGTCTCTCGCGCACTACGGTACGCCTGGCTCTGCAGGAACTGGAGCGTTTAGGACTGGTGGTTCGGCAGCACGGTCGCGGTACCTTTGTGACCGACCGTTCGGCAAAGGCAACCAATCTCATGCAGTCCTACAGCTTTACCGAGCAGATGCGCGCGATGGGTCGCGACCCCGAGACCACGATTCTCGAGTTTTGCGAGATGGAGGCCGATAAAAATCTGGCCGAGCATATGGGATTGCGTATCGGTGATCGCATTTTTAAGCTTAAGCGCCTTCGTTCTGCCGACAACATGCCCATGATGGTCGAACGCAGCTATCTACCAGTTCGTCAATTTCTGTCCCTAAAGCGACCGCTGCTGGAGCGTAAGCCGCTTTACGATGTGATTGAGCAAGACTTTCAGCAAAAGATACGCGTGGCCGAAGAGGAGTTCTATGCGAGCATAGCCCGTCCCACCGACGCCCACCTTTTGGGAATTGTCGAGGGCTCGCCTGTGCTCGATTTGGTCAGGACTACGTATAACGAGTCAAACGAGGTTGTGGAGTACACACTCTCGGTTGCTCGTGCCGATCAGTTTAAATACAAGGTTTACCACCAGCGTAGCGACTAGTGCTCGCATCGTTTCCATATAATGATTCTTTGCATTTAACTGGTTACTACCAGATAACCAACCGAAGTATATAATTGCACGTCAGAGGATTACTTCTAGAGAGAGGTATTAAAAATGTTCGAGAAGAGTGTCGAGGAGCTCACCGAGCTCGGCGCCCAGATCACCACGGCCGAGATTGCTCAGCAGCCCGAGCTTTGGCGTGATACGCTCAACATCTATCGCGAGAACAAGGAGGCCATCGAGGCCTTCCTGGCCGAGGCTCGCGCTATGGGCGAGGGCCGTCTGTCCGTTGTCTTCACCGGTGCCGGTACGTCCGACTATGTTGGCGATACCTGCGCCCCGTACCTGCGTCACGCTGGCAACACTGATCTCTACGACTTTAAGCCCATCGCCACGACCGACATCGTGAGCGCCCCGCGCGACTTCCTGCGCGCCGAGGATCCCACGCTCGTGGTTTCCTTTGCCCGCTCTGGCAACAGCCCCGAGAGCCTTGCTGCCGTTGCCGTTGCCAAGGAGCTCGTCCACAACGTCAAGTTCCTCAACATCACCTGCGCTCCCGAGGGCAAGCTCGCCGTCGAGTCTGCCGATGATCCCAACGCGCTGACGCTGCTCATTCCGCGCGCCAACGACAAGGGCTTCGCCATGACCGGTTCTTATTCCTGCATGACCCTGCTCTCTACCCTTATTTTTGACACTGCCTCTGACGAGCAGAAGGCCGAGTGGGTCGAGACCATCGCCAAGATGGGCGAGGAGGTCATCTCCCGTGAGCCCGAGATCGCCGATTACCTGGCTGGCGACTTCAACCGCGTGACCTACTTGGGTTCTGGCTCCTTCGGTGGCCTTGCCCAGGAGAGCCAGCTCAAGATCCTTGAGCTCGCTCACGGTCTGGTCGCTACTTCCTACGACACCTCCATGGGCTATCGTCACGGACCTAAGTCCTTCGTCGACGATAAGACGCTCGTCTTCGTGTTCGTCAACAACGACGCCTACACCCGTCAGTACGACATCGACATCCTCAACGAGATCGGTGGCGACGAAATCGCTCAGCACACCATCGCCGTTCAGCAGGAAGGTGCCACCGTCTATGAGGGTGAGTCCTTCACCTTTAAGGGCTACGAGGCACTTCCCGAGGGCTACCTTGCTCTGCCGTTCGTGATGTTTGCCCAGGCTATCAGCCTGCTCAACTCCGTGCGCGTGGGCAACACGCCCGATACGCCGAGCCCCACCGGCACGGTCAACCGCGTGGTTAAGGGCGTGACGATTCACCCCTTCACCGCTTAATCGCGTCCCCCTGTAAGGGCGCCCGTCCGCTCATAACGGCGGGCGGGCGCTTTTTGTTTTACGTGAGCTGGGTATAAGCATCACTACAGTCAACTGCTTTAGAAGCAAGGAGTGCATATGAGCACGTACGCAATTAAGGCTGACAAGTTCTTCTTGCCGGCAGGCCCGCAACTGGGCGGCTATCTTATGGTCGAGGATGGCGTCTTTGGCGCCTGGCAGGCCGACGAGCCCTCTTGCGAGATTAAGGACTACACGGGATCGTGGATCGCACCGGGTATGGTCGATACTCACATCCATGGCTTCTACAACCACTCAACTACCGATAACGATCCCGAGGGCATCGATATCAGCTCGACCGAGCTCGCCCGTCGCGGCACCACCAGCTGGCTGCCCACGACGTTCACCGATGGCGTCGAGCAGATCAAGGACGCCTGCGCCGCCATCGCTCAGGCGGACGAGGGTCGCGGCCCCGACTTCTGCGGTGCTCGCATTCAGGGCATCTACCTGGAGGGCCCCTTCTTTACCATGAAGCACGTGGGCGCGCAGAACCCCGCTTATCTTATCGACCCCTCCGAGGAGGTCTTCGATCAGTGGCAGGAGGCTGCGGGTGGTCGCATCGTCAAGAGCGCCATGGCGGCCGAGCGCGACGGTGCCGCTGCTTATGCGGCTGCTCTGAATGCCAAGGGTGTGGTGACCAGCATCGGTCACTCCGACGCCACCTACGATGAGTGCATCGCCGCCATCAACGCCGGTGCCAGCTGCTTTACGCATACCTATAACGGTCAGCGCGGGCTGCATCACCGTGAGCCCGGTGTCGTGGGCGCTGCCATGTCCACGCCCGAGACCTACGCCGAGATCATCTGTGACGGCAAGCACGTTAACCCTGCCGCCATCAAGGCGCTGCTGCAGGCAAAGGGCTGGCAACACACGGTGCTCATCACTGACTGCCTGGGCTGCGGCGGCATGCCCGAGGGCAGCTACACCAGTGGTGGCATGGACGTCATCATGAAGGACAACCTGTGCTGGCTCGCCGACGGCAAGAGCATTGCCGGCTCGGTGCTCACGCTTGCCCAGGGCGTCAAGAACATCGTTGACTGGGGCATCGCGAGCGCCGATATCGCCATTCGCATGGCAACCGAGGTGCCGGCACGCTCCGCGCACATCGAGGATAAGTGCGGCAGCATCATGCCGGGTCGCGACGCCGACTTTGTCGTGTTCGACCATGAGCTTACCCTCGTCGAGACGTATGTTGGCGGCCAGAGCGTCGGCAACGCCTTTACCGAGTAACGATAGAAAAAGACGGCGGGCCCGAATCTGCTCGGACCCGCCGTATGGGTTAAACGCTCAAAAGCACCTTCACAGTTACAGCTTGTTAGCGATCTTCTTTGCCGTGCGCTTAACGCCGGCCACCAGGCCTCCTGCAGGATGCTCCTTCTCGTATGCTAGACGCTTCTCACGTTTGGCGTACTCTTCGACGATGATATCGCCGTACTCATCTTCGATCTTGTCGAAGAAGTCGACGGCGCCCTTAATTTCCTCAGCGGTCGGGTGTCCCTTTTGGACACCGCCGGCGAGTTTGAACGGCCCCCACGTATCAAAGCCGGGGCAGCCGTAGACACCCATGAAGATGGCCTGCCTCATGCGGCAGATGCCATCGATATCCTTGCCGTACCACTTGTTTTTGCCACCGTAGGTCATAAGGCCAAACACCTTGTCCTGCGGCTGCAGCACGTTGGTCAGTACACGTGCCATATCCTTGTCGATCTCGGAGTAATAGATGCCCGTGGCGACGCCGATTAGATGATATTCGTGCAGGTTGGGGTACTCGTTTTTGCCGAGTGACTTCACGTCGAGGGTATCGATCTCGGGGTGCGCCTCGACGATGGCGTCCACGAGCTTTTTCGTATTGCCGTGATGGCGCGAGGCGTAGAGGATGATGGTTCGCATAAGAAGGCCTTTCAGCTGTAATTGCATCAATGTCTGTATGGTACCCCGTTACATGGCTGGGATACCGGACGCATCGATGAACGTGCGGGTTTGTCCTTTGGTCAGGGCCGAGACGGGTACTTGCGAGCAAAAAGCAGTTGTTCGAAAGGATGGGCAATGGAATACGCTCTCTCCAACGATTCGATTTCTATTAAGGTGTCCACGGCTGGTGGTTCGTTTACCTCGATCGAGGCCGGAGGTCGCGAGTATCTGTGGCAGGGCGATCCCGCCGTGTGGTCCGGCCAGGCACCGATTTGCTTCCCGATTTGCGGAGGCTTGCGCGATAACAACGCCATGACGTTTGCCGGGCATCATGTAAAGCTCGCTCGCCATGGGTTTGCGCGCAAACAGGAGTGGAAGCTGCTGAGCCAGAGCGAGAACGAGCTGGCGATGTGCCTGGCTTCCGAGGATAACGCCGCGCTGCTGAGCGATTATCCGTATCCGTTTAAGCTTGTCGCCCGCTATACGCTCGAGGACGCTGCCGTGCGCGTTTCCTATGAGGTCACCAACGAGGGCACCGAGGACATGCCGTTCTTTATTGGCGGTCATCCCGGCTTTAGGTGTCCGCTCGATGAGGGCGAGGCCTATACGGACTACGAGTTGCGCTTTGAGAAGGACGAGGCTGCGGAGCTCTGCACCGCCGTCCCCTCGACTGGCTTGATTGACGTGACCAATCGCTCCAAGAACCCCATGGTGGGAAAGACGCTGCCTCTGTCACATGAGCTCTTCGATTTTGCGGAGACCATCTTTGACGTGCTCGAGAGCCGTCAGGTCACGCTTTCCAAAAAGGGCGAGGACAAGGGCGTCCGCCTGAGCTTTGAGGACTTCCCATATCTCATTGTGTGGAGCAAGCCCGAGGGCGATTTTGTGGCGGTTGAGCCCTGGGGCGGCCTTTCGACCTGCTCCGATGAGGACGACGTGCTTGAGCATAAGCGCGGCTGCCTTGTCGCCAAGCCCAAGGAGACCGTCGTTCGCTCGTTCACGATTGAGATTCTGTAATTCCGTTTTGTCGACTCGTATCGCGAGGCATAAGGAGCCTGCGAGATAAGGAGCTAAAAATGATCCTCACCGTTACGATGAACCCGTCTGTCGATACGCGCTATCAGCTCGATGAGCTCATTATCGACGACGTCAACCGTGTGACGCCCGAAAAGACCGCCGGCGGCAAGGGCCTCAACGTGGCCCGTGTACTGGGTCAGCTGGGCGACGACGTTGTGGCAACCGGTCTGCTCGGCGGCCACATGGGCGCCTACATGGCCGAGCTCATGGACGCCAACGGTATTAACAACGACTTTGTGCCCATCAAGGGCGAGACCCGTATTTGCCTCAACATCCTCCACGCCGGCAACCAGACCGAGCTGCTCGAGAGCGGCCCGACAATTGCCCCCGAGGAGCTCGATGCCTTTACCGCCAAGTTTACCGAGCTTGCGGGCAAGGCCGACGTCGTCACTATTTCGGGGTCGCTGCCCCGCGGTGTCGAGGCAGACTACTATGCCAAGATCACGGGCATTGCCGAGAACGCCGGCGCCAAGGTGCTGCTCGATACCTCGGGTGCTTCGCTCGAGGCCGCCCTTAAGTCCGAAATTAAGCCCGAGCTGGTCAAGCCTAACTTGACCGAGATCAACGGCCTTCTGGGCACGAGCTTTACCACCGACGATGTGGACGAGCTCCGCGCCGCGCTTGCCTCTGATGCCCGCTTCTCCGATATCCCCTGGGTCGTCGTGTCCATGGGCGCTGCCGGCTCCGTTGGCTTCCACAATGGCCGTGCGTTCCGCGCAAAGACGCCCGATATCCCTGCCGTTAACGCCACGGGCTCTGGTGACTCCACTATCGCAGGCTTCGCACATGCCATCGCTGCTGGCGCAGACGACGAGACGGTGCTGCGTACCGCCAACACCTGCGGCAAGCTCAACGCCATGGATCCCATGACTGGCCACTTGGTTATGGATCGTTGGGACGAGGTCTACAACGGCGTTGTCGTGACCGAGCTGTAAGGGCTTGGGCGTCGGCCCCGGCATCGATTGCTAGCTCATGTCGACGACAAGTGCGATAGCATTATGTCGGGGCGCGACGCCGACGTTGTCGTGTTCAATCCCGACCTTACCCTGGTCGAGACGTATGTGGGTGGCAACAGCGTCGGTAACGCGTTTGCCGAGTAGCCGCCAAAGAAGCGATCCGAGAGGGGATTTAGATGATTTACGGTGCATTGGGCGATATCGAGGAGTACCGCGGAATGCTCAAGGGCCTCGACGTGTTGATCGACTGGCTCGAGGAGAACGACCCGGCGCAGCTCGAGGTCGGCAGCCATCCGATTCTGGGCGACAAGGTCTTTGCGAACGTCATGGCTCCCACGACGCGTCCCGAGGCAGAGGCTCACTACGAGACGCATCAGCGCTATCACGACCTGCAGATCGACATTGAGGGTCGCGAGGCCTTTAAGGTTGCCACGGGCAGCCTGACGCTGGTCCAGGAGTTTGACGAGAAGGACGACTACGACCTGGTCGATTCAGACGCCTCGATTGCCGGCGATCTTGCCGACGACAAGTTCGCGCTGTTCGTTGCCGGCGAGCCTCACATGCCCACGCTCGAGTTCCCGGGCGATGGCGCACAGCCGGTCAAGAAGATCTGCTTTAAGCTACTTGCAGATGCTTACTGGGAGGAGTAACGCGCTGCTCGGCTGAGCTGTTCGTGTTGTGAGCGTTTTCCTTTGGAGGAGCGCGCTTAGGCCCCGCTGATCGCGGTTCCTTTGGGGATTGCGGCTGGCGGGGCTTTTTGTTGAGTAGGGGAGTTGCCGGCGGCGTTGTGCTTGGATTGGCATTGTGCGATAAATCGGCAAGAAAAAAGCCGCCCGAAGGCGGCTATCTTGTGCAATGGAGCCAGCGACCGGGCTCGAACCGGTGACCCCCGCTTTACGAGAGCGGTGCTCTACCAACTGAGCTACGCTGGCGGCCATGTGGTGACGCAACTGAGGCGTCAACGGCTGTTTATGATACGGGACATCGCACATCCGCGCAAGGGTTCTGACGGCTTTTCTCACTTTAAATGCACTAATATTGGAGACGTGATGTCCCGCTCGTATGGGTCTCAAACAGAATGGGGCAGCCATGGCTCAACCCAAGATTCTTCTCACGCGTATCGATGACCGTTTCATTTACGGGCAAGACGTTGAGCTGTGGAACGAGGCGACTGGTTCCAACCTTGTCCTAATCGTCAACGATGAGATCGCGGCGGATTCGCGCCAATGGGCACCCATGAGGGCGGCGGCGCCAGAAGGCGTCTGGACAAGGTTTTTCTCGGTGCAAAGGACTATCGACATCATTCATACCGCAACGCCGCGTCAATGGATTCTGATCATGGTAGCCTCACCCGTCGATGCGCTCGCGCTAGTTAAGGGTGGTGTGCCGATTACCAAGATCAGCATTGGCCATATGCAGACAGGGGAGGGCAAACGCTCTGTAACGCCCGCAGTCGCCATAGACGATGCGGACATCGTCGCCCTCAAAGAGCTGCAAAAGCTCGGCATAGAACTAGAAATCCGTTACCTCCCCAGCTCCAATCCCGACCCCATCCAACTAGTCATTGGGGACGTTCTTAAATGACTAGTCAAGCGGGACACCCTTGGCACTTGGGGACGTTCCTTATGTGCCGGCCTTTTAGGAACGTCCCCAAGTGCCGGCAGATTGGGACAGTCTTTCTTGCCAAACGTTAAAGACTGTCCCCAACGACTAGTCATTTAAGAACGTCCCCAATGACTAGATAGCAAAACGCCCGTCGGCGGTGGTGCCGGCGGGCGTTGCTGTGCAATATGTTGCATTGTGGGCTTAGTGCCTCATAAAGTGGTACTCGATCACATTGCTGTAGGGGTGACCCGGGCCCACAATGCCCTGCGGGAACAACGGCTGGTGCGGCGTGTCGGGGTACATCTCGGCCTCGAGAGCAAAGCCGGCGCCCCAGCCATAGTTAGCATCGTCCTTGGCGTGCTCGTCGCCCAGCCAGTTGCCGGTGTAGAGCTGCACGCCCGGGGCAGTGGTGTAGTAGTCCAGCTCGCGGCCGGTCCACATCTCCTCGACGTGCATCGCGCGGCGGAGATTGCGGCCGTACTGATAGCCATCGATGCACAGACAGTGATCGTAGCCACGGGCCTGCTTAATCTGCGGGTCGTCGGCCTCCATGCCGGGAGCGACGGGGCGCAGCTCGCGAAAGTCAAACGGTGTTCCCTCGACCGGAGCGATCTCGCCGGTGGGGATATTCTGCTCGTTGATGGGCAGGTAGTGGGCAGCGTTGGCAACAAAGAAGTGCTCGCAGTCCATGCCGGCGTTATGGCCGGCAAGGTTAAAGTATGTGTGGTTGGTCATGGACACGTAGGTGGCGCGGTCGCTCTCGCAGCCATACTCGATGCGAAAGACGCCGGTGCGTGTAACGGTAAACACGGCCGTAAAGGTGCGTTTGCCGGGAAGGCCCAATTCGCCATCCTCAAGCGAGGTGGTCATGCGCACGGCGTTGTGAGTCTCGTCGAGCTCAACGTCCCACACGCGTTTATGCAGACCGTGCTCAAGATCGCTGTGCAGGTTGTTGGCGCCCTCGTTGGCGGGCATATGCCAGTCCGTACCGTCGATGGTGATCGTGGCGCCCGCGGTGCGGTTTGCCACGGGGCCGATGGTCGCGCCAAAGCAGGCGGGGTTGTCAAAGTAATCCTCGAGCTTATCGAAGCCCAGCACCACATCGCGCACGTTGCCGGGAATGTCGGGCACGTCGATACCAAGCACGGTGGCGCCATAGTCCATAATGCGAACGCAGATCTCGGGCCCGTTGAGGGTGTAACGATGAACGGGGGTACCGCACGGCGCGGTGCCGAAAAGCTCGGAAGTGATCATTTGGTTCCTAACATCGAGGTATTTCCGACAAACTGTAGCGCGAACAGGCGAGATTATCACTACACCCCACTAAAGCAGGGGGTATTTTTCTCAAAAAAGTGATGATTGGAGCTGTGCGGGCGTTCATTTTTGACGCGCACGGGTCTGATACAATTTGTTCGTTACTGTTTGAATGATATGCACGCATAGAACGGCGAGGATTCATCGTGATTAAGGCAGAGCGACAGGATAGGGTTCGCCAGCTGCTCGATGAGCAGGGCACGGTTTCGGTTAAGGAGATTTCGGATGCGTTAGGTGTCTCGGACATGACGATCCGTCGCGACCTTGAGGAGCTTGCGAGCCTAGGCGAGATCGAGCGCGTGCACGGCGGCGCCCGTAGTGCGCAGAGTCGCCCGCACGCTATGTTGCGCCATGAGTATTCGCACAGTGAAAAGCGCACTAAGCATGCCGAGGAAAAGCTGCAGATCGCGCGCCGCGCCGTTGGGCTCATCGAGGAGGGCTCGACCATCTTTTTGGGGACGGGCACTACAGTTGAGCAGATGGCCTCGATGCTGCCGGCGTGCCGCCTACGCATCGTGACTAATTCGCTTTCGGTGTTTAATCTGCTCGAGGCGCGCGAAGACTGCGACCTGTGTCTCGTGGGCGGTATGTACCGTCGCCGCACTGCCGCCTTTGTGGGCCCCACGGCCGAGGACACCTTGCGCGCACTGGGGATCGACGCAGCCTTTATCGGCGCAAACGGCATTCTGGACGGCGACGTGTCTACGTCTAACATGGAAGAGGGCCGCATCCAGCAGCTCGCCTTTAGCAAGGCCGATTCACGCTACCTCATCGCCGACTCCAGCAAGATCGGCAAGCGCGACTTCTACACCTTCTGCCGCCTGGACAGTTTGGACGCCGTGGTGTGCGAGCCGGGTATCGCCGCCGAGGACCGCGCCGCCATCGAGGAGCACACGCAGATCATTTGCTAGCTATCGCTGCGGGAGATCGGACCAAGTATTCAGTTTGTGGGCTAGACCAGGCGGCCGTAGTCCTGTGACTGATGAAAGACATGGGCGATATAGATCGTATCGCGCTCAAACTTGTAAAGACACACGTATTTGTTGACGGTAAACGATCGATAATTGCGTGCCGCCAGCTCTCGTATGTGGGAGAGGGGCCGTAGGAGCGGCTGCTCGCGAAGCAGATCAAGCTGATATTCAAACTCAGCAACAAAATTGCCTGCTGCACGTGGGTTCATAAGGATTTGAGCAAGGTATCTGACAATAGCCTCGTATTCATATTGTGCGCTTTCGAGTATTACGACGTTATAGGCCATATTTGTCTCGTATCGCGGTCGCGAAGGAGTCGTAGTCGCTGTAGTCGCCTTGCGATATCTCGTCTTCTGCCAACATCATACGAGACAGCAGCTTGGCTTTGGCGATTTCGTCTTGCATGAGACGATACTGGTCGCTGCTGATGCAGTGCATGGCCTCATAGCCGTTCTTAGTTACGGTGACGTCGCGCTCGGACTCAACAAGCGCGGTAAATGCAGCGGTGTCCTTCATGTCTCGGACGGGCACACAGGTGGGCATAGGTACCTCCTTTGCGTTGGGACACAATTGTACCACGCCTTGACAAGAATTCGGTACCGTCAAATTGTCTCAATCTGTAACGGGTGGGTGTGATCGGAGAGTCTGAGGGTCTTTATGGGTGGAGCAAACGGCGTGACATGCGCTGTTGAATCCGTACGCCCGCTTGCGTTTTCGAGTGAAGAGGCAGCAAAGTTGATTGGCGTAAGCGCGAAGACCCTTGCAAATTGGCGCTGTCCTAGTAAGGGGCCGGAGTACATTCGCCTCGGCAAATCCTCGCGATCCCATGTTCTTTATTGTTACGATGATCATGAGGCTTGGCTGCACTCTCTGCGCCAGCAGGCCAAGGTAAATTGATTGATAGCTGTTGGGCGCGGACAATATCGTTTGGACGGGTATAGCATGGTTCCATGCTCCGCGTTGCTAATTGCGCCGCTGCGTCATTTGTGAAATGGAATGATTGATGATGGAGAGGCGTGAGGTTCTCGGCTTGCCGCTTTTCACTTGGACTAATGACTGCGGCGGCAGAAAAATGTCCTGGCGAACGACTATCGTATAGAACGCAGCGGTGGTTAGATGGGTCTTCGCGGTTTGAGTGGTACATGGATTGTCGGATGTGGGAGACGTGAGAAACCCATGGTTTGGGGCAAGGTTGCTATTCTGACGAGTTTATCTCTTCATCCCTGTGGCAAAATGAGGACATATTGTCCTGTTATCTATCCAGAAGGTGCGTCATGCAATTATCAGCAGATGAGGTAAAGGCCAAGAGACAGGAGCTCGGCTTGACTCAGAAGGAATTCGCCGCTGCCCTAGGCATGGGCCCCAACGGCGAGCGAACGGTGCGCCGCTGGGAGGCAGGCGAAACAAGGCCCACCGCAGCCGAGTCGAAGTACATCTCCACCCTCGGCCATCGCGCCCCCTTTGCACCCGCAGGGGAGGGGAAGCCTGCCTTCACCTTCATCGACCTGTTCGCGGGCATCGGCGGGATCCGCATGCCGTTCCAGGAGCTGGGCGGCAGGTGCGTCTTCTCCTGCGAGTGGGATAAGTTTGCGCAGAAGACCTACCGCATGAACTACGGCGAAACCCCGGCGGGGGACATCCGTGAGGTCGCCGCTTCAGACATCCCCGACTTCGACGTGCTGCTCGCTGGCTTTCCATGCCAGCCGTTCTCGCTTGCGGGTGTGTCCAAGAAGCGCTCCCTTGGTCGCGCTACGGGCTTCGAAGACAAGACGCAGGGCACGCTCTTCTTCGAGGTTGCACGCATCCTGAACGAGAAGCGCCCGAAGGCGTTCCTGCTCGAGAACGTGAAGAATCTGATCAGTCACGACAGGGGCAGAACGTTCGACGTCATCATGCAGGTCCTCCAGGACGAGCTCGGTTACCACGTTCACTACAAGGTTCTGGACTCCAAGGGTTGGACATGCCAGCACCGCGAGCGCATCTACATTGTTGGCTTTCGCGACGATGTGGAGTTCTCTTGGGACGACCTCGACTGCCCGAACAGTGGTCAGAAAGCCGCGGAGATTCTGGAGGAGGATGCGGACGCGAGGTACGTGCTCTCCGACAAGCTGTGGTCATATTTGAAAGCATACAAGGCCAAGCACGAGGCCGCCGGCAACGGGTTCGGCTACGGTCTTATCACTCCATCGGACACCACGAGGACGCTCTCCGCACGCTATCATAAGGACGGTAGTGAGATCTTGGTCTCGCGCGGCGAGGGCGAGAACCCCCGTAAGCTGACCCCTAGAGAGTGCGC
The DNA here is from genome assembly GCA_036304065.1 of Collinsella sp. Taxonomy (GTDB): domain Bacteria; phylum Actinomycetota; class Coriobacteriia; order Coriobacteriales; family Coriobacteriaceae; genus Collinsella. The sequence continues at coordinate 12,166 of JAXIZI010000053.1, read as the reverse complement.
GCGCTTGCAGGGATTTCCCGACCGGTTCATAATCCCGGTCTCCGACACACAGGCCTACCGCCAGTTCGGCAATTCGGTGACGGTCCCTGTAATACGGTCGGTGGCCAAGCTCATGATGGGAGCGTGTCAGGATGGATTACGGGGCGCTTAGCAGCTACTTCGACGGCGCGGTCTCGAAGACCCTCGCGGACGTCGATATCGACGCAGGTAGGAGTAATCAGCACGAGTTCAACGGCACGCTGCCGCTGAGGTCGCTGTTCGGTGACGACGACATCCGCGACATCCGCACCACGTTCGCCTACATGTGCGACGAGGCGGAGCCGGAGATGTGCGACGGGACCGTGACTTGGTACGATGCGCGCCGCAAACATCCCACGAGAACCGAGTACCGTCTCTACTACAAGGACAACCCCGCCATCAGGCAGGCATCCGCTGGCGACCTCATGGTGGTCGCCAACTCCGATGACCTCGGGCTGCTCATCATCTTCGCTAAAAAAGGCTCGACCATCGAGTCGCAGCTGAGGTGGCTGTTCGGCTTCGAGGAGCCCGACCGCTCGGGCTATGCCGTATCAAAGGGCGAGCGCAACCGTATCGGTGCGGTGGCCTCGCGCATCCTCGGCATGATTGGTATCGAGACGCGCGCTCCCTTGAGCGCGGATATCTACTTGGACGATATGGTCAAGAGGTTTGGACATACGTTTCCGAAGGGCATCGACTTTACGGAGTACTCCATCTCAACCCTTGAAGGTCTCGACTGGGCGGATGACCCCGATCGAAGCCTGCTCGCGTGCTACGAGCGCGAGGAATTGCTGTTCAAGGTGTTTGAGCGCCATCTGCTTGAGAGAGACCTTGCGCCCTATTTGAACGGCCAGCTCGACGTCGACGGCATTCTGAAGACCACCATGTCGACCTTCCAGCGCAGGAAGTCCCGCGCGGGCACAGCGTTCGAGCACCAGCTTGAGTTCCTGTTCAAGGGTAGGGGAATCCGATACTCCGCACAGCCCTACACCGAGGGAAAGTCGAAGCCGGACTTCATTTTTCCGTCAATCGAGTGCTACCGGGATGAGGGGTTCCCCTCCTCGAGCCTTACGATGCTCGGTGCGAAGACGACCATCAAGGAGCGCTGGAGGCAGGTGCTCGAGGAGGCGAACCGCATCGAGCGTAAGCACCTTATCACGCTGGAGCCCGCCGTGAGCGTGGACTACACGAACGCCATGCGTGACAGCAAGCTCCAGCTCGTCATCCCCTCCCAGCTTTTCCCCACCTACACGCCTTCACAGCAAGAATGGCTCATGGATGTGGGAGGCTTCTGCGAGATGGTCGAGGAGAGGCAACGGGTACTTGACTAGGCCGGGACAATAAGAGCGTTGAGGCGGCGCGCAAGCGCATGACCATCCTGAAGGGCTCCGAAAAGATTGTGGCATCGCTCAATCAGTTCGGCGTTGTCCGGCGCGTGAGGCGGGGGCACTACGTGATTGCAGAGCCCATCGAACTGAATGACGAGCTTACGCGGTTTTTGGTCTTTGCCGACATGCTGGTAAACCGGTCGAGTTACCGGACGTTCCTGGAACTGCAGGACGTGGCCGAGTTGTTTCCGTTCGCGTGCCGTGTGAGCAAGGAGGGACTTGTGGCTGACGAGCGGTTCGAGGTGAACAACTTCGGCGGGGAGTTCTCGGTGGGGATACGGGAGTAGGAGAGTACAGGTCACTCCTACGACGCAACACCTTTGCCACGCGTGAAAAGCATATCGTCAATCGAAAGCTGCAGGATTTGCAGTTTACCCTGCTCCTCGGCTGGTATCAGCGACGAATCGAGCTTCTCCTTAAGGACTGCGACTATGTACTGGCAGTTGATTGTGCTGGCGCGTGCGATTATGTCACGCAACACCTTACCCTCGATGTTTTCAAGGACGTCATGCACTATGAAGCGCGGAGTCTTGATGCCCTTTGATTCTGCAAACTGCTGATACGCTAAATCAAATGCGGCGATGAGTGACTTGCGTGTGCCCGTGCTGGAGCCAGCGGTATCACGTATTGCAACGGGGAACTTGTTCGACTCTTCATAGTAAACGAGCAGCGGCGATTCGTTGTTGAACTCCCTGGCAAGCGGAGTGAAGAATGCGTTAAACGCAAGCATCATTGCAGCAAAATCGTTGGATTGCGGCTCGTCGCCATCATCAGACGAGCCAAGCGATGCGATTTTTCCCTCAATGCTGGTCTGTTCTACCTCAAAGCTGTTGAGCGTATCTATTACTTCTCGGCATTTGCCGATACTGCTCGAAAGCTCAACTAGGCGTGCCTGAAGCGACTCGTACTCATCGATGAGGTCTTGCTCCACCAATGACATGAATTGGCTGTTCTGCGATGACAGTTGGCTGATTTCACGTTGCACAGATGCACGCTCGGCCTTCAGTTTTTCTGCCACACTCGCGAAATAGGCAATCTTGTTGTCGCAGAGCTGGTTGTTGAATGCGACCATCTCTTCGAAAGTTGCATTCACCATCGGGATCATCGAACAGACTTCCTCGAAAAACCGTCTGCTCAAATTAACGTCGGCTTGTCTACCGCGCTCTTGCATAGCAGTCTGCAGGGCCTCTTCATTTCGTTGCAGCCTGTAGTCTATGTCTGAGAGTTGCAGTGTCAGAGATGCGTATCGGGTGCGTGTAGCCGCGATTTCATCGCGGTTGGCCCTGTAGACATCGGCGTCGATGATGCTGTTGAGCTTGCACTGGACTTCTTCATGCTCGGCTTCGAGCCCTGCAAGTATCTGCTGCTGCTCGCTGACCGTATCGACGTTCTGGACTTTCTTATAGCGTTTGATGGACTCACGCGTCTTGTTCAAGTCCTTGTTGAGGTCGTCACGCTTTTTGTCGAGCGCCGGATCTGAGATGCCGAACAGAGCGTTGTAGACACTCCGGTAGATGGATGTGCTGCCGCTGGGAACGGTTTTGAGGAAGGAATTATCATCCCCGCCTACGGACACGCGGACAAATGAATTGATCAATTGGCGAAACGTGGGCACATTCGCTTCGTTCCCGAAAAGCAAGACATTGAGTCGTTGCTGGTAAGCTTTCTGCCCCATCTTTTCGCCGTCTATGTAGTACCTTCCATTCGGGAAGAGGTCGATTGTGAGAATCACGTCATCGCCATCGGGAAAATCCGATGTCAGTGTCATGTCGACGGCGATCTTGTTTGTGACGATGAAATCGCGTAGCTCCTCGGTCACCGTGCCCGTGTCGGCGTCTGTGTAAATGAGCTTCCTGTCCTTGGCGCCCATTGCGATATCAATGAGCTTGAGGAAGGTTGTTTTTCCAACGCGATTGTGCGATTCGGAGTCCTCGGTATCGACGATGAGGTTGGCACCCTTGTGGAATAAGACCTCGCGAACTATTTCGTCAGTTGTTGTCTTGCGAATTCTAAGCGACTTGATGAACATGTAGCCCTCCCTTCTCGTCTATTGACACGCGTCCGAGGAGGAAGAGAAAGTCCAAAGCCATGACAAAGAAGTCGTAGCTCACTTCTTTCTTGACCAGAGTGTTCGCCGTTACCTCATAGAGTTGACCGGCGTCCAAGCCTGGGTTCTGGTCGATGTAGCCATCCAAGGCGGCAGCGATGTAATAGACCGTGCTCGTCGGCTCATTATTGCGATCAAGCAGCAGCATCGTCATCACCTGGCCTCAGAAGGACTCTGCATTTTGCCACGGCAACGGCAATCAACGCAACGCAGAACTGGTTGATGATTTCTTCGGGGACCTCGTCAGCCTGAAAGCTTGCGTCATTCACAATCATGTTATAGATCTCGTTCTCGATGAGCTTGAGCTGTGCATCGCCGTTTCCTACGCACAGCTTGCCGTCATCGCGAACGTCTGCCACATTGACAAACATCTTGTTCAGCCTTTGGATGATGGCTTCGCTGTCGGGGAATTCCTTGATCACGCTGTCGAGACGAGCGTAGTTCTCAGAATACTCGTTGATGATGTTTAGGTAACGCGGTGCGTGGTTGTAAATCAGCTTCTTCTCTATAGGAGGCGGAGGCGTAAGGGGGAAATCTTCGCCCGTTGGCTCAGTCGACGAAATCATGATTTGCAGGAGTTTATACATGAGCGTCTTTGTAAGCGGCCGGTGCGGGCCAGACGAGACGGGCTGGTAGATGTTTATGTCATGTGAGTCATAGCTATTGGAGTCGCCGGTTATGTTCGTGGCGACCTTTCCAATTGCGCTCTGGCTTGTCTGCGTTGGCTTATCGCGAAGCATGGATGTTCGCCGAGTTGTTGCTGCCTACGACGTTTGTGGCAACTTTACCTGTAGCGGTCTGCGAGTTGTCGCTTAGACTCTTTTTGATTGACTTGATCTCTTGCTTGTTTTGGAGCGAGATGACGGCGGCGGCGATGGATGCGATAGACGCGATAATTCCAAGGATAAGGTTCACAGTCTCCATCTTGCCTCCCAAATGTCAAGTCCAATATTCTAGACCATTATCGAGCGTTCGCTCGTTGCGTTGCCTCTAATTCTTGCTAATGGTCACAAACTGCCGAACGGACTGGATGACCTCACTTTGTGACCGACCTTTAGCCTATTTGCATGGTTAAGGGACGGTTCGTTTGTGCTGGCCTATGTCAATCGAAAGGCAGGCCGACATGGACGGAGACGACCATAGCATCGACGACGAGGAAGAGGTCGCAGCGCAGGCGGGCGGCCAAGAAGGGGTCGCGCAGGCGGAAGAGCCGCAGGCAGTGGACTCGGAGAGGGGCTACCAGGCGCTTCTCGCCAAGCAGGAGGCTCGCATCAAGGAGCTTGAGGGGCAAGTGGCCGAGGCTGCCAAGAGCGCCGAGGTGGCGGACGCCCTGCGCGACGAAATCCAGCAGGTGAAGGCCAGGCGGCCGATGAGCGCATCGCCTTCGCGGCAGACATGGCGACGTTCGCAACCATGAACCTGACCCACCTCTTCTACTTATGCACGGCGCTGGAGGTGGTCTCCGGTTTGGGCAACCTCGCAGGTGTCAAGTCGTGCGGTTCGCGTTCGCTTCGCGCTCGTCGCCCGCCGAGCTGGACTTCCGAGGCTTCGACCCGTCTGCGCTCACCGACCTGACCTACTGCTTCTCGGGGTGCTCGTCGCTGGTGACGATCTACGCCGACGCCACCTGGGCGCTGCCTTCGAGCGGGGTTTCGGACTCGCAGTGCTTCTATAACTGCTACAAGCTGACGGGCGGCAACGGAACCACGTATGCAAGCAGCAGGACGGTTTATACCCACTTCCGTATCGATACGACGGCTACGCCTGGTTACCTGACTGTCTCTGCTTGACATGCTCTTTGGCTACGGTATTTGCGTCAGTCTGGGTAATATCCGAGAACATTTCATCAACGATGCGGACATGGCATTCATAAGCTGCATACCTGCTGGACCTCACCGCATTTTCCGCTTCCTGCAGGCGTGTTGCAGCATCCCTGAATCGGGATTTTGCCGCCATTTGCCCCATGATGGAGTCTGGGTGGTTGTCACTGAGTACGTCTGCGTCTCTCAGTTCTATTTCCGCACTTGCAATGCGTTCCATAAGCAGATTGTATTGGGCATCGCCGACCTCAGACAGGCAGAGCACAAGGTCTTTAAACGCTGCTGCGGTCAGCATTCGATTGAGCACTGCCCTGCAAGCTTCTGGCTCGGCATTCGCCTTCGCGACCATATCATTCACGAGGTATTTTTCCCATTCCTCATGGTCTCCGCCGTTGCCGCCAGACTGTTCCGGAAGCCACTCCGCACTAACTTTTCTCGTCATACGCTCGATGGACAGAACAGCCTCGCCGCTGAGACCAAGGAAGTCAGCAATATCTTGGAGCTCGTACGTATCACAATCGGTCTCCCCGATGAGAAAACCTACTGGCTTTCCGAATATGTCAGCCAGATCTACGAGGTCATCCCATTGAGGAAACTGATCTCCTTTTCGAAATCGGCTGATCTTTCTCGCAATCGCCTTGCGGCCGTTCTCCCTTTCCACTGCATAGCGGTCATCGGCTAGCGAGGCATCATCGGCACCGTTACGCTTTTGATAGAGCAGACGCGCAAGGCCGATATTGCTAATGCCTCTGCGCCCCTTTTCTATTCCATAGCTTTCCATCAAACCGCTGAGTCTCTTTGGAAAAATGTCCTTAGGGCGATCTTTGCGGACGTACATTGTCTTAATCATTCCTCATTAACAACAGATAAGACAATTATAGGACATATACCGTCTTATTTACCGATGGCATGATAGCACTGTCGAAAGTGAGCACCCCAGTGGAAGCGGTGCTGAAGTGAAAGAAAGTGAGGAAAAGGCAATGACGACTTGGGACTATGCGCAATTGTCGCATCTGGCGAAAGAGCTCGGTGGGCCTCAGGCGCTGATCAGCAATATCAGAGCGGGCGGGATTTCCGTTGGAAGAATCCAGGGTGGAGTAATCGGTTCTGTAGCCACGCTAGTCGCAGGTGGAATCGGACTGTATGCCTACGACAAGCACCAGAGGAAGATCGCTCTTGCTGAACAGAGTGCAACCATGCTCAAGGCGAACATCGAAGTATACGAAGAGGCACATTCGTCAACAGAAGTTGATGAGGCTACGAGAGAGACGCAACATAGTGAGGAGGAAACGGTAACTGAATCCAGTGGCGGCGAAGAGGCCTAGCCACCAGATTCATTAGACAGCCACTACCACGAGGAGCCCCGGTATGTACCAGGGCTCCAATTCGTTCTTATACCTTGCAGCGGATACTTAGATCTCTCGGGACTTGCAGTAGAGCGGGTCGCCCTCTCCGACCAGCACATCCCACCGCCATTGCGGGGTCTCGGTGCCGGACTGGCAGAGCGCATCGAGGGGCATGACTTTTTGCTCGGGCGAGCAGGGGCAAAGGTCTGCCTTGATGTGGGCCATGTCTTCGGCCTGGCCGGCGAGCTTTTTTATCCGGGGACCATGCTTTCGGCACGCGATCCCCCATCCTCAACCTCCCAAATCAAAAACTCAATCTGTAACACCTAGACTCGATTTGAGCAGATATCTGTTACAGATTGAGACGTTTCGGCAGAGTGATTCCCGTTTGTCTTGATTTGTAACAGGTAGAGGCAAAAAACTCGACTTGATGTTACAGATTTAGACAAACGGCTGCCGACCCGCGCGAAAACAAAAAGGCCGCATGCGAACCCGTGGAGGGATTCGCATGCGGCCGACAGGGGTATGCGGCGGAAACTAGGCCATGAGCAGGCCGGTCTCCGCGACGTTCTTGTACCAGTACGCGCTCGCCTTGGGATAGCGCTTCTGGGTCTCAAAGTCGATGTAGAACAGGCCGTAACGTTTGTTATAGCCGTTGGTCCAGGAGAACTGGTCCTGCAGCGACCACACAAAGTAGCCGTCGACGTTTACGCCGCCGTCGATTGCCTTGAGGATCCATGCGAGATGTTGACGCATGTAGTCGATGCGAGGGGCGTCGTCGATAAAGCCATCCTCGAAGTCGTCCTTATAGCCCATGCCGTTCTCGGTGATGTAGATCTTCTTGTAGTTGGGGTAATCGTTCTTAATGCGCAGCAGCAGGTCGTAGAGGCCCTCGGGATAGATGATCCAGTCCCAATCGGTGGTGGGTACGCCTTCGCGCACGCATGACTCGCCCACGCCCTTGAGGAACCAGCGCGAGGAGCCCTTGTCGCCGGTGCCATTGTGGTTGATGTCGTTTTCGCCCTCGGCGGCACGCAGGAACTGGCACTTGTAGGTGTTGACGCCCAGGCAATCGTTGTAGGGGAGCGCGGCGGTCAGCGCGGCGATGTCCTCGTCGCGGACGTCGAGCTCGCCGCCGGCGATATGGGCCAGCTTGGTCGCAGCCTCCATGGTGTCGGCTGCATAGTGGCCGCGGAAGGTGGCGTCGAGTACCCAGCGGTTGTTGATGACGTCGGCCATGCGAGCTGCCTCGCAGTCGGCGGCGTTGTTGGGGTCGAGGGGATACTTGGGCTCCAGGTTCTGGACAATGCCGATCTCGCCCTCAAAGCCGCCCTCATGGAAGGCGACGACAGCCTTGGCGTGGGCCACCATCATGTTGTGCATGAGCTGGAAGGCCTTGTCCAGGCGGTACTTCTCGCCGTGCGGCCAGTTGCCGACGATAAAGCTGCCCTCGGCGGTTGCGGGAATCTCGTTAAACGTGAACCAGTGCTTGACCTCGGTGAACTCGGCAAAGCAGAACTTGGCGTACTCGACGAAGGCGTCGATCGTCGCGCGCGTCAGGAAACCCTCGCCGCCGTTCTGGTAAAAGGCCTCGGGCGTATCGAAGTGATCGAGCGTGACATAGGGGATAACGCCAGCTTTGTTGCAGGTGGCGAAAAGCTCGTGATAGAAAGCGACACCCTCGGGGTTAATCTCGCCGGTGCCACTGGGGAAGATGCGGCTCCAAGCGATGGAGACGCGAATGCCGTTAATGCCAAAGCGCTGGCACAAATCGATATCGACCGGATATTTGTTGTAGAAGTCGCTTGCAGGATCGGGGGAGAAGCGACCCTGGGCTGCCAGGAAATCGTCCCAGGGCACTTTGCCCTTGCCGTGCGTACGGGTCTCGCCCTCAACCTGGTAAGCAGCGGTGGCGCCGCCAAAGACAAAGCCGTCGGGGAACTGCATGGGGTTGGTCATGAGTCATCCTTTCTGTGGGATTCGAATAGGGAGAGGTGCCCGAACTGGGGATCCGGGCACCAACAGAGGGAGGAACCTAGTCGAGGTTCTCGCGGAGCCACTTGATGGCGCCAGCGGGGTCGCGGGTAAGGTCGATATATTCCTTACCGCGCGGGGCGAGCAGCTTAATGCCCAGGCGATCGGTGTCGGCCTTCATGTCGTTGTAGTAGCTACGAACCTGCGGGGCAAGCACGATAACGTCGTACTGATCCATGATGGCAGTGTGCTGGCCATAGGCGCCTGCGGAGGAAGCGATGTTCTCTCCGGTCTGCGCGGCACCTTCCTTGATGGCGTTGGCAAGCATGGCAGAGGTGCCGGCGCCGGCGCACAGGACGAGGACCTTCAGGCCGTCGACATCCTTCTTAGCGGATGCGTCGGAGGCGGGCTCGGGCTGATCGGCGACAGGTTTGCTGTCGGCGGCAGCGGCGGTCGGCTCGACGGAAGCGGTAGTCTGCTCGACAGCGGGCGCAGGGGTGCTGGCGGCGATGGAAGCGGCACCATCGGACTCAAGACCCAGCTCGGCGGCGCGCTCGGCCTCCTGGTCGCAGAGCAGCTTATCGTATGCCTTCAAGAACGGCAGGTAGATGATGGCGTCCAGCAAGATGATGATTGCGACAAACACCAGGGCGATAAGCTGGAAGTTTGTGGTGATGAAGATGCCGATGGGGGCAGGGGTAGCCCAAGGCACCACGAAGGAGAAGCCGTTCATGCCCACGTTGTCGATAAAGAACTTGGCAACACTCACGTTGACGCAGCCGGCGGCAACAAAGGGGATGAGCATGTAGGGGTTAAGGATCATCGGCGCGCCAAAGAGCAGCGGTTCGTTGACGGCGAAGGCAACAGGAACGATCGAGGCCTTACCGACGGCTTTGAGCTGCTTGGACTTCATAAAGAGAATCAGCAGAAGCGGCACGATGAACGTGGCGCCGGTGCCGCCGAACTCACCCACGAGCGACATGTTAAAGGTGAGGGAATGGGCGGGGTGACCACCGGCCAGCAGAACCTGTAGGTTCTCGGCCTGGTTGGCAAGACGGATGGGGTCGATGCCCGGCTGGACGATCGAAGGACCGTGGACACCGATGAACCAGAAGAATGCGGTGGCTGCCTGAATAAGGATAAGGCCAGGATAGGTCTCTGCTGCAGTGAAGAGCGGGGAGAGCAGTTTGATAAGCAGCTCGGAGAACGGAACGCCCATGAGGTTGCGCACAACCACATCGATGATGCCGCAAATGATGACAGCGCCACCGAAGGGGATGATGTCGCGGAAATTCTGAGCGATGGCGCCCGGGACCTCCTTGGGCAGCTTAATGGTCAGATCGCGCGAGACGCAGAACTTATAAACCCACACGGTAATGAATGCGGCGATATAGGCCGAGAACAGACCGCGCGTACCCATGCTAGTGCAATCGAAGACCGAAAGCTCGGAGCCGTTGAACTTGGTGGTGAACTGCGTAACAGCGAGCAGCAGCATGCTGCACTGGGCGGCAACCATAGTGGAGCCGTCGTTGAGCACTTTGCCGGCGGGCATGCGACGGTTCATGGAAGCCGTGAAGTTCTTGGCAGTGGTGCCGGCAACCATGATGCCCATAACGCCCATGGTGAAGTTGTACAGCTTGTTGCACCAGTCGATAAGCGGCTGGGGCAGCGTGATGCCGACTACGCCGGGAAGGGTGGCGATCAGCAGGAAGATCGAAGAGGTGAGGACGATGGGCATGCACCCAAGGAATCCGTCCTTAATGGCCTGGAGGTAGATGTTCCTCGAGATCTTCTCAAAGAACGGTTGATGCTTTTCGAGCATCTTTACGATGGCGTCCATAGAGCTCCTTTGCTACTTAATGCGCGACGCATGTGGATGGAACTGGTCGTCGATGGATGGTCAGGACTGCCCGGAAACCTTCCTGCTTAAGGAAGGAATTGCGAAATGACAACGTAGGACATTTCGTTAATGACAACGTAAGACATTTTTGGAAGAGCAACAAGGATTTACGGGTGAACGGTCGATATTGTCCGATAAACGGCTGATTTGTCAGTCGGGCAGGTAGTGTATGCTAGAACACAAAAAACAAGCGATGCAAAACCGACTGGAGAAGTAGTGGCAACGATGGACAAGAAAAATGTCTCAATGAATGATGTGGCAGTTGCCGCGGGTGTTTCTCTCAAGACGGTTTCGCGTGTGATTAACGAGCCCGGTAGCGTGCGAGAGTCGACACGCGATAAGGTCCATTCCGCAATGGAAGCGCTCGGGTTTCGAACCAACTTTGCCGCGCGTTCGCTCAAGTTGGGCCGTTACGGGTGCATCGGCGTGGTGCTGTTCCACTTGTCGGGCGGTGCCGTGGACATGATTGACGGTATCGCAGATGCCGCCGAAGAACGCGGCTTTGCGCTCACGATGATCAAAAAGCGGGCGGGGGAGAAGATGACCCTTGCCGAAGCGGCGCGTAGGATGTCGCAGCTGCCTGTTGATGGCATGATCTTCAACCTGCGTCAGATGGTCGATGACTTTGATACTTTTGAGGCACCGAAAGACCTCAAGACGGTGATTATCACGCCGATGGAGCATCCTACCTGCTCTACCGTTAGTGACGATCAAGAGGGTGGCGCGCGCATGGCGTGCGAGTACTTCTTGGATCATGGTCACAAGAACGTGTATTTCGTTTCGGGTAAGAAAGAGTCGCTGTCGAGCCAGTGCCGTATGAAAGGTTGGCGTGCGGCACTCGAGGCGCGTGGCATTGAGCCGCCCGAGCCTCTGCAAGGCGATTGGAATGCGGATAGTGGCTATGCCGCGGGCCTTGTGCTTGCCGATAAACCCGATTGCACGGCGGTCCTCGCTGCTAACGACTGCATGGCAAACGGCGTGATGATGGCTCTACGTGACAAAGGGCTCAGTGTGCCCAATGATGTGTCCGTGATCGGCTTCGACGATGAGCTCTATAAGACGATTCCCAACTCGATTCTGACGTCGGTGAAGTTTCGCCACCGCGAGTTGGGCATCCGTGCGCTTAACGAGGTCGTCGCAGGTCTGGAAGCCCCGAGCTCCAGAAGCCGTACGCTCGTCTCGGGCGTGTTGGTCGAGCGTTCCAGCGTGAAAGACCTGCGGGCGTAGACGTGCTCGGCTCGTTCATCTCAACCCGTAACAGGTAGGGCCGAAAATCTCAGCTAGATGTTACAGATTGAGATCTTTCTGCTCGGGCGTTCTGTTTGTCTCGATCTGTAACAGCTTGGAGCGAAAAACTCGGCTAGATGTTACAGATTGAGACAAACGTGCGGTACGGTCTGCCCAAAAAAGGCCGGGGGCGGCGCGTCGTGTGACGTGCCGCCCCCGGCTGAGAAATGGGGACAGGTTATGTGTGAACTGCGTCCCGAATCTTGGCCTTCTTTTATTAGAAGCGAACACTAGGACGCTTTCAATAGCCGTTTCCGAAACTCCACCGGGGTGAGGCCGCCGAGCGCCACCTGGCGACGCCTCGTGTTCCAATGCACGACGTAGGC
>JAXIZI010000052.1:0-14792 GCA_036304065.1 Collinsella sp. | reverse complement strand
TCTCGGGGCAGGGACGTTCGGCCGTGCGCGGGCGCCCGGTCGGCGGCCCGTTCTGGGCGCGCCTCAATCGTAGCCCGAGACGGTCCCGGGCTGACAATTTCGACTGTAATGGACGTTCTTAAACGACTAGTCATCGGGGACGTTCTTGTTTGACTAGTCATTTAAGAACGTCCCCGATGACTAGTTCCGTTTGCGGGGGAGGCGTGGGACAATACCGAGCGAACGTGATTGGTTGTCCGTGGAAGGGGTCGCGATGAAAAAGCTCAGGACGCTTGCCGACGTGTTGCGCCAGGCGGGCTTTGTGCGCATTACGGAGCTGTTCCTCGTCTTCTATCTGCTGTGCTCGACGGCCGTCTGGCTGTCCGAGCCCACGACCCTCACGTTTGGCGATGGCCTGTGGTTTAGCTTTGAGACGGTCTCGACCATCGGCTTTGGTGACATTCCGGCCGAGACACCGGTTGCCCGCGCCATTACCGTCATTCTGAGCGTCATCAGCATCTTCTACATCGCCATGCTCACGGGCGTGGCGGTGAACTACTGCAATACGCTTATCAAGATGCGTCAAAAGGACACCATGGCACGCTTTATGGATGATCTGGAGCATTTGGAAGAGCTCGATCGCGACGAGCTTGCCGATCTTTCGCGTCGCGTGCGCGAGTATCGTCGACGCCAGCGCTAAGACGAACGTCGCGCGCCACAACAGGGGGACTGAATATGCATATCACCGTGTATCTGGGTGCCAGTGCCGGCAATGACCCGGCGTTTCTGCCCGCGGTGCAAGAGCTGGGCAACTGGATTGGCGCCAACGGGCACGCGCTGGTATATGGTGGGTCCAAATCGGGCCTGATGGGTGCGCTCGCCGATAGCGTACTCGAGGCGGGTGGACACGTGACGGGTGTTGAGCCGAGCTTTTTTATCGAGGCCGAGTTTCAACATGACGGTATCGATGACCTCATCGTGACGAGCGATATGGCGGAGCGCAAGGCCAAGATGATTGAGCTCGGCGATGCGTTCATCGCCTTTCCCGGTGGGACGGGCACGCTCGAGGAGATTGCCGAGGTCATGTCCGCGGTGTCGTTGGGGCACCTGAGTGCTCCGTGCATCCTGTATAACCTGGACGGTTACTACAACGACCTCAAGGCGCTGCTCGGGCACATGATTGATAAAGGCCTATCGAGCCCACGGCGCCAGCAGGGCATCTACTTTGCCGACGATTTGCGCGAGATTGCCTCGATTATCAACGGATAAGTCTTGAGCCTGTCCCACTATGGCTCCCAATGGTGCCGTTCGCGGCGTGGATGGTTGCCTCGTTCGGGCAACGCTCGCTCTACAATAAAACGTATCTATGTCGACTTTGACCGCGGGAGGACCCGATGGACAACCTTGCCAAACCCACAAACCGCGCGCTGTTTTTAGTTAGCGTTGCCGTGACCGGTGCGTTCGCAGGTGCCGCGGTCTGGCTGTTCTTTTTTGCGATGGAGCACGGTATCGACTATCTATGGACCGGGATTCCGCACGCGCTGGGCGTCTCTTCGCCCGAGCTTGCCAGCGGCCCGTTTGGCTTTTTGCCGTACCCGTTTTTTGTTTGCCTGCTGGGCGGCCTGTTAATCGGTCTGTACGAAAAGATGACAGGCACCAAGACCGATGACCTCAACCAGGTGATGGCTAAGGTTAAGCAAGGCGCGCGCTATCCGTACGACAACCTGGGCAAGCTTTCGCTCGCGGCATTGCTGCCGCTGCTGTTTGGCGGAAGCATCGGACCGGAGGCCGGCCTGACCGGCGTTATCGCGGGTCTGTGCAGCTGGGTCGGCGACCGCATGCGTCGCTTTGGCGCCGAGTTTAGGGAGCTCACGCTGCTGGGTACCCAGGCTGCCCTGACGGCGCTCTTTACCGCGCCCGTCTTTGGCTTTGTGGCGCCGCTTGCCGGTAGCGCCGACGGCGACGAGGGCTCTGCGTCCGACGAGATCACCATCAGGCTGCCCAAGGCGCAAAAGACCGTGGTTTACGGCATCGCGATTGCCGGCGGCCTGGGCACCTACCTGCTGCTTGGCCAGCTTGTGGGCGGCGGCATGGGCATGCCCAGGTTCGAGGCTGCCGTGGTGGGCAACTTGGAGCTTACCTGGCTCGTCCCTCTGTCGCTGATCGGAACAATCTGCGGCTGGCTGTACTTTGTCTCTGAGCACGCGAGCGAAGCGCTTGCCCATGCCATAGGGGAGCGTCCTGTCGTCAAGGCCATGCTAGCCGGTCTGGCGCTCGCCATCTGCGGCACGGTCCTGCCCTACACCATGTTTGCCGGCGAGACTCAGGCCGACGTGCTCATGGAAACCTACCTGACCATTCCCGCTGGCGTGCTTATCGCGACCGGTCTTGTTAAGGCCATGCTGACGCCCGCCCTCATCAACCTTGGTTGGCGCGGCGGCCACTTCTTCCCGGTTATCTTCTCAGGCGTAAGCTTGGGCTATGGCCTTGCCATCCTCACCGGCGCAGATCCGGTCTTTTGCGTCGCCGTCTGCACGGCATCGACGATGGGTGCGGCCATGCGTCAGCCGGTCATGGTCGTGGGCCTGCTGCTCATGTGCTTCCCACTCAAGGGTATCGTCTGCATGATCATCGCCGCCGTCATCGCCGCCGGCATTCCACTGCCCAAGCCGCTGCGCAAATAGCGCGGTTAATCGCGAGTCAACTCCAGGGGTACGAGATGATCCTGTACTTTAGCGCGACAGGGAACAGCGAGCATGTGGCGCGTCGCATTGCGGCGGCGACGGACGACAGGGTTATGTCGATTGAGCGCTTTGATGCCGAGATCCTTCACCTCGCTGTGATGGAAGGCCCCTGTCGGTTGGGGTTTGTCGCCCCGGTATACGCCTGGGGCTTGCCGGCGCCAATGATCGAGTTTTTGAAGACTGTCGACCTATCGGTTGCTGCCGGCACAAAGGGCGGCGAGCGCCCCTATACGTTCTATGTCTCGACGTACGGTTCGACGACCGGGCAATCGGCCAAGTTCGCCCGCGATCTGCTACACGAGCGTGGGCTCGAGTTAGATGCGGCGATGAGCGTCAAGATGCCTGATACCTGGACGCCTGTTTTCGACCTGTCTGACCCTCAAAAGGTTGAGGGTATCAATAGGGCTGCTGAGGCGCAGATTGATGCTGTGATCGAGGCGGTGCGGGAGCGGCGCACGGGCAATATGATGCGCCATCGCGTGCCCCTGTTTGCATCGTGCGCGTATCATGCGTTTGGGCTGCCGCGTATGCAGCAGACGAGCAAGTTTGCCGTCGATGCTAGCCGCTGCGTCGGGTGTAGCCTCTGCGCTAAGCGCTGCCCCATGGCGGCGATTGAGATGCGCGACGGCCTTCCCGTCTGGACAAAGCCGGAGTGCGCAGCCTGCCTTCGTTGCCTGCACTGTTGTCCCAAATTTGCCATCTCGCACGGTAAGCGCACGGCATCCCACGGTCAGTACAGGCATCCCAAGCCAGGTGTGAGGATGTAGCGGCTGCTGGCCGCGCTACTTCCAAACTGCGAGCGCGGCGGTGCCCAGTACGATGAGGGCGAGACCGATGGCGCTGCGTCGTGAGAGTTTTTCGTTGAATGCCAGGCGCGCAAATAGTACTGATACGACAATCGATAGTTTGTCGATCTGCACCACGACGCTCACCTGGCCTGTGGCGATGGCGTAGTAATAGAGCAGCCACGATGCTCCGGTCGCGATGCCCGATGTTGCGAGAAATGTGAGTTCGCGCCGGTCAGCGTGCGCGACCTGCTCCAGTTTTCCCTTGGCTGCCACGATTGCCCATGACATAACCAGTACCACGCAGGTGCGGATTGCCGTGGCCAGGTTTGACTCGACGCCTTCGATGCCAACCTTGGCAAGGATGGACGTGAGTGCCGCGAACACGGCGGCGCCGAGGGCATAAGCGAGCCAAGTCCGGTCTTGCTGGTGCTCGGGTCCGGCAGACTGCTTCTTCTCGATCATTAAAAGCGTGCCGAGGGTAATGACAGCGGTTCCCACGAGCTTAACCGCAAGGTTGCTCGTTTCGCCAAAAAGCACGATGGCGATCAGTGCAGCGAGTACGGTGCTCATCTTGTCGACCGGTACGACCTTATTGACGTCTCCGATGCCCAACGCCTTAAAGTAACAGATCCACGAAGCACCGGTAGCGAGTCCCGAGAGGACGAGAAAGAGCCAAGATCTGGGTTCGATGCTGCCGATGGTTCCAATGGATCCAGAAATGCCCGCCATTGCCCAGGCGAAAACGAGCACCACGCAGGTGCGAATGGCCGTCGCGATATCGGAGTCAGTCTGCTTGATGCCGCATTTGGCCAGGACAGATGTGACGCCGGCAAAGAAAGCTGACACAAATGCTGCTGCGACCCACGACACGGGTGAAATGCCTCCCCAAAGAACGACCGCGCCAGATTTACGGCGCTCGTCCGATGATACCGTCCCGCCATGAAGCTTTGATATCGCTGTGGTGAGACAGGGGCCATATTTCGAGAGGACATTTGGTTAAGGCTCGAATCGAAGGTGAATGGTTTTCCGCGAAGTGAACGAGTAAATCTGGACCCCTGGAACATGCACACTTTTTTCGAACAAAACCGCAGGATTCTTAGACAAAAACCGCAGGAATTGAGTCCTTAAAAATGTCGATGCTACAGGGCACTGTTTTTACTCGTTCACTTCGCGGAAAAGTATTCACCTTCGATATGCTGACGGTGTCTTTTTGGTTGCCAAGAACTAGACGGCCTGCTGTGAAGGGCGGTGGTGACGCTATGCCGCCTCGTTACATTGAAAAAATAAGCGGGGTACCACCTAAGCTTTTTTAGCCGTCGATTACAGATCGCGTGCTCGATAAACCTTGGTGCTGACAGCGCAGCTGATTACACATAGTGCGAGCGCCAGTACTGCAGTTCCTGCACACAGACAGCCAAGGACGGTGGGATCGGGATTCGCCCCGGCAATCGACATGAGCCAGTTGCTGATGGGGTTGGAGGAACTCAACGTGGCAATGGCAAGGCACCAGAGCAGGGCAAACAGGCCAACGGATAGGCGCAGCGCCTCCATGTGTCCAAAGCGAAAGAACAGCGGCTGTGCCAAAAACACCATCATGAGGGAGATGAGCATCGATGCTGCCGAGGCGATTGCGATCTCAAAGACGGTTTGTCCTGTCGAAGGAATGCCCGTGCCGTTGAAGAGCGGGATGGCGACGATACTCAAAAGCGTAGCTGCACATGCCATGACGGCGGAGAAGACAATAACGCTCAGGTAGCGTGCGCAGATGATGTCTTTGCGCGAGAAGGGCAGCGTTGCCCGGTAGCGCTCCCAACCGTTTTGATTGTCGAAACCAGCCAGTGAGTTCATGACCATGATAGGTGACATGGCACTGACGGCGCAGGCGCCGGCGCTCATACCGGAATCGCCATCCGACGCGTTGGCGAGCGTCAGCACGACGAAGATGAACAGGCCGACGCCTGCAATGCTCGGAATAAGCGAGCGAGCGATGGCGAGCTCGGACATAAAGGCGCGTTTCATTTCGAAGCCCCTTTCAGCGTGAGGCGCAGGTAGTCATCAATGGTTGCCCGATCGCAGGGAATCTCGGGGAAGGCCTCGAGCATTTCGCAACGGTTGGGCACGAGCACGTCCACGCTATAGGCGTGGTGGACGGCACGGGCGCCTTCGACGCAAGCCATAAGCTCGGCGGCCTGTGCTTGGGTGCAGTGGGCGATGCCGGCGCGGTCGGTAATGTCCTCGCGCGGCAGGTCAAAAATAATCGAGCCATTATCGATGCAGATGACGCGATCAGCGGTGCGATCGAGGTCGGACGTAATGTGGCTCGAGAGTAACACGCTGTGCTGGCCGTCGGCGACAAAGGTAAGCAGCTCATCGAGCAGCTCCTCGCGTGCCATGGGGTCGAGGCCCGCGGTGGCTTCATCCAAAACGAGCAGCCTGGCCTTGTGGCTGAGTGCGCAGGCAAGCTGAAGTTTCATGCCCATGCCGCGGGAGAGGCCCTTGACCTTTGTCTTGGGATCGAGGCCAAATCGGTCTATGAGGCTAGTGAAGGTGCCATGGATCCAGGCGGGGTACGCCGGGCTTACGAGTGCCTCAACTTCGGTCACCTTGAGTGTGGAGGGGAAGGGGCACGTGTCCAGGACAAGGCCGACACGAGTGCGCAGACAACGCTGCGCTTCATCGGGCGCGTCGGCGCCACAGCGCTGCCCAAACAGGTGCACCTCGCCGGCATCGAGTTTGATAAGCCCAAGCGCGGCTCGAATCGTCGTTGTTTTGCCGGCACCGTTGGCACCCACAAAGCCGACAATCTGGCCGGGCTCCACGGCGAGCGTGACATCACGCAGCGAAAAACGTTCGCTCACGCGGCGTGAGACACCTTTGAGTTCTAACAAGTTTTGCATGGTATGGCCTTTCTTGCAGATGGCTACTGCATGGTTTCGGGAGCTACCAGGTCAAGCATCTCGTGCAATTTGTCGCGTGTGACGCCCAGGGTTTCGGCTTGGCTCGCCGCTTTTGCAAGTAGCTCTTCGATATGGCAGAGCTGGCTTTCGCGTAAGAGTTCTTGGTTGCCCTCAGCGACAAAGCACCCCTTGCCCTGCACGGTGCAGATAAACCCGAGCTGCTCCAAGTCGGCGTAGGCGCGCTTGGTGGTGATAACGCTCACCCCAAGATCGCTCGCGAGTGCACGGATGCTGGGAAGTTTGGCTCCCGCAGCGAGTGTGCCCGAAAGGATCTGAGCTTTGACCTGCGAGGCTATTTGCTCGTAGATGGGCTTGTCGCTCGAATTGGATAGGATGATGTCCACAGCGGCTCCTTAGCTGTTGGGCTACACGTGTATATAACCGGTAAGCACAGTATATATACACTATGCACAGTTACGCAAGAGGTAAATAGGGATTGTCCGCTCGTTCATTCATCTCAATCTGTAACATCTGGAACCGATATGGACGGCTACCTGTTACAGATTGAGATTTTGCTGGCGGGCCCCACCTGGTTGTCTAAATCTGTAACAGGTAGAGGTTCAAAAACCGGCTAGATGTTACAGATCGAGACAAACTGCTGCGGAGTGCCGCCATCGACTGCTACCCCATGCCCCATCTGATGAATTTGTCCTGATAGGCGCTCTAAAACGGGATTTCGCGGCTACAATAGTGCGGTTACAACGACGTAATGCACTCAATGCAAGAAAGGATCCGCATGGCAAGCCTGTCGGATGAAATCTCGTCGCGCCGCACATTCGCGATCATCAGCCACCCGGACGCCGGTAAGACCACACTTACCGAGAAGCTGCTGCTCTATACCGGCAGCATTCAGACCGCCGGTTCGGTCAAGGGCAAGAGCTCGGCCAAGCATGCCGTCTCGGACTGGATGGACATCGAGAAGGAGCGCGGTATTTCCGTTACCTCCTCGGTCCTGCAGTTCACCTATAACGGCGCCTGCGTCAATATCCTCGATACCCCCGGCCACCAGGACTTCTCGGAGGATACCTACCGTACCCTTATGGCCGCCGACGCCGCTGTCATGGTCATCGACGGCGCCAAGGGCGTCGAGGCCCAGACCAAAAAGCTCTTTAAGGTCTGTACGCTGCGCCACATTCCCATCTTCACCTTTGTGAACAAGCTCGACCACGAGGCTCGCGATCCGTTTGAGCTCATGGAAGAGATCGAAAACGTCCTGGGTATCAATACGTATCCCATGAATTGGCCGATCGGCAGCGGCCGCAACTTCCGCGGCGTGTTCGATCGTCAGACCCGTCGCGTCATTGCCTTTGAGGGCGACGGCCACGCCAACGCCACCAAGAAGGTCGCCGAGGTCGAGGCCGAGCTGGGCGATCCTTCCATGGACGAGCTTATTGGCGAAGAGAACCATAAGAACCTGATGGACGACATCGAGCTGCTCGATGGCGCCGGCGACGAGCTCGACTTGGATGCCGTGGCCTGCGGCAAGCTGAGCCCGGCGTTCTTTGGCTCGGCGCTCACCAACTTTGGCGTGGAGCCCTTCCTCAAGGAGTTCCTGCGTCTGGCCCCGACGCCGCGCGCCTATACCGATACGCTCACCAGCGAGCCGGTCGATCCCTGCCGCGACGACTTTAGCGGCTTTGTGTTTAAGATCCAGGCCAACATGGACAAGAACCACCGCGACCGCATCGCCTTTGTGCGCATTTGCTCGGGCAAGTTCGAGCGCGGCATGGACGCCTTCCACGTGCAGGGCAACCGCAAGCTCAAGCTTGCCACGGGCACGTCGATGATGGCCGATGACCGCGCCATCGTGGACGAGGCGTACGCGGGCGATATCGTGGGCCTGTTCGATCCGGGTATCTTTAGCATCGGCGACACCGTGTGCTCCGGCAAGCGCCACGTGCAGTATCCGCAGATCCCGACGTTTGCCCCCGAGATGTTCGCTCGCATTACGCAGGTCGACACGCTCAAGCGCAAGCAGTTCGTCAAGGGTATGGAGGAGCTTGCCCAGGAGGGTGCCATCCAGATCTTCCGCGAGCTGGGTGCCGGCATGGAGAGCGTCATCGTGGGCGTGGTCGGCGTCCTGCAGTTTGAGGTACTCGAGCGCCGCCTCAAGGCCGAGTACCGTGTTGAGGTTCGTCGCCAACCGCTGCCCTATACGGACATCCGCTGGATCCAGAACGACCCCGACACCATCGATATCCCGGGCCTTTCGCTCACGCGCGACACGCTGCGTGTCGAGGACATGCGCGGCGGCAAGCTGCTGCTGTTCACGAGCCCGTGGAACGTGGATTGGGCAACCGACCACAACCCCGACCTTATCCTGTCGGAGTTTGGCAACGTGGCCTTTTAACGCATCGGCGCGGTGGCCCTGCGAGGCTGCCGTGCCGCTTGCTTGCCTGATGCCGTGTGAGCGGCTATCATACCCACCGTCGTCTCAAGACCGGGGCGTCCGAGCAGTTCGGGTCCGATATCCTGCTCGTTAAATCTAAAACCAAAGGAGTACATAATGATCAAGAAGGTCATGGAGGACTACAAGGTTCTGTTGCGGAGCATTCCCGCGGCAACGGTTTCGCTGTTTTTCGTGAGTGTCATCATGATGAACCTGCTGGCCAACAAGGAGCTTATCAGCCTGCCGTATCTGGCACTCGATTGCGGCTTTGTGGTGAGCTGGGTCTCGTTTTTGTGCCAGGACATGATCTGCAAGCGCTTTGGCGCCAAGGCATCCATCAAAATCTCTATCCTCGCACTAGCGGTCAACCTTGCCGTGAGCCTGTGCTTTTGGGCATGCTCGCTCACGCCCGGCATGTGGGGTGCTTACTACGACACGGGTATGATCGAGGTCAACACTGCCCTTAACGCCACTATCGGCGGCACCTGGTACGTGGTGCTTGGCTCTTCGCTGGCAATGCTCGTTTCTGCCGTGGTTAACTCCACGCTCAACCAGTCGCTCGGCCGTATGCTCAAAAAGAATAACTTTGCGAGCTTCGCCTTCCGCTCCTATGTGTCCACAGGTGTTGGCCAGTTTATCGACAACCTGGTCTTTGCCATTGTGGTGAGCCACACGTTCTTTGGTTGGACCTGGGTGCAAGTCCTTATGTGCTCGCTGACCGGCGCTGTCGCCGAGCTGCTGTGCGAGGTCTTCCTGAGTCCCGTGGGCTACAAGGTCGTGCGCGGCTGGGAGCGTGAGAATGTGGGCTCCGAGTACCTCGAGCGCCACGCAACCGCCTAAGGAGCAAGTATGCGGGTTTTGATCACGGGCGCTTCGGGCGGTATCGGAGCCGCGTGCGTGCAGCGCTTTTTGGACGAGGGCCACGAGGTCGTGGGCTTTGATCTGCTGCCGGCGGCGATCGAACACGAGCGCTACCGCCATCTGATCGTTGATGTCCGCGAGCCGGACTCGTTTCCAGGCGACCTTGAACCCCAGGTAATCGTGAACGTTGCCGGTACGCAGGATTCGGCCGACGACATCGCCGCCAACCTGTGTGGCACCATCAATGTGACCGAGCGCTACGCCTTTGTGGGGGAGGGGCTTGCCGCCAAGCCGGCGCCGGCTATCAAATCCGTGGTCAATGTGGGGTCGGCGAGCGGGCATACGGGATCGGAGTTTCCCGCCTATGCCGCCAGCAAGGGCGGCGTTATCGCCTACACCAAGAACCTTGCAAACCGCCTGGCACCGCAGGCCATCGCCAACAGTGTGGACCCGGGCGGCGTTATCACGCCGCTCAACCGTTGCGTGATGGAAGACGAGCACCTGTGGAACCAGATTATGGAGCTCACGCCGCTTAAACGCTGGGCCACCGCCCAAGAGATTGCCGAGTGGATCTACTTTGTGGGCGTGACCAACCGGTTTATGACCGGGCAGAGCCTGTTGATCGATGGCGGCGAGGCCGGCCGCACACAATTTATTTGGCCCGAATAGGAAACGCGCCCGATGGAAAGCCGTCGGGCGCGTTTTTGATGTATCGATTATTAGTCGAGGCAAGTCCAGTTGACGGGGGTCGAGCCGTGCTGTTCGAGTAGCCGATTGGCAGCGGAGAAGGGGCTCGACCCCATAAAAGCGGGGAGTTCTGCCGTGGCACGGTTGGCTGAAAGCGGCGAGGGGTGCGTAGAGGCCAGGCAGAACTTGCCGGTTGCCTTGCCCGCACCGGTAGCGGCGAGTTTGCCTTCGACCATCTGCTGGGCAAAGCGGCCCCATGCCAAAAAGACTACCGGCGGGGGCAGCTGACAGCAGCGTTCGATAACGTAGTCGGTGAGCGTGCTCCAGCCCAGTTTGGCGTGCGAGTTGGCGGCATGCTCGCGCACGGTGAGCGTGGTGTTGAGAAGCAGGACGCCCTGCTGTGCCCATGGGGTTAGGTCTCCCGTGGCGGGAATGGGGCAACCCAGATCGGCTTTGAGTTCTTTATAGATGTTGCGCAGGCTCGGCGGCAACTTGGTTTGCGTCGCGGGGACCGAGAACGACAGTCCCATGGCCTGGTTGGGTCCGTGATAGGGGTCTTGACCCAAGATGACAACTTTGACCTGGTCGGCCGGGGTGTAGGCGAGGGCATTGAGGATGTCGTCTTGTGCCGGGTAGATAGTCTGCTCGGCACGCAAAAGGGCGATGCGCTCGAGCAGCTGGTTCGTAGTGTCACGTACCGGCTGCGGCGCATTGCCCAACCAAGTTGCTATGTTGCGGTCGCGGGTTGCGGTGTCCATGGGGCTCCTTTATGGCAGATGCTCTGTTGGCATCTATTGTAAAGGCGCACCGGTTGCCTTTATGCCGCGGCTGCATGAAGAGCGGGGTCTACGAGGCGCGCTCGGGAGCTCCTGCCATACGAGCGCGTCCATGTGCGCGGAGGCGCGGAAGCTCGACGGTTGCCGCCATGACGCCGGTGAGGATGAGAGCTGCACCCAGGAAGGCGATGGGGCTCAGGACCTCGCCGACTAGGAAGAACGAGAAGACAGCGGAGCAGACCGGCTCGAGCGAGAAGGCAAAGCCGGTGGTCTCGGCGGGCACGTGGGGCTGTACGAGTGTCTGAGTGATAAAGCCGTAGGCGGAGCAGATGAGTGCGAGCGCGACGACAACGACGATTTCGCTGGGCGTGCCGGGAAGCGTGAAGCCGCCAAAGGTCAATGCAGCGATGCCCGAGAACAAGCCGCCGAAGCCCAGCTGCCAAACGCCCAGAGCAAGCGGATCGACTTCTTCGACAAAGCGCTTGGCCACGATAATGTGGCTGGCATAGATAAAGGCGGAGAGCAGCATGATGAGCGCGCCCGGGTTCAGGCTGGTGAAGTCGGCGCCCGAGAGCAGCAGCATGCCGCAGGTGACGATAGCCGTGCCGACGAGCACCTTGCGCTCGGGGGCACGACGCAGCAGGGCGGCGTTGGCAAACGGCACGATCACGACCGTCAGGCTCTGCAAAAAGCCGGCAGTGGAGGCAGAGGTGAGGCTGGAGCCCAGGCACATGCAGGTGAGCTCGGTTGCCATGATGGCGCCGATGATGGCGGCACGGACCATAAGGTCGCGGTTGATGCGCAACGCGTGCTTGTGGAAGAGCAGCAGGCAGACCACAAAGGCGATGATGCAGCGTAGCGCGACGATGCCCGTGGCGTTCATGCTGTCCATACCGATCTTCATGAGGGGATACGAAAAGCCCCATGCGACGGGAACGGAAAATGAGAGCGCGATTGCTTTTTTGCGATCCATGGGACTCCTTTTGTTACAGAACGGTTTCGCAAAAAGGATTCTGCTCCCAGAATTGGATGTAGTAAAGCGAATGTATCTTCAGTATGATTAAGAAACGCTAATGTTGGCAGAAAAAGCCCTGGCAAAACGTTTTACGGCTACATCGATGGGGAGGCACAATGGCATCGCGGTATCAGATTGTTTGTATGGTGGTCGATCGCGGCAGCCTTAAAGGCGCAGCGGACGAGCTGGGCTATACGCAAAGTGCGGTGAGCCAGGCCGTTAAGGCGCTCGAGCGCGAGCTGGGTACCACGCTTATCGAGCGCGGCAAGCAGGGCGTTTCGCTTACGCGCGACGGCAAGCAGTATCTGCCGTACCTGCGCCAGATCGTGACCGCCGAGGCCGAGCTCGAGGGCAAGCGCCAGGAGCTGCTGGGACTTTCCTCGACTGATATTCGTATTGCGACGTTTACCAACGTGAGTCGAACCGTGTTGCCGCGCATGATCCGCGACTTTGGTGCGCTGCACCCGGGCGTACGCTTTACCCTCAAGCAGGGCGATTACACGCGCAACGCCCAGTGGGTGCACGATGGCGTGGTTGACTTTTGCTTTACGGCACGCGGATTTACCGCTGGTCTCGAGAAGCGCGTGGTCTATCACGACGAGTTGGTAGCATTGCTGCCGGCCGCGCATCCACTGACGGCAAAGGAAAAGGTGACACTCGCCGATCTGGCGTCCGAGCCGTTTGTGCTGCTGGATGAGGGCGAACAGAGCCTGGTGCTCGATGCATTTGCGGCGCATGGGCTGTCGCCGCACGTGACGAGCGAGGTGACCGACGACTACACCATCATGGCGATGGTGGAGGAGGGCCTGGGCGTGAGCATGCTCTACCGTCGTACTGTGGAGGGCATGCGGGCCGATATTCGCGTGCGGCCCATCGTGCATGCCCCCTCGCGCGACGTGGTGGCCGCCTGGCGCAGCTGGGACACCATGCCCATCGCCACGAGGCGCTTTATCGACTATATGAGCTCGCATATTGTCAATTAATGACTGGCGTGGCGTTGAGTGTGGTGTTTAGCGGGCTGTCGCTTTGGCTTGGGTGGCGCGATAGGTGCGTGCCGGGTGGCAAAGTAGTACCGCCACGACCATAAAGAACGCCGTGGTGCCCAGGCTGATGGGGTAAACCATCATGATGTTCGCAAAGGTGCGGAAGTGCGGGAACACGCAGAAAACCCAATAGAAGCGGATGCCGCAGACGCAGATCATGGTGATGAGGGCGGGCGTGAGCGAGATACCAAAGCCGCGCAGGTAGCCTGACATGTTTTCGTAGAACATGCTAAAGGCGTACGCCGGGAAGATCGAACATACGCGGATATAGCCGATCGAGACGATGTTGGGATCGCTGTTGAACAGCGACAAGATCTCGCGCCCCAGGCCAACAATAACGATAATTGTGGTGAGCGCGACGATACCGCCTTCGACTAGGCAGACCTTGAGCGTCTTGGTGCAACGGTCGATCTGGCGGGCACCGTGGTTTTGTCCCACAAAGGTGGTGCAAGCCTGGCTAAAGCTGTTGAGCAGGTTGTAGCATACGTACTCCAAGCTCATAGCGGCGCTCGATGCCGCCATGACCTCGGTGCCCAGGCTGTTGATGGCAGACTGGATGATGATGTTGGCGACGGCAAAGACGGCGCTCTGGATGCCGGCGGGCAGGCCGATCTTGACGATGCGCTTGAGGGCGACGGGGTCGATAGCCAGGTCGCGCGGGGTGACGCGGACGACGGAGTCGGTCTTGAGCAGACGGATAAAGAGCGTGGCGGCGCTGACGGTGTAGGCGATAGCGGTGGCGATGGCGACGCCCGCGACGCCCCAGTGGAGTACGGGGACAAAAATGAGATCCAGGCCAATGTTGAGGACGGTGGACACGGCAAGCGCCTGCAGCGGCATGCGGGTGATGCCGACGGAGCGGAAGATCGCGGCCTCAAAGTTGTAGAGCAAGATCGAGGGCATGCTGAGCAAAAAGACGCGCAGATAGAGTGAGGCGAGCGGCATGGTCTCGGCGGGAACGTTGAGCGCGGCGAGCATGGGCTCGGCAAAGATCTCACCCAGTGCGATGACGACAAAGCTCACGAGTGCCATTAAAATCGAGGTATGGACGGCGCGTTTGACCATGTTCTGATCGTTGCGGCCGATAGCGTTGGCGATGACCACGTTGGAGCCAAGCGACATGCCAATAAACAGGTTGAGCATAAGACTGGTAAGCGGAACATTGGAGCCAACCGCCGCCATGGCGAGGGTTCCCTGGTCGCCCGAGAAGTTACCGATGATGACCGTGGCGATGAGGTTCGACAGCTGCTCCAAGATGCTCGTGGCGGCCACGGGGAAGGCGAACAGGGGAATATTGCGCCACAGTGAGCCGGTGGTCATGTCAATGTGCTTAGATACGGTGTCAGCCATACGCTCTCAATCTCTAACATGCTATTTCGTGCTTATTTGCGCAGATGATGATACTCCTAATCGACTAGTCATTGGGTGTTCCTATAGTTTTGTCAACCGTCGGGGCTACTCCCGGTAGGGCACCCGGTCGCGCATCACGGCGTATATCGCCCTGAGCCGCTTCCTCGCGACGGCCTTGAGCGCCCGCCCGTGCCCCATTCCCC
>JAXIZI010000051.1:0-21967 GCA_036304065.1 Collinsella sp. | reverse complement strand
TTTCCGCTCTTTCCGGACATGACGTCCTCCGATCTCCCGGGGCCGGCCGATCCGGCCCTCAGGGTATCGGGTTCCCACATTCATCCGTACATGTACGGATGAATGTGGGAGGTGTTCGGATGAAGTCGATAATCAAGGGATATATATTTCGCGCTCATTTACTTGAGTGCAATAAAGCAGTGGTTATAAGATTGGCTATTATTAGCCAATGTTGTAATTGACCATTCATATTGCACGCTCATTAAGGGGGCCAGTGATGTCATCGACGCAAAAACGAGCCATCCTGCAGGTGCGCATTCGAGAAGAGGACAAACAGCATGCCGAGCGCCTCTACGACGCCATGGGCACATCGCTCGCCGAGGCTGTCCGCCTTTTTGTCGCGCAGAGCATTTTGATGCGCAAGCTTCCCTTTCAGCCGGTCGCCGTGCGCTCAAAGGACGGCACCGCCGCCTATGGATCGCTCAAAGCATATGGAGACCCCAATCGCCGCTCCGAGGAGCGCAATGCCTGGATTGAGTACCTTGCTACAGAATGCGACGATTCGATTTTGGGTCCCGAGGAAGTAGATATCCATGAGTAGCACCATCATCGACGAGACCGTCATCCTGCGCTACCTGCTTAATGACGACGAAGTTCTATCACCGCGCGCCGCCAAGGTCATCGCCACGCGCACCGCTCGTGTCTATCCCGAAATCATCACGCGCGTCGTGGTCACGCTGCGCGACGTCTATAAGGTTCCCCGCGTTGAGATTGCTGCGGCAATGAAGAAGCTGCTCGATGACGTCATGGTCGACGAGCCCACCGTTGTCGCCCTTGCTATCAAACTCTTTGGCAAGACCCATATGGACTTTACCGACTGCCTCCTCGCAGCCCGAACCGCCATCTACAACGATGATGTCGTGAGCTTTGGCAAGCCCATCATCCAAGGCATGATCGATTACCGCCGCCAGCGCCAAACCGCTGCCGACGCCCGCGACCGCGCCACCGAAGCCCGCAGTCACAGCACCGACTCCACCATCGACAAGCTCCGCCACCAATCCCGCCACTAACCGACAGGCAACGGCATCGCCCGCCACTCAGCCC
Source organism: Collinsella sp. (assembly GCA_036304065.1). Taxonomy (GTDB): domain Bacteria; phylum Actinomycetota; class Coriobacteriia; order Coriobacteriales; family Coriobacteriaceae; genus Collinsella. Next base: position 20,884 of record JAXIZI010000051.1, on the reverse strand, counting down.
CATCCCCTCTTAAGTTGCGGTGAAATAGTTCCTGGATTTAGGCTTATTCGAGCTTTTCAGGAACTATTTCACCGCAACTTTCTGTAAGGGTGGTTTTTAGTGCCACCGAGGGGCACTAATCAACCGTTTGCCGATATGTTTGGCTCTGGCTCATGGCTCTGACCTGCCCCGTCAAGCTTTTGGTCAGTTCATGGCAAGGTCTAGCGGACCAAATATGGGATAGCGTAGTGTCATTCACTCCCCCTCGAGACCATGGGGTCGAAAATGAGTCATGATAAACGCTGTTCCAAACCGCAAGCAGAGCTGTTCTTCCGGTTATTCGAGGCCCATCATGGCGGGCACCTGTTTGTAGCTACCAAAAAATGGGACGAACGCTGTGCCTACGCGCTCATGCAAAAAGAGATGATTATTCGACTCTACAACCATGTCTACGCTGATCCCGCGTATTGGAATGACCTCGGCGTCGAAGATCGCATCTTTCAATTGGCATCCGCTATTGCGGTCGTTGAACCGGATGCCGTGTTTTGTGGAGCAACGGCGGCGCTGCTCTATGGCATCGGTTCTGCATATTCGCTTCTCGACAAGGTGCAAGTGCTGCTACCGCGTTCCACCAGACGCGATATGTACGAATTCGTTGAATACCGACGCTGGCGACCGGGCGACGTATGGCAGCTCGGCCCGTTTACGCTAACGGATCCATATCGCACGGTGGTCGACATCGCCCGAACGAGCGCTTTTCGATATGCACTAGGCTATGTCGACGGGCTGGCTCGCGAGTACGGTGTCGAGCGTGAAGAATTGCGTGCGTATGCACAAACGAACTGCCGCGGACTGCACGGCATCGCGCGCGCATTTGACGTTTTTGAACACATGGATGGCAGATCGGATAACGGTGGAGAATCCGAAGCACGGGCGGCAATGATTCTGGCGGGAGTTGCCGCTCCCGAACTTCAGGTTGAAATCACTCGACCGGGAAACGCCGGCTATTATTTGGCAGATTACGGCTGGCAGATGCCAAACGGCTCATGGATGCTGGCTGAGCTGCATGGACTAGGCAAGTTTGAGGACGATGCCCAAAATGATCCGGAACATACTGCGGCAAAAACCTATCGAGCTGCCCTCATGCGCGACACGAACCTGCGTGCCATGGGCCACAACGTCATTCATTTCAAGCTCTCAGACACCTACGATGTCAAAGCGTTCGGCTCCATGATGCGCGGCTACGGTATACCAACCACAAAACCCTACGCAGACTCCTGACCGGCTGTCCTCATCTTCTCGACAACAGAACCCATCATCGACCCAGCCCGCTCGGCCTCAATAAGTTGCGGTGAAATAGTTCCTGGATAACAGCTTTTGCGGCTAATCCAGGAACTATTTCACCGCAACTTAGGAGGGGATGTGGGGTCCCCGGCATGTATATGAAAACAGCTCTGGTCCCAAAAGGAGCCAAAGCCGTTAAAACTATCCTATGGAGCGGGCGACGGGAATCGAACCCGCGTCATCAGCTTGGAAGGCTGGGGTTCTACCATTGAACTACGCCCGCAAGATATGGTCGGGACGACAGGATTTGAACCTGCGACATCCTGCTCCCAAAGCAGGCGCGCTACCAAACTGCGCCACGTCCCGAAGGTGTTGAGCAGCTAAGGTCTAAACCTTGCGTGTCCCAAAGCGAAGGAAATTATAGGGGAGACTCCCCGCCTGTGCAAGCGCAGAAACCCTAGCTCCTCGAATGTGCGACAAAACGACTATGGAGCAGGCCGATCACAAATGCCACCACGGCAACCGGCGCCCACGCGGCACCGATATCCGCCAACGGCAGCGCATCAAACGGCAGCCACGTGCCCCCAAAGAACGCATCGCGGACCGAGGTGATCACGCTCTGCACGGCAACCACACCGCCAACCCAGACCCACACCTGCGGATGAGCGTCGCAAAAGCCGTGTACCAAACCCATGAGAACCAGCACGATGGCGACGGGATACAAGGCGTTAAGCATGGGCACCGAGAACATAAGGATCACGTCGAGGCCCACGTTGGAGAGCACGCACGAAAACGCCGCGAACACAAAGGCAAGGATCGCGAAGGGGCGGCGCATGGCCCCCTCGGAAGCCTCCGCTCCCCCTTCAACTACGTACGTCTCACAGAAATAGCGCGAGCAGCAGCTAATAAGACCGATGCACACGTTCATGCAGGCGAGGAAAAAGATCGCGAAGACCACGACCGTGCCAGCAAGCCCAAAATGCATGGAGGCCGAACGAGCGAGGATGGCAGCGCCGTTGGTGGCATCGGGCATAACCGTGCCGAGTTGCATTCCGGCAAGCGCCAGGCCGCAGTAGATGATGGCCATGAGCACGCCGGCGATCACACCCGAACGCGAGATCTCGAAGGCCACGCGCCTATCGTCGGTAACGCCCAACTCGTGGATGGTCTCGGCGATGATGATGCCGAAGGCGAGCGACGCGAGCAAGTCCATGGTCTGATAGCCAGTCAAAAAGCCCTGCACGGCGGCGCCTGCATCGTAGGGAGCCTGAGGCGCGGCAGCCGGTCCCAGTGGCGAGACCACGGCGGCACCCACGACCAACACGATGAGCACAATGAGCGCGGGGCCCGTAATGCGGCCGAGCACGCGCGTGATGACGCCGGGGCGCAGCGTGAGCACAAACGCGACTACGAAGAACCCGATGGCAAAAACCAGACGTGCCGTGCCGAGCGAAACACCCTCGGGCAGCAACGGTACCAGCATCTCAAACGCCGTGGAGCTCGTACGCGGAATGGCAAGGCACGGGCCGATGGCCAGATATACTGCCGCGACAAAGAACTCGCCAAACTTGGAATGCACGCGGCCGGCAAGCTCACGCGCCGTGCCGGCAAGCGCCACGGCGATAAAGCCCATGACGGGCAGGCCGATGGCGGCAATCAAAAAGCCAACCATGGCAAGCGGTGTGGCCGTGCCGGCCTGGAGCGCCAGCAACGGCGGAATGATGAGGTTGCCGGCGCCAAAGAGCATCGAGAACAGGGCGATGCCGACGGTAACGACATGGTCGGAGCGCAGACCGCGCGGTGCGGATGAGGCCATAGGCACACCTTTCGGGTCGAAACAAAAACGGGACGGGCAAAAGACCCGTCCCGCAAGTATATACGCTCTAGCAGGCTAAATCGCGCAAAGCGTCAATCGCAGTGTCGACTTCCTCGTCCGTGTTGAAATACCCAAACGAGAAGCGGACGACGCCCTGGCGCTCGGTCCCCAGCGCGCGGTGCATGAGCGGAGCGCAATGGGCGCCGGGGCGCGTCGCAATCCCCCACCCTTGCATGAGTGCATCCGAGATCTCGGCAGAGTCGATATCGCCCACGTTGAGCGAGACGATCGCCGAGCGCGTCGGTTGGCCAAAGGCACCATAGAGCTTAATCCCCGGAATCTCGCGCACACCGGCAAGGAAGCGATCCGCCAGTGCTCGCTCGTGTGCCGCAATCGCCTCGACCCCGCCTTGCGCCTCGATAAAGTCGAGACCTGCGGAAAGGCCCGCGATGCCGTGACCGTTGAGCGTACCCGCCTCAAGGCGCGTGGGCCACTCAAGCGGCTGCAGCGCATCGAAGCTGTGCACGCCCGTGCCGCCCATGGCCCACGGAGCCACGTCAATGCCCTCCGCCACGGCCAGGCCGCCGGTGCCTTGAGGTCCCATGAGCCCCTTATGGCCGGTAAAGCACACAATGTCGAGCCCCATGGCCTGCATATCGATATGCATCGCGCCGGCAGACTGCGAGGCGTCGACGATCACCAGCGCGCCGGCCGCATGCGCGATGGCAGCCACGCGCGCAATGTCGACCACGTTGCCGGTCACATTGGAGGCGTGCGTCACCACCACGGCACGCGTGCCCGGCGTGACCAACCGCTCGAGCTCGTCGTAGTCGAGCACGCCGTTCGCGTCGCAGCCCGCATGCTCAACGGTCACGCCCTGCTCTGCCGCCAAGCGGTTGAGCGGACGTAGCACCGAGTTGTGCTCAAGCACCGTCGTGACCACGCGGTCGCCGGGGCGCACCACGCCATTGATAACGGTGTTGAGCGCCGCGGTGGAGTTGGGCGTAAAACACACATGGTCCGCCCTCGGGCAACCCAAAAGGCGCGCGAGCTTGGCACGGCAAGCGTGAATCGTACGAGCGGCATCGAGGGGACCCGACGTGGCGCCGCGCCCGGCATTGCCGAGCGAGCACATCGCCTGCGTCACGGCATCGATGACCGTCTGCGGCTTGTGCATGGTCGTCGCCGCGTTATCCAGATAGATCATCGCACGACCTCCCACATATCAATCACGGTATAGCCCTCGGTGGGAACACCCGCCTCGGCGAGTTCGCCGCGCAGCAGTTCCTCATCGGCAGGCAACGCCTTCCACGCCAGACCGCAGCCGGCAGCGACCTCCCCGGGCACGGGAATCGTTCGCCCGGGAAGGCCGCGCTCGATGCACAGGGACTCGCAGCCCATGGCGGCCGCCGTGGTGGGAAACGTGATGACAAGCGCCGGGCGCTTCTCCCTCATGGCAACTCCAACCAATACGCTACGGGCGCACGACGCGCACGGCCTGCTCCATCTTCTCCACGATCACGTACATGTTAGTGACCTCGCCCACCGCAAGCTGGTCTTTAATGCCATAGTGGTCGAGGCAGGTACCGCAGGTGAGAATCTCGACACCCTGCTCGGCCAGGCCCTTCAGGTCATCGAGCACCGGCGAGCCCTCGACGGTGAGCTTGGCGCCGCCGTTGTAGAACAGCATGGTCGCGGGCAGTTCCTCCTGCTGCGTCACGGCAAAGATAAACGCCTTCATGAGCTTGTGGCCCAGCTCGTCGTCGCCACGGCCCATGCAATCGGTGTAGACGGAAATGACGAGTTTGCCCTTGCCGGCGTTGGCGTCGCAGAAAGCGGCACCGTCCTGCTCGGGGTCCGCAACGGCCACGGCACCGGCGGTCGTGACGGTCACGTGCCACTCGGCGTCCGAGATCTTCTCGACCGAGGCCGTGCAGCCCTTCTCCTGCGACATCTTGGAGATGTTCTTGACGGCGGTCTCGTTATCGACCGAGGTCACCACGGCACCCTCGCCATCAAGCTGTTTGAGTGCCTTAAGCGTCTTGACGACGGGCAGCGGGCAGGCATCGCCCATGGCATTGACTTCAATTTTGGTAGACATAGCAAAATCCTTTCGAAAGAACCGTTCTAGAGAACGATAAACAGTTACATAAGCGTGCGGGCTAGCGAACAACGCGGACGGCAGGACCGCCCGGCTCCGCCTCGCACACGCGCCCGACAACGGCGGCGATGCACCCCTCGGCATCCAGGCGACGCGCAAGCTCATCCACATCCGCCGCGGGCGCCGCGATAAGCAAACCACCAGACGTCTGCGGGTCGTACAGCGCGTCGAGCATACCCGGCTCCAGGTCCTCGTCGGCAGCCACACGCGGGCCAAAGAAGTCCTGGTTGCGGTAGGAGCCCGCGGGGATAATGCCCAGACGCGCCATATCGAGCACCTGGTCAAAGAGCGGCACCGCCCCCGACGCAAGCTCAACCTGCACGCCCGAGCCCTCGGCCATCTCACACGCGTGCCCGATCAGACCAAAGCCCGTAATGTCAGTGCAGCCGTGAAGTTCGAGCCCCTCGGCCAGACGAATCGGCGCCTCGTTGAGGGTGCGCATCGAGTCAAACATGGCCGCGGCCGCGGCCTCGTCCTGCTCGATGAGCTCGCCCTTAATGGCCGTGGTGATAATGCCCGAGCCGATCGCCTTGGTCAGCAGCAGAACATCGCCCACGCGTGCGCCGCTGTTGGCGAGCATGCGGTCGAGCGCGACAAAGCCGCTCACAGACAGGCCATACTTGGGCTCGTCGTCGTTGATGGTATGGCCGCCCGCGATAGAGCAACCCGCCTCGACGCACTTGTCGGCGCCGCCCGCCAGAATCTGACCGGCAACCTCGATGCCCAGACAACTGGGTATGCAGAGTAGGTTCATGGCATGGCTCGGCCGCCCGCCCATGGCGTAGATGTCCGACAGCGAGTTGGCCGCGGCAATCTGGCCAAACAGAAACGGGTCGTCGACCATCGGTGGAAAGAAGTCGATGGACTGCACAAGCCCCAGGTTCTCCCCTACGCGGAAGACGCTCGCATCGTCAGAGGTATCGAACCCCACGAGCAAGTTGTCGTTATGCACATTTGGCAAATCGCCCAGGACCTGGGCGAGGGCTCCGGGAGCCAACTTAGCGGCTCAACCGCTCGCGGCAGTCATAGACGTGAGCCTCATGGTGTCCTTAGCCATACGAACCCCCTTCCAACAAATCAACGACTTTAAGTATACGCGCCAGGCACGCTTCCCAAGAGACCGCCGACGGCTCGAACGTCGAAGGCGGCGCCGCAAGCGCCCGCGCGATAGCATCTGCCAGCGCGCGCTCAAACAACGGAAGGTCGGCCGCCACGGGCGTGTCGACATCCGTCATACGCGGCGACGCCACCCACGTCACGGGCGCACCGGGAAGCATCGCCTCCATCCAGGGACGAACGCCGGGCAAATCGGTCGCCACAACTTTGCAGCCGCACGCGAGGGCCTCAATCGTCACGAGCGGCAGACCCTCGTAAAACGAAGGCAGCACAAAGACGTCGGAACTGCGGTAGGCATGCACGAGTCCATCGCTATCCAGGCGCCCCGCCAGCGTCACCGGCACATCCGAGGCCGCGGCCAAGCGCTCGATACGCGCGTACTCGGCATCGTCCCCGCGGCCGCCCACGAGTACCAAGCCAGATGAGCGGACGTCATCGTCAATCGGCAATGACACGGCTCGAACCAGCGACTCGATGCCCTTTTTAAAGCAAATCTTGCCCACGTACACAAGCGATCCCGGCTGCCTCGCCACGCTTGCGTCGCGGCAGAAGACACGATGGTCGTAGCCCGTCCCAACCACGTGGATGCGATCGGCATCGACGCCGCACACCAGGCCAATCTGCTCAGCCTGCTCAGCATGGAGCGCAAAGACGGCATCGAGCCGACGAACCGCACTTACGATGCGATCGCGCTCGAGCGCATGCGAACGCAGCTGGCGCAGGTCGGTCGAATGGCACACGGCAACAACCGGCACGCCCCGGACGAACTCGCGCGCCAATGCGGTCACCAGATACAGGTGATGGCAGAGCACCAGATCGGGACGAAACTCAGCCACCGCCCGATCGATTGCAGCAGCAAATGCCCGCTCAAATGCCTTGAGCATCGAAGGCGTCAGGTCACGATAGCGTGTGGAGGGATAGGGCATGACATCGGACATACCGCAGATGGGAAACGGCAGCTCGGGCGACTCGAACGGTACGGCAAACACGGCAGCACGCCGGTCCAGCTCGCCTTGGGTATCACCCGGTGCCGCGCCGCAAAGCACGGCGGCGCGATGCCCCGTCTCGATCTGCTCGCGCACGAGCGCGGCAAGATAGGTGCCGCTGCCAGTGCTATCCGGTTTTTGTGCCGAGATATTGAGGATGCGCATGTCGCGGTACACCCCTAGGCCAAGGCGGCGGCGCGGACAGCCGCGCCGATCGCTCCGGCAAAGCGAGCCTGGGGCGAGGTGGTCACCGGCGACCCCAGTAGCTCGCCCAACCGCTCCACCACGAAGGCGTTCTCGCACAGGCCACCGGTCAGGTAGTACGGGGCGCCCGCGGCCTGCCCGGCCATGGTCGCCACGCGCGAGACCACGCTGTCGATCACGCCACGTGCAATGTTCTCGCGCGGCTCGCCGCGACCGATCAGGCTGATAACCTCGCTTTCGGCAAACACGGTGCACATGCTGCTGATCTTGGTGGGCTCGCCGATGCGAGCGAGGTCCGCCATCTGCAGCTGAGAAATGCCTAGGCGGTCGGCCATGATCTCCAAAAAGCGCCCCGTACCGGCAGCGCACTTGTCGTTCATGGCGAACTTGGCCACGCGGCCACTTTTAAGCTGAATGACCTTGGTGTCCTGGCCGCCCACGTCAATCACCGTGCCGTGATCGCCAAACAGGCGCACGGCACCGGTACCGTGGCAGGTGATCTCGGTCACGACCTTGTGCGCATAGGGCACGGCAACACGGCCGTAGCCAGTCGCGACCACGCGAGCATCTTCGGCCGTCACGACATAGCCGGCCGCTGCCAGTGCCTCGCGCAGCCGCTCGGAAGCATCGACCGAGGAGAACCCGGTTGGCTGCACGCACGTCCACGCCACCGAACCCTCCCCGTCGACCACAGCAGCCTTAGCCGCCGTAGACCCGATATCGATCCCGATCCCTATCATGGCTCTCTTCCAATCTAAACATCAAAGGTAGCGGCGCGTTCAGGCGCCTTAGCTCTAGGTTTCTCAGGTGCCGAAGATTGCCCCGAAAGAGGAGCGCAGCGTACTTTGGGTACGCAAGCGACGGTTTGAGGAGCAAGATCCGGCGCCTGAGGAAGCTAGAGGGTTTCGATGAAGGCGGCGATGCGGGTCTCGATCTGGCCCATGTCACCGTTGCTGTAGTCGGTCTCGATCTTCATATACGGAATACCCGCACCCTCGACGGCCTCCTGCATGCGTGCACTCTCCACGTTAAAGGTGTGGCACGCCTGGAGCACGCTCTCCACTACACCATCGACGTGATACTTCTCGCACATGGCCAGCGTGTTTTCCATACGGCCGTCGTTGGGCGTCATGACCGAGCAGTTGATATCCAGGTAGCGGTCGGCGATGGCGCGCAGGATGTCGGGAGCCTCCGGATCGATCATCATGGCCGCCGTGCGCTCGCCCGAGCAGTCGTCCATGCACACGACCACGCCGCCGTTGGACTCGATGGTGCGACCTATCTTGTTGATCACACCGCCCACCGGGCAACCGGTGATCAGAATGCGCTTGGCATCCGCCGCAACCGGGCGCTCGCCCGCGTCGTAGGCCTCGCGCAGCTTGGCAACCTTTTGCTCCAGCTGCTGCGTATAGGCCTTGATATCAAAGCTGAACGTGCCGGCAAACATGGTGCTCATCAGGTCGACGCCGCTCATGGCCGCCGGCTGGTTGGCCTGCAGCGCAAACATCTCGAGCTGGGCCGCACGCAAGCGGTTGCGACGACGGACGGCAGCGCGCAGGTCATCGTCGGTAATCGTAATGCCGTAGAAGTTCTCGAGCTCCTCCTTGAGCAGGCGGCACTCCTCGTACCAGCCTTCACGCTCGTAGGCGCGATCGCGACCCTGCGGAAGATGCAGGATGTGCGTACGCTTGAGCTCGCTGAGCAGTTCGTACATCTTCTTTTTGCCGTCGCAGGTGGTCTCGCCGATAATCATGTCGCTAAAGTACGTAAACGGACACTTTTGCGAGTAGGCAAAACCGTACGTCGACTTAATGAGCGGGCAGAGGTTTGCCGGCAGCACCTTCTCGGCCTCGGGAATCACCTCGTCGGATGTGCCGCACAAGGCCACACTTGCAGCGCCCGCGGCATCGATAATCTCGAGCGGCGTGTAGCTGCACAGAAAACCGATCAGGCGATTACCGGCCTGCTTGTAATCCTTAACGCGAATAAACGCCGCCTTGCGCTGCTCGTTGAACTCCTCAAACGTAGAAGGCAACGGCTGCTCAATATATTCCGACATATAACTCCTTAACAAACCTTTTAACCAACCAAGGAAACGGCTTTCCCAGGTGCCCGAGGTTGCCGTGAAAGAGAAGCGCCGCGTACTTTGGTACGCAAACGATGGTTTGAACGGCAAGATCGGGTGCCTGGGGAAGCCGCCGGGACGGATACCCCTAAATGGTTTCCAAGAAAGCTTCAATGCGCGTCTGCAGTTGGCCCGCATCCTCACCGGCGTAGTCGGTCGTGATGTGCATAAACGGAATGCCTGCCTCCTCGGCGGCCTTCTCCACGGCAAACGACTCCATCTCGTAGAGCGTGCAGAACTGCAGCGCCACGTCGACGATGCCGTCGGCATGCAGGTCCTTGGCCATCTGGACAATGTCCTTCATACGCTGGCCGTTGGGCGTAAAGACGGCGCAGTTGATCTTAAAGTAGCGCTCGGCGATGGCGTCGAGCATCTCGTCGACCGTCTCGCCGGACTCGTCGACCAGGTCCTTGTAGTAGCGCGAGCCCGTGCAGGACTCCTCGCCTACCACAACGCCGCCGGCCTTCTCGATGAGGTTGAACAGCTTCCAGTTGGGCACGGCCATGGGCGTGCCGGTGTACAGGATGCGCTTGGTCCCCTTGGGCGCCACGCCCTCGCCGGCCTCAACGCGCTGCTCGCACTCGGCGGCCATCTCGTTGATGGCTCCGGTCAGACGCGGCGTGTCGTCCATAAAGGCGGCCTGAACGGTCAGCAGGCTGTCGAGACCGCTGATGGGCGCCGGATCGGCAGCGCGCGTCGCGGCGAGGCGCTGAAGGGCGCGGCGCTTCTCATTGACGGCGTGGATGGCGGCCTTCAGACGCTCGGGCGTAATCTTGACGCCGCACTCTTCCTCGATCTTGGCGGCGAGCTTCTTGACCTCGGCCTTCCAGGTCACGAGCGTCGACTCGTCGTGTACGTTGGGAATATCCATGACGTACATGTTCTTTTGCGTGGCAAAGAACTCGTAGGCTTTCTTCTTGCCGTCGCAGGTGTTCTCGCCTACCACCAAGTCACTCGACTCAATGTAGGGGCAGACCTCGCCCAGCTTAAAGCCGGCAAAGCTCTTGATAAGCGGACAGGTGTTGCGCGGCAGGCGCTCCTCGACCTTATCGGTTGCCCAATCGGCACCCGAGCACAGACCCACGGGGATACCGTCGCAGGCAAGTACGATCTCCTCGGGCACGTAGACGCAGAACGAGCCGACGATCTTGGTGGCCTCGCCGGCCTCCTTCTTGTCGAGCATCTCCTTAATACGGCCGCTATGGATGTTGGTGGCCACAAAGTCCAGGTAGGACGTGGACTTGGGGCGATTGTTCTGCGTCAGGAACATATCGCCGTACATCTGGCCCACGGCGCCCAACAGCATGTCGTGGTCGGCAAGATTCATGCCGAGGCTCTCCCACATCGGATGGAAATCGAATTCTTCAGCCATGACGGTTCCCCTCTCGAACCAAAAACGGATAACGGCGGTATCGATGCACGACGGACGGCGATTGTCCGGCCGCGCCTAAACCCGGAATTTTGGGGAACCTGCTTTGCAGTCGATTATTTAGTTGTGCGTCGTCTCTCCCGGAGCCGTGAACATACCTGCTCATATGCGGCTCCGAGCCATATATAGGGCACGCGCGGCAACGCGGCGAATGTATGTCGTCTGCGGCATGTGCGCACCCTCCTCTACAAGTTGAGGTCAACTATATCAACGGTCGTCGACCATGCGAACACCGTTGACATTCGTACGACAACCTCGTGTGCCGTCGTTTAATAAATAATTATCTTGATTGATAAGAGTTTGTCATCCTTCATTCGGCGCGCGGCAAGACAAAGCCGCCGAGGCTTATATCCCCGACGGCATTACCCGGCGCTATCGACAAACCAAGTGGATCCTACTCGCATCGAAGTGCATGCGCAGCGTCTCGCCTGCTTGCGGCAGCTCGTCGACAGGCACGCCCACCTTGTTGACCTTCCACTGCAGACGCGTGGGCGCATCAGCGCGCGGCACGTCCAGCAATACCAACCGTTCAAAGCGCGAATCGCTCACACGGGCCACATGCAAATCGTAGCTGTTACGGCCCCGCTCGGCACGGTTGTCCACATGGAAGTAGCTCGCACGAACACCCAAGTAGGCAACATCGTCGGGAACCGCGCGACCCACGTTAAAGGTCATGCCCCAGTCGAGGGCCTCCACTTCTTCGTCGCCGACCTTGCGCGCCCGGCTTGTGTTCTTGCAGCCCGTCAGGCGCAACGCCGCCAGCGTCTGCGGACGGCGGACCACGTCCTCGACGGAGCCGATCTCCTCCAAATGTCCGTTATGCATCACGCAAATGCGCTTGCACAGGCGGCATGCCTCGTCAATATCGTGGCTCACGTAGAGGACGGTGCGGTTGCACACATCGAACAGGTCGAGCATGTTCTGCTCGAGGGCGCTCTTAAGATAGGAATCGAGCGCGCTCATGGGCTCGTCGAACATATAAATGCCCGGATGCGCCGCCACCATGCGGGCAAGCGCCACACGTTGTTGCTGCCCGCCCGAGAGTCGCGCGGGATAGCGGTCGGCAAAATCGAACAGACCGAAAATGCCCAGATAGCGCTCGGCGAGCTTTTTGCGCGCGGCGGCGTCGCCCGCATCCTTTACACCGGCACATACGTTATCGGCCACCGTCATGTTGGGAAACAGCTGATAGTTTTGGAACAGCAGGGCGCATTTTCGCTCCTGGGGCGACAGGTTGATGCCCGCCGCCGAGTCAAAAAAGGTCACGCCGTTGACAACGATCTTACCCTCGTCGGGCGTCTCCACACCGGCGATGCAGCGCAGCGTACAGCTCTTGCCGCAACCCGAGGCGCCCAGCAGCGCCACACGCTCCTCGCCGGCCTCAAGCTGCATGTCGAGGGTGAACCCCGGATAGCGCTTTTTGATATCCAGAACAAGCGACATGGCTTATCGACCTCCCTTTGCGACCGTGTCATCGCGCATGAGCTCGGCCAGCGCCTCGCGATCGATACGCAGCGCATCGCCGCCGACTGGGTCGAGTGAATCGGTCTGGCCGCCCAGCTGCTTGGCCTGCTTGCGCTCCGCGCGGGACAGGCCGCGCTCGCGATACTTTTGCGAATGCGCCGTGTACATATTGATGAACAGAATGACCAGGAAACTGAACACGATTACGACAACGACCCAAAAGAGGGCCACCGACGTATTGCCGCCCATCCACTCAAAATAGATGGCGATGGGAATGGTCTGCGTAATGCCGGCGTAGTTGCCCGCAAAAAACAGGGTACAGCCAAACTCGCCCATCGCGCGGGCAAAGGCGAGCACCGTGCCAGCGGCAATCGAGGGCCAGCCGAGCGGCATCATAAGCCTGGTAAAGATACGGCGCTCGGACCATCCCAAGGTTCGCGCGGCGTCGAGCATCTGCGTGTCGAGGCTCTCGAAGGCTCCGAGCGCCGTGCGGTAGACCAGCGGAAACGACACAACGACGGCCGAAATGACCGCCGCGGGCCAGGTAAAGACAATCGAGATGCCGTGCGCGATAAGCCACTGGCCCACCCCAGTCGAGCGGCCAAACAGCATGAGGAGCAGAAAACCGCAGACCGTGGGCGGCAGCACCATAGGAATCGTAAAGACCGAATCAAGCAAACCCTTCACGCGGCTCGTGGTACCCATGGTCTTCCACGCAGCGAACAGGCCCAGCGCAAAGGAAATCAGCAGGGCAAGGCCACTCGTTTTAATGGACACCCAAAACGGGCGATAGTCGATGTCGCCCAATAAGGTGGCCAGAGAGGTCAAGGGCCCCTGCTCACCCCGCAACACGACAGACGATGCTTCTACCATTTGAGCGCTATCAAGCCAACGCGCGCCGCCCTTGGCATCACCCGAGGCTGATGCAATCACCACATAGCGGTCCCCATCCGCACCGCGCTCGTCAAAGCCATAGGTATACCCGCCGGCATCAAACGTTGTTTCCGCCGTGACATACCAAGGAAGATCCACGTCCCCCAGCTGCGCACCTCCCATGCAGTTTGCGCTGTCGAGCTTGCAGACGAGGGCTTTGAGACCCGATACGCACTCGTTATCCTGCGGATCAAATCCATACCTCTCGACCGCCTTAGGCGATATCCACACCACAACGCGATCGGCAGCAGGCGCCACTACAAGGTCCACGTCCTCGTCAACGGGAAACCGGTAGCCCTCAGGCTGGCCCTCCATGGCACGAGCGGTCCCCTTGGCCAGCCGCTCAAAACCCTCGATCCCATAGGAAAGCCCATGAGCGGTCGCAGCAACCTGGGCCCCGTCCTCAGCATCCCCAGCAAACGCAAATCCCGGCACCCAGCAAAGCGCGAAGGTCAAAGCACAGGCGACAAGCATGCGGACTCTATTAAGCACGAAAAGCTCCAAGCGAATACAAGGACGGAGTGAAACACAAAACGATGGAATTATCGCGCCAAGCCGCACTACGCGGAAAGCTCAAAGCCGTACTTGGCCCAAATCTTCTGAGCCTTCTTGTTGGTCAGACAGAAGTCGATGAACGCCTTGGCTTCGTCGGCGTGCTCGGAGCTCTCGGCAACGGCACCCGGATACACGATGGGCTTGTGCGAATCCTCGGGGCACACGAAGGCCTCCTCGATGCCGTCGTAGCGGAAGATATCGGAGCTGTAGACAAAACCGGCCACGCAGTCGCCCGTAGAGACGTAGGCGGCAGCGGTGCCGACCTTATCGGCCAGGGCCACCTTGTCGGCGAGTTCGGGCGCATACTCGCCGTCGTCACCCTCGGTGCCGGTGTAGAGGCCCACGGAGGCCAGGGCCTGGTTGGCATACTTGCCGGCGGGAACAGTCTTAGCGTCGCCAATGGCGATCTTGCCGTCCAGATTCGCGACGTCGGCGATGGCCTCGACCTTGGTGTCGGAGCCCTCGGCGCGAATGATCACGAGGTCGTTGACGAACATGTCCTCACGCGTATCGACGTCGACGAGCTCGGCGGCTTCGGCGTCGTCCATGGTGCCCTTGGAGGCTGTGATGAGCACGTCGACAGCGGCACCGGCGCGCATCTGCTCGACAAGGTCGCCGGAGGCCTTAAACTGCGTGTCTGCAAACGTGGTGCCGGTCTGCTCTGTGTAGAGCTCCTGAACCTCGGGCAGAGCCTTCTCGAGCGAGTTGGCGGCAAAGACCTGCAGCTCGACAGCCTTCTTGGAAGATGCCTTAGCAGAACCGGCATCGGATCCGGCCGGCTCGGACGTCTTGCTGCCCGAGCAGCCAGCAAGATCAAGGCCGGCAGCGGCGACAGCAGAAAGCGAGACGAATCCGCGGCGAGAAACCATATCGAACATATTCAACCCTTTCGGACCTTGTGCCCGGGTACCCCACCGCGGGCTTTAATCTGCAATCAGATTATACTTTTGCGCGAATAATGTTAGTGAGAAATTATTCTCGCCTGAGAATATAGTTTCGAGTTACCGTACACCTCGGCGTCGATTCGGCGGAAAACAAAAGCGGAGCGACCGATAAGGTCGCCCCACCGCAGGTAAATAGCTTAGTTGGTATGTCCGCCGCCCGCTGTCATCTGAGCCGCGTGCTCCAGCTGGTCCGCTATGGCCTCCCAGCTTTCGCGGGCGGCCTTCGTGGAACCGGGAAAGTTTACGACAAGTGTATGACCTCGTTGCATGCAAATAGCACGCGAGAGCATAGCGCGGCGCGTCTTGGTCATCGAGTACGCACGAATTGCCTCTGCAATACCCGGCACATCGCGGTCGCAGACGGCACGCGTCGCCTCGGGCGTCACATCGCGCATCGAAAGCCCCGTGCCGCCGCAGGTGAGCACGACATTGGCGTGGCACTCATCGGCGGCTTCCACAATGGCATCACCAATCTCGCTGACGTCATCGCGCACGGCCACATGTGAGGCGACCGTCCAGCCCTGCGCCTCGATAAGTTCCTCGAGTGCAGCTCCAGCCTCGTCCTGGGCAAGATCGCGCGTATCCGAGCACGTCACAATCGAAATCTTCAGCTCCATAGCATTCCTCCTATAGCACCGTGCCCTCAGGCAGGTCGACACGCACGACATCCACGACGTCGCCTGCCTTGAGCTCACACGGCCCTTCGTCAATACGCAGCAGACAGTTGGCACGCTGCATCGTGCCGAGCAGCGCCGAATTCTGCGTCTTGGCCTCGGTCACCAGCAGCTCATCGGTCTCGGGGTCGCGCAAAACCGTGGCGCGATCGAAGAAGCGTCGGTCCTGGCGCTTCTTCACGCCGTGCGTCAATATCGCCTGCTGCACGGGACGCGTACCCTCGGCAAAGCCGCGCATCTTGCGGATCGCGGGGCGGGCGAGCATCTCAAAGCCCACATACGCCGCCGCGGGATTGCCCGAAAGCCCCAAATACGGCTTACCCCCGAGCAAGCCAAACGTGATAGCCTTGCCCGGACGCATCGAGATGCGATCGAACAGCACCTCGCCCTCGCGCTTGACCAGCGCCGTCACGTAGTCGTAATCGCCCGCCGAGGCGCCACCGCTCGTAATGACAAAATCGCACTCCTGCACGGCACGATGTACCAGCTCGGCAATCACCTGCTCATCATCGGGCGCAATGCCGTAGAACACGGGCTCGGCTCCCGCATCGAGTGCCTCGGCCATCAACGCGGACGAGTTGGAGTCGCGAATCTGCCCGCGCGCCGGCAGCTCACTCGGCGCGACCAGTTCCGTCCCCAGCGAGATAATGCCCACGCGCGGGGCGGCATGCACCTTCACGCTCGCATAACCGGCGCTTGCCAGCAGGCCGGCGCCTGCCGGAGCCACGGCCTCGCCGGCGTGCATCACAATATCGCCGGCATGGGCCTCCTCGGCGGCAGAGCGAACGTTCTCCCCTACCTTGGCAGGCGCCGAGAAGCGAACGTGCGAGCCCTCGTTGCCGTCGCCATCGAGCACGTCGACGATCTCGTATTTCACTACGGCATCGGCGCCCTCGGGCACCGGCGCGCCTGTCATAATGCGGACCGTCTCGCCCGCGCCGACCACACCCTCAAACACATGGCCCGCGGCCTCGTGTCCGATAACGTCGAGCGTCACCGGCGCCTCGCCAGATGCCTGCACCAAGTCCGCCGAGCGCACGGCATATCCATCCATAGCGCTGTTGGCAAACGGCGAAATGTCGATATCGGCCACAGCATCCTCGGCCAAGGGAAAACCAGCCGCCTGCCACACGGGAATCTCGACGAGATCGGTCGGAGCAACGTGCGACAGAACAATCGACTGCGCGTCCTCCAGCGGAATGAGTTTCTCTGCCATATGCACCTCTTAATGCCACGGCGCACAACAGGGGCGCCGATTCTTTATGCTTGTCTCAGTATAATCCCCCGTCGCACTACCGCGACTTGGCCTGTACCCGCAAATACACCTGTCGGTTGCAGGCCGCGAAACAGAATGGATACCGACCCACCGGTTAATCGCGTTTACCGCGTTTTATAATGCTTGCGTTGCAACCTAAAAGAGGAACGTATGGCTCATAACGACAAACCCGAAAGCGCAAACGAAACGCAGGATCATTCCCAGCCGCTCGACGACGGCGGCTTTTTCTCCCTTAACGACGTCATCACGGCAGGCAGGCATCAACTTACCCGCTCCGAGCATCTCTTGGCTGCCGACACGCGCCGCAACGCCCGCAACCTACTCGCGAGCGCCAAGTTGCTCGTACTCGTCGTCATCGTATCGCTCGCCATGGGCGTTGCCGCTTGGGCGTTTTTGGCCTCGTTGAATATCGCGTCCGACTATCGCGAGCACCATGCGTGGATTTACGCGCTGCTCCCCGTTGTGGGCGTAGCCACCGCATGGGTGTACAAAAACCACGGTCTTGCCGCCAAACGCGGAAACAACCTGGTCATCGACTCCGCTCTGGGCACACGCCTCATCCATATGCGCATGGCCGTCCTCACCTTCGTCTGCTCCACGCTCACGCACCTAACGGGCGGATCGGCCGGTCGCGAGGGTGCCGCGGTACAGATTGGCGGCACCATCGCCAGCAACATCTCGAGCCTCGCCCACCTCAAAAAGCATGACCACCACGATCTCATGCTCGCCGGCATCTCGTCGGCCTTTGGCGCCGTATTCGGTTCGCCCCTTGCCGGAGCTTTCTTTGGCATGGAGATGTGCTTTATCGGCAAGATCGACTACACCGCGGGCATCTACTGTCTGGTCGCCTCGTTTACCGGCTACTTTACATCGCTTGCCTTGGGAACCGAGTACGAGGCGAATGTTATCGCCAGTGTTCCCGCCATGTCGCCCAAAACGGTCGTCATCGTTGTTATCAGCGCCATCATCTTCGGTCTGACGGCACGCCTCTTTGCCTGGTCGGTTCGAACCGTCAAGAGCCTGTACGGTCGTTTTATCACCAACTATATTGCTCGCGCACTCGTGGGCGCGCTCGTAGTGCTCGCGGCCTACGCGATGCTCGACGCCTGGAAGTATGCCGGCCTTGCCACCTGGCTCTCGGGTGCCGGGTTCGCCGGTAACACGACCCTTGCCGACGCAGCCATCAAGCTCGTGGTGACGGCGCTCACCCTGGGCGCCGGCTTCCAAGGAGGCGAGGTCACGCCCCTGTTTGGTATCGGTGCGGCGCTCGGCGGCTGGATCGGTTGCCTCGTCGGAATCGACCCCAGCTTTCTGGCAGCGCTGGGTATGCTCGGCGTGTTCTGCGCCGGCCTCAACGTGCCCATCACCACCTGCATGATGGCCATCGATCTGTTCCACGGCACGGCCGCCGGGTTCTTTGTCATCGTGGCCTTTATCAGCTATCTCGTCGGCGGCCACCGCGGCGTGTACCCCGCCCAGCGCATTATCTCACCCAAGCGTCGTTCGCTTATTGTGGATGAGGGCGGTACGGTAGCGGATGCTATCGAGCGCCACAACGACCTGATAGAGTAGACGTAAGTATTCGCCGTGCAGCCACAATCGGGGGCAATTCGACCTGAGCGCGACCGCACTGTCATGCCACACGCCGGGAGTCGCCCCATGCACGCAACTGATTTTGGTCGCACGCTCATCATCGCCAACCCCGCCGCCCAGTCGGGTGCGGCGCGCGAAGTTGCCGAGCGCCTGCAGCGCTTTTTGGACATGACCACGCGCTCATCCCAGTTTGACCTGGTGCTGACCGAGCGCATGGGACATGCCAAGGAACTTGCCGCACGGGCCCAGGGCTACCGCACGGTTATCGCACTCGGCGGCGACGGCGTGATCCACGAGGTCGTCAATGGACTCATGACGCAGGATGAGGCGGTCCGTCCCGCCCTTGCCGTCCTGCCCGTAGGCTCCGGCAACGATTTTGCCCAAACGCTCGGTATCGACGATTTCTCCGGCAAAGATTTTGGCGCGCTGCTCACCTGCGAGCTGCAGCGTCAGGATATCGGACGCATTCGCTCATGGAACCCCGCAAGCGGTAGCGGCGAGGCGACCGTCGAGTACTACGACCAGACGCTTTCGGTCGGCATCGATGCCGCCATCGGCCTGGGCACCACCGAGCTGCGAAAAAAGACGGGGCTCGCCGGCGCTCCGCTCTACACTCTATCGGGACTTGAGCAGTTTGGCCTGCGCTACCGCAACTATCCCATGACGGTCAGCTTTGACGGTGCGCCCGCAGAGCGCGTGCAGGCGATTATTATGGCCATCCAGCTGGGGCCCACCTATGGCTCGGGCTATCGCATCTGCCCCGAAGCCGACCCCTGCGACGGCATGCTCGACGTCTGCTACGCCTGCGGCCCCGTCCCCCGTGCGGTCGCCCTGCCTATGTTTCTTTCGGCCAAGGACGGCCATCATACCAAGCTGCCGCCGGTTCGCATGCGTCGTTGCCGTCATGCCGAGCTCACGTTCGAGGAGCCCGACTACCCCATCCAGGCCGACGGCGAGCCCATCGTCGCCTCGCGCATCGAGGTCGACGTCCTCGGCGGAGCCCTCCACGTCTGGCGCCCCACCCACTAGCCATCCCTAAGTTGCGGTGAAATAGGGACTGTTTATGCAGCTAAAGCCGTAAAACAGTCCCTATTTCACCGCAACTTATGAGGAGATCATTCGTCGCTGCCCGGTTTGCGACGGTTGGCCTTTTTAATGGCGTTGAAGTGCTTATCATTGAGCCTGCGCTGGCGAGAGCGCTGGGGCACCTTGGTCTTTACGCGTCGACGCGGCGGACGGCCACGACGCTCAAGCTCTGCCCTCAGCTTACGCAGACAGCAGCTACGATTCTGAAACTGACTGCGGCTCTCGCGCGCCGTCACGACAATCCCCGTGGGCCCATGCTTCATGCGTACCGCCGAGTCCGTCGTGTTCACGCCCTGTCCGCCCGGACCCGTCGCGCGAAACACCTGCACTTCGCAATCGCGTGCCAACTCCTCGACCGACATCTCGGCATAGCGTGCATACTCGCTCCATCCCATCTTGTTCTCATCCATATCAACACCTCCCCTCATACAAAAAATGTGACAAAGGGACAGTCCCTTTGTCACATCGCATACCAATCGCTTGTGTTGCGAGCCTAGGCGAAGGTGATCTCGCCGTTCTCGCAGTCCATATCGGCGATACGGGCCAGGCTCTCAACGCGGAAGCCGCGCTTGCGGAGCTTATCGCCACCGCCTTGGAAGCCCTTCTCCACCGCAATGCCAATACCAGATACCTCGGCACCCGCAGCCTCACAGATCTTGATAAGACCCTCGAGCGCGCAGCCGTTGGCCAGGAAGTCGTCGATAATCAGGACCTTGTCGCCCTCGGACAGGAAGCGCTTGCCAACGATAACCGGGTACTCCTTCTGCTTGGTAAAGGAGTAGATGGTCGTGGCATACTGCTCGCCGTCGAGGTTGATGGACTGTGCCTTCTTGGCAAAGACCACCGGCACGCCGCCAAAATGCTGGGCCGCAATGCAAGCCATGCCAATGCCCGAAGCCTCGATCGTCAGGATCTTGTTGATCTCGACACCCTCGAACAGACGGGCCCACTCGGCGCCCATATGGTCGAACAGCTCAACGTCGCACTGGTGGTTGAGGAAGGCATCAACCTTAAGGACGTTACCGGCCTTTACGATGCCGTCATGGCGAATACGATCCTCAAGCTCCTGCATGGCGCAACCCCTTCTCGCGGCAACGATACCGCGCGATTAATAAACGTTGTTCGATAGTCTACCACGGACCGACCCCCGCCCGTCCCACAAGCCGCATCGCACCATAAAGCTGCAAGACCAGCCTTGATTATCGACTTCATCCGAACACCTCCCACATTCATCCGTACATGTACGGATGAATGTGGGA
>JAXIZI010000050.1:0-47509 GCA_036304065.1 Collinsella sp. | reverse complement strand
GTATAGTACTTTTTCGCACGGGGGCGTAGCTCAGCTGGGAGAGCGCTTGACTGGCAGTCAAGAGGTCAGGGGTTCGATCCCCCTCGTCTCCACCCGAGCATTGAATGAGGCTCCAACGCAAGTTGGGGCCTTTTTTCATATTGGCACACAAGGTCAAAGGCGGCACCATGATCCTCCTGGTCGACAAGATCGAAAAAAGCTTCGGCGCGCGCGTCCTCTTTAGCGGCGCGTCCTTCCAGATCAACCCCGGCGAGCGCTTTGCGCTCGTGGGACCCAACGGCGCCGGCAAAACCACCATGCTCAAGATCATCATGGGCATCGACAGCCCCGACGCCGGCCAGGTCCAGTACGCCAAGGACTGCCAGGTGGGCTACCTAGAGCAGGAAACCAACCTGGAGCAAAAGGACACCACCATCCTTGCCGAGGTCATGGCCGCTGCCAAGGAAATCCGCCGCATGGGCGAGCGCGCCAACGAGCTGCAGGCCCAGATCACCGAGCTCTCCGAGCAGGGCAAGGACGTCGACGCCCTCCTCAACGAGTACGGCCAGGTCCAGGACCGCTTTGAGCATCTGGGCGGCTACGAGCTCGAGAGCAACGCGCGCAAGATCCTGTCCGGCCTGGGCTTTAAGGTCACCGACTTTGAGCGCCCGTGCTCCGAGTTCTCCGGCGGCTGGCAGATGCGTATCGCACTTGCCAAGCTCTTCCTGCGTCACCCCGACCTGCTGCTTCTGGACGAACCCACTAACCATCTGGACCTCGAGAGCGTCCAGTGGCTGCGCGGCTTTATTGCCAACTACGACGGCGCCGTCCTCATCGTCAGCCACGACCGCGCCTTCATGGACGCCTGCGTCGACCACGTCGCCGCACTCGAAAACCGTCGCGTAACCACCTACACCGGCAACTACAGCAGCTACCTCAAGCAGCGCGAGGACAACCTGGAGCAGATGCGCGCCAAGCGCGCCGCCCAGGAGCGCGACATCGCCCACATGCAGGTCTTCGTCGATAAGTTCCGCTACAAGCCCACCAAGGCAGCCCAGGCCCAGGAGCGCATCCGCAAAATCGAGCAGATCAAAAAGGAGCTCGTCATCCTGCCCGAGGGCCACAAGCATATCGACTTTAAGTTCCCCGACCCGCCGCGCTCGGGCGATATGGTCGTGGGCCTCGAGGGCGTCTCCAAGTCATACGGCGACAAGCACATCTACAGTGACATCGACCTCAAGCTCTACCGCGGCGAGCATGTGGCGCTCGTCGGCCCCAACGGCGCCGGCAAGTCCACGCTCATGAAGATCCTCGCCGGCCTGGAGCCACCCACCACCGGCACGCGCGACCTGGGCACCAACGTCGGCGTCGCCTACTATGCCCAGCACGCGCTCGAAGGCATGACCGAGTCCAACACCGTCCTGCAAGAGATCGACACCGTCACGCCCAAGTGGACCGTGCCGCAGCAGCGCAGCCTGCTGGGCGCCTTCCTATTTAGCGACAACGATTCCATCGAAAAGCAGGTCCGCGTCCTCTCTGGCGGCGAAAAAGCGCGTCTGGCACTGGCCAAGATGCTCGTGGCCCCCGAGGCGCTCCTGTGCCTGGACGAACCCACCAACCACCTGGACATCGACTCGGTGGACATGCTCGAAAACGCCCTGCAAAACTTCCCCGGCACCATCGTGCTGATCAGCCACGACGAGCACCTGGTGCGCGCCGTTGCCAACCGCATCATTGACATCCGCGATGGCAAGGTCACGGTCTACGACGGCGACTACGACTACTACCTCTACAAGCGCGAGGACCTCGCGGCCCGCGCCGCTGCCGAGGCAGCAGGGGAGAGTGCGCCGGCCACGGCCAAGTCCGCCAAAGTCACCGCGGCCCAGCCCGATGCGCCCGCCGCCGCTTCCAAGCCTACCGAGGGCAAAAAGACCAAGGAGCAGAAGCGCGCCGAGGCCCAAGCCCGCGCCGCGCTCAACAAAAAGCTCAAGGGTGTGCGCAACCAGCTCAAGAAGATCGAGGCGGAGCTCGACAAAAAGCGCGCCCGCTATGACGAGCTTATGGAATTGATGGCCAGCGAAGAGCTTTATGCCGATCAGGACAAGTTCAATGCCGCGCTGGGGGAATATAACGGCCTTAAGCAAGAGCTGCCCAAGCTCGAGGACGAATGGCTGGAGCTTTCCACCCAGATCGAAGAGGAGACCGCGCATGAACTCTCGTAAGGCCGCTGCCGTGGCGATGAGCATCATCGCCATCGCCTGTCGCATCTGCGGCATTTTTATGAGTGCGATGACTGTGTTGTTGTGCTTTAGCGGCCTCACCGCCAAGCTGCAGATCGTGGGCTTTGTCGTTGAGCTTTCGCGCGCGCTGCCGAGCGCCATCGCCGGCTACGGCGTCATCACCTCGCCCTTTGGCGGCGTATTCCGCCTGGATTACGCCATCGTGGCCGTCATCCTGTTTGTGGCCGACTACCTACTCGCTCGCGCCTCGCGCCGCGTCCGCTAGGGGAGCACCATGTCCAGCAGCTACATCATGAACCTGCTCGCGAGCGCCGTCGCCGTCATCGTCGGCATCGTGATCCACGAGAGTGCGCACGCCGCTGCGGCGTGGGCACTCGGCGATAAGACGGCCCGATCACGCGGCCGCGTGTCGCTTAACCCGCTCAACCATATCGACCCGTTTGGCACCATCATCTTGCCGCTGCTCATGCTTGCCGCCGGCGGCCCGGTGTTCGCCTTCGCCAAGCCCGTGCCCGTCTACCTCAACAACCTCAAGCACCCCAAGCGCGACGAGGTCCTGGTGAGCGTTGCCGGCCCCGCATCGAACATCGCGCTCGCGTGTCTTGCCGCGGTCCTCATGCGCCTGGCATATGGCAGCCTCTACACCAGCATGTCCTTTGCCCTGGCGTCACAGATCATGAACTTCGGCGCCACCTTTATCGTGGTCAACCTGTCACTCGCGTTCTTCAACCTCATCCCGATCCCGCCGCTCGATGGCTCGTCGATCATCGTGCCCTTCCTCAAGGGCAAGGCGCTCAACAACTACTACCATCTGCAGCAATACGCTATGCCCATCCTCATCCTGGTGCTGTACCTGCTGCCTACGTGGACCGGCATCGACGTAATCGGCCGCTATTTCGACGTTACCGTGTATCCGCTCGCTGAGCTGCTGCTCAACTTCGCAATCGCCGGCATCTAAGGTAAACTTACAGGTCGACCGTGCAAAACGGTCGCAACATGCACCCAAACCGCGCCGCGAAGGCGCCGTCAAAGGAGGTCGAAGATGTCGTATCGCGTGTCGACGCAGGTCTACAGCGGACCGTTCGACCTGCTGCTGCAGCTGGTAACCCGCCAAAAAGTAGATATCGGCGCCATCTCCATCAGCGAGGTGGCCGAGCAATACCTTGCCGAGGCCGAGCGCATCGAGGCGCTGGACCTGGACGTGGCGAGCGACTTTTTGCTGGTTGCAGCAACCCTTTTGGACATCAAGGCCGCCTCTCTGGTGCCGCAGGAGGCCCCGCGCAAAGTCGATGACGACGATGACGAGTTCGACGAAGACCTCGAGGAGCTCAGCGCGCTCGACGGCGACGCCCTGCGAGAGGTCCTGATCCAGCGCCTGATTGCCTACAAGCAGTTTAAGGGCGCGGCTGCGGCCCTCGGTGCCCGCATGCAGGCCGAAAGCCGCATGCACCCGCGTGTGGCCGGTCCCGACCCGGAGTTCCTGGGGCTCATGCCCGACTACCTGGCAGGCATCACCCTGCGCGGTCTCGCCGTCATCTGCGCCGACCTGGACGGCAAGCGACAGACCTTCCTGCTGGAGGCCGAGCATGTGGCGCCGCATCGCGTACCGCTCGACCTAACCGTGGCCTCGGTCGACCGCTTTACCACGGCGCACCAAACCTGCACCTTCCGTGAACTGCTGGACGGCGACGCCACCACCGAGCAGCTCGTCGTCACCTTCCTGGCCATGCTTGAGCTCGCCAAGCGCGGCTCGCTCACGCTGAGCCAGGACGAGATCTTTGGAACCATCCGCATCAACCGCGTCGAGGGCGCCGAGGCCTACGTGCCCGGCGAGGGCCCCGAGCTCACCGAATAGGAGCCGCAACCATGTCAACCCTTTCCACTCTGGAGGCAAACAGCCTCAAAGGCGCCCTCGAGGCGCTGCTGCTGGTGTCGAGCGACCCCGTAAGTGCACCCGCGCTGGCCGGCGCACTGGATATCGCCCCCGGCGAGTGTGCGTCGCTTTTGGCCGAGCTCAAGGTTGAGTACGAGGAGGCCAACCGCGGCTTTCAGCTGCGTGAGGTCGCCGGCGGCTGGCGCCTGTTTACGCACCCCGCTTACCACGACGTGGTCGAGGCCTATGTGTTGAGCTGGGACACGCAAAATCTGTCGCAGGCGGCGCTCGAAACCCTAGCCGTGATCGCCTACCACCAGCCCGTGACGCGCGAGGTGGTCAAGGGCATCCGCGGCGTCAATTCCGACGGCGTCATCGCGTCGCTCGTGGACAAGGGTCTGGTGCGCGAGCTCGGCCGCGACCCCCAGCGCGGTCAGGCCATCATCTACGGCACGACCAACGCCTTCTTGGAGAAGTTCGGTCTGCGCTCCACCCGCGACCTGCCCGACCTGGAACAGTTTGCCCCCGACGAGCAGTCACGTCAGTTTATCCGCGAGCGCCTGAGCGGCCGCAGTATTCAGTCCACGCTCGAGGAACAGGCCGAGGACCTGGACGAAGAGCGCGAACTGCTCGATACCGATGTTGAGGATGTTGAGGCAGTCGAGGACTTGGAGACCCTAGTCGTCGACGAGACCTCGGAGGATTTGCATGACGAGGACTAACGAAGTAGGGGAGACGCACGCCGTGGGCAACGCAGTACCCGCAACCGACGCCCAGCCCGTTTACCCGCACACCATGCGCCTGCAGCGTTTTTTGGCGCGCGCGGGCGTGGCAAGCCGCCGCGGGTCGGAGGACCTGATGACCGCCGGCCGCGTGACCGTCAACGGCCAGGTCGCGACCGAGCTGGGCACCAAGGTCGATGTCGACCACGATCACATCGAGGTCGACGGCATGCCCGTCAAGCTCGACCAGGGCGCCGTGTACCTGATGCTCTACAAGCCGACCGGCTACCTCACCACCATGAGCGACCCGCAGGAGCGCCCTTGCGTGGCCGACCTGGTCCCCCGCGACCGCTTTCCGGGACTCTTCCCGGTGGGCCGTCTGGACCGCGACACCACGGGCCTTTTGCTCTTTACCACCGACGGCGACCTGTCACAGGACCTGCTGCACCCCAGCAAGCATGTCTATAAGACCTACCAGGCACTTGTGGACGGGCAGCTAACCGACCGCGACCTCACGCCGCTACGCCGTGGCATCGAGCTCGACGACGGCCTCTGCCAGCCGGCAATCTGCCGAGTCATCACCGCACGCGAGGCCGAGGCCGTAGCTCCCCAGGGCGTCAAGCCTGGTACCACTGCCGTGGAGGTCATCATCCGCGAGGGTCGTAAAAACCAGGTTAAGCGCATGTTGAGCAAGATTCACCATCCGGTGATCCGCCTGCACCGCTGCAACTTTGCCGGCCTTGAGCTCAAGGATGTGGCCAAGGGCTCGTGGCGCGAGCTCACCGACCTCGAGGTGCAGATCCTCAAAAGCGGTGGTATCCCGCCCAAGCAGGCGAGCGCCAAGCACGGCGGTGGCAAGCCCCAGGACACGTCCGCGGCCCGCACGCGTCACCACGGCAGCCACGGATCCGCACCCAAGCGCAACACCTACCGCGAGCGATACACGGGCTAGGCAATCCGCTAAGCCGCAGCGTCCGCGTCCCATACCAGCACGTCAACCACCGAAAGGAAGCATTGCATGATCGTCGCCATCGACGGCCCCGCCGGTTCCGGCAAGTCCACCATCGCCAAGGAGATCGCCCGCCAGCTGGGCTTTAACAAGCTCGACACGGGCGCCATGTATCGCGCCGTCACCTTCGCCGCGCTCGACCGCGGCATCGACTTGGATAACGAGGCGGCCATCGACGCCCTCGCCGAGCAAATCGAGATCCGCTTTACAAACGACACCGGCGAGGACACGCGCCTGACCATTGACGGCCAGGACGCTTCGGCCGCCATCCGCACCCCGCAGGTCGACGCCAACGTGTCCAAGGTCTCGGCCTATCCGGGCGTGCGCGCCGCCATGCTCATCCACCAGCGCCGCGCCGCCGAGGACCGCGATATCGTGGCCGAGGGTCGCGACATCGGTACCGTCGTGTTCCCTAACGCGCAGGTCAAGGTCTTCCTGACCGCCGACCCGCGTGAGCGCGCCCGCCGCCGCGTGCTGCAGCGTCACCAAAACGACGCCCAGCCGCTCACGTCCGAGCAGCTCGAAGCCGAGGTCGACGAGACCCTCGACGCCCTTAAGCAGCGCGACAAGCTCGACAGCAGCCGCGAGGTCGCCCCGCTCGTGCCCGCCGAGGACGCCGTGCACGTCGACTCCACCGCCCACACCATCGACGAGGTCGTCTCGATAATCGAGGACCTCATTAACCAAAGGAGGTAGCCCATGCGCCTGTTTAAGCAGACGCCCGAGGACTATTACAACGCCCCCTACGCCGAGTTTCCAGCGCTCATCCGCGGCACCGTCGTCGTAGTCATGGCCATCCTTTGGGCCTTCTCCAAGCTCATGTGGCGCTGGAAGGTAGAGGACGCCGATCTGCTGTTTGAGCGCCAGGACAGCCGCGGCAGCGTGGTCATCTGCAACCACACCTCAATGGCCGAGCTCTTGGCCGTGGAGACGGCGCTGTTCTTTGGCGGCCGCCGCATTCGCCCCATTTTTAAGTCCGAGTTCGCCAAGAGCAAGATTGTGCGCTGGGCCTTTAGCCGCGTTGGCGGCATCCCCGTCGAGCGCGGTACTGCCGATATGAAGTGCCTGCGCGCCGCTCAGCATGCACTGCAGCGCGGCGAGGACGTCCTGATCTTCCCCGAGGGCACGCGCATCCGCTCGCGCGAGATCAAGCCCGAGGTCCACGGCGGCTTTGCGCTCATCGCCCAGATGGGCAAGGCACCTGTGAACCCGCTCGCCATCTGCGGCTGGTCCGATATCACGCCCGCGGGCAAAAAGATCATGCGTCCCAAGAAGTGCTGGATCCGTGCTGGCAAGGCCGTCTCGCTTTCCGACGCACCGGCTGGGCTTAAGCGCACGGAGCGCCTGGAATGGTTTGAGTCCGAGGCCATGAACCGCGTCTACGCTATGCGAGACGATCTGTGCGCCGAGCATCCGGGCAGGTTCTAGCCATGAGCGAGAACGTGACGAACACCGCCGCGGCTGCGTCCGACCAGGAAACCGCGCCTACCATCGAGATCGCCGCCCACGCCGGCACCTGCTACGGCGTGCAACGCGCACTCGATATGGCACTGGCCGCCGCCCCGCAGGCGGGGGAGAGCACTCAGGTCCACACGCTGGGCCCGCTCATCCATAACCCCATCGTGGTGCGCGAGCTCGCTGAGGCAGGCGTTGGCTTGGCCGAAACCCTGGACGACGCAGCGTCGGGCACCGTGATCATCCGCGCCCACGGCGTGGTGCCGCAGGTCATCGATGCCGCTCGCGAGCGTGGCCTTAACGTCGTCGACGCCACCTGCCCTTACGTCAAGAAGGTCCACGTGGCCGCCGAGCGGCTGGTGCGCGAGGGCTATCGCGTACTCGTCGTGGGCGAGCCGGGGCATCCCGAGGTCGAGGGTATTCTGGGCCACGCCGGCAATGATGCGCAGGTCGTGAGCTGTGCCGCCGACGCCAACGCTTTGTCGCTCAAGGGCAAGGTGGGTCTGGTTGTGCAGACCACCCAGACCGCGCAGAACCTCGCCGAGGTCGTGGCTGCCATCACCCCGCGCGTACAGGAGCTGCGCGTGATCAACACCATCTGCGCCGCCACGAGCGAGCGCCAGCAGGCAGCCGCATCACTTGCCAAACGCTGTGATTGCATGGTCGTCGTGGGCGGCAAGAACTCGGGCAACACCCGTCGCCTGGCACAGATTTGCGCGGACGCCTGCGAGCGCACGCATCACATCGAGGAAGCTTCAGAGCTTGAGACCGCTTGGTTTACCGACGCTCACCACATCGGTATCACCGCCGGAGCCTCCACCCCGCAAGAACACATCGAGCGCGCCGTCACGCGCATCAAGGAGCTTTGCCGCTAATCATGGACCAGACCGTACCCGCATACGCCGCCGAGGTGGCCGATTACGGGCGCAGCCGCGACCCCGAGCCGGGTGAGGGCGCGCTCGTTAAGAACGTGCGTCCCGAATCGCCCGCATGGGATGTGGGCATCGAGCCGGGCATGCGCGTACTCACGGTCAATGGCGAGCAGCTCACCGACATGATTGTGTGGCTCTGGGAGGCCGACGACGACACCGTCGACCTCGAGGTTTTCGACCCGCGCGACAACAGCGTTACCCCCGTCGAGCTCGACCGCTTCCCAGGAGAGGACTGGGGTCTTGAGTTCGATGGACCCATCTTCGATGGCATGCGCACCTGTGTGAACGCCTGCGTGTTCTGCTTTATGACCATGCTGCCCAAGGGCGGCCGCTCCACGCTCTACATCCGCGACGATGACTATCGCCTGAGCTTTTTGCAGGGCAACTTCGTCACACTCACGAACCTCACCGACGAAGATGTTCAAAACGTCATCCAACGCAACATGAGTCCCATGAACGTGTCGGTCCACGCCGTGAGCCCAGACGTCCGCCGTCGTATGATGGGCCGCAACGCCCAGCGGGGCATGGACGTACTCAAGGCCATCATGGCCGCCGGCATCGAGATTCACGCGCAGATCGTGTTGTGCCCCGGCATGAACGACGGCGAGGAGCTGGAAAAGACTCTGCGCTTTTGCGAGGAGCACGAGCAGATCACAAGCCTGGGCATTGTGCCGCTCGGTTTTACCAAGCACCAAAACCGCTTTAGCTGGTCATACAGCGACAAGCCCGAGCTGGCGCGCGAAACCATTGCCATGATACGACCGTTCCAGGACCGCGCCTATGAGCGCTTTGGCCGCCACACCTTCCAGATGAGCGACGAGTTCTATCTGGACGCCGGCATCGATCCTCCCGAGGCAGACTTTTACGACGGTTACCCGCAGTACTACGACGGCATTGGCATGATCCGCTCGTATCTGGACGAGACCGACGACGTGCTGGCTACCGACGCCGAGCGCCTGTGCCGCGTCCGCGCTGGCATCGCCGAGCGCAACCAGCACCTGCTGTGCCTCTCGGGCGCCAGCGCACGCGACACGGTGGCCCGCTTTGTGGAGTCACCCCAGGGACTCGCCGGCACTGTCACGGCCATCAAGAACCGCTACTTTGGCGGCAACGTGGACGTGACCGGCCTCATCGTCGCGTGTGACATTCTGGAGCAGCTACCCCAAGACCTGTCGGGGGTTATGCTCTTTGTGCCTAAGCTCATGTTCAACGCTGACGGCATGACGCTTGACGAGTATCATCGTGACGATTTACTCGCAAGCCTTACCAGTCGCGGCGCCGAGGTTCATGTGGTGTCGACCATGCCGCATGAGCTACTCGACACCCTGGAGCGCATCCTTGGCATTGTGCCCGCAGACTCTAACACTTCCACTGACCCTACCCATTAAAGGAGAGCAGATGAAACCTATCGTCGCCGTCGTCGGACGCCCCAACGTGGGCAAGTCCACGCTCGTTAACCGCCTGGCCCAGACCTCGGACGCCATCGTCCACGAGTCCCGCGGCGTCACGCGCGACCGCTCGTATCACACGGCCGATTGGAACGGCCGCGAGTTCACCATCGTCGACACGGGCGGTATCGAGCCGCTCAAGAGCGATGACGTCTTTGCCACGTCCATCCGCGACCAGGCCCTTGCCGCCGCCGAGGAAGCCGCCGTCATCCTGTTTGTGGTCGACGGCCGCACCGGCGTCACCGAGGAGGACGAGTCGGTCGCTCGCATGCTCAAGCGCTGCGACAAGCCGGTCTTTCTGCTGGTGAACAAGCTCGACAACCCCGATCGCGAGAACGACAGCATCTGGGAGTTCTATTCGCTCGGCATCGGTGAGCCCACGCCGCTCTCGGCCCTGCATGGTCATGGCACGGGCGACCTGCTCGACGATATCGTGGCCCTGCTTCCCGAGGAAGAGGACGAGGTCGCCGATGAGTTCCCCGACGCGCTGAACGTCGCCATCATCGGCCGCCCCAACGCCGGTAAGTCCTCGCTGTTCAACCGCATTCTGGGCGCCGACCGCTCCATCGTGTCCAACATTGCCGGCACCACGCGCGACGCCATCGACACGGTCGTCGAGCGCAACGGCAAGCACTACCGCATGGTCGATACCGCGGGCATCCGCAAGAAGAGCACCGTGTACGAGAACATCGAGTACTACTCCATGGTCCGCGGCCTGCGCGCCATCGACCGCGCCGACGTGGCGCTGCTCGTCGTCGACGCCTCCGTGGGCGTCACCGAGCAGGACCAGAAGGTCATGGGTCTTGCCATCGAGCGCGGCTGCGCCATCGTTGTACTGCTCAACAAGTGGGATCTGCTCGACGACGACCGTAAGCGCGAGGCCTGCATGGAGACCATCGACCGCCGTCTGGGCGTCATGGCTCCCTGGGCCCAGTACCTGCGCATCTCTGCCCTGACCGGCCGCAGCGTCGAGAAGATCTGGGCAATGGTAGACGCCGCCGAAAAGACGCGCTCGCAGAAGATTAGCACCTCGCGCCTCAACACGTTCCTCACCGACCTGCGCGAGTTCGGTCATACCGTGGTGGACGGCAAGCGCCGCCTGCGCATGCACTACGTGACCCAGACGGGCGTCAACCCGCCGACATTCACGTTCTTCGTCAACCACAGCGACTTGGTCAACGACACCTACCAGCGCTATGTGGAGAACCGCATGCGCTCGACCTTCGACTTTGCCGGCACGCCCATTCGACTCTTCTTTAGAAAGAAGGAGCAAAAGGATGCATAATCCGATTCTGCTGACCGCCATCTGCGCCGTGGTCTCGTTCTTTATCGGAGCGATTCCGTTTGGCCTGATCTTGGGCCGCGTGTTCAACCACACGGACATTCGCAAGGCGGGCTCCGGCAACATCGGCACCACCAACGCGCTGCGCGTGGCCGGCCCCAAGGTGGCCGCGCTCACGCTGCTGCTCGACTGCCTTAAGGGCGCCATCTGCGTCCTTATCGCGCGTCCGCTCATTGCCGACTTGGGCTATGGCTTCCCCGTGAGCATTATGGCCCCCGGCGCCGCCGGCGACTGGATGCTCGGCGTCATCTGCCTGGCAGCGGTGTGGGGCCACATCTTCTCGCCCTACCTCAATTTCCATGGCGGCAAGGGAATCGCAGTTGGCCTGGGCGTCATCCTCGCCTGGTATTGGCCAATTGGCCTGTCGCTGCTGGGCATGTTTATCGTGGCCGTCGCCATCACCAAGTTTGTGTCGGTGGGCTCGCTTGCCGCGGCCATCGGTCTTCCCATCGCTGCTTGCGCGGTCTTTCCGTACAGCAGCCTCGGACTTAAGTTTTGCATGGCGCTGATCGGCATTACTGTGGTGTGGGCCCATCGTGCGAACATCAAAAAGCTCATGACCGGTAAGGAGTCCAAGCTCTCGTTTACCAAGCGCGTCACCGAGCCCGACGATAAGTAGGAGAGAGTCATGAATGTTGCGCTGATTGGCTCCGGCTCCTGGGGAACCGCCGTCGCCGGCCTTGCTGCCGCGCGTGCCGAGCGCGTGACCATGTGGGCCCACAGCGAGCAGACGGCCGCCGGCATCAACGGCGAGCACCGTAACCCCCGGTATTTGGTGGGCTACGAGCTGCCCGGCAACGTCGTCGCCACCACGGACCTGGTACAGGCGCTCGACGGCGCCGAGGCCATCATCTTCGCCGTTCCTTCGACGCACCTTCGCAGCGTGTGCCACCAGGCCGCGCCCTTTATCGCAGCCAATACCCCGGTGCTCTGCCTCACCAAGGGCATTGAGCCCGAGTCCGGCCTGCTCATGAGCGAGGTCATCGCCAGCGAGATCGGCAACGAGGCGCGCGTGGCGGCGCTCTCGGGCCCCAACCATGCCGAGGAGATCTGCCGCGGCGGGCTTTCTGCCGCCGTCATCGCCAGCAAAGATCCGCAGATAGGGGAGACCTTTAAGGACCTGCTCCTGTCCACGGCCTTCCGCATCTATCTGTCGCAAGACATGACCGGTGTCGAGGTCTGCGGCGCCATGAAAAATGTCATCGCCATCGTGTGCGGCATCTCCGCCGGCACCGGTGCCGGCGACAACACGCTCGCCCTCATCATGACGCGCGGCCTGGCCGAGATTAGCCGTCTGGTGCACGCCCGCGGCGGTCAAGCTATGACCTGTATGGGACTTGCCGGCATGGGCGACCTCATTGCCACCTGCACCTCGGAGCATTCACGCAACCGCACCTTTGGCTACGAGTTTGCCCACGGCGTGTCGCTCGACGAGTATCAGGAGCGCACGCATATGGTGGTCGAGGGCGCCGTCGCGGCCCGCAGCGTCAGCGAACTTGCCCGTTCACTGGGCGTAGACATTCCGCTCACCTTTGCCGTGGAGCAAACGCTCTACAACGGTGTTACTTTGGATAGGGCGCTCGAGATTCTCACCGACCGCGTCCCTTCTCAAGAGTTCTACGGACTCACCGACTAGCGCAGAAAGGCTACTACAATGGGTTCCATCAAAATCGCTCCGTCCGTCCTTTCGGCCGACATGGCCAACCTCAAGGGCGAACTCGACAAGATTGCCGGCGCCGACTACGTGCACTTCGACATCATGGACGGTCACTTTACCGGCAACCTCACCTTTGGCGTTGACATCCTTAAGGCCGTCAAGCGCTCCACCGACGTGCCAGTCGATGCGCACCTCATGGTGTCGAACCCCGACGAGACGGTCGATTGGTACGCCGACGCCGGCGCCGACATGATCACCGTGCACTACGAGGCCTCCACGCACCTGCACCGCACGCTCACCCATCTGCAGCAGCGCGGCGTCAAGGCCGGCGTGGTGCTCAACCCCGCCACCCCCGTGTGCGTACTTGAGAGCATCATCGACGTCGTCGATATGGTGCTGCTCATGAGCGTGAACCCCGGCTTTGGCGGCCAGAGCTTTATCCCGGGCACTATCGCCAAACTGCACGAGCTCAAAGCCATGTGCGAGCGTCACGGCGTTTCGCCCCTCATCGAGGTCGACGGCGGTATTTCTTCCAAGAACATCGCCGAGGTCGTCAAGGCTGGCGCCAACGTGCTCGTGGCCGGCTCCGCCGTATTTAAGTCCGAAGATCCCGCCGCCGAGGTTGCGCTGCTGCAGAAGCTGGGCAATGAGGCCGCACAGGAGGCATAAACCCTTATGACCGCAGGTCAAAACCGCATACCCGTGAATCTTGACTACGCCGCCTCGACGCCCATGCGCGCCGAGGCGCTCCTTGCGCAGCGCGAATATGACGACAGCGAGCTTGCCGGCGTCAACCCCAACTCGCTGCACTCGCTCGGCCGCAAGGCCGCCGCGCGCCTGGAGGTTGCCCGTCGCGAGATCGCCCATAGCTTTGGCGCACGCGTCCGCCCGTCCGAGATTGTTCTGACCAACGGCGGCACCGAAGCCAACCAGCTGGCGCTGCTCGGTCTTGCCGAGGGCGCTCGTCAGCGCGATCGCAAGCGCGATCGTGTAATCGTTTCGGCCATCGAGCACGATTCGATTCTGGACAACCTGCCGCTGCTGCGTGCCGCCGGCTTTACCGTCGACCTGGTGCAGCCCTGCCGCGCGGGCTACATTGAGCCTGCCACGCTGAGCGACTTGCTGAGCGACGACGTGTCGCTCGTGAGCATTATGGTCGCCAACAACGAGACCGGCGTGGTGCAGCCCATCCGCGAGCTTGCCTCGGCCGCTCATACCGTGGGCGCAGTGTTCCACACCGATGCTATCCAGGGCTATCTGCACATTCCACTCGATGTCACCGAGCTGGGCGTCGATGCTATGTCCGTCGCGGCCCACAAAATTGGCGGTCCTGTGGCATCCGGCGCGCTCTACGTTAAGACCCGCACGCCACTGCGCCCCCGCATCTTTGGCGGCGGACAGGAAGCCGGACGTCGCGCCGGCACGCAGGACCTGCGCACGCAGCTAGCCTTTGCCGCTGCTGCCCGCACGCTGGTGCCCCAAGTGGCTCAGGAGCGCGAAAAGCTGCAAGCCCTTTCCGACAAACTCTACGCCACGCTTACGGCCCATCCACGCATTCATGCCACCATGGGCGACTACGAGCAGGTCGACCGTCTGCCGGGTATGGTTTCGATCTACGTCGACGGCATGGACTCCGAGGAGCTCATCGTCAAGCTCGACGCCGCCGGCTTTGAGGTTTCGGCCGGCTCTGCCTGCTCGAGCGGCAGCATGGACCCGAGCCACGTTTTGAGCGCGATGGGCATCGGTCGCGAGCAGGCATTGGGAGCACTGCGCATTTCCTTTGATGACCGCGTGAATCCGAGCGATCTGGACGAGTTCGCCCGGACGCTGCTCTCGATCGTGGGTGCCGCATGATCGTCGCCGAGCTTGAGCGCGCGCTGCTGGCACGCTATCCCAAGGCGGACGCCGAGGGCTGGGATCACGTAGGACTCTCCGTTGGCGATCCGGCCGCGGAGATCACCGGCGTTGCCTGCGCACTCGATGCGACCGTGGCTAACGTTCGCCGCGCCCAAGAAGCCGGCGCCAACGTGCTGCTGACGCATCATCCCATATACATCAAGGCACCCGAGGCCTTTTGTCCGGCGGATGCCACACGACCCCAGTGCAGCGCGGCCCTCTACGAGGCTGCCCGCTGCGGCATGAGCATTATTTCGCTCCACACCAATCTGGACCGCTCGCACGAGGCGCGTGCCTGCCTAAGTGAGCTGCTGGACGCCGTGCCCGTGAGCTCGCTGGAGCACGTAGACGACCCCGAGTCGACCGGCCTTGGCGCGCTTGCGACGCTCAACGACCCGTGCACGCTGCGCGATCTTGCCACCCGTGCTGCCACAGCCTTCGGCAGCGACCCGCGTGTGTGGGGCGAAGCCGATCGCCCGTGCCGCACCGTCGCCATTTTGGGCGGCTCCCTGGGCGAATTTGGAGAGCTCGCCATCGCCGCGGGCGCAGATGTTGTCGTGACGGGCGAGGCGGGCTACCACGTGGCGCAAGACCTTGCCTTGCGTGGGCTACCGGTGATCTTGCTCGGCCACGACCGCTCCGAGGAGCCGTTCGTTGATATATTGATGAACTCTGCAGTTGACGCCGGGGTCGACCCCCGTCATGCGATTAAAATACTGAACCCTTGCCAATGGTGGACTGTGACAAAAGGAGAGAACTTATGAGCGCCGGCGCTACGCTACTCAAGCTGCAACAGATCGATTTGGAGCTCGCCCGCAACAAGAGCGAACTTGCCAATATGCCGGAGCTCAAGGAGCTCGCTTCCAAGCGCAAGACCTATGTGAAGCTCAAGTCCGAGATGACCAAGCTCTACGCCCAGCGCAAGGATCTGGACATTGAGCTCGACGATCTCAACACCACCGAGATTCAGACCAACAACGCCATCGAGGCTGCCAAGAAGCGCCACGTCGACGGCTCCGACTACCGCGAGGTGCAGGACCTGGAGAATGAACTCGCCACCCTGGCCAAGCGTCTGGACAAGATTGAGCACACCCGCAAGGACGTCGTTGTCGCCCATAAGGAGGCGCTCGACCGCGAGGCCCGCGCACAGGCAATCATCGCCAAGTTCGAGGAGGGCGTGAAGGCCGATACCAAGGCCGCCCGCGCCAAGGCTGCCGACCTGCAGGCTCAGATTGACGCCGCCACTAAGGAACGCACCGCGCTTGCCGCCACGCTGCCGGCCGACGTGCTCACCGACTACGAGCGTCTGCTCAAGCAGTTCCGCGGCCTGGCCGTCGAGACCATCCAGGGCAACATCCCCACAGTCTGCCACACCGCGCTGCAGGCATCGTCCATGAGCGACCTCAACCACGGCGGTAGCGAGATTACGCACTGCCCGTACTGCCACCGCCTCTTGGTACTCCCGAGCAAGGAAGCTTAAACGATGGCGGCATCCAACAATTCAATGCAACTTGAGGGAAAAACGATCCTGCTGGGCATTACCGGCGGGATCGCCGCCTATAAGTCGTGCAATATCGTGCGCCTGCTGCAAAAGCGCGGCGCGCGCGTCAAGGTCGTTATGAGCGAGCATGCCACGGAGTTCGTGGGGCCGCTTACCTTCCGCGCGCTCACCAACGAGCCCGTTGCCGTGGGCCTATTCGACGATCCCTCCGACCCCATCCACCACATTTCGCTGGCGCAGGAGCCCGATCTGGTGGTCGTTGCACCCGCGACGGCCAATATCATCGCCAAGATGGCAAACGGTATCGCCGATGACCTCATCTCCACCACGCTGCTTGCGACGCCGCGACCCATCGTGATCGCACCCGCTATGAACAACGGCATGTGGAAGGCGCCGGCGACGCAGGCCAACATGGCCACGCTGCGCGAGCGTGGTGTCCATGTGGTGGGACCCGGCAGCGGCTACCTTGCCTGCGGCGACGTGGACACGGGACGCATGAACGAGCCCGAGGACATCGTCGAGGCCATCTGCGAGGTGCTCAATCCCGTGCCTCGGGACCTGACGGGTAAGCGCATCTTGATTACCGCCGGCCCCACGCACGAGCCGATCGACCCGGTGCGCTTCATTGGCAACCGCTCATCAGGCAAGATGGGCGTCGCCCTGGCAGGGGAGGCCGCACGCCGCGGTGCCGAGGTCACGCTCGTGTTGGGACCGACATCGCTCGATGTTCCCCGCGGCGTGGAGTGCGTGCGCGTGCAAACCGCCTCAGAGATGCTCCAGGCGGCACTGAGCGCCTTCCAGACGGCCGATGCGGCAATTTGTGCGGCTGCCGTCGCCGACTATACCCCGGCGGCCCCTGCCGACCATAAGCTCAAAAAGGCTAACGAGCGCCTGGATCGCATCGAGCTCGTCGAGACGGTCGATATCTTGGCCGAGCTCTCGCGCCAAAAGGGGGAGCGGCGCGTGATCGGCTTTGCAGCCGAGACCGATAACGTCGTCGAGTTCGCCGAGCGCAAATTGGCCCGTAAGGGCTGCGATGCTATTATCGCCAACGATGTCTCGCGCGCCGATTCGGGCTTTGGAACCGATACCAACAAGGCCTGGATCGTGAGTAAAGCGGGTACGCAAGAACTTTCCGTGCTAACAAAACCCCAGCTCGCAGATACAATTTTGGACTTGCTTCAAAATTTATAAAAAAGTTCTTGCACAAGGCTAAAGTTTCGGGTTAATATGCTCCCTGTTGCGAGCGAGAGCAGAGCAACAAACAAAAGCTTCGGGACGTGGCGCAGCTTGGTAGCGCACTTGACTGGGGGTCAAGGGGTCGCTGGTTCGAATCCAGTCGTCCCGACCAGAAGTTTGCAGGTCAGGCACCTAGTGCCTGACCTTTTTTGTTTTTAATCACTATGATTATTTTGCTCAAAGCAACAATGTTCCCGCTCGATGTAATCACCGAATCAAAACGTGTACATCAGCCACCAAAATCGACATTTTTCGACATGTTTGGACGCTGATGTACACGAATGCGAAATCCCCCGCCTAATAGCGCCCTCCACATGTCTGGACTCTCTATGGCTGCGCTGGATAGACATCGCCGGAACGGGTATAGTATCGAAAGTTTTGTCGTTAACCAGCGGGGGAGTCCTGTGGGCATCAAAAAGAAGATCAAAAAGGAGCTTATCGGCACTTCCGATTACCCGTCGAATAAGATCTTTACGATCTCCAATTTCATCACCTTTACGCGCCTGATCCTCACCCTGGTATTTCTGTACCTGTTTGTGACGGATAACAACCGCGTCATCGCCATCGTTATCTACGCCGTTGCCGCCTCCACCGACTGGATGGACGGCCAGATCGCCCGCATGACCAAGACGGTCTCGTGGCTTGGGAAGGTCATGGATCCAATTTGTGATCGCGCGCTGCTGTTCACCGGTGTACTGGGACTGGTGGTTCGCGGAGAGCTGCCCATCTGGGTCTGCGTGCTCATTATTGGCCGTGACATCTATCTGGGCATCGGCACGCTTATCGTGCGTCATTATCACCGTCGCCCCATCGATGTCGTCTTCCCCGGAAAGATTGCCACAGCGCTGCTCATGACCGGATTCTCGCTCATGCTGCTCGGGTTCCCCGTTGTTGACGGCCTGCAACTTTTACCTTCAACCCTTACGGCCTTCCCGGGCCTCAACGGAAGCTCGGTGCCCCTCGGCATCTTCTTTGTGTACGGCGGCGTGATCTTCTCCATGCTCACGGCTGTCATCTACTCCATTAAGGGCGGAGCGGCCATTAAACAGGCTCTCACGCATCCCGAGGATGAGGACATCGACTTTCTGAACCCTGAAATCGAAGACTGATTCGTTGGGGTATGATTACGTACGGTTCATTATTTGCGGCACGTCCGCGATAAGTTAGGGGTTGTCATGGACAACATGGTTAACAATATGCCTCAGAATGATAAGACTGCTGACGCTACCTGCGTATTCCGCGTGCCTTCAAGCGACGTCACCGTTCCCGACCTCATGGCCAACGTGCGCATCACCGCCCCCGTTCTGTCCATCGTCAAGGGTCCGCAGACTGGTGCCGCCTTTGAGCTCGAGGATGACGTGACCACCATCGGCCGCGATCCCGCGAACGGCATCTTCCTCAATGACATGACCGTTTCGCGCAGCCACGCGCGCATTATTCGCGAGGGCCTCGGCGCTCGCATCGAGGACTTGGGCTCGCTCAATGGCACCTGGGTCGACGGTGCCATCGTCAATGCAGCCCCGCTGCACGACGGTTCTTCCGTCCAGATCGGTACGTTTACGCTCATCTACCACGAGAGCACGCCGGAGCGCATCGAAACCGGTGAGTAGGGCATGGCCGAACGCAACTATCTGAGTATCGGCCAAGTCGTCAACCTACTTCGAGGCGCATACCCCGATCTTTCGAACTCAAAAATTAGATTTCTAGAGGATGAGGGGCTCATTACCCCTCATCGTACGCCTAAGGGATACCGTCAGTACTCCAAGGAGGACGTTGATCGCCTGGAGGTCATCCTGCACTTGCAGAAGACCCGCTACATGCCGCTCAACGTGATTAAGCAGCGCTTGGGAAACGCCACGGACCTGTCAACGCTCGCTTACGAGGTGGGCTTGCTGTCCGATGTTCCACTCAAGACGGAACCCAAGGAGACTAAGCAAAAGCTACATCCCATCGAGACCATTCCCGATATGCTGGGCGTCGAGATTTCGTTTATCCGCTCGCTCGCCGAGAACGACCTCATTCGCATCATCAAGAGTCCGCAGAATCGCGAGCTTGTCGATGGTCGCGATTTTCCGATCAT
The DNA here is from genome assembly GCA_036304065.1 of Collinsella sp. GTDB lineage: Bacteria > Actinomycetota > Coriobacteriia > Coriobacteriales > Coriobacteriaceae > Collinsella. The sequence continues at coordinate 28,136 of JAXIZI010000050.1, read as the reverse complement.
CCGCTACTGCTCCGAGCTGTCACGCTTCCATATCGAGCCGCGCAACCTGCGTCAGTACGTGTCTTCCGCCAACCGCGAGTCCTCGATGTTTGAGCAGGTGCTCGTGAGCATGCTCGGAATGGATACCTCCGATGACGAGCGCGATGCCAAGCTCGAGCGTGCGTTTAAGAAGCTTCACGACCTGACGGAGGGCGTGCACACCGCGCTGCTCAAGAACCGCGTTTTTGAGTCGCTCAACGCCGTGGTCGAGGACGCCGACATCGATGCACTCGATGAGGAAATCACGCGTTCCGAGTCCACCAAGGCCAAAAACGAAGAGCCAGCCGCTCCGGCTTCGCACGAGGAATCTCTCGTAAAGCCGCTCAAGGTCGTCGCCCCTTCGCAATCCGGCACCGCCACCACAGGCAAATAACCTCAGCTGAAATTTCGGCAACCCATTGAAAGGTCACACAATGTACGACTTCGAATCTCAAATCGTCGACATCCCCGACTATCCCGAGCCCGGAGTCATCTTTAAAGACATCACGCCGCTCTTTGGCAATCCCGAGGCGCTCAAAGCCATGACCGATGCCCTCGCCGAGCACTTTGCCGGCATGGGAATCACCAAGGTCGTGGGTCCCGAGGCTCGCGGCTTTATGGTTGGCGTACCGGTGGCTGTAGCCCTCGGCGCTGGCTTTGTTCCCGCACGTAAACCGGGCAAGCTGCCGCGCGAGACCGTAAGCCAGAGCTACGAGCTCGAGTACGGCACCGATTCAATTGAGATCCATGCCGACGCTATCAGCTCTAAAGATACCGTGTTGATTCTGGACGACTTAGTCGCGACGGGCGGAACCGTCGAGGCAACAGGTAAACTGGTGCGAGATATGGGCGCAAAGCTTGTCGGTTACGGTTGTATCCTTGAGCTTGCGTTTCTCAACCCGCGCGAGAAGCTCACGCCGTCTGATGACGATGTGGAGCTCTTTAGCCTGGTGACGGTGGACTAGCCGTTACCCTTAGTTACTGGAAAGGAAGCTACATGCGCACAGCAAACACGCACAAAAACATGGCACGCTGCGCTGCTACGGCAACCCTCGCTTGTGTTTTGGGCTTGGGCCTTGCGGCTCCTGCCTACGCCGATACCGCATCCGACCTTGCCGCTGCTCGTACGAAGCTCGAGCAGATCGGTACCCAAACCCAGCAGATTTACGATGAGCTCGCCACGCAGACGCAGGCGCTCGATCAGACTGCTGGCGAGATCACGCAAAAGCAGCAGGAGATCGCCGATGGTCAGGCCAAGCTCTCGACCTATGTCGCCGGCGAGTACAAAACCGGAGGTATGAGCCTGCTGCAGGTTCTGACCGGTGTTGATGACCTGGGCGACATGCTCAACCGTCTGTTCTACTACGGCAAAGTCTCCGATAAGCAGGCTCAGACCATTCAGGAAGTCAAGGACCTTAAGCAGCAGCTCACCGACAAGCAGGCCGAGCAGGAAAAGAACGTCGCCGATACCCAGAAGAAGGTCGACGAGCTTAACGCCCAGCAGGCCGAGGCTCAAAGCGTCGTGAACTCCCTGGACTCGCAGCTGCAGGCCGAGCTTGCCGCCGAAGCCGAGGCGAATGCCGCGCTGCAGGCCGGCATCAACGCCAGCACCGCCGAGAAGGCCACGGTCAATAACGAGACTGCCGGTACGACCGAGAACACCAATGACAACCAGGGTGGCGGCTCGAATCAGCCCACTCCGGCTCCCACTCCGGCTCCCACTCCGGCACCCGCTCCGACCCCCGCTCCCGCTCCCGCTCCAACTCCTACGCCTTCTGCTCCGAGCCAGTCCGTTGACGGCGGTAGCGTTGTATGGCGCGCCTACAGCAAGCTCGGATGCGCGTATTCCTGGGGCGGTATTGGACCGAACAGCTTTGACTGCTCCGGTTTTGTGAGCTACTGCCTCACCGGCCGTTATTGCCGCCTGGGCACTACCGGCACCTTTATGGGCTGGACCCGTGTGTCCGATCCGCAGCCGGGCGATGTCGTGGTCAACTCGTACCACACCGGCATCTACATCGGCAACGGCCAGATGATCCATGCCTCGGACTACAACACGGGCGTTATTATCAGCTCTGTTGCCGCCGGCATGAACAACAACTACATCTTCGTGCGCTACTAGTTGTAGCTTATGGCAAGCGAATCAGACCCCGTAGCTTTTTGGCTGCGGGGTCTATTTTTTGCGACCGTCATCAGATTTTTCAGAGTAACAGTTCTATCTAGTTTTGAATACTAGATGCTCGCGTTGTCACACGCATAAGTGGCTATAATTGTTGTGGACTATTAGAAAGGAGCCTCCATGAGCTGGGCACTTATTTCCGATTCGAGCTGCAACCTTCGCGATTGGCATCCAACCGCCCCCAATACTACCTTTGCGTTTGCCCCGCTTAAGATACGGGTGGGGGAGCGCGAATTTGTCGACGACTTATCGCTCGACGTTCATGAGCTCAACGTTGCCATTCAGTCGGAATCGAGCGCGTCGTCCAGCTCTTGCCCCAGCGTAGGGGAGTGGAGCGAGCTCTTTAAGCTTGCCGACAAGACAATCTGCATGCCCATCTCGGAGGGTGTGTCTGGCAGCTACAATGCCGCTGCAACTGCGCGCGATATGGTGCTTGCCCAAGAACCCGAGCGCCAGATTCACCTGGTTAACTCGCGTGCCGCTGGCGGCAAAATGGACCTGATCTTTTTGCTGTTCGACCGTTATCTTACGAACAACCCCGACATCTCTTTTGAAGATGCCTGTGCCTATTTTGATGAGCTGGAGCAGAACAGCAAGATTCTCTTTAGTCTGTGCAACTACGAGAACCTTGCCAAGGCGGGCCGTATCCCCAAGGCGGCTGGCATCATCGCCAACAAGCTCAACATCCGCATCCTGGGAACGGCAAGCGAGGCAGGCGAAATCAAGCTGGTAACCCACACCCGTGGCGAGAAAAAGATGACCGGCAAGATCATCGAGAACATGGAAGCCGACGGCTTTACCGGCGGCGAAGTCATTATCGACCACGTCGAGAACGAGTCGGGCGCCCAGGCGCTCGCCGATCGCATTGTAGAGCGCTGGCCGGGTTCTAAGGCCACCATCATGCCCTGCAACGGCCTAGATTCCTACTATGCCGAGATGCACGGCCTCATCATCGGCTACGGCATGGGCATAGCTTCGGGCCGCTAGAGCATGAACGTTGGTGGGACAAAATAATCAGTAGTATTTGTCCCAGGAGTGATAGCGAGTTCAAGCTAGTTTCCGCTATCGACCCTGTGACTAATACTACTGATTATTTTGTCCCACCACACCGCAGCTCCGCTAGCTGCTAAACCCGTTGAACTTAAGATAACTCATCAGGTACGCCTTCGAAACGAAGGACGATACCGCGCTGCGAACAAGCAGAGACTCACGCGTTACCTGATGCGCCGTATCGGGAACCGGCGTCTGCTCGACGGAAAACGCCGAACGAATCGATGCCTCAAGCTGATCAACCACATAATCGAATGCCGTCGGGGCATCGTAGCTCAATCGCTGGATATTAAAGAATGCCTGGACCGCGGCAATAGGTAGCACCTGTTTAAAGATGCAAATGGCAATCAGACGCGCAATCTGCTCGCGACCATACTGCTTTTTAACGGGGGCGGGAACCAAGCCAACCTTTACATAGTTATTGATCATCGAAGGCGTAATAACGGGTTGCTCAACACAAATAGAAAGCGGCTCCATCCACAGCGAGACATACTCAATCATCTGGTTGCGATAGAGCGTCACATTGGGCAGCTGATCATAGCGCGGCAGGCTCAACGTATTGAGTTTACGCACGATATCGGACTGGATAAATGCATCGGGCAGCACCGTTGGCTGAATATCCTCAGGCTTAATGCTGACCGACGTATCGGACATCGGAATGACGTGTTTTACATGGTTCATGAGGACCCTCCGTTCATTAGCTATATTGTATTCTAGATTATCTAGTTTTGCATACCACGTATTACGAAGCCGCAGCATAAAGATGGGGTCGATGCGAACGTGCATCGACCCCATTATGTTAGAAGATAACAACATTACATAAGATATATTATCGTACTTATCCACGGAGAAATGCATATGCGCTGGTTGCCGCTATAGCGCCATCCGAAACGGCGGTCACAACCTGGCGTAAACGCTTGGAACGGATATCACCAGCTGCAAATAGACCTGGCGTGCGGGTTGCCATGGATTCATCAGTCAAAATGCCGCCATCAGGCGCCAGATCGACTAGATGCTCCACAAGCTCGGTATGGGGTTGCGTTCCGGTAAAGACAAAGATGCCAAACGAGCCGGGCTCAAATGACTCGGTATGAGTCTCACCGGATGCATTGTCCTTAAAGGCGATCATCGTTGGCATGGCTTCGCCCGATAGTTCCACAATACTAGTTCGGTACCTAACTGAAATATTATCTTTTGCGAGCACCTTTTGAACCACGCCATCGGGAGCCCGAAACTGATCGCGGCGCAAGACGATGGTCACGCTGCTGGCGATTTCTGACAAGAACAGGGCTTCCTCACAGGCAGCATTGCCGCCGCCGATGACAAAAACCTGCTTGCCACGAAAGAACATGCCGTCGCATGTCGCGCAGTACGAAACGCCACGACCGCGATACGTATCCTCGCCAACAAAACCAGCAGATCGCGGCGTGGCACCCATGCAAGCGATAACGCTCGAGGCCAGCGTATCGCCCAAATCGTGATGCACCGTAAACAGCGCTGTATCGGCATCGTAATCGATACCCGTAACCATGCTCCATGTAACCTGTGCTCCCAAGCCTTCTGCATGTTGCTGAAAACGTTCACCCAACTCGACACCGCTCAGGAGCGGAATGCCCGGATAGTTTTCAACCTCGTTGGTCGTGGCAATCTGTCCGCCCGACATACCCTGTTCAATCACGGTTGTCGAAAGATTGGCACGTGCCGTATAAATAGCCGCAGCATAGCCCGCAGGGCCTCCGCCGATAATCGCAACATCGATGAGCTGATTGGTAGCCATGATGAGTCCTCTCGTCGAAAAGTTGTAGCTCTCTGCGCTCGTACCCAAATTTACGTGAACATGACACTCATGCACTACAATGATAAGTCCGTGCTACAACGTCGAAGGGGAGTTATCGATGGATCAGACGCAGACGAGCGAGGACGCTCCCCTGCCCATGCCAGTCACTCCCCAACCGGAGCAAATGGCCGTTTTACCGGCACAAAAGCCTCTGGTAACCATTGTGCACGCATCGGTTGGATCGGGCCACAAAGCCGCCGCCAACGCGATTGCACAAGCATTTGAACTTATCCGCGGCACCAAGGGAATCCCTGAGGATATTGAAATTGAAGTGCTCGATATCCTTGATTTTGGACGTATTAAATTCGACGGCAATAAGACCGCGGCTTCTTTTACGGGAGCCACACGCCCCATTTACGACCTGACCTGGCGATATACGCTTACGGGACATCTTCTCTGGGGTGGCGGCACGGCATGGTCGCGTATTATGTTCCCCGCCTTCAACGAATATATTCGTCGCCGCAGGCCTATAGCCGTGGTCGCAACGCACATCACAGCAGCCAATGTTGCCGTGGGCGCCCGCGTAATTACGGGTATCGATTACCCGGTCATCTGTGTGCCGACCGATTACGAAGTCGAAGGCTTTTGGCCCCACAAGGACACCGACCTATTCTGTGTAGCCAACGAGTTTATGGCCGAAACGCTGCGCCCGCGCAAGGTTCCCGAGTCAAAGATCCGCATAACGGGCATCCCCATCCGAGCCGGTTTCGATTCAGATTACAAACGCGAAGATGAGCTCAGCAAGTTCAATCTCCCCATAGACAAAACCGTCGTATTGGTGATGGCCGGTGCCAGTTTACCCCAACCATACGTGCGTTTCCGCGCCGCGATGGACCACACGCTCCCCTTCTTACGCAGCTTTGAGGACATGCACTTTGTCTTTTTACCGGGCAAGGATAAAGAATACGCCACCCGACTCAAGACGCTCTTCGACGCCATGAAGCTCGAAAACGTCACGGTTCTAGACTACGTGGACGACATGGCGGCCCTCATGCACGGCTGCGACCTGGCAATTCTCAAATCGGGCGGACTCACCGTCACCGAGTGCCTGTGCGCGCATCTGCCGATGATCCTGCTGGGCAAGTCCTATGGCCAGGAAAAGGCAAACACCACGATGCTCACCGGCATGGGCGCCAGCATGCATGTCACCACCGCACGAGAACTCATCGTGACGTTGCGCCATCTCCACGATCATCCGGAGTCGCTCAAGGCACTGCTCATCAATGGCGAAGTCCTGCGCCGTCCACACGCAGCCGAGGACATCGCCATCGCCACCATGGAGCTTGCAGGTAAGCCCCAAAAACGTAAACGAGCCTTCTGCCGCTTCTACTGGGGAGGAAAGCCCGCGCATATCCGCTAGTCGAATGTCCGCCGCTCTGCCGGAGCCGCCCTTATATCATTCCATGCTCAAACATTCTCGCTTCGCTGCGAAACTGCGCGTGGAACGATATAAGGGCGGCTCCGGCAGAGCGGCTGCGTTTACTTACTAGCAGCTACTTCGGTATCCCCTCCATTAGAACCTGCAAAGGTAAAACAGGAAAATATAAATACAGTAAGCCGATGCGACAAAGGGACAGCCCCTTTGTCGCATCGGCTTACTAGAAAAGTAAATATTGTTTCAAGCGAGTAGCCGCCCGCCCGGGGCTTACCTATATCGTTCCACGCGCAGTTTCGCAGCGAGCGAAGCGACGCGAGAATGTTTGAGCATGGAATGATATAGGTAAGCCCCGGGCGGGAGGGATACGAGCGCCCCTAGGCGACGCCGCTGGAGCCGAAGCCTCCGTTGCCTCGGTCGGTTTCGTCTAGTTCTTCTACTTCTATGAGGTTGACCGTGGGGACTTCTTGGATGACGAGTTGGGCTATGCGGTCGCCTTTGTTGATTTGGATGTTGTTGGAGGGATCCAGGTTGATGAGGATAACCTTGAGTTCTCCTCGGTAGTGGGCGTCGATGAGGCCCGGCGTATTGACTATAGACAGGCCCTGCTTGATGGCCAAACCGCTTCGGGGCTGGACGAAGCCGGCGTAGCCATCGGGCAGGGCGATGGCCAGCCCAGTAGAGACCAGACGGCGTTCGAAGGGCTTCAGAATGCAGTCCTCGTTGGAGCGCAAATCCAAGCCGGCATCGGTGGGATGGGCGTATTTGGGAAGCTCGACGGTGGGGTCGAGACGCTTTATGTTGACGGTAATGTTGGACATGGAATCACCTTAGCTTGTCGAGCTCTTGCAGAAACTCATCGACGTCTTTGAAATCGCGGTAGACCGAGGCAAAGCGGATGTACGCCACCTTGTCGATCTTGGCCAAGCGCTTGAGTACCATGTCACCCAACTCATGGGACGTAACGGCCGTCAGCGTGCGAGAGCGCAGCTCGACCTCGATGTCATCGATAATCTCATTGAGCTTCTTAGTGTCGATATCGCGCTTGATAGTGGCGCGCATCAAGCCAACAAGCAGCTTATTGCGATCGAATCGTTGCTTGGTTCCGTCTGACTTAATAACCTCGATAGGATCTTCGCAACGCTCGAATGTCGTAAAGCGATAATTGCACGAGCAACATTCACGACGGCGCTTAATAGTGTTATTTGATTCCTGCATACGGGAATCTACGACGCGGGTATGTGCCTTGCCGCATTTAGGACAGCGCATGGTACCTCCTCCAAATCGTTAACAAGGTTACCATGCACCGCGCAAAATGTTATGAACGGGCAGGAACTTTAAGATCAACACCGGCATCGAGCGAACCATGCTCAAGGTGATTGACACTACGGATCAAATCGGAAGTCTCCTGCGTAGAGAGACCGTCAATCGGATGCTCCTCGGCAAGCGACCACAGGGAATCGCCGGACTGGACACGAATCGTCTCGTACGTGACGTTGGTGACGGAATCGGCATATGCCGCATGACGGGCGCTAAAAACTGACGTTGAGATTACAAAGAACAACGTGAGCGCAACGGCAACGGCCACGATCGTCGAAGGCTTCAGGGCAACAGGAGTCGTAACCACAGATGAACGCTGGGAACGAACGGGCTTGACAGCCACCGGCTGAATAGCGGAACGTCCGCCCTTGACGACGGTAAAAGCGGGCGCAGCAGGCGTCTCGAGTTTAAGGGCGAGGTTACCCTGGACCATATTCGTTGCGTTCATCATGTTCTCCTCTCGCGTGTTTTGACGAGAACTGTTTTATCAAGCCGCGCGGACAAAAATATCTAGCGCAAGAACGAATGTTCGGTTATTATTATCTTCGAACAGTTGTTCCTGTCAAGCAAAAATAGAACATTTGTTTGGCATTGGCAGAGAGGATCCCCTGATGGCTCGCAAAATTACCAAGCGTCAGCAGCAGATTTACGACTTCATCAAGGAATATCAACAGGAGAAGGGCTATCCGCCCAGCGTGCGCGAGATGGCCTCGGCCGTGGGTCTTTCCTCCCCTAGCACCGTTCACGCGCATCTCTCTGCCTTGGAGGCTCGTGGCTTGCTTAAGCGCGATGCCACCAAGCCTCGCGCCCTAGAGCTCTTTGATGAGGATGGATCCTCTGTCTCGATCTCCAAGTCTGACGAGCCCACCGCGCCCCGCGGCACCGTATCGCTGCCGCTCGTTGGTCGCGTGGCCGCCGGGATCCCCATCCTGGCCGAGCAAAACATCGAGGACACGTTTACCATCCCGACCGAAATCGCCACAGATCAGGGCTCTTTCATCCTTGAGGTGCATGGGAACTCGATGATCAACGTAGGTATCTATAACGGCGACTACATTATCGTTCGTGAGCAGAAGAGCGCCATGAACGGCGAGATCGTCGTGGCCATGATCGATGGGTCCGCGACCGTCAAGACGTTCTACAAAGAACAGGGCCGTGTGCGCTTGCAGCCCGAGAACGACACCATGGAGCCTATCTATGCGACGAACCCCGTCATCCTGGGTAAGGTCGTCGGTTTAATGCGCCGGTTCTCGTAATGCAAAAACGCATCACCATCTTTGATACCGTCCGCGGGTTTACGATGCTATCGATGGCAGGCTTTCACGCCTGTTACGATCTCGCGTACCTGTACAGCTGGGATATGCCCTGGTTTACCCAGACCATCTTTCAAGATGTCTGGCGCGCCAGCATCAGCTGGGTATTCTTGTTTATCGCGGGTTGGATGTGCACGCTCTCACGCAACAATGCTAAACGAGCCGCCAAATACGCTGTCGCAGCTTTGGTCGTCTGGATCGCGACAACGCTCGTATCGGTCGACGATTCGGTGAACTTTGGCATCATATATTGCATGGCAGCGTGCACCGCGGTGGTGGCTGTCGCACGACCGATGCTTCAGAAAGTACCCAGCACGTGGGGTATTGTGATATGCCTCGTTCTTTTTGCAGCGACATGGGGCATCCCAAAATCGACCTATTCATTCCCCTATCTTGCATGGTTGGGATTCCCCGGACCCTGGTTTGTTTCGGGGGACTATTATCCGATCATTCCGTATATATTCATGTACCTCGCAGGCTATTTTGCCGCGCGTACGACTCAAAGATGTCAAAAGCCAGTCCCAAGCTGGGCTTATGCCAACCCCCTGCCGGCACTAGCCCAGCTCGGACGTCATGCCCTCCCCTTTTATTTATTGCACCAACCCATAATACTTGGTGTATTAGAACTCATTTACTCGGTGCGATAACGCTCAAGGCGCGGAGCGATTCGGGCCGGCAACTTAGCGACGATGCGAACGCCGTCCTCAAGGTATTCCTCGTGCAAGAGCGTTCCCTGCTCGTGAACCAGCGTGATCAAGGCACCTTCACGATACGGAATATCAGCAGACAGCAGCACATCCGTTGCCGCCGCCTCGCGGGCGATACGCTCAACTAAGTCATCAAGCCCCTCGCCAGTCTCCGCCGAGAACAGCACGGCCTCGGGATAACGGCGACGAAAGCTCAGTCGATCAACGCTATCGAGCAGGTCGATTTTATTGAACACGGTAAGCGTCAGACGCTCACCGGCACCGATCTCATCGAGCACGCGATCGACGGCCTCGAGCTGACGCTCATAGTCCTCATCAGAAGCATCAACGACCTTAAGGATCAAATCGGCGCCGAACACCTCGGATAATGTGGACTTAAAGGCGTCGACAAGACCGTGCGGCAGCTTTTGGATAAAACCGACCGTATCGGTAATGGTCATGCCACGGCCGCCAGGTAAGCGATACGAACGCGTCGTTGGATCGAGGGTGGCAAACAACTTATCCTGCGAAAGCACCGTGGAGCCCGTAAGGCGATTAAGCAATGTCGACTTACCGGCATTGGTATAGCCAGCCAGCGCAACGCGAAACGCCGGCGACTCGATACGACTCTTGGATTGAACATCACGACGCTGTTCTACCTGTTTAAGCTCGCGTCGAAGCGCGGCGATCTTATTGCGAATCAAGCGACGATCGACCTCGAGCTGACTTTCGCCCTGGCCAAAGCGCGAACCGATACCGCCACGTGTCTGCTCCTTGGCAAGATGGCTCCACATACCGCGCAGGCGAGGCAGCAAATACTGCAACTGTGCCAACTGTACCTGCAGGCGACCCTCACGCGTCTGAGCATGCAAACCAAAGATATCGAGAATCAAGGCGGTGCGATCGATAATCTTAACCGGTTCGCCCACAGCTTTCTCAAGATAAGACTGCTGCGAGGGCGTTAAATCGTCGTCAAAGATAACGACATCAGCATCCATACGATGCACAAGCCCACAAAGCTCCTCAACCTTACCGGAGCCGATAAACGATTTTGGATACGGCTTTATCAGACGCTGTGACAAACGAGCCACACACTGGGCGCCAGCCGTATGAGCCAGGCGCTCAAGCTCGTCAAGAGAACGATCAAGCGGCCAGGCGTTATCGCGCCACTCAACTCCGACAAGAATAGCACGTTCGGGCTCAGGCGCCGTGGGAACAAGGGGAAACCGAGCCATTAGGCCGCCTCGATACGGTGAAAAATATCCTCAACGACTTCATCGATCGAAAACTCATCCATATCGAACCACACGATGCGGTCATCGCGTTTAAACCACGAAAGTTGACGCTTGGCATAGCGACGCGAGCGCATCTTGATGAGTTCGCGAGCCTCATCCATGGAGATCACGCCGTTAAAGGCATCGATAATCTCTTTGTAGCCAATCGCCTGCATCGACGTCAGGGCATCTCCCAGCCCCTGATCCATAAGACCGCGGACCTCATCAACAAGACCTTGCTCAAACATCAGATCAACGCGCAGGTTGATGCGCTCGTAGAGCACCTCACGATTACGCGTCAGGCCAAACCACAAAGCATGATAATGCTCGCAAGGAACACTGAACTGTGACTTTTGCTGGGCATAAGACACGCCATCATCATGCATTTCGAGTGCACGAATCACACGGCGCACGTTATGGGGATGAATGACCGCAGCAGACTCAGGGTCGCGTTCGGCAAGCAGCGCGTGCAGCGCCTCCTCACCAAGACGCTCAGCAAGCTCCTGATAACCCACACGGCGGTCGTCTTCGAGTTCTCCCGAGGGAAAGTCCATCTCATCGAGTGCGGCCTTAAGATACAGGCCCGTACCGCCGCAAAACACCGGCAGGCGCCCCGATCCAAGCAAACGCTCAACATGCACGCGAGCATCTGCCTGATACAGCGCCGCAGAATACGCAACGCCCGGCTCTACAATATCGACCAAGCGCAGGGGCGCAGTGCAATCCTCGGGTGCCATCTTGGCGGTGCCAATGTCCATACCGCGATAAATTTGCATCGCGTCGCACGACAGCACTTCGGACGAAAGACGAGCGGCCAGACGGTCGGCAACATCGCTCTTGCCAACCGCCGTCGGTCCGACGATCGCTACAGCAGAAAGACTTGCACCGGGAGAAATCATTAGCGAGGCTCGCCCACAACGGAGCCAGACAGATACCACGTCTTGGCGACATCAACATCGACGTCAACGATCTTGCCGATGAGCTGATCGATACTATAACCTGCAGGAATCGGCGCATGCACCGTCTGGTTCTTGGGGCTCTTACCAAGAAGAACAGCATCATTCTTCTTGCTCGCACCCTCAATGAGCGCAGGCACCACGGTGTGAAGCTCGCCCTGGTTGTACTCATGCGCCGTGGTCTCGATAACCTTCACCAGACGGTTAAAACGCTCAAGAATGACCTCGTGCGGTGTGGGGTCATCGATCTCGGCAGCCGGGGTACCGGCACGCTTGGAGTAGATAAAGGTGTAGGCCTGCGCATAACGAACCGTCTCGGCAAGCGAAAGCGTCTGTTCAAAATCTTCTTCGGTCTCGCCGGGGAAACCAACGATGATGTCGGTGGAAAGCGCGATATCAGGCATGCGATTGCGAATACGATCGACCAGGCCCAAATAGTCCTCGCGCGTATAACGACGATTCATCTCTTTGAGGATGCGCGTCGAACCCGACTGAACGGCCAGATGCAGCTGCGGCATAACGGCAGGAGTCTCGGCCATGGCATCGATGGTCTCGGGCAGCAAATCCTTAGGGTGCGAGGAAGTGAAGAAGATGCGCTCCACGCCCGTATCGCCCACGGCACGCAGCAGGTCGGCAAAGCGCGGCTTGCCAAACAGGTCACGCCCGTAGGAGTTGACGTTTTGACCCAGCAGCGTGATCTCGCGCACGCCTTGGCGCACCAGACCGGTCACCTCGTCAACGATCTCCTCGAAGGGGCGGCTCTTTTCGCGGCCGCGAACATACGGCACGATACAGTAAGTGCAGAAGTTATTGCAGCCCGTCATAATGGGCACCCAGGCGTGATACTGCGTCTCGCGATGCCACGGCATGCTCAAGGCATCCGTGTCCTCGTGCTCGTTCGTACGGATATGGCGCTTGCCGTCCAGGAATGCCTCAGCAATAAGCTCGGCAACATGCGCAATAGAATGGGTACCAAAAATGACGTTGACGTTATCGACGTTGGTAAGTAGACCCTCGCCATCGCGCTGGGCGATACAACCACCGACGGCAACCACACGCTTGCCAGAAGGCGAAGGCGGCAGGCTCTTGCAGGAATTGCACTGTCCGTACAGACGGGTATCGGCAGCCTCACGCACACAACACGTCATGAAGACAACGATGTCAGCGTGCTCGGGATCAAGCGCCATCAAGCAGCCATATGAATCGAGCAGGCCGCTTACACGCTCAGAGTCGTGCTGATTCATCTGGCAGCCAAAGGTGCGGATAAAGTAGGTTTTACCGGCAAGAATATCGCGTGCGGAACGCTGGTCCATGTGAATTAGTCCTAACGGGGTGGAATAGGCGGAATCAAAGAGGGCGGGCAGCGAGTGAACACTCTATGCCACAGGCTTAACGTCATCCATGACGACGTTATCCATAGCAGCTCGATTGATCTGGTGAACATAAATCGAAAGACGGATAGCCGTGCGCGACTCTCCGTTGATGAGGATGTCCGAGAACACCGGCGCGCAGGAAATATCAAAACCGGTCGGAATCAGAAAGCCGCGTGCGATGGCAACGGCCTTGATGGCTTGGTTGACAGCACCGGCACCGACGCACTGGATGTTAACCGGCACGCCATCTTTGACCATGCCGGCAATGGCGCCGGCAACGGACGCGGGCGATGATTTGCTTGATACCTTCAGGCAATCCATGAAGAAACTCCTGCGTTTAAAAGTACGTTTTAACTGCAACAACTGTATCGTACCGAGCGGACTCGGTAAAGATGCTATTCCTCTTTGGCAAGATCGAACGTTACGGTGATGCGATCACGCGAAACGCGAATCTTGGGGTCGCCGCAGAGGTTGAGATAATACCGAGCGGCAAGGTCGTTAAAGTCGCGCTCGACAGCGCGAGAGAACTGAGCCATGTCGTCCTTGGCGATACGCAGACCGCGACGGTCTTTTGCAAGGTCGACCGGAGCGGGGGCATGCGATGTCGAATCGCGCTCGCGCAGCAGACGCGCCGTCACGCCGCGCACGGGCTTGATTTGACCAGCCAAAATGCGATGGGCCGTTCGCTCGGACATCTCAAGGCCCAACCCCAAACAGATACGGATAAAGTCCTCAGCATCCGAGGCAAGACCCAGGCGGTCGACGACGGGAAGCTCGTTCTCGTCATCGATAAACAGAAGATGGGACGTATCGAGCCGGCTGGATGCCTGCGCATAGAGGGTCGCAGCGATCTCGGACGGTGAACCCAGATACACATCGCAACCACGCAGTTCCTCGAGGGCAAACTCGCACGCTGCGCGAATAATGTTATGCGGCCCGCGAGCGCAGACATAATGCCCGTCCTCGTCCTTGACGGCCTGAGGCCAACTCGACTGATCGGCGCGCTCGCCTAGGCGGTCGGTGGCGACGCTCACCTTAATTGAAGAGCCAAGATCGACACCCGATGTGACCACGCGGGCCTCATCAGTGTTCTGCTTAATCGAGAACAGCGCCATGCCGCGACCATGTACGCCCCAACGGTCCATCTTCATGCTCTCGAGCTTAGACGTGACGCGGGCATCGAAGATACGCTCCTGCATATCCAGCGGAACACCCGAACCATTGTCCAAGAAGACGAGCGTGCGGACGCCATCCTCTTTAGTCGTAGCGAGATAGACCTTGTCGGCGCCGGCATCGCGAGCATTACGAAGCATTTCGATAACGATATCCTCGACATGCTGAATGTCGTGCTTTGCCTGGCGCCGCTCGGCCTCCGAAACACGGAGGCGGACATACCCCTCGCCAAGGTTCTCCTCGACGCGAAGGTTGCCCTCCCCCGACATCGACGCGATAAATGAGATAAGCTCGTTCGCGTCGCTCATGTTATTTAGCGATATCGACAGCGCGACTCTCGCGAATCACGACGACGCGCACCTGACCGGGATACTCCATCTCTTCCTCGATCTGATGGGCGATATCGTGGGCCAGGACCGTGGACTGGGCATCGGAAATCTTATCCGGCTGAACCATGACGTGGACCTCGCGACCAGCCTGCATGGCATAGGTGCGCTCGACGCCGTCATGGGAGTTGGCGATCTCCTCGAGCTTCTCAAGGCGCTTGATGTAGTTCTCAGCCGACTCACGACGGGCGCCGGGACGAGAGGCGGAAACAGCATCGGCGGCCTGGACCAGAACGTCGAGCACCGTGTTGGGGTCGACATCGGCGTGGTGAGCCTCGATAGCGTGAACGATGACGGGTTTCTCACCATAGCGACGGGCGAGCTCGGCACCAATGACGGCATGAGGACCCTCGACGTCGTGGTCGATGGCCTTGCCCAGATCGTGCAGCAGACCAGCGCGCTTAGCGGTTACAACGTCCAGGCCAAGCTCAGAAGCCATCACGCCGCAGAGGTCGGAGACCTCAAGCGAGTGCTGAAGCACGTTCTGGCCAAACGAGGTGCGGTAGCGCAGGGCACCCAAGGTCTTAACGATCTCGGGGTGCAGGTCGTGGATACCGGTGTCGAAGGCAGCCTGCTCGCCAGCCTCGCGCACGCGCTGCTGAACCAAGTCGGCGGCCTTGTGATACATCTCCTCGATGCGGGCGGGGTGAATGCGGCCGTCGGCAATAAGGTTCTCGAGGGCAACGCGGGCAGTCTCACGACGGACCGGGTCGAAGCTCGAAAGCACGACAGTCTCAGGCGTGTCGTCAATCACGAGATTGACACCGGAAACCTGCTCGAAGGTGCGAATGTTGCGACCCTCGCGACCGATGATGCGGCCCTTAAGGTCATCGGAGGGAATGTGCACGGAGGTAACAGTGACCTCGGCGGTGTGGTCGGCGGCGCAGCGTTGAATCGCCAGGGAAAGGATCTCCTGAGCGGTCTTGTGGCACTCTGCGCGAACCTGCTGCTCGGACTCGCGGATAATCGTGGCTGCCTCGTGGGTAACCTCGCCGCGAACCTTATCGAGAAGCTCCTTGTGGGCATCCTCGCGGGTCAGGTCGGCGATACGCTCGAGCTCGGAGGTCTGCTTGGCGCAAAGCTCCTCGAGCTCGCGAGAGCGCTTCTCGACCTGGCCAGCCTGGCTGGACAGTTGGTGCTCACGCTTGTCGAGAGCGTCGTTACGACGATCGAGGGACTCCTCGCGCTGCATCACGCGGTTCTCGAGCGTGCGGATCTCGTTCTTACGCTGCTTGTCCTCGGCCTCGGCAGCCTGCTTGTTCTTGATGATCTCTTCCTTGGCCTCGAGCAGAGCCTCTTTTTTGAGGGTCTCGGCCTGACGCTTTGCATCGCCGATCAGGGACTCAGCCTGTGCGTGTGCCGACTGAATCTTTTCGTCGGCCTCGTGAAGACTACCCTGCTTGGCGGTGCGCATGTAGAAAATGGCGGCGACGGCACCCAAAACGATGCCAACGAGCGCTGCGATGATAGGCATGCTCACTCCTTTTTATGGATTCGTTACACAACAAAGCGAACCGTCCTTACGAACGGCTCGCGACATTTGAGTAATATGGGCGCAGCTTATGCGGGTCGGATACAGATAAACATATAAACAAACTCATCACAGATGAGCACATATCACAAAGCAAATGACAGTAATTATCGTACGTTGAACCGCAACAACTGTCAAATAAATGACCCCAACACGGCGACTAAAACGCCGTGAACGGCAGGGCGGAATAGCACATGCGCCTAAACTGCACATTCCTCTTTTTCGGCATCAAGGCGCGCCTTTACGGCATCGGCCGCGATCTGATACGAAAAGCCCTTGCCCATCAAAAATCGAACGAGCTTTTCGAACCCTCGCGCCTCGGGAACGCGGCGTTTGGCGAGCAAAGCAGACGCCCGTGCCAAATCATCGTCGACGGCAAAAAAGTCCTCGGGATAGCCGGGGATATCATCAAGAACAACATGACGGCGTTTAAGCTCGGTCTCGATCTTGCGCTGCCCCCAACCGCGCCGTTTGCGTTCCTCGATAAAGTACGAGCAAAAGCGATTCTCGTCTAAAAAGCGATACTCGGTGGCGCGCTCGACGGCAAAATCGATAGCAGCCGTGCGAAAGCCATAACGAGCGAGCTTGTCACGAACTTCGCCCGTTGCGTGATCACGTCGCGAAAGCATCTCGGTCACCATGGTGAGCGCACATTTGCGCTCGATGAGCTGCACGGCCTCGCGAAACTCGTCCCAATCGCAGGGAAGATCGGGGCGGTTTTTCATGTACAGGCGAGCTACCCGCACAGGAATCCAAATGGATCGTTCAAAACCGCCCTCGAGCTCACAGTCGATATGCGCACAGGGCTTTTTAGATGCATAACCGCTCGAGAACGAGGAGGCCGCCTTCTTATCGGGAAAGACGACCGTGGCCTCGGTCACCGTATACGACATGTCGGTATCAGCTACTCGTCGTCATCGTCAAGCATTGCGGAGCCGTCAATGGCATAGAGCTCATCGAACTCTTCGGGTGCCGGCTGATCGGTCAGCTCGACCTCGGACGGAGCATCGTCATCAAACTCAAGTCCACAGGCAAGGCGGACCTTATGCTCAATCTCGTCAGCGCAATCGGGGTGTTCGCGCAGGAACGCCTTGGCGGCCTCGCGACCGTTGCCGAGCTTGTCCTCGCCATAGGCAAACCAGGAGCCCATCTTCTTGCAGATGCCGCACTCGACAGCCATGTCCAGAATCGAGCCCTCCTTAGAGATGCCCGTACCGTACATGATGTCGAACTCAGCAGAACGGAACGGAGCTGCCACCTTGTTCTTAACGACCTTGGCGCGCACGCGGTTACCGATAACCTCGTCCTTAAGCTTAATGCTGTCGATACGGCGAATGTCGATACGCACCGAAGAGAAGAACTTAAGGGCGCGGCCGCCCGTCGTAGTCTCGGGGTTGCCGAACATGACGCCGATCTTCTCACGCAGCTGGTTAATGAAGATGCACGTCGTGTTGGACTTGGACAGCGAGCCGGCGAGCTTGCGGAGCGCCTGGCTCATCAGGCGAGCCTGAAGACCGACCGTAGTATCGCCGATTTCTCCCTCGATCTCGGCACGCGGGGTCAGCGCGGCGACGGAGTCGACGACGATGGCATCGATGGCGCCGGAACGCACGAGCATGTCAACAATCTCGAGCGCCTGCTCGCCCGTATCGGGCTGGGAAATGAGCACCTCGTCGATATCCACGCCGATGCGCGCGGCATACGTGGGATCAAGCGCGTGCTCGGCATCGATAAATGCCACAACGCCACCCATTGCCTGGGCCTCGGCCAGGATCTCGAGCGAAAGCGTCGTCTTACCGGAGGACTCAGGACCGAAAATCTCGACGATACGGCCGCGCGGCACGCCGCCGATACCCAGCGCGGCATCGAGGGCCAGGGCGCCCGTGGGAATGGCCTCGACCTCGAGCTCGGGACCACCGTCGCCGTACCTCATGATGGAACCCTGGCCGAATTTCTTCTCGATCTCGGCCTTGGTGGTGGCGATCATCTCATCGCGCTCTTTACCCGTCGTGCGAGCATGAACGGTACGTACGGGACCTGAATTCTTGGCCATGAATAGCCCTCCTCTTAACAACCTGCATCGATAATAAACGAACGGCTGTTCGTGGTCAACCGTTCAGGCCAATCATATGCAGGCGGTCTTTCCAAAACCCAACCAAACGCCGACCAAACACTGACCAAATGCTTGACCACAAAGGACCAAATATGAACAAGGCAGGCAAAAATACATCTACAACCAGCACAAACGCCAAATGAGCCTAAGGTCCCTATCTCCACAATTAAGGGGCTCGGAGGCCCCTTAAAACACGTCTATTCCATAGAGTTGAGCACAAGGGCAATGCGACCCAATGCCTCCGTGACCGCATGGGCACGAACACACGAACGGTCACCCTCATAGTGGCAGCGCACAGAGTCCACGACCGGCACGCCCCCATCGGCGGAACGATGCGCCCAGCCAATATAGAAAGTGCCCGCCGGATCGTCCTCAGTGCCACCGCCGGGGCCGGCATAACCCGTTGCGCTCACTGCAATATCGCTCTGGTACAGCTCCAGCGAACCCACCGCCATCTCGCGCGCGGTCTGATGCGACACCGCGGTATAGCGGTCGAGCGTCTCCTGCTCAACACCAAGAACACGATGCTTAATCTCATCGCAATAGGTCACCGCACCGCCACGCAGCACCGCCGAGGCGCCCGGGATATCGGCAATCGTCGAGGCGATCATACCCGCCGTCAGCGACTCAGCCGTCGAAACCGTCACGCCCCGAGCGCTCGCGCGCTCGACAATATCACGCGCCAGCTCCTCGTTATGTGCGGAAATCTGCTCAAAAGAGTCCGTCATACCCACCAGGACCTAGACCGAAAAGACGATCTTGCGGCAGTTCCAGAAGTACTGGGCGCCCGAGATAACGGTCAGGACAACGGCAACGGCGTACAGGAAGCGCGACACCGAGTAGATGCCGAGCGTCAGCGCCACCGGGCCAAGGTGCAAGCCGGCCATAGCAAAAACGCACAGGTAACCGCAGATGGAGACCATCGTGGTTGCCGTCTTGTACTTGCCGAGCTTATCGGCCGCAACGACCACACCGGCAGCACTCGCGACCATGCGAAGGGCACTCACCAGCAGCTCACGGAACAGGATAATGAACACCGACCACACGGTCACCGCGCCAAAATCCAAGAACAGCAGCAGGGCCGAGAACACCAGCAGCTTGTCGGCGATGGGGTCCAAGAACTTGCCGAAATCGGTGATCTCGTTGCGCGAGCGTGCCAGATAACCGTCGACCTTATCGGTGCACGACAGGATCACATACAGAATGAAGGCAGCGGCGGCGAGCGGGCCGTCGAAGGCACTCCAATCCGTACCGGCAACACTCGTGTGAGAAAGCGCCGACACGATCATGAACACCGGGATAAAGACGATGCGAACGCACGTCACGATGTTGGCGGGCGTCCAGACACTCGTCAGTTCCTTATTGCTCTCGTTAGCCACGACGCTCTCCTACTCCACAACATGACCGATAAGCTCATAGCAGAAGCTATCGGTAAACTCGACGGTCAGAATATCGCCCACGGACGCCTCGCTGGCGTCCAGATGGACCGCGCCATCGGAATCGGGCGCCTGGAACCAGGCATGGCCGATCAGCTCGGCGCCATCCTCGGTCTCTTCGATACCGTCGACGATTACCTGGGCGCGCTCGCCCACATGTGCGGCGGTGGCGGCAAAACCGAGCGACTCGGCCAGGTCCATGGCCTCCTGGGCGCGCTCGAGCTTAACCTCCTCATCGACCTGGCCCTCCATCTTGGCGGCCAGGCTGCCTTCCTCACGCGAGTAGGCAAAAACACTCGTGTAGTCAAAGCCGACGGTGTCCATAAAGTCGATAAGGTCGCGGAACTCGTCGTCGGTCTCGGTCGGGAAGCCGACCATGGCCGTGGAACGAATCACGATGCCGGGGATGCGCTCGCGAAGGTCGCGGAACAGATCCTCGAGCTCCTGGCGTGAACCGGAGCGACGCATGGCCTTGAGAATGCGCGCGTCGCAGTGCTGCACGGGGATATCGATATAGGGCAGCACCTCGGGCGTATCGCGAATCGTCTCGATGAGTTCGTCAGTCATGCCCTCGGGCTGCAGATAGAGCACGCGGACCCAGACGTTGTGCGGGCGCACGGCCTCGGCGACGGCACGCAACAGCTGCGCCAGATTGCGCGGCGAGCCATCGGCGACGTCCTCGTCGGCAAAGTCGGTACCCCAGATGCCCGTGTCCTGGCCGATCAGCACGATCTCGCGCACACCGCCGGCAACCAGGTCGCGCACCTCGGAGATGATGCTCTCGGCATTGCGCGAATGATAGCGGCCGCGGATGTAGGGAATCATGCAGAAGCTGCAGAAGCGGTTGCAGCCATCGGAAATCTTGACGTAGGCGACAGCACCCTCGACGGTACGTTTGACCTGCGGGATATAGGCTGCAATCTCACGCTCGACACCCAGCACGCCATCGATGACCGCCACGATGCCATCTTCCTCGTCGGCCTTCACAAAGGCAGCGACCTCGGGCAGCTCGTCAGGCAGGTCATCGCCATAGCGCGACGGCACGCAGCCGCACATAACGATGGGGCAAGAACGAACACCGTCCTGAACCTCGTTGGCGAGCTCGAGCGTGGTCTCGATGCTCTCGGACGTTGCGGAGGCGAGGAACGAGCATGTATTGACGATGACGATATCGGCATCCTGCGGGTCGAATGCCTCCTCGTAGCCCGCGGCGGTCAAAAGAGAACGCATGCGGTCGGTGTCAACCTCGTTCTTAGCGCACCCGAGGGTGATGTAGAGCACGGAGCCCAACGGTGTATCCATGTTGGAGAGCGGTCCTTTCGATTGATATTAGCGGTAGTTGGTGAACTGCAGCGGCTGGCCGTAGTCCTGGTCGCGCAGGAACTGGATCACGGTCTGCAACGCGTCCTTCGAAGCAGAGGAAACACGCAGCTTGTCGGCCTCGATGGTCACCTTGACCTTGAGCTTTTGATCCTTAATGTCCTTGTTGATCTTCTTGGCGGTCGCCTGGTCGATACCCTCGACGATATGGCCGAGCACGCGCACGGTGCCGCCCGATGCCGCCTGCGGAGCATCCCACGAGACAGCCTTGAGGTCGATGCCGCGCTTGATGAGCTTGGAGCTCAGCACGTCGATAATCTGCTTGGAGACAAAATCGGCCGGGGCGTTAATCGTAAAGAGCCTGTCGCCCTTCGAAAGCTCGATCGTGGCGCCGGAATCCTTAAGGTCATAGCGCTGGGAAATCTCGCGCGTGGTCTGCTGGAAGGCGTTGTCGACCTCTTGCATGTTGACCTCGGACACGACGTCGAAGCTGGAATCTTTAGCCATGATGTTTCCTTTCGCGTACGAGCGGCCTAGTAGCTATCGTACGAATTGTCGGTAGAATCGGTGGGTGTCTGACCGTCAGTTGCGGTATCGGCGCCATCCGTGGACTGGGCATCGGTACCGTCGGTGGTATCGGTACCATCGGTGGTGTCGGTACCATCAGAACTTTCACCATTCTCGGAATCAGACGTCTCCTTCTTGGGAACGGTGATCGTCACACGCGCCACGCCCGAGGTCTTAGTATCGTAACGAACCTTTTCACCGTTCTTGGTAACGGTGACATCGGAAGGCTTGGACGTGGTGATCTCGATCGAGGACTCGGGCGTGTACTCCTGCTCAAAGGGGCCAGTCGCCTGGGCGCCATAGACCGACTTGCCGTCAACCTTGACCTCAATCCACGCGGTCTTTCCCTTGGCAACGGAGACTTTGACCTTCGTGACCTCGTTCTCTTCCTTCTTGGCCGTCGTCTTAGTAGCGTCCGAATCAGTCGACTCATCCGTCGCCTCATCGGTGTCTTCGTCCTCGTCGACCGTTTCGGACTTCTTAGAAGACTTCTTGGTCGTCGTCTTGGTAGCAGCGGGCGTCTCGGGCGTGGTCTCGGGCGCCGAAGATGCGCAGCCGCGCAGAAGCACCACGATGAGCACAATCAACAGCAGCACAACGGCACCGATGCCGGCGTAGACGATACGCGGATCGAGCCCGTTGTTTTGAGGAGTACGTGATCCGCCGCGTCCACGACCGGAACTGCTGCGGCCGCCTCCCTGAGGCATACGACCGCGATTGCTATCGGAACGGCCGCGATAGCCGCCCTGGCCCTGAAGGCTGCGCTGACCCGAGCGGGGCGCAAGCTCACCGCGGCCTTGATAGCCACGCTGGCCCGAACGCGAAGCCGAAGAGCGCTGGCCATACGGCTGTGATTGAGAGCGAAGACGCGGCGTCACCTGCGTGGTATCGGCATCCGCATAGCCACCGCGAGAGCGTCCCATAGAGGCACCACGGTAACCGCGATCGGAATAGCCGCCGTCGCCGTAGCCGGCACGAGGGTCACGCGCCACGCCGCGGGCAGCGGGAAGTGCACGGTCCTCGGGCATCGGCGTACTGCGGAACCGGTCACGCTGTGAGCGAATCTCCTCGCCCGAACCCGTCTCGGTAATATAACCGGCCTGCTGAGGACGCTGTCCATAGCGGGTCGAACGACCGCCCTGAACCATCAGGAAGCGCCCGTTATCGACCGAGGAACGCGAATTGACGTAGCCGGCGGCGTCCTGAAAACGACCGCCCTGCTGGGACGTCTCGCGTTCGTATGCCATCAGGTCGTCAAAGTAGGCATTGACGACCTCGCGCGGATTGAGGCCCAAAAAGCGAGCATAGCTCGAAATCATGCCCTGCGCATAGCCGCGCGGCGGCATCGAGGCAAAGTTACCGGTCTCGAAAAACTCGATGATCTGCGGCCTGATTTTGATGGTGTTGGCGACCTGCTGAATGGAAAGGCCCATTCGGCGACGCTGCTCGAGCAGCATGTCACCAAAGCGTGCAGCCATCA
Source organism: Collinsella sp. (assembly GCA_036304065.1). Lineage (GTDB taxonomy): Bacteria > Actinomycetota > Coriobacteriia > Coriobacteriales > Coriobacteriaceae > Collinsella. The sequence continues at coordinate 4,749 of JAXIZI010000050.1, read as the reverse complement.
GAATCCTCCAAACTCACGATCTTCACGTGCCATCTCGGCGTCGACAGATTCCAGCGCGGCAAGCCCCTCCTCGTCCAACAGGACCTCGCGCGGCTTGGAACCGTCGGGCGGGCCGACGACACCCTTTTCTTCCAGCATGTCCATAATACGCCCGGCACGCGCATAGCCAACCTTCAGACGACGTTGCAGGCCAGATGTGGAGCCAAGCTGCGATTCCACCACAATATGGGCGGCTTCCCAAATGAGCGGATCATCGTCTTGCGGCTCGGCTACTCCGGTGCGGACAATACCGCCGCCACCCGCCATGGACATGGAAGCGGGCGCCACGGCAGACAGAATCTCCTCGTGGTAGTCGGGCTCGCTCTGCGACTTGACGAACTCGACAATCTCGTTGATCTCATCATCCGAAACAAAGCATCCCTGAATACGGCGAGGCTTGCCCCAGTCGACCTTGGAGAACAGCATGTCGCCCAAACCGGTAAGCTTTTCGGCACCCATCTGGTCGATGATGACGCGCGAGTCGATACCCGTGGCGACGTTAAAGGCGATGCGGTTGGTGATGTTGGCCTTGATAAGGCCCGTCACCACGTTGGAGCTGGGGCGCTGCGTGGCCACGATAAGATGAATACCGGCGGCACGGCCCAGCTGGGCGATACGCACAATCGACGCCTCGACGTCCTTGCCGGCAACCATCATCAGGTCCGAAAGCTCGTCAATAATGATGACCAGGTAGGGCATCTTTTGCGGCGGGTTGTCGTAATGCTCAAACTCGCCGGCGGCCTGCTTTTCGTTGTAGGTCGAGATCTTACGCACGTTAAGGCGCTCGAAGACCTTCAGGCGACGCTCCATCTCGGACACGGCCCATTGCAGAGCGCTCGCGGCCTGCTTGGGTTCGGTAACGACCGGTACATAAAGATGCGGCAGGCCGTTATAGCCCGCAAGCTCGACGCGCTTGGGGTCGACCATGATCAAGCGAACGTCCTCGGGAAGCGCGCGCATGAGCAGGGTCGTGATGATGGAGTTGATCATCACCGACTTACCGGAACCAGTGGTACCGGCGATCAGCAGGTGGGGCATCTTGGCAAGGTCGGCGACGACCGGCGTGCCCTCGGCATCGCGCCCGATTGCGAGCTCGAGCGGACCGCCCTTCACATAGGGCAGCACGTCGCCCAGGTTGACGTTCTGGCGCTTGCGATTGGGGATCTCGATGCCCACGAGCGAGGTGCCGGGGATCGGGGCAAAGATACGCACCGACTGGGCAGCGAGCGAAAGCGCGATATCGTCCTCGAGGCTCGAGATCTTGCTCACGCGCTCGCCCTCGCCAGGTTGCAGCTTAAAGGTCGTCACCGTGGGGCCGGCGATCCAGCCGACCACGCGGGCACTGCGGCCAAACTCAAGCAACGTGGACTGAAGCGACTCGGCAGTCTGTTCCAGCTCCTTGTCAGAAGACGCGGAGGACGCCGACTGCGGGTTGGCATGCAGGATTTCGAGTGGCGGAAGCTTAAGGCCATCCTCTTCTTCGCCCTCGTTATCTGCGGCGCCGCCGTCCGCTCCCCCATCCCTAGCCGCAGCCGATCCGACAGCACTCGAGGCAGGCGCATCGGCAACCTTGGGATGCTTCAAAAAGTCGGGAATCTGAGGTGCTGCCGAGACAGGATTCACGGCAAACGGCGGCTCGGACTCGTCAATCTTATCGGGGTCGTCTTCCATCGAAAGCTGGCCGGTTACCTGTTCGCGCTTGGCATGGCGACTCGGCAGCAAAGTTGTCTTTGCGGTCTCAATCGGCGCCTCGTCGTCCTCGTCATCGCCCTCAGTGAGCTCAATCTCGCTATCGGACCAAGACGGGTCGGGCTCACTCGTATTGAGCTTAGGCGCAGCCTTGCCCTTCTTGGCATGGCGGCGCGGCAGCAGCGTCGTCTTAGCGCGCTCGGCCTCCACGGCATCGGATACGTCGACAAACGGATCCTCGTCCTCGTCGTCATTGTCCAAAACCGGGTCCACATCGTTGCCCATGACCGTGGTCACTGCAGCATCGGAGCCCTTTTGACGAAGAATGCTCAGGTGCGGACGGGCAACGCCGGGCACCGACAGGGCTTCGTCGTCACCCCACGGACTCGCGTTAACATCGGCACGACGGCGCTCGGCAAAATCGGCCGCACGGTCGCGAGCAGAGCGCAGCACGCCGCCAACCGAAAAGCCGATGATGACCAAGCCCACGACGACAAGGCCCAACAGGATTACCATCGCGATAGGCTTACCCAGGGCATTCTGCAGCGCACTCGCAATAAACGCACCGATGTAGCCACCCGAGGCGGACAAATTTTGCGGCGTGAACATAAGGTCACACGAGACACTCGTACCCGGCACCATCAGCGAAAGAATGGAAACGACGGCGATAAAGACCACGGCGCCGCCCGCAACAGAGCGCACGTTGAGCGGCGAGTCCTCGCCTAAAAAGAGTGTGGCGGCAAACAGCAAAATGACGATCGGCAGCACGTAGGCGCCCAGACCAAAGCCCAGGTGGTAGAAACCAGCAACCGCAGCCGTAACGGGTGCGGTCGCCGGCGAAATCACGGCAATGAAGGACGCAATCGCCAAAACGGCGATGACCACGCCGGCGATATCGCGGTTGGCCGAGGGCTCGACCAAGGGCTCAAAATCGTCGAAGTCGGCCTCGTGGCCCTTATTGGCACGCAGATGGGAACCGGCACCCTTAGCAGATGCCGGTTGGTTATTGGCCTTATTGCCTTTGGCGTTTTGTGCAGATCCGCGCGCCAAACTAAACCTCCATGACGACTGGGATGATCATCGGACGGGTGCGCGTGCGGCTCCAGATAAAGTTGGAGAGCGAATCGCGCACGGCCTTGCGAATGGCATCGGAGCCGCTACTGGTAAAGCTAAACTTGCCCTTCTCGATCGTCTTCATGATGGCTGCGGAGGCATCCTCGGAGAACTGGTCGTCGATGGCAAACGAAACGCCGCGGCCCGAGAACTCGATAGCCTCGATCTTCTTGTGCTTGAGCGAGACGATGGCAACAGCCGTGACCATACCGTCGTTGGCGAGCTTTTGGCGATCGCGAAGGACGATGGGGTCGGTGTCGCCGATGCGCAGACCGTCGACATAAACGACGCCGGACTCGACGGGCGCACCGCGTTTGACGATACCGCCCCGCATCTCGAGCGTGTCACCGTTATCGAGGATAAAGATGTGATCGTCCTTAAGGCCCATCTTGCGGGCTAGCTGGGCATGGGCGCGCAGGTGAACGGCCTCGCCGTGAACCGGCATAAAGTAGGTGGGCTTGGCCATGGCCATCAGGAGCTTGAGCTCCTCCTGGCTGCCGTGGCCCGAGACGTGGACGAGTGCGCGATTCTTATCCCACACGTCGCAGCCAAGCTTGGCCAGGCTGTTGACGACCTGCTGCACGGCCTTCTCGTTGCCGGGAACGGGAGTTGCCGAGAGGATGACGGTATCGCCCTCGTGGATGGAGAGCGTCTTGTGCTCGCCGTTGGCCATGCGGGACAGGGCCGACAGCGGCTCGCCCTGAGAACCGGTGCACATGACGACGATCTTATCGTCGGGCAGGTTATCAATGTCGAAGGCATCGATGATATCGGCATCGTCGATGTTGAGATAGCCAAGCTCACGCGCCACGCGGGTGTTGGTGAGCATGGAACGTCCGGTCACGACGACCTTGCGGCCACACTTGCGGGCGGCATCGCAGATCTGCTGCAGGCGATGGATGTGGCTCGAGAACGACGCGACGAACACGCGGCCCGGCGCGTTCTTGATGGCGTGCAGCAGGTTGGGGCCGACCTCGGCCTCGGACTTGGTAAAGCCAGGAACCGTGGCGTTGGTGGAGTCGGAAAGCAGCAGGTCGATGCCCTGCTTGGCAAAGCGGCTGATGGCGGCATAGTCGGGCGTGACGCCGTCGATGGGCGTCTGGTCGAGCTTAAAGTCGCCCGTGTGCATAACGGTGCCCTGGTTGGTGCGAATAAACACGCCCAAAGCACCCGGAATGGAGTGCGTCATGGAGAAGAAGTCGAGCGAGATGCCACCGAGATTGACGTGGCTGCCGCCCTTGACCTCACGGAACTTGGGCGCGCGAATGCGGAACTCGGAGAGCTTACCCTCGATAAAACCGAGCGTCAGCTTGCTCGAGAAGATGGGCACCTTGTTGTTGAGGTCCTGCAGCAGGTACGGAAGCGAACCGGTGTGGTCCTCGTGGCCGTGGGTGACGACGATGCCGCGGAGCTTCTCCTCGTTCTCCAGGACATAGGTGTAGTCGGGAAGCACCAAGTCGATACCGGGCTGGGAGTCGTCGGGGAACATGAGGCCGGCGTCGACGAGCACCATGTCGTCGCCGCACTCGAAGACCGTCATGTTCTTGCCGATGCCGTCAAGGCCGCCGAGCGGAATGATCTTCAAGGGAGATGATTTTTTAGCTGCCATAGGTTCGTGTGGTTTCCTTTCTTCGAAACGGGTCTGGAACAACCGACGGGGCGCTTCTGGCAAACCGACCGCCGGGAACGTACAAACATGCATCACAGAGTCGATGCAATAACCACAGTATGATACCCATTTGCCCACCAACAGACCACCCATGCATCAAAGCCCCATCTGAACCGGACTATCCCGCCGGTCTGGGGCCATCGGGGGCCGGGGCGGGTTAAGTTTGCTGCTCTACAGTCCTGCGCAAGACGGAAAGCACATTAAGTGCTTTCCTTTGCGTGCGGAACTCGCGACAAACT
>JAXIZI010000049.1:0-2386 GCA_036304065.1 Collinsella sp. | reverse complement strand
GTGCATCGAGGCCGGCTTCACGTCCATCATGTATGACGGCTCTCACGAGGAGACCTTCCAGCTTAACCTCGACCGCACCAAGGAGCTCGTTGAGCTTGCCCACTCCAAGGGCATGTCCATCGAGGCCGAGGTCGGCGGCATTGGCGGCACCGAGGACGGCGTGACCTCCAACGGCGAGCTCGCTGACCCCGCTGAGTGCAAGCAGATTGCGGACCTGGGCGTTGACTTCCTCGCCTGCGGCATCGGCAACATTCACGGCGTGTACCCCGCCGACTGGGCCGGTCTTTCCTTCGAGCGTCTTGGCGAGATCAAGGCCGAGACCGGCGACCTGCCCCTCGTTCTGCACGGTGGCACCGGCATCCCCGAGGACCAGATCAAGAAGGCCATCTCCCTGGGCATCTCCAAGATCAACGTCAACACCGACCTGCAGCTCGTCTTCGCCAAGGGCGTCCGCGAGTACATCGAGGCTGGCAAGGATCAGCAGGGCAAGGGCTTTGACCCCCGCAAGCTCCTCAAGCCTGGTCGCGACAACATCGTTGCTCGCACCAAGGAGCTCATGGAGGAGTTTGGCTCCGTCAACAAGGCGTAAGCGTCGCTAAACTTCCCGCCGGAAGCCCCGTCCCCCTACACTGTTTCCTTTGCGCTCACCTGGCTTCGCCAGAAGTCGCGCCAAGGAAACAGTTCCGGGGGATGGGGCTTCCTTTGTTTAACGCCGCAGGGTTACTGGGCTGAATTTATTTATTGACTACCGTTCGGCGGCGTTGATGGCTCCCTTGTTGGGGCTTTCTTTTTATCTCGCTACAATGGGCTTCAAGCGTTCTAGTGACTTGGAGTTTTGGTATGGCTGTTATTGATGTGCTGCCTTCGGATGGGAAGGTTATTGGCGAGGGTCCTGTTGGTTGCTCTGTTGATGTTTGCTGTGATGACTTTCGTCATCTCGATATTGGACTGCCGCCTGAGATTCTTCGTCTCAAGGATGCCGGGTATTTGACGCAGGCTGTTGCTGCTTGCGATCGCCTTCTGGAGCAGAACCCTGAGCCTTCGCTGGCTGCTTGTGTTCGTGCCGAGCGGTATCGCATGCTCGAGACGCCGCTTCATTTTTCGGTGTCGCGCGATCAGGCTATTGCGATGATTCGCGAGGAGTGGCCAGAGTTTACCGAAGAGCAGCTTGACGACCTGATCAATCGTAAGCGTATTGACTGGCGCTTTATCGATGGCGAGCTGTTCGTTCTCGACAACTTCCTCGATTCGCTTCGCGTGTACCCCAAGGAGGTTCCGGGCCTGCGTCCCGATTCTGCGGACGGCATCGCGCTGCGTAACCAGATGCTCAGGGAGATGGAGTCGCAAAACGGGTTGGCTCGCGTCATCACGCTTAAGGCATCCGTGTCTGTCCCTGGAGCTCTGGAGGGAGAGGCTGTTCGCGCGTGGCTACCCGTTGCTGCCGCCTGTCGTCAACAGTCTCAAATCGAGGTTCTCGATATGACGTCGGGGGGTACCGTTGCCCCTGAAAACGTTTCGGCTCGCGCTGCCTCTTGGACATCTTCGACTGAACATTCATTCTCGGTGACCTATCGCTATCACGTCGATGCCGCCTATTGCGATATCTATGGTGGCGCGCTCCCATCGCATCCCTGTATGGACGCGCCACTGCCCGAGGACACCTCCGAGGACCGTCCGCACATTGCGTTCACGCCGTACATGCGACAGTTGACGGAGCGTGTTATTGACGGTCTCGAGAATCCGCTCGATCGCGCTCGTGCTATCTATGATTACCTGACACAGCATATTGACTATCGCTATCAGCCACCGTACCTGCTTTTGGGCTCCATCGCCGATGACTGTGCACACTCGCTCCGCGGCGATTGCGGCGTTATGGCGCTCACGTTTATCACCATGTGCCGCATCGCGGGCGTGCCCGCCCGCTGGCAGAGTGGCCTGTATGTTGCGCCTGATTCGGTGGGGCCGCACGACTGGGCAGAGTTCTATACGCCGCAAACCGGGTGGCTCAACGCCGACGTGTCATTTGGATCTTCTGCTCGCAGGATGGGCGAGGAGTGGCGCCGCCGTCACTACTTTGGCAATCTCGATCCGTGGCGTATGGTGGCCAACAATCGATTCCAGGCTGAGTTTGTGCCTGCTTTCGACGGCATGCGTGAGGACCCCTATGACAACCAGATGGGCGAGGCCTCGGTTGACGGACGTGGATGTCGTAAGCGGGAGATGTTGCGCAAGGTTGAGCTTATCAGGTTGATTTCCGATCTCAGCCGAACACATTAGGCGGACAGGCCGTTCCCGCAGCTAGCCGAACGCCCCCGCGGCCCCTCCTGGGGTCCGGGGGCGGCATTTCCCCAGTTGAAGGAACGGTGGAGATGTGTTTCGATGGGTC
>JAXIZI010000048.1:0-1591 GCA_036304065.1 Collinsella sp. | reverse complement strand
TCTTTCCGCTCTTTCCGGACATGACGTCCTCCGATCTCCCGGGGCCGGCCGATCCGGCCCTCAGGGTATCGGGTTCCCACATTCATCCGTACATGTACGGATGAATGTGGGAGGTGTTCGGATGAAGTCGATAATCAAGGGTAAGATCACTTGATACACCACAGCGAGGAAGGTTATTGCATTTCCCTGTCTTTCGTGGTAAAATGTAGTTGTAAACCACCAGAGAAAACAACAACCCTGCTACCTCCCGTTATCACCACCGATAACAATTTGATAACAGCCCATCGTATAGGCTGGATAATATGGACACATCAAATAATCAAAAAAATGAGGTATCAAATTTATGAAGCAAAATCCGTTAAACACGATGCCCAACAACGAGTGGGAGTAGGCTGACAGGGTTCTGACCTGCAATTTTGAGTGTCGCGCTGTGCCGCTGAGTTTCGTTTCGTACGAGAGTCATGGCAAAGCCGCCAGCGACATTGGTGAGTAAATCCGATTATCGAGCCTCCGTTCCCATGCTGGAACGGAGGCTTTTTCTTCGCCTTTTACTCCCCTTCACCTGCGATTTCGCGATTTACTCCCCCGTGTTTCGAGACAGCAAGGCACGGTGCGGCATTCGGAGGAACGGGAGTAAGGATTCATCCCAAGTGAGTAGACGCTCGATTTTTGTCCCCGAGAGCCAAACGGGGCCGTTTCGGGGCCTGTGAAACTCAAATCGAACTCAATAGGCTTTTCGGCAGCCTCCGCACGGCGTTTCCCCAGGTGGTTAATGGGGAGTAAAGAATCTCGCCGTCCCAAGGAAAACGGGAGTAACCAGGGGAAATGCCGCGGCGTACTGCCGCGTGCCGTCATATAAGCCACCGCGTCATTTACTCCCCAGGAGCGCCGAAAATGCCTTGACATGCAATGGGGAGTAAAAACTCAGCAGACGCAGGAGCGGGCGGCGATCACCGCCTAACCTGGCGTTCTGATTTGGTTGCGTTGATTGCAAAAAGCTAGGAGTCGCTACAGCGAGGCTTTCCAGTCCTCGTACTCGCTGTCGTCGATCTCGCCGTTCTCGAGCTGCGCGCGCTTCTCTGCCCACAGCTTGATGGCCATCGCGGCTTTGGGTGCGTGCGGAGCCTTGGGGTTCAGGGAGAGCCCCGAGCCGTCGGCTGCGGGCACGATGCCGAAGGAGTCCTCCAGCCGCACGAGCAGCGACATGAGGTCGCCTGCGGTCTCGACGCCGTAATCCTTGAGGGCGTTGACGGACACGCCGAGCGCTGCGGCGATGGATTCGAGCAGCTCGGGCTTCACGGCGCGGATGCCGCTCTCGTAGTGGCGCACGGCCCCTTCGGTCAGGCCGACCGCCTCGGCGAGCTGCGCCTGCGTCATGCCGCGCGACTTGCGGTACCGCCTTATGTTCTCGCCTACGGACATGCGCCCTCCTCCTGGAATTACGTACCCACACATCTTATCAGCGTACGCAAATGTACGCAATTCTATTGACAGTACAGATATGTACGTTTACTCTGAATCTGTAAACCGTACGTATGCGTACGCTGTTGATAGGAGGAACCATGGACGAGAAGGTGGCGAAGACGCCGAG
>JAXIZI010000047.1:0-19139 GCA_036304065.1 Collinsella sp. | reverse complement strand
GGTCTGATAAGATTCCCATAGCGGTCTTCGTCCTTTCCTAGAACCTGTTGTTGTGGTGATTTCAGATTCTAGGACGAAGGCCGTTTTTCGTTAAACGGGCGCTAGGGCGTCACCCTTACACCAACATTTTCGACGCGATCAAAATCAACCCCTTCAGATGTGATTTGAGCGTCTGGAGGGGTTTAAGATTTGCGAAAACGCAGGATGAATGACTGTAAAAGCTTTAATTAGCGGACAATCGAGGATTATTCTGGCGGTTGGGAAGTTAAAAGTAATGTATCCATTCCGGTAGCAGTACTCATATTTGGCATTTTTTGCCCACAGGGGTTAGCGAAGGTCAAATACAGAGCGCGCATTTGCTAAAACTGCCGACTCAATGTGCTTAGCGTCACAGTTTTTGAGTGAGGCAATGCGCATCGAGGTCCTTGTGAGCGATCTGATGAGCGACTGTGCGCTTGTTTCTGTGTTTGCCTCCGCCGGCGCATCGGTCTCGAGCAGTAAACGATCGAGTGGGATCTGTCGGGCGTATTCGCGACCGCGCTTGGTGGCGAGCATCCGCTCGTTCACGGAAAAATAACAGCCCGCATTACGCGCGCGGACGAGTTCGTCCGAAGTACCGCTAAACCAGTGGAAGATGATAGCGGGGGAGTCGGGGTTTGGGATGAGTAGTCCATGCGATTCGAGGACGTCCAGTACGGCTCCTGCTGAACGAACGGCGTGAATTGATATCACTCGCCCGGTAAGAGGATGCTGCACGAGTGTATCGCAGAGCCAGTCAAATGCCTGTATTTGTAGCGGCTCACTTAAGGCAAAACGAGCGGAAAAGTCAAGTCCGACTTCGCCGATGTAGCGCTCTTGGGCAGCAAACTCGCAAAGCAGGTTGACTTCGGCGGGACCGCAGCGGCCGTCGGCGAGCCACCAGGGGTGAAGCCCAACGCCGGCGATGATGCTTGGTTGGCGACGGGCGCGCTCGTTTGCGGCCGAAAAGTCGCGTGGGTCGACCCCGCAGTCAAAGAGCCCCAGACCCGACGCCGCCGACTCACTGGCTGCAGCATCGGGGCCGAGCATCAAATCAAGATGACAATGCGTGTCAAAGAATTGCGGTTCCATCGCAGGACATTCTGCTAGTCCAGGCGTTGGCCGTCGGCGCGTACGCGCTCGGTGCCGCGCCCGCTGATCTGGCGGATAACCTCGCCGGCAATCATCTGACCCATGATGGGCGGCATAAAGCTGGCGGTACCCAACTCGGTACGCTCGTGGATGTTGGACGGGTCGCGGGGTTGGGTCTTAACCGATTCCTCGCAGCTAAACAGCACGTGCAGACTCTTGATTCCGCGCTTCTTACATTCTTTGCGCATGATGCGGCTCATGGGGTCACGTACCGTATCGAAAATGTCGGCAAAGCGGAGGCACTCGGGATGGAGCTTGTTGGCCCCGCCCATGGAGCTAACCAAACGAATGTCGTGGTCCTGAGCATATTTGGCAATGGTGAGCTTGGCCGAGATGGTGTCGATGGCGTCGACGACGTAGTCGAGCTTGCCGTCCGTCTGCTCCAAAACGCTCGCGAAGAACTCGTCGATGTTGTCGCTCAGCAGGTATTCGGTGCGTTTGATAACGGTGGCGGTGGGATTGATGTCGTGGATCATGGCTTCCATAACATCGACCTTGCGCTTGTCGATAGTGCTGTGAAAGGCGATAGCCTGGCGATTGATATTGCTGGGCGCGACGATGTCCTTGTCCAGAATGACGAAATGACCAATGCCGCCGCGGGCGAGTGCCTCGCAGCAGTTGGAGCCCACGCCTCCGCAGCCGAGCACCAACACCGTAGCATCGGCGAGCTTATCGAGTGCCTCGCGGCCCATGATGATCTCGAGCTTGGTGTCGCGTGTCTCGACGAGAGCGGCAGCGGTTTCGGTCATAGACATCCTCCGATGGGGAAGCGAATCGTGTTTTAGCTATCGCCATTATAGGTGTTATCGCGATTCCATTTGAGCCCTTGGGCTTGTTGAAATGGGATCGGGGTTCGCATAAGATTGAAGCAGATGGCACCCGTTGCAGCGGGTTGGCCAACTCAAAAACACGTTTGTAGCGTGAGAAGTGGCCGTCTTCGCATTACGCGGAGGCGGCTATTTTTTTGAGTACAAGATTAGATAGTTAGACAAACATCTAAATATCGAGTATAGTGTGCGCGTCATGAGAGATGATGAAAGGAGGTCTTATGCCGGGAGAGGGTTTTAAGGCGCTTGCCGATCCAACGCGACGGCGCATTTTGGAGTTGCTGCGCGAGGGCAATTGCACGGCGGGGGAGCTTGCCGAGCATTTCGATATCAGTAAGCCGTCGCTGAGCCATCACTTGGCGACGCTCAAAAACGCCGGGTTGGTGACCGACGAGCGCCATGGCCAAAACATCGTATACAGCTTAAACACCACCGTCATGCAGGACTTGATCGGTTGGTTTATGGGCTTTACAAACACGGAAGGTGATAAGGATGAATAACGAAAACAAGGGTATTCACGCCACGGGGGTATCGCGGCGTGTGTGGATTGCGCTGGTCGCTCTGTGCGTCGCCAATGTCGTAGCGCACCTCATGGTGATGCCGAGCTTGCCTGCGCAGATTCCCACGCACTGGGGCGCGAACAGCGCTGTCGACGGTTGGGGTCCTAGCTGGATGGCCTCCGCGCTCGGCGTGCTGCCTCTGGCGCTTCTCGCAATGTTCTGCGTGGTGCCGCGCATCGACCCCAAAGGTGAGGCATATCGAACCTCGGGCAAGTTCTATCAGGGCTTCGTAATCGCCTTCACCTTGTTCATGTGCGCCATAAGCTGGCTGGGAGAGCTTACGGTCTGGGGCGTGGTGCCGGCGGTCGGTTCGGTTAACGTGCTGATTTCCGGTGTTGTCGGTTTGCTGTTCATCGGCGTAGGCAACTACTTGCCGCGTGTGAAGCAGAACTATACGCTCGGTATCAAGACGCCCTGGGCACTTGCCGATCCCGAGAACTGGCGCCGTACGCAGCGCTTTGGCGGTGCCTGCTTTATGGTGCTGGGTGTTGGCCTGATTGTGATGGGCGTGGCGGGCAGCGTGCTTTCGAGTGAAGTCGTCGCCGCAGTGATTGCGGTTCTGGCGTTTGGTTCGGTCGGAGCCGTCTACGTCTACTCGTATCTGCTGTGGCGCAAATCGCAGCGAGCCGCTCGTTAAGGTTGCGGAAAACTAGCGTACGCAGTTCATAGTATGTTCCGGGGGACTTTTCCCAGGTAGTATTAGGGGGTATGGGCAACCATGCCCCTTTTTTCGTTAAGTTTCAGAGCTGGTTTCCTCATTTCGTTTCCACTAAAGCGAATCAAGAATAGAGAAACAGCAGGTAGAAAGGATAAAACAGGCAAATGGCAGAGTTCATCTACCAGATGTATCAGGCTCGCAAGGCCCATGGCGACAAGGTGATCCTTGACGACGTGACCCTGAGCTTCTACCCCGGTGCCAAGATCGGCGTCGTGGGCCCCAACGGTATGGGCAAGTCGACCCTGCTCAAGATCATGGCCGGCATCGAGGAGGTCTCCAACGGCGATGCCAAGCTCACCCCCGGCTACACCGTGGGTATCCTGCAGCAGGAGCCGCCGCTCGACGACGACAAGACCGTCATCGAGAACGTGCGCATGGCATTTGGCGACATGATCGCCAAGGTCGATCGCTTCAACAAGATCGGCGAGGAGATGTGCGACCCGGATTGCGACATGGACGCCCTCATGGCCGAGATGGGAAAGCTCCAGGACGAGATCGACGCCGCCGACGGCTGGGATATCGATTCCAAGCTCGGCCAGGCCATGGACGCCCTGCAGCTGCCCGATTCCGACATGCCGGTCAACGTACTTTCCGGCGGCGAGCGCCGTCGCGTGGCCCTGTGCAAGCTGCTGCTCGAAGCTCCCGACCTGCTGCTGCTCGACGAGCCCACGAACCACCTGGACGCCGAGTCGATCCTGTGGCTCGAGCACTTCCTGCACAACTACCAGGGCGCGGTGCTTGCCGTCACGCACGATCGCTACTTCCTGGATAACGTTGCCGAGTGGATCTGCGAGGTCGACCGCGGTCACCTTTATCCCTACAAGGGCAACTACTCCACGTATCTGGAGACCAAGGCCGCCCGTATCGAGGCGCAGGGCAACCGCGACGCCAAGCTCGCCAAGCGCATGGAGGCCGAGCTCGAGTGGGTACGCAGCTCGCCCAAGGCTCGCCAGGCAAAGAACAAGGCCCGTCTGGCTCGCTACGAGGAGATGGAGGCCGAGGCCCGCGCAAGCCAGAAGCTCGACTGGACCGATATCCGCATTCCCGTTGGACCGCGTTTGGGTAACAAGGTGCTCGAGGCCCATCACCTGCACAAGGAATTCGACGGTCGCGTGCTCATCGACGACCTTTCTTTCACCCTGCCGCGTAACGGCATCGTGGGCGTCATCGGCCCCAACGGTGTGGGCAAGACTACGCTCTTCAAGACCATCGTGGGCCTGGAGCCGCTGACTTCGGGCGAGCTCGAGGTGGGCGAGACCGTCAAGATCTCCTATGTCGATCAGAACCGTTCTGGCATCGACCCCGACAAGAACCTGTGGGAGGTCGTCTCGGATGGTCTGGACCACATGATGGTCGGCGAGACCGAGGTCCCCAGCCGCGCGTACGTGGCGAGCTTTGGCTTTAAGGGCCAGGACCAGCAGAAGCGCGCTGGCGTACTCTCCGGTGGCGAGCGCAACCGTCTGAACCTGGCGCTCACGCTCAAGCAGGGCGGCAACCTGCTGCTCCTCGACGAGCCCACGAACGACCTCGACGTCGAGACGCTGTCCTCGCTCGAGGCGGCGCTGCTCGAGTTCCCGGGCTGCTCGGTGGTCATTAGCCACGATCGTATGTTCCTGGACCGCGTCGCCACGCACATTCTGGCGTGGGAGGGCACCGACGAGAATCCGGGCAACTGGTATTGGTTCGAGGGCAACTTTGAGGCCTATCAGGCCAACCGTATCGAGCGCCTGGGTGAGGACGCAGCCCAGCCGCATCGTATTCACCGCAAGCTGACGCGCGACTAGTCGAGCTCAGGTGACCTAACGAGAAAGGGACGATAACCTTGAGGGTTATCGTCCCTTTTTGTTACTTGGTAGAAGGCTCGACTTTATCGATGGCCCAGGTGGATCCGAGGCCACCGGTGGTGTTGCGGCGGATGCGCACGGTAACCTCGCGGCGCTCGCCGGCCTGCGTGTAGCGCAGGAGGAAGCTTGCGCGGTTTCGCACGGCCTCGATGGTACCGCGCTCGCGGGCGATCCAGTAGTACTCGCCGACAATGCCGAGGGTGTCGGCGCCGTAGGGGAGATAGGTCGACAGCTGGTGCAGAAGCGGGCCGGGGCAGAAGACCTCGGTTGCGAAATCGATGGGGAAGTCCTCGGGGATGGCAGGTGCTGCGGGTGCGGGGACCGGAGCCGGTACAGGTGCGGGAATCTGGTCATAGACAGGTGTGGATGCGGACTCGATGACAGGCTCAGGCTCAGGCGCCGCTTCCGGCTTAGCTGCGGAATCTGTCGGCTCCACGGGGACGGACATGTCTTCGGTCTCGGTTTTGGTCTTGGCTTGAGGGGCATCCTTTGCCTCGACAGATGGCTTTGTCTCGACCGGCGTGGAAGCCATGGTGGTGATGCCGGCGTTGGCGTTTTCGGGGTCATAGACGACCGTGAGCGAGATGGCGGGCTGCGGTGCCTCGGGCTCCGGCGCCGACTCGGTAGCGTCTTGATCTGCGGGCTCGTCGGACTGATCGTCCTCGGCCTTGTCACCAAAGACATCGCTGTTTTGGAATGCAGACGTCTCGGGCTGGTCAGCGGCTTCTTCGGTTGTCGACTTGGGAGCTTCGTTGAGCTCCGCAGTGGTTTCCTGCTCAGATATGACTTCGGGATCGGTCGTGGCGGTGATTTCGGTTTCTGCTGTTACCTCAATAGCGACTTCGATCTCTGCCTCGGGCTCGGGCTCCGGCACGGCTTCAACCATGGTTTCTGGCTTGGGACGTTTAACGTGCTTGGGACGCACGGCCTTGAGGTCCTTCTCGCCGCGCTTTTTCTTTTTGTAGGACTGCTTGGCTCCCTTGGCTGCCTTGGGCTTGTCCTCGCCCTTGGCAAGGGCGGCATCCCAAGCCTCGTTGGCGATGACGGTGGCATACAGGCGACCGCCCTTAAAGACGGTCAGCTTAATGCAGTCGTCGAGCTCCTCGAGCAGCTCACGCGTGGACTCAAAGCCCAGGTCATAAGCGGTCATGTCGCCGGCGGCGAGCGCCTCCTCGACCTGTGTCATAAACGTTTGCTTGCCGCACCCAATCGCGTCGCGCAGCAGGCGATACAGATAGATGTGGTTGCCCAGCGAAAGCGTGGGCCTAACTATTGTCTTGCTCATGGCAAATCTCCTCTTTACACATGTAAAGCATCTTACCATCGCATAGCGTTCGCCATGGCGGCGCCCAAGGCAAACGGGCGCGACCGTTGCCGGTTCGCGCCCGTTATGCAGGTCGGTTATCTATGAGGGGCAAACGTGCTTAGTTGCCCGATGCCGCGCCTTGGCTCGAGCTGTCAGATGCCGTGTCGGACGCGGTTCCGCTCGAGCTGTTCGAGCTGTTGGTGTTGTTACTGTCTGCCGTGCCCGTTCCCGACGTGGTGTCGCTCGTCTGGCCTCCCGTGTTCGGCTGTGAACCGTCAGTCGTTTGGCTTGAGTCGGTCGTGCCGGACGGCGTGCCACTGTTGGCCGTAGAGGAATCGGTGCCCTGCGATTGGTTTTGGGTGTTCGAGGACGAATTGGCAGAGGTAGGACTGTCTTGCGTGTCGTCCGTCTGTGCCTGCTGATCCTGCGGCTGAGTGTTGCCATTTGCATCGCTCTCGGTCGTGCGTGACGACAGAATCGGCTCGGGACGCTCGCCCAGACCCTCACCGGCGGTGGTGATAAGGATGGCAGCGGTGCAGGCGATAACCGCGACGATGGCGATGGCGATCGAGAAGATGATGACCTTCTTTTGCGTCTGGCTGCGCTCTGCCGCCGCCTTGGCGCGCAGGCTGTCGGGGGCGACGCGCGCCGTGGTCGCGCGCCCTGCAATCTGGCGCATCTCCTGGGTAGTCGCGGCGCCGCCTAAGTGCTCCTCGGCATTTAATTCAACGGGTTCATAGGCGCCGGCGGGGTAGTCGACGGTGGCGTGCGTACCTTTGAGGGCTTCGGCGCTGGCAGAGATAAAGTGGCGGTAGACCTGCGAGGACACAACGGTGATGACCGAGCTCACAGCGGCACCGATCACCGATCCGGCGATACCGATCTTGGAGGCAAGCGCGACGCTCGTAGCGGCAGCTGCGGCGCCGGCGATGATCTGGGGAATGGAAATGTCGTCAAACAGGCCCTTTTTGGGCGCGATGGCCATGGTCTGGCCGATGGAATGGTTTTCGTGAACGCCGTTGTTGAGCGATGCCGGCGTCATGACACGTGTGCGCGGCGCGTCGGTGTACTTGGTTGTCATACGGGGTCCTCCCGGTGTAAATCTGCTTCGTTTCGTGTAGCCATCAGGGTACCCACCAGATGTGAATCGTACGTGACATTTAACAGATACCATCAACTCATCAAGGGGGCTTGCTGTCTTTGGTGCAATAGCTTGATGCTAAACTGGATTAACGATTGCGAGGTGGTTTACGTGATGTACCCGTATATGACATTCGAAGACGGTACCGAGGTCGTTCATTCTGACCTGATAACAGATGGGGATATCGAAAAGGTTATCGTGCATTTTGAACGACCGACGGTAGAGGGCTTCGACTCCGCTCGCTGTGAGTTGCCTTCCTGTTCGTGGACTGACTGGGAAGGGCATTTTACTCAGAGTGAAAAACGAGCTTTCGAAGAGTGTTTGAGCAAATAATTTAGATTAGTTCGAGTTTAGTTCGAATAAAGAAGCCGAATACGATGACCTAAAGCGTATGCATTTTTAGTATTAGATGCGTATGAAATGGAGGATGTGAATGGATGAGCTAATAGACTTTAAAAAACGATTTCTCAAGAATGGCGAGCTGGTTTCAATTCCAAAAAAGGAAAGCTATAAAAGAATCATGCTGCTATGGGCCGTCTCTTTCTTTGAATTAAATACAAGTTATACGGAGCTTCAGGTTAATCGTGTGCTGTCACAGCTCTATCCTGATTATGCCGTGTTGAGGCGGTACTTGGTTGATTATGGATTCCTATTAAGGGATGAGCGAGGCCTGAAATACGAGGTTAATCCTGATGTTCACGGTATTGAGAGCTAGCCGTCCGGTTCGGGTCCTATATATTGCTAGAGGGATAAGCGAAATAGGCAATTGGTGTGCGAATATTGCTTTGCCAATGCTGATTTACGAGGTAACTCACGATGTTTCTGCAACTGCTTTGATGGTCTGCTGCAGATTTGCCCCCGCTCTGTTTTCAGTTGCGCTCGCGCAGCTGCCTCAGAAGATGGGTATCGGGACACTGCAGGCCATGAGATTGGCAGACTTAATTCGCGCGGGATTATTCGTTTGCTATATTTTTGTTGATAGTAAATGGAGTATGTTTGCTATTACGTGCGCGGTATCGCTTTGCCGAACGGTTGAAATGCCCTGCTTTTACTCGTTGTTAAGAGCCAATACGAATAGTATCAATCGCGACGTAATTAATAATTCGTTTGGGTTTCTGCAGAATTTGATGATGGTTCTGGGGCCAGTTGCCGGCGGTTTTGTTGTCGCTCAATTTGGGGCGGAGGCTGTTCTTGCATTAGACGCGCTTTCTTTTGCCGCGTCGTTCTGGTTGCTGCGAGATGTTCCGTCGGTTATCGAGGTTAATGATAAAGAGGGGATAAGAAAAAATGAAAAAAACAGGACTGCATTTAGTGATCTTAGCGCGAAGCACTTGGCAATTGGTTTCCTATTAATCGATATTTCTAGTGGCGTGGCATTCGGCTCTCTGAATTCTCTTTTGCCAGCTATAGCGCAATTGCAATTTGACTCGTCATCGATACAATACGGATTCCTTCAGAGTAGTCTTACAATCGGACTGTTGTTCGGAAATACAATATATGGTCGTTTAATCAGTGGTTCCGATTGCGTTAAATCATATTGTTTTGTGACGTATCTTGCGCTCGGTGCGTATCTGGCGTTTGGCTATCGCTATGCGTCTGGGATATCGTTTATTTTCCTTTTTATCGTCGGTGCCGGAAACGCCATTCAAGATGTGCTTCTCATAACATCGCTGCAGGATTTGGCGAGAGACGGATCTGAATCGATAAGCCTGTTTTCAATTAGGGAGTCTTTGCAATCGGTTGCTGTTGTTATTTCAACACTCCTTGTTTCGCTGTTCACGAGCATCGCGATGTTCTCAATTCTCGTTACAGGACTTGGTGTATTTTCAATTATGATGGTAGTTGTGTTTCAATTGAATTATTTGCGAAAGATGTGACGTTGATATGCCTAAACGCTTTTAGTATTTCCCCCAGGATGGAGTCCAGTGGGGCCGTATCTTGCCTTGCCTGTTTTGAAGTCATATCTTCAAGAGGTTGAACAATATAAAGTTGACATCATTGACTTAAACGTGGAATTTTACGATGACCTCCTATCTTATAGACATGTCGAAGAGTGCTGTAAAAGGTATCGGGAATCAAAGGATTCGTTTAGTTCGAATGTTCAATTAACAATCGAGTTGATACAAAAGTCAGCACTTAATGTTGACGAGGCAAAAGATATTTTCAGATCGAAGAGATACTTTAATCTAAAAGAAAGACAATATGCTGAAAACATTTTTAGAAATGCACTCTATATCATAAATCACGTCTCATATGGAGTTAAATACACGTTCAACTCCATAGATCTGCCCTATGATTATTATTCGACACCAGAAATAATGAAATCGCTTGCGGATACCTTGCATAATCCGTTTATTTCCTTCTATGAAACTGCCTTTCTTAAGCGTATTCAGAGGGAAAAAATCGAGTTTATTGGGATTTCGGTGAGCGGCTGTTTCCAATTGATTTCCGCAGTTACGTTAGCGAAACTGATTAAAGAAGAATGTCCATCTGTTAAACACGTCTCATTGGGCGGCAATTACATTACTCGTTTAGCAGATGACTGCATGAAAGAATGGCATCCCTTTTTTGAATACATTGATTCGATAATGATGTATGACGGCGAAGAGCCGCTTGCACGTCTTCTTGAGGCTCTTGACTCTGGTGATGACAATCTCGACTGTGTTCCAAACCTTTGCCATGCTAAAGGTGGAAAGATATATAAAAACCATCGGATTGAGCAAACATTTATCAACGATACAGTTCCCGATTTCGATGGCTTCGCCCTTTCTAAATACTTCATGCCTGAGTTAATATTGCCGGTTTATTCCTCTAGGCAGTGTTTTAATCATTGCGCCTTCTGCACCATTCCCGGTGCTACTGGTGGTTGTTACCGAAAGATGCCCATATCGAGAGTATTTGAAATAATGTGTCGGTTAAATGAAAAATACGGCACGAGAGTTTTCTCTTTTGTGGATGAAACATTCGAAGGCAAAAGAATGGAGCAACTCGCGGATGAAATAAACGCATCGGGAAAAACGTTTTTCTGGCATGGAGAAACGAGGTTCTCTCCAACCCTAAGTACAGACGTTTTCAACAAGATATACCAAAGTGGATGTAGGCAGATTCAGTTTGGCCTCGAGTCATACAACCAAAGAGTTCTTGATCTAATGAAGAAGAACACGAGAGTTGATTGGATTGATCGCAATATCCATGATTGTCTCAATGCGGGTATTCCTGTTCATCTATTCTTTATGATTGGCTTTCCGACCGAAACTAAAGAAGAGGCTCTGAACACCTTAGCTTATACAGAGAATGTTTTGAATTATTCAAAACAGGTATGTGGTGTTCCATATTCCACGAGAGGATTTACGAATTTTGGTCTCGTTATGGGGTCGGATGTTTGGAATCATCCCGATAAGTATGGTGTCTCTGTAATGCCGAAGTCCCAATATGAGGATTTGCGCCTCGAAGTGGATTATGTTTCAGGCACTGGTTTAACTTTAAATGAAGCAAAATCCTTATCTGATGAGCATCATATTGATTTTTATATGCAAGAGGTCATAAACGGTAGCGACACAATTGACTTGCCCCAGCGGCTTCATATTTCAGAGGTGACCTGGATCCTAGATTCTATTCACGCTGTCAGGTATAAGGGACATTTGACCAAAGTAAAGCGACGGCTAACTAGTCTAAATCCAGCTGATCGAATCTGGCTGGATTCCAAGACCTCTGTCGTGCTCGTTGAGCCATTTGCCTACTTCTATAATTCTGAATACCATCATGTCTATGCTGTTTCCCAGTTGGTATACCTTAAGTTGGCCCGTTTATTGGAGGCTGATTGTAGCATTTCTCTTATCCTTGATCAGGGCGATCTCGAGCTGACAAGGGCGATAGAAGAACTGTTGCATTATGGATTGCTGAATACAAATATCGATGCCGATTATGTAATGCACGAGAATGGTTTTCAATTGGTTAAAAGTTCGTTTGTGAAAGAAGTCGGACGCTCAAAAGAGGGGTTAAGAGTACTGCTGAGTTGTGCCACCCATAGAATGTGTGCGGTTAATGATTTTTCGTTCGCTTTGCTTTCGTTGTTTGAAAAGCCGATTACTAAGAACGAGGTGCGCGACATTTTGAAAAAAGAGGGACTATCGGCAAACGAGGAGCAATTAAACAATGTTGGTTGATAATTGCATGAAAGCAGATATACTACAATTGATTAGATAGAGGAGGTTTCTGCATGGACGTTATTAACAAAGATCTCTTGGAGCAACTGAAAGAGTTTCAGGAAGAGGGCGTCGTGGTAGAAGTGTTCGACTTTGAGGACTACATGGATAAATTCTGCCATTAGTTTCGGAATTTACTCGCCTCGCTTAAAGGAGAAGTCGATTATCGATTTCTCCTTTTTTAATTAAAGATATTTTTGAAATACATGCTCTTAGCACAGGTTGGCCTCTCAGTAAACTGGGAGGTTGCTTTGGCTAGTTAGAGGTATGTGAACGTTCGTTAGACTGAATCTCAGGGTAGAAGGGGCCTCCAGTGTCCAGATCAACAAGGCAATGCTGCGTTTCGGCTAATAAGAACGATGGCTTTTTGCGTGTGGCGGCGGCGTCGCCGCAGATTCGCGTTGCCGATGTCGAGGGCAATGCCGAGGTTGCGTTGGCGGCTGTTCGCGAGGCTGCCGAGCGCGGCGTTCGTGCTCTGGTGCTGCCCGAGCTTAACTTGTGCGGCTATACCGCGGCCGATCTGTTCCATAACCGCACATTACTGCATGCCTGCGAGGCTGCTTTGGTGCATATCCTCGATGTGACTCGTGAGCTGCCGATTGTCTTTACCATCGGTCTTCCCGTTGCAGTTGCCGAGAATATCTACAACTGCGCCGCCGTGTGCTGCGCGGGTGAGCTTTTGGGCCTCACGGCCAAGAAGTATCTGCCCAACTATGGCGAGTTCTACGAGCGCCGCTGGTTTGCTCCGGCGCCCACAGATCCCGTGTGGGTTGAATTTGCCGGTCAGGGTCCGGTTCCG
This sequence comes from Collinsella sp., assembly GCA_036304065.1. Lineage (GTDB taxonomy): Bacteria > Actinomycetota > Coriobacteriia > Coriobacteriales > Coriobacteriaceae > Collinsella. Next base: position 6,569 of record JAXIZI010000047.1, on the reverse strand, counting down.
CTGGGTTCGGGGCTTGTCTACCGCTGCTGTGATGAGGGCGCCGAGGACCTGGTGCTGGGCGTTGAGGTCTGCGAGGACCTGTGGGTGCCGGCGCCCCCTTCGACCGAGATGGCGCTTGCCGGTGCGACGGTGATCCTCAACCCGTCGGCCTCGGACGAGATTGTCGGTAAGGCAGACTATCGCCGCAGCCTCATCTCCAATCAGAGTGCGCGCCTGTACTGTGCCTATGCCTATGCGGACGCGAGCGAGGGCGAGTCCACGACCGATATGGTCTTTGCGGGCGAGAACCTCGTCTACGAAAACGGCTCTAAGCTGGCGGCGACGAAGCTCCTTACCTGCGATATGGCGGTTGCCGATGTTGACCTCGACCGTCTGGTTGCCGAGCGCCGTCGCTCGACGACGTGGACGCGCGCGGACGATGCGCCGGAGGCCACAACCGTTGAATTTTCGTTTGAGGGCGTGCTGGCAGACGAGCCTGTCCTGCGCGATGCACTCGACATTTACCGTGTCTTCCCCCGCGCGCCCTTTGTGCCGGCTGACCATGGCGACCTGGCCGAGCGTTGCGAGACGATCCTCAATCTGCAGACTGCGGGCCTCAAGACCCGCCTTGCCCATACGGGTACCAAGGCTGCGGTCATCGGCCTTTCGGGTGGCTTGGACTCCACGCTGGCGCTGCTTGTGACCGTGCGTGCCTTCGATGCGCTGGGGCTTCCGCGCACGGGTATCACGGCGGTCTCCATGCCAGGTTTTGGCACGACGCACCGCACTAAGTCCAATGCCGAGTCGCTCGCTCGTGACTTGGGTGTGAGCTTCCGCGAGGTTTCGATCCATGCGGCTGTGGAGCAGCACTTCAAGGACATTGAGCACGATCCGGCCGTCCAAGACGTGACCTACGAGAACAGCCAGGCCCGCGAGCGTACGCAGATCCTGATGGATCTGGCCAACCAGGCTGGCGGTTTTGTCATTGGCACGGGCGACCTGTCGGAGCTGGCGCTCGGCTGGGCTACCTATAACGGCGACCACATGAGCATGTACGCCGTCAACGCGAGCGTGCCCAAGACGCTTGTGCGCCATCTGGTGCGCTATGCCGCCGATGTCTTTGGCGGGCGTATTGCCGAGGTCTTGCTCGATATCCTCGATACGCCGGTGTCCCCCGAGCTTCTGCCGCCCACGGGCGACGGCGAGATTGCGCAGAGGACCGAGGATTTGGTGGGCCCGTACGAGCTGCACGACTACTTCCTCTACTACCTGCTACGTTTTGGCTTTGAGCCGGGCAAGATCTACCACATGGCGCTCAAGAGCTTTGAGGGCGTCTACGATGTCAAGACCGTCCACACGTGGCTACGTACGTTCTACCGCCGCTTCTTTGCCCAGCAGTTTAAGCGCAGCTGCCTGCCCGATGGTCCCAAGGTGGGATCGGTGACGCTCAGCCCGCGCGGCGATTGGCGTATGCCGAGTGACGCTAGCTCGCGTCTGTGGCTTGCGCAGATCGACGCGCTCAATCCAGTTGACTAAGGTTGGCTAAATTGAACCAATACGGGGGTTGCAAGCGTTACACTTTTGCAATCTGATGGCCCGTATCGCGCGGCACTCTTGTCGGAGCGCCGCGTTTTTCATATCGAAAGGTGGCACCATGCAGGCATCGCAGCGTCTCGACCGCTTTGGCGCGGAGGTCTTCGCCTCGCTCAACAACAAGCTTCTCGCGCTGAAGGCTCAGGGCAAGACCGTTTACAACATGAGCGTGGGCACGCCCGACTTTAAGCCGTACGACCACGTGGTCGAGGCGCTCACGCAGGCAGCCCAAGATCCCGAGATGTGGAAGTATGCCCTGCGCGACCTGCCCGAACTCAAGCAAGCCGTGTGCGATTACTATGAGCGTCGCTTTGGCGTTTCGGGCATTACGCCGTCTATGGTGCAGTCGTGCAACGGCACGCAGGAGGGCGTGGGCCATTTGGGCCTGGCCCTGCTCGATCCGGGTGACACCATTCTGGTTCCCGATCCGTGCTACCCGGTCTTTGAGGCGGGTGCCAAGATCGCCGATGCCAAGCTCGAATACTATCCGCTGGTTGCCGAGCACAATTACCTGCCCTATGTGGCGGGCATCGATCCCGAGGTGGCCGATCGTGCCAAGTATATGATTGTGTCGCTGCCCGCGAACCCGGTCGGCTCGGTGGGCACGCCCGAGATCTACGAGGAGATCATCACTTTCGCCCGCGAGCACGACCTGCTCATCGTTCACGACAACGCATACTCCGACATCGTGTTCGACGGCGAGCCGGGCGGCAGCTTCTTGCAGTATCCCGGCGCGCTCGAGGTGGGCGTTGAGTTCTTCTCGCTCTCCAAGTCGTTTAACGTCACCGGTGCGCGTATCGGCTTTTTGGTCGGTCGCGAGGATGTGGTCTCGGCCTTCGCCAAGCTGCGCAGCCAGATTGACTTTGGCATGTTCTTCCCGATCCAGAAGGCCGCCATCGCGTGCCTTAATGGCCCGCGCGATGAGGTCGAGGCGCAGCGTCTGAAGTACCAGGAGCGCCGCGATGCCCTGTGCGATGGTCTTGAGGGTCTGGGCTGGGAGCGTCCCAACGCGCATGGCTCTATGTTTGTGTGGGCCAAGCTTCCCGGTGGTCGCACCGATTCCATGGCGTTTTGCGAGGAACTCATGGAGAAGGCCGGCGTTGTGGTGACGCCGGGCGCGAGTTTTGGTCCTTCGGGCGAGGGACACGTGCGCATGGCGCTGGTCCTACCGCCCGATCAGATCGCTTTGGCTGTCGAGGCCATTCGCGAGGCGGGCCTGTATTAGAAATCTATTTCGGCTCGTCAATAGCTTGAAACCGATTTCGTGCAGTTATTTTACGAATACTGCAAACAATTTCGGTAAACGGTCGATTTTTGGCTGCGAATAGGAGCATAATCAAAGTCCCGATTGGATGTATTGGGATTACGACAAGCCGCTCGGGTCGTTCCCGGGCGGCTTGTTTGTGGAGAGAGATGGGAGTTTCTAATGGTTAACGAGAAGAAGGTCGCTATTGTCGGCTGCGGTTTCGTCGGTTCGTCTTCGGCGTTCGCACTGATGCAGAGTGGTCTGTTCTCCGAGATGGTCCTCATCGACGTGGACAAGAACCGTGCCGAGGGTGAGGCCCTGGATATCGCGCACGGCATGACGTTTGCCGAGCCGATGAAGATCTACGCCGGCGATTATTCCGATGTCGCCGACGCCGCCATGATCGTCGTCACCGCTGGCGCTGCCCAGAAGCCCGGTGAGACCCGCCTGGACCTGGTCAACAAGAACGTCAGCATCTTCAAGTCCATTATTCCCGAGATTAAGAAGTCCGGCTTCGACGGCATTCTGCTAATCGTCTCCAACCCGGTTGATGTTCTGACCTATGCTGCCATCAAGATGTCTGGCCTGCCCGAGGGCCATGTCATCGGCTCCGGCACCGTGCTCGACACCGGCCGCCTGCAGCAGATGCTTGGTGCCCACGTCGAGGTTGACCCGCGCGATGTCCAGGCCTATGTCATGGGCGAGCACGGCGACTCCGAGTTTGTCGCTTGGTCCAGCGCTCAGGTTGCCGGCGTTCCGCTGAACACCTTCTGTGAGCTTCACGGCCACTTGGAGCATGAGGCTGCCGAGAAGCGCATCGCCGAGGACGTCAAGAACTCCGCCTACACCATCATCGAGAAGAAGCACGCCACCTACTATGGCGTCGCCATGGCCGTCAAGCGCATCTGCACCGCCGTTATGCGCGATGAGCAGACCGTTCTGCCTGTCTCCTCGCTCATGGTGGGCGAGTATGGCCTGTCCGATCTTGCCATCTCCATGCCGACCGTCGTTGGCCGCGACGGCGTTGTCTGCCGCGTCCCCGTGCCGCTGAACGACGACGAGCAGCATGAGCTCACCGTCTCCGCCAAGGCCCTCAAGGACATCATCGACAGCGTCGACTTCTCCTGCTAAATCAAGCTCGCTAGAGCGAAAAGCTACAATGAAGGCGTCCGGGTCCACACGGCCCGGGCGCCTTTTTGGTGCAAAGTAACCTGACTCCAATGCACCATAGTTGATGGGAGGGCCATGTCGGATTCGCCTAATTTTTTGACCTATGTCCAGACGGCGTTTGATCCCTTTGAGGAGCGGCCGTTCTGCGCGGTGGATAGCCTGGTCTTTGCGTGGTTGTCCTATTTGCGCTTGCCGGGTGATATGGCGGGGCTGACGAACTGGCAGGGCCTAGACGTACGCGAACTGCTGCGTGCCGAGTGCTACCGGGACATGATTGACGACTTGTGGGACCCAGAGGGAAGCAGGGCCTTGTTGGAGGCCGTGGCAGCAAATCCCAGATACCGCGGCGTGCACGTTTGCGGCTATCGTGCCGTGAGCGATGTGGTGGCGACGGAGCAGTTTGCAGCCATGGCGTTCCGGTTTCCGGCGGGGTTTAGCTATCTTTCCTTCCGGGGGACCGACAGCACGATTGTGGGCTGGAAAGAGGACTTTAACATGGCGTTCCGGTGTCCTGTGCCGGCCCAGGAATCCGCGGCGCGTTATGTGGACGAGGCAGCGGATGCGATCGACGGGCCGCTTTTGTGCGGAGGTCATTCCAAGGGCGGAAACCTTGCGGTGTACGGTGCGGCGATGTGCTCCGATGTCGCCCGTGAGCGAATCGAACGGGCGTATTCCCATGATGGTCCAGGGTTCGTCGAGGAGTTTCTGAACGGCAACGCCTTTGCCGATCTTTCCGGTCGAATCGACAAGACGCTACCTCGGTCGTCGATCTTCGGCATGATGTTCGAGACACAAGAGGACTATGCCATCGTTGAGAGCACCGAGTTCAGCCTGCTGCAGCACAATCCCTTTAGCTGGGTGGTTGATGGTTGCGACTTCGTATACTGTGAGCGCCTGTCCGCCGGTGCTCGATACGTTGATGGCTCCATTCGCGAGATGCTGCTTGCAGTGTCACCTAGCGAGCGCGAGCGTTTTGTAGATGCGTTGTTCTCCGTGTTTGAGGCTACGGACGCCGAACGGTTTGCGGATATCGCAGGAAATCTGCGTGAGAGTCTGCCCGTGATGCTCCAGGCTGCGCAAGGCTTTGACAAAGATACGCGACGCTTTATCTCGCAGACCATCGTGGCGATCCTTAAATGCGCACTGTTGCCCAAACGACCCCAGATCGACGTGCCCGCTGCCGGCAAGAGTTTGGCAGAACAGCTCGAGGCTTGGCAGTCCGAGCTCCTGCGCTAGCCATTGATACAAAGCAACCTGTCCCCGATGCGCCAATCTTCGATGCGCCTGGGGCGGGCTCGACCGCTATACTGGTTCGTGCCGAAATCGATCTAGAACGGAATGCCGTATATGAAAATCAATCACGCGATTCTGCATATCCTGGACTTTGACTCTGCCGTCAACGTCATGAGCCAGCGAGAGCTCGATATCGAGAGCCGTACCGTGCGCAACTTCGTGACCACGCATCTGCGCCGCGCACGCACCTCGGCCGACAATAAACGCGCCACGTTTGCCGAGAACTCCGCATTCGGCGGCGAGCTCAAGGGCTATTTCTTTGGTGAGCGTGAGTTCGTGGACCTGTCTCAGCAGATTGCGGAGTTCATCTCTTCCGAACTTACCAAGGCCGAGAAAGCCGAGTCCACTGACGTGCTTGTGGCGGACTTTGACGATGATGAGGATGCCCGCTGGTTTGCCGTGATGCTGCTGGGCTCCAAGCAGGCATTCATGCACGAGGTGGGTCGCGAAGAGGGCGAGGTGCGTAACGACATCGCGCGCCACTATGCCATTCTGCCGAACCCTTCGCAAAAGGTGCCGAGCTATGCAATCGTGCGTGCAAGCACCATGGAGATCGGCTATGTGGATAAGAAACGCAAGATTGCCGGCGAGGACCGTTTGCTTATCCCCGACGGCCTGCTGCAGTGCGACACGGGCGTATCGGGCAAGGAGGTCATCGACACCGTGACGCGTGTGGTCGAGGAAGTCGCCGAGGAGCACGGTGCCAACACGGCTGTAGCGCTCGCTAAGGTTAAGGCTGCCGTTGCCGAGAAGGTTGAGGATGACGAGGAGCTGCCGCCTTGGGATATCGTCGATGAGGTCTTTGAGGACGAACCGGTTATCAAGGAGAGCGTGCGCGCGGCACTGACCGAGGAGAAGGTGCCTGAGCGTGTGCCCGTGGAGCGCAAGCAGGTCGAACGCGCGGCGGTGCGCAATCACAAGATTCGTACCGACACGGGCATCGAGATCAGCTTCCCGGCCGAGATGGGTTCGAACTCCGAGTATATCGAGTTCGTCAACGAGCCCAACGGCCTCATCTCTATCGAGCTCAAGAACATCGGAAGTATTGAGAATCGATAAGCTGTGCTTGGACGTTGCAGAAAAACAAAGGCCGAAGCCCTTCGGGACTTCGGCCTTTTTTGTTTTCGGCTTGGTTGCTGACATTGCGCCGCAGGTTGAGCATAAGTCAGACACTATGACCCAATCCAGGGGCACGGAAACGACAGGAGCCCCCGCTCGTGACCGCGGGTCGGGGCTGCGACAATGTTGTTGAAGTGCCAGAGGCGCAGCCGCGCCGCAACGAGGTTGG
>JAXIZI010000046.1:0-23358 GCA_036304065.1 Collinsella sp. | reverse complement strand
GGTCTGATAAGATTCCCATAGCGGTCTTCGTCCTTTCCTAGAACCTGTTGTTGTGGTGATTTCAGATTCTAGGACGAAGGCCGTTTTTCGTTAAACGGGCGCTAGGGCGTCACCCTTACACCAACATTTTCGACGCGATCCTGTTAGTGAAACTGATTTGGCTAATGGCGGACAACATTTCGTTCATTTAGCATGTTCAAGAGGGTTATTTTGGGATGTTGTTCACATTGATGCAGGTTATTGAGGTATTTGCGGTGTTTAAGGGCGTTCCTGAAGCCTAAATGAAGCAGCGAGCTGCGCGGATAGTCGCGTTTGTCTAACAAACTATGTACAGACATGGGAAATTAATTGTGCAACTTTTTGTTGGCGTAGGTGGGGTTTGCAGCGCGTGGTGTTTCGGCATAAAAAAGCCTTCGGAATTCCGAAGGCCTTTGCATTCACGATGGTGGAGACGAGGGGGATCGAACCCCTGACCTCTTGACTGCCAGTCAAGCGCTCTCCCAGCTGAACTACGCCCCCGTGACGTGGAGATACTATAGGGGAAGACTTTCTTTGATGCAAGGACTTTTTTTGGGTTGAATCTCCTACTTACGGGTTTTCCTGGGATGGGGCTGAATTGACTGATTTTGACTTCGGCAAAATCAGTCAATTAACCCACCGTCCCGATAAAACCCTCACGCAACAAATACGCTATTGCAGTTCCTTGGTGGACGGTAATCTGTGCGGTTGACCTGACGACGTTGCTGATGCCCGTGTCGGCTAACAAGCCCAGGGGGGCGTGATCTAGCTCCCATTCTAGGCCGTGTTCGCTTACCTCGGTGTTGGGGGCAATGGCGATGATGGAGAACGTCTTGCCTTTGGCGCCCTCAATGGTCCACGATTCGCCTGCGTGGAGGATGCGGGCGACCACCTTGTCCTCGGCAATCCAGACTGGGGCGTCTTTGTAGTTGGCTAGTAGGCCTAGGACGCTTAGGGCCATATCAGGACGGCCACCCGTGGCGCAGGTCGCAACCACTTCGGCACCCGGCCAACGACGGCGGACGGAATCGAGCGCTAGCGCCAGATCGGTGTAGTCCTTGTAGGGGTTGTGGCGCTCCACTTCAAAGTCCTCAGCGGCATCAACTTGCGCTCGCCCCTCATCGCTTACCGTGTCGGCGTCCCCTACATATACATCGCAGCCCAGGCCGGCGCCCAGCAGCGCGTCGAGTCCGCGGTCCACGGCGACAACGTGGTCGCACTCCCCTGCTAGCCTACGCAACAGATCTGCGCTCGCCACCACGGGCGAGCCGCAGACCACTAATACCTTGCAAGCCACAGCCCTCGCCTATCCCTCAAACGAAAGCACACGGTCAAGGTCAAGCTCTTCGTAGCTGTCGATAAAGATATCGCAGTTGGCGAGCACGTCGTCGCGCTTCATGCGGCCGTGCGGGTCATAGATGCCCACGCGCTTAAAGCCGGCAGAGCCAGAGCTCTTTAGGCCAAAGACGGCGTCCTCAAACACCCATGCGCGCTCAAACTTGTGCCCATGGCGCTCCTCCAGGCGGCGCAGCGCCAGCTCGTACACATCGGGGAACTGCTTGGAGCGCCCCGCCTCGCCCGTCGTGGTAACAAACTCCATGTAGGCGTCGAGCCCGGCACCAGCGAGCGCAGACTGCACCAGCTCGGCCGGCGTGGACGTGGCAACGCACATGGCAATACCCGCCGCCTTCGCCTGCTCCAAAAATGCCAGGAGACCCTCGCGCGGCGGCACCTTGGAGTACCCATTGATCAAAATCTCACCCAGCTCGCGATACAGCTCCTCGCCATTTGCGCCAATGCCCCACGTGTCGTGGTAGGCCTGGCACTCGTCCTCCAGCGACAGGTGCTCAAATTGGGCAAAGTCATCCACGGTCACGTCAATCCCGTGACGGTGCAATAACTCGGGCTGGGCATAGGCCCAAACGGGGGTGCTATTAACCAGCGTGCCATCGCAATCGAAAATAAAAGCAACCTTGGGAGCGGCGGTACGGGACATAAACGAACCTTTCGATATCAAATGGTAAACATCCTGCTAAAAACGTTTTACCAAACGTCAGCCGAACTATTTTGAAACCCAAATTGGTAAAACTGTCAAGAGTTTTACCACGTCAAATCTGCCAGTGGTATAAACATGTCGCTTACCGATTAAACGCCCTCGCAAATCCGCTTTTGTCCATAAAACTAACGCACAGGTGTTATCGTAGTTTCTGCCGAAAGTTCCACCGAGCACGCGAGGTGGAACGAATCACAGAAACTTCGCCGTCCCTTCGATTCGTGCAGCCTTGGACCTTTCGCATCTAGTCACCAAGGCAACACGCTGCCGCGTCATGATGGGATCAAACGTGAGCGATACAAAGCTAAAGCCAGCAACCAAAAAGCCTGCTACCCATAAAGCCGCCCCGCACGCACCGGAGCTCACCAAGGACGATGTCTATCTGTTTGGCATCGGTACGTGGGAGCGCAGCTGGGAAAAGATGGGCGCGCATCCCGACACACAGCAGCGCACGCGCGGCTGGCGTTTTTGTGTTTGGGCGCCCGACGTAAAGAGTGTCCATGTCATTGGCGAATTCAACAATTGGGATGAGCAAGCCAACCCGTTGGTGCCCGTGCATACGAGCGCTATTTGGGAAGGCTTTATTCCTGGTGCAGAGCAGGGCCAGCTCTATAAATACCTCATCGAGACCAACGAGGGCGAAAAGCTCTACAAGGCCGATCCGTACGCCTTTAAGGCCGAGTGCCCTCCGGGTACCGCCAGCGTGCTGTGGACCCTCGATGGCTACAAATGGAACGACGCCGCGTGGCTCAAGCGCCGCGCCAGCCACAACCACATGTCGCAGCCGCTCAACATCTACGAGGTGCATATTGGCTCGTGGAAGCGCCATGGCGACGCGCCGCAGGGCGAGCCGGACGAGTACGGCAACTACCCCGGCCCCATGGATCCCTTCCCCGCGCAGCGCGGCGAGTTTTACACCTACGACGACCTGTCGGTGGAGCTCGTTGACTACGTACGCGACATGGGCTACACGCATATCGAGGTCATGCCGCTCATGGAACACCCCTTCGACGGCTCCTGGGGCTACCAGACGACCGGCTACTACGCCGCCACGTCGCGCTACGGCAACCCGCAGCAGCTCATGCACTTTATCGATGCGTGCCACGAGGCGGGCATCGGCGTGATCATGGACTGGGTGCCCGGCGGTTTTTGCGCCGACTCCCACGGCCTTGCCACCTTTAACGGCCATATGCTGTTTGAGCACGAGATTCACCCCAACTGGGGCACGCATAAGTTTGACTTCGCCCGCGGCGAGGTCCGCTCCTTCCTGGTCTCCAACGTGCTGTACTGGCTCGAGAACTTCCACGTTGACGGCATTCGCATGGACGGCGTGTCCAGCATGCTGTACCTCAACTTTGGCATCGACGATCCGGGGCAAAAGAAGTTCAACAAGTACGGTACCGAGGAGGACCTGGACGCCAGCGCGTTTATCCGTCAGGTCAACTGCGCCGTGGAGGCTCACTACCCCGACGTGATGATGATGGCCGAGGAGTCTACTGCGTGGCCGCTCGTAACCTACCCGCCGCAGGACGGCGGCCTGGGCTTCCATTACAAGTGGGACATGGGCTGGATGAACGACACCCTGCACTACATGCAGACCGATTTTCCGTGGCGCCCTGGCAACCACGGGCTGCTCACGTTCTCCATCATGTACGCCTTTACCGAGAACTTCATTTGCCCGCTCAGCCATGACGAGGTCGTGCACGGCAAGTGCTCGCTGATCGGCCGCATGCCGGGCGACTGGTGGCGCCAGTTTGCCGGCCTGCGCACGCTGGCCTTCTACCAGATGACGCACCCCGGTGCAAAGCTCAACTTTATGGGCAACGAGATCGGCCAGTTTATTGAGTGGCGCTACTACGAGTCCATCCAGTGGTTCCTGACCGAGGAGTATGAGACTCACCGTCATCATCAGGCGTTTATCAAGGCGCTCAACCACCTGTACACCGCCGAGCCCGCCCTGTACGAGCGCGGCTACACCGACGACGGCTTTACCTGGATCGACGCGGATAACTCCAAGCAGTCCATCGTGAGCTTCGTGCGTCAGGGCGAGGACGTCAATGACGACCTAGTGATTCTGATCAACTTTGATCCGGCAAGTTACGAGAGCTTCCGTGTGGGCGTGCCGCGCGAGGGTGACTGGGAGGTCATCTTTGATTCCGACCGTCCCGAGTTTGGCGGCAGCGGATACGCCGATGAGGAGCCCTACACCTGCTCGAGCGAGCCCTATCCCTGGAACGGGCAGATGGACTCCATCGAGATTAAGGTGCCCGGTCTGGCAGGCGTGGTACTTAAGCGCCGCGGTCCCAGCAGCTACAAGCCGCCCGTGGTCGAGGAGCCCAAAAAGGCGACGCGCAAACGTGCGTCCTCGGTGAAGCCCAAGACCGCGGCTGCTAAGAAGGCTCCGGTTAAGGCGAAGGCTGCCAAGCCCTCTGCCAAGGCATCGGCCAAGTCCGCCACGGCCAAGAAGGCAGCCACCAAAAAGACTGCTCCCAAGGCCAAGGCAGCTGCTGTTAAGGCTCATGCCAAGAAAGCGTAACAAAGGCGTTACCACTGTAATTACCCGCCCTGCGGGGGCGTAGGATACAAGTCATAACCGTTCCGGGAGAAACATCCCCGGGGGAAAGGAACGTATGAATAAGATCTTCGACAACAAGCAGGAGTTTACCGAGCTCTATCGCGATGCCGTCATGAGCATCAGCGGCAAGAGCGTTGAGGCCGCCAGCGATCTCGACCGCTTTAACGCCCTGGCCAAGCTCGTGGCCGAGAAGGCCCGCACCGTTGCCACCAAGAGCGACGCCCGCGCGGCGTCCGAGGGCAAGAAGCGCGTGTACTACTTCTCGATCGAGTTTTTGATCGGCCGCCTGCTCGACAACTACCTACTCAACTTTGGCGTGCGCGACATGGTCGCCGAGGCGCTCGACGACATGGGCTTTGACCTGTCCGTCATCGAGAACCAGGAGCCCGATCCGGCGCTGGGCAACGGTGGCCTGGGCCGTCTGGCCGCATGCTTCCTGGATTCCATGGCAGCCGAGGGCATTGCAGGCTACGGCAACGGCATGCGCTACCGCTACGGCCTGTTTAAGCAGGAGATCGTCAACGGCAGTCAGGTCGAGGCCACCGACGAGTGGCTAACCCACGGCTATCCCTGGGAGGTCCGTCGTCAGGACAAGGCCGTGACCATCAAGTTTGGTGGCCATGTTGAGGGTTTTGAGGAGAATGGCCGAACGTTCTACCGCACGGTGGACACGCAGGACATTCTGGCCGTCCCTTATGACATCCCCGTCGTGGGCTATGCCGGCGAGACCGTCAACAAGCTGCGCGTCTGGGCCGCCGAGCCGGTCGAGGAGCACTTCGATCTGGAGGCCTTCAATCGCGGCGACTACGCCCTGGCCGACGCCGAGCGCGCCGAGGCCGAGGCCATCAGCGCCATCCTCTACCCCAACGACGCCGGCGAGCACGGGCGTCTGCTGCGCCTGAAGCAGGAGTACCTGTTTGTATCGGCCGGCATCTACAGCCTGCTCGACACCTTTGAGAAGGAGCACGGCGCGAACTGGGAGCTGCTGCCGCAGTTTGTGGCCATCCACACCAACGACACGCACCCTGCCATGTGCGGCCCCGAGCTCATGCGCATCCTCATCGACGAGAAGAAGCTCGAGTGGGACGACGCCTGGAACATCGTGACGCAGGTCGTGAGCTACACCAACCACACCATCCTGCCCGAGGCTCTGGAGAAGTGGCCCATCGGCACGTTCTCCAAGCTCCTCCCCCGCGTGTACCAGATCATCGACGAGATCAGCCGTCGTTGGCACGAGTCGTTCGACACCACGCAGGAGGGCTGGCAGGAGCGTCTGCGCCAAACCGCCATCCTGTGGGACGGCGAGATTCGCATGGCCAACCTGTCCGTGATCTGCAGCCACAGCGTCAACGGCGTGGCAAAGATCCACTCCGACATCATCAAGAACATCGTGCTCAAGGACTTCTATGCCCTGACGCCCGAGAAGTTCAACAACAAGACCAACGGCATCTCGCACCGTCGCTTCTTTGCCGAGGCCAACCCCACCTACGCCAAGCTCGTGACCGAGGCCATTGGCGACGGCTGGCTCAAGGACGCCTTTGAGCTGGAGAAACTCAAGGAGCTCCAGAACGACACCGAGTTCCTGAAGGCCGTGGGCGCCTCCAAGCGCGCCAACAAGGAGCGTCTGGCTGCCTACGTTAAGGCCGAGACCGGTCTGGTCATTGACCCCAACACCGTCTTCGATGTCCAGGTAAAGCGTTTCCATGCCTACAAGCGCCAGCTCATGAACATCATGAAGGTGATGGACATCTACAACCGTCGCATCGCCGATCCCAACTTCCACGTGACGCCGACGACCTTCATCTTTAGCGGCAAGGCTGCCTCGAGCTACACCTTTGCCAAGGAGACCATCCGCCTGATCAACTCCGTTGCCGACGTCATCAACAACGACGCCCGCGTGAACGAGGTCATGAAGGTTTGCTTTATCCCCAACTTCCGTGTGAGCAACGCCCAGCTCATCTACCCCGCCGCCGAGATTTCGGAGCAGATCTCCACGGCCGGCAAGGAGGCCTCGGGCACGTCCAACATGAAGCTCATGATGAACGGCGCCATTACGCTGGGCACCCTCGACGGCGCCAACATCGAGATCGCCGACCTGGCCGGCCGTGAGAACGAGGCCATCTTTGGCCTGACCGCTCCCGAGGTCGAGCAGCTCTGGGCATCCAACAGCTACTTTGCGTGGGATACCCTCAACGGCGACCGCGAGCGTCTGGGCCGCGTGATGGACGAGCTCAAGGACAACACCTTTGCGGGTCTTTCGGGCAACTTCGAGAGCATCTACAACGAGCTCATGAACAACAACGACCCCGACCTGGTCATGGCCGATTTCCGCAGCTACGTCGACGCCTGGGAGAAGCTCACCGGCAGCTACAGCGACCAGGAGACCTGGAACCGCAAGGCGCTGCTCAACACCGCCTCCTCCGGCTGGTTCTCGAGCGACCGCACCATTCGCGAGTACCGCGACGAGATCTGGCACGCGTAAAGGCGCGCGAGTTCCCTTATGCCAGCACGGCATTACTCGACGGGCGCGACCGAGCGCCGCGCCCGTCGCTAATGGGTTAGAAACATCGATGACAGAAGGAGAAATCGATGAGTAAGAAAGAATGCATCGCGATGCTCCTCGCAGGAGGACAGGGCAGCCGATTGGGGGCACTCACCCAAAAGATCGCTAAGCCGGCGGTTAGCTTTGGTGGCAAGTTCCGCATTATCGACTTCTCGCTCTCCAACTGCTCCAACTCGGGCATCGACACGGTGGGCGTTCTGACGCAGTATCGCCCCTACCTGCTGCATGCCTATGTGGGCTCCGGCGAGGCGTGGGATCTGGACAGCCGCGACGGCGGCGTGTCGATCCTGCCGCCATACGAGACGCAGACCGGCGGCGCCTGGTATGCGGGCACGGCAGACGCCATCACGCAGAACCTCGACTACATCAAGGCCAACGACCCCAAGTACGTCCTGATTCTTTCGGGCGATCACCTGTATCGCATGGACTACCGCAAGATGCTCAAGACGCACATTGAGAACAACGCAGACCTCACGGTGAGCGTTATGCCCGTGCCGTGGGAGGAGGCCAGCCGCTTTGGCATCCTGACCACCGACCCTGAGGACGGCCGCATCACCAAGTTCACCGAGAAGCCCGATAAACCCGATTCGAACCTCGCGTCCATGGGCATCTACATTTTCTCGGCCGACGTGCTGATCGAGGCGCTCGAGGAGGATGCTCTGGACCAACGCTCGAGCCACGACTTTGGCAAGGACATCATCCCCAAGCTGCTCGGCGAGAACAAGCGCCTGTACAGCTACGAGTTCCACGGCTTTTGGAAGGACGTTGGCACCATCGCCAGCTTCCACGAGACCTCGATGGACCTGCTGGGCAACAACCCCGAGTTCGATCTGTTCGACAAGCACTTCCCCATCATGTCCAACATCACCACGCGACCGCCGCACTACATTGGCCCGGACGGCCGCCTGGACGACTGTCTGGTCTCCAACGGCTGCAAGATCTACGGCACCGCTCGCCACTCGATCCTTTCGACCGATGTCATTATCGAGGAGCGCGCCGTGGTCGAGGACTCCGTACTGCTGCCTGGTGCGCACGTCAAGAGCGGCGCGCACATCTGCCGTGCAATTTTGGGCGAGAACTCCACGGTCGAAGAGGGCGTGAAGCTCGGCTCTGTCGATACCACCAAGGATACGGCCGTCGTTGGAAATGACGTCGTTATCGGGAAGGGGGAATGATCCGATGATCAATCGCAAGGCCATCGGTTATATCACCGCTAACTACTCTTCGACCTACGGCAGCGTGCTGCTCAAGGACCGCCCCATTGCGTCCGTTCCATTTTTGGGCCGCTACCGCCTGATCGACTTCCCGCTGTCCAACATGATGAATGCCGGCATTAAGACCGTCGGCGTCGTCATGCCGGGCAACTACCGCTCACTGATCGACCACGTGGGCTCGGGCAAGGACTGGGGCCTGGACCGCAAGAAGGGCGGCCTGTTTATGGTGCCCGGCAACGCGTATGGCACCACCAAGGGCGGCATGCGTTTCTTGCTGCGCGACATCATTTCCAACAAGACGCTGTTCCAGCGCTCGGACAAACCCTATGTTGTGATGATGGGCACCAACATCATCTTTAACATGGACCTCAACACCATCATCGACGCGCACGAGAACTCCGGTGCCCAGATGACCGTGGTGTACTGCAAGGCCACGCACAACGTCGATGACGAGACCAAACTCGAAATTAACGAGAACGGCCGCCTGACGGGCGTGAGCGCCGGCGTCGTGTACGGCGACAACGCCTCTATGGACTGCTGCATCATCAACCGTGAGACGCTGCTCGAGATCATCGACCACTACCAGGCCGCCGACTATCTGGACCTGCTCGAGGCACTCCAGGGCGACTTTGGCAACATCGACGTGTGCAGCTACGAGTACAAGGGCGAGGTCGTGGGCGTGTTTAGCGAGAAGTCGCTGTATCGCCGCAGCATGGACCTGCTCGACCAGACCGTGGCCGACCATCTCTTTGACCCCAAGCGTCCGATCCTGACCAAGGCTCACGACGTGCCGCCTTCGCGCTATGCGACCGGCAGTCACGCATGCAACTCGATCATCTCGGCCGGCTGCATCATCAAGGGCACCGTGCGCAACTCGATCCTGTCTCGCGGCGTCGTGGTTGAGGAAGGCGCCTCGGTGACGAACTCGATCATCAACCAGAGCTGCGTCATCAAGAGCGGCGCCCGCGTTGAGAATGCCATCCTGGACAAGAACAACGTGGTTCCCACCAACACCGAGCTTCGCGGCACGCCCGAGAACATCCTGGTGCTGGGAAAGGCCCCGTTAACTTCTGATATCACCAACGCGAGCTAGCTTTGGCACCGCAACATCGCTCGTAACACGTAGAATAGCCGCCCGGTTTGCGCCAGGCGGCTATTCTCGAATTGCAACAGGGAGACAATATGGCTGATTCCAGCAAAAAGATGCAGATCGTGTTTGCCTCGGCCGAGTGCGCACCGTTTGTTAAGACCGGTGGCCTGGGTGACGTGGCGGGCTCGCTGCCTGCGGCGCTTGTACGCGCCGGCGCCGAAGTCATCGTGATGGTGCCCAAGTACGCCACCATCAAGGACGAGTACAAGGCGCAGATGGAGCACTTCTCCGACTTTTACGTGAGCCTGGGCTGGCGCAATGAGTACTGCGGACTCGAGAAGCTTGAGCACGACGGCGTCACCTATATGTTC
Source organism: Collinsella sp. (assembly GCA_036304065.1). Classification (GTDB taxonomy): domain Bacteria; phylum Actinomycetota; class Coriobacteriia; order Coriobacteriales; family Coriobacteriaceae; genus Collinsella. Next base: position 13,474 of record JAXIZI010000046.1, on the reverse strand, counting down.
ATCGACAACGAGCGCTATTTTGCGCGCGACTATCCGTACGGCTTCTTTGACGACGGCGAGCGTTTTGCGTTCTTCTCTAAGGCCATCACCGAGAGCCTGCAGCACCTGCCGGCCGGCTTTGAGTGCGACATCCTGCACTGCAACGACTGGCAGACGGCGCTGGCGCCCGTGTTTTTGCGCGAGTTCTACCAGGGCCTGCCGCTGTACGACCGCGTCAAGACCGTGTTCTCGATCCACAACGTGGCATTCCAGGGCCAGTTTAGCGACACCGTGATGGAGGACATCCTGGGCGTGGCGCATATTCCGGCGGCCGCCTCGCAGCTGCGCTGCGACGCCTGCAGCATCAACTACATGCTGGGCGCGCTGCACTATGCCGATGCCATCACCACGGTAAGCCCCACCTACGCGGGCGAGATCCAGACGCCCGAGTTTGGCGAGGGCCTGGACGGCGTGCTACGCGAGCGTTCCTACGCGCTGCAGGGCATTTTGAATGGCATCGACGTCGCGGGCTTTGACCCGGCGACCGACAAGCGCATTGCCGCTAACTACACCGTGGAGGACCGTTCCGGCAAGGCCGTGTGCAAGGCCAAACTGCAGGAAGAGCTGGGCCTCGAGGTTCGCGACGACCGCCCGCTTATGGTGATGGTCACGCGCCTGACGCGCCAGAAGGGCTTGGATCTGGTCATGTACGCGCTCGACCGCATCCTGGCCGGCGGCGTGCAGGTGGCGGTGCTGGGCACCGGCGACCGCGACTACGAGGACGGCCTGCGCTATTTCCAGGACAAGTACCCCGGCACCATGGCCGCGCGCATCGAGTTCGATCCTGCGCTGTCGCAGCGCATGTATGCCGCCGCCGATATGTTCCTGATGCCTTCGAAGTTTGAGCCCTGCGGCCTGTCCCAGATCATCGCCATGCGCTACGGCACGCTGCCCATCGTGCGCGAGACCGGCGGCCTGAAGGACACCGTGCAGCCTTACAACGAGTTTACCGGCGAGGGCACGGGCTTCTCGTTTAGCAACTTTAACGGCGACGAGATGGGCGACGCGGTGTTCCGCGCGGCCCGCCTGTTCTGGGATAACCGCGAGGCCTGGAACCAGCTGGTCACGCAGGCTATGAGCCAGGACTTTAGCTGGACGCGCTCGGCCGATAAGTATCTGGACCTGTACTTCTTTATGCATCCGGAGATTGAGAGGCCGGTGGCTGTGGTTGAGCCTGCGGCCGAGAAGCCTGCGGCTGTTGAGGAGCCCAAGGCCGAAGAGAAGCCGGTTGAAGCTGAGCCCGTTAAGGCCGATCTCGAGGCGAAGGTCGAGACTACTCCCGAGCCCAAGCCCGAGCCCGAGGTGAAGCCTGCTGCGAAGAAGACCGCGACTCGCAAGACGACGGCCAAGAAGGCCGCAGCGACCAAGGCAGCGGCAACCAAGACCACCGCTGCCAAGACAACGACTACGCGCAAGCACACGACCGCCGCTGGCATGAAGGCCGCCGAAGCCGAAGCTGCTCCCGAGGTAAAGACTGAGGCCGCCGTCGAGGCAAAGCCGGCCGCCAAGGCTCCGGCAAAGACCACTGCCAAGAAAACGACCTCGACCAAGACCACGACCGCCAAGAAGTCCACGGTCGCAAAGTCGACCAAGACCAAGGCCGCCACGACCAAGGCAGCCGCAAAGTCGGCCACCAATGCCGAGGCAACCGTCGAGGCCAAGCCCGCCGCAAAGACCACCACGCGAAAGCGCACGACGACAGCTAAGAAGACCACGGCAAAGGCCGCAACTCCCAAGGCGGAGACTAAGCCCGCTGCTGCCAAAGAGGAGCCCAAGGCCGAGGTAAAGGTCAAGCCGGCACCGAAGGCCGCTGAGGTCAAGACCGCTCCGAAGGCTACGGCAAAGACCGAGCCCGCCAAGGAGGCCCCGGTCTCCCCTGCCGCTCCGGCCGAGGAAAAGGCCCCGACCAAGAAGACCTCCGTCCGCAAGGCAACGGCCACCCGCAAACGCCGCTAGCCCACAGACGATCTAAAACCTAATCAAAACCCTAAACAAGGGGCGCTCCAACCGGGCGCCCCTTCTCTGTAGACAGTTGGTAAAACGATTTTCTAGGACAACCGTTCGCCGATGGTAAACGGATGTTGTTTATACACCCTGTGTACAACAGATATACTTATATCTTGTGCGTAAAGCCCATGGCCCGTAGGCCGTGATTCTATTGAACTGGACCGTACTATGAGATTGATACACAACAGCCGCCTACCGCAGTTTCGCACTCCGTTTGGCGCTGTGACCACAGGAACTACCGTTGCACTCTCGGTTATTTTGGAGGATGCCGATCCCAACCAGGCAACACTCACCCTGCGTACCTGGGTCGATGAAGTCGGCGAGACCCTGATTCCGATGGAGCACGAAGGCGATGGCATTTTTACCGGCGAGCTCAAATGCACTGAACCGTGTCTTGTGTGGTACAGCTTTATATGCAATATCGAGGGCCAGCCCGAGGTTCGCCTGGGCGCGCCCCAGGGCCGCACCGGCGGCGAGGGCGTAACCTACGACTACGCCGAGGTGCCGTCCTTCCAGATTACCGTCTACAAGCACCGCGAGAACCGCCCCACCTGGTACGAGCGCGGCATGGTCTACCAGATCTTCCCCGACCGCTACGCCCGTGACGAGCATTGGCGCGAGCGCACAATGGCCCAACTCGAAAAACCGCGCAAGGGCATTCAGCGCCGGATGGTCGAGGACTGGAACGAGCCACCCGTGTACGAGCGCGCCGAGGACGGCTCCATTAAGACCTGGGACTTCTACGGCGGCTCGCTCAAGGGCATCCAGGAAGACCTGCCCCGCATCGCCGAGCTGGGCTTTACGGCCATCTACCTCAACCCCATCTTTGAAGCCGCGAGCAACCACCGCTACGACACGGCCGACTACACCAAGATCGACCCGATCCTGGGCACCGAGCAGGACTTTACCGAGCTGTGCCAGGCAGCCGAGAAGCTGGGCATCTCCATCATCCTGGACGGCGTCTTCAACCACACGGGCGACGACTCGATCTATTTCAACCGCTACGGCAACTACCCCGGCGTGGGTGCCTGGCAGAGCGATGATTCGCCGTGGCGCGATGCGTTTACCTTCCACGAAGACGGCTCGTATGACTGCTGGTGGGGCGTGGGCAACATGCCAGCCATCAACGAGAAGTCCGAGCTGGTGCGCGAGAGGCTCCTGGGCAAGGACGGCGTGATCCGCAAATGGCTGCGCGCCGGCGCTCATGGCTGGCGCCTGGACGTCGCCGACGAGCTTTCTGACGACTTCCTGGCCGAGATCAAGAAGGCCGTACTCGCCGAGAAGCCCGACGCACTGTTGCTCGGCGAAGTCTGGGAAGACGCCTCCAACAAGATTAGCTACGGCCATCTGCGCCGCTACCTGCAGGGTTCCGAGCTGGACTCTGCTATGGATTACCCCTTCCGCGACATGGTCATCGGCTTTTTGATGGGCTACAAGAACGCCTACCAGGCAGCCGAGGATATCGAGACCCTGCGCGAAAACTACCCGAGCGAGGCATTGTCCTGCGCGCTCAACCTGCTTTCGAGCCACGACCGTCCGCGCATCATCTCGGTGCTCGGCGGCGGCCCCGACAAGTCGCAGCTGCCCGAGTGCGAGCGCAGCAAATGGCGACTGGACGAGAACGCGATGGGACTGGCCAAGAGCCGTTTTTGGCTCGCCACGCTCATGCAGATGACCTTCCCCGGCGTACCTTCGATCTACTACGGCGACGAGTACGGCCTGGAGGGCCTGACCGATCCGGGCAACCGCCGCACCCTGCCGACCAAGGACCAGCTGCACGACTTCGACACGCTGGCTATTGTCAAGAACGCCTCCGCCGTACGCCGCGCACTGCCATTTATGATCGACGGCGAAATCAAGGCCTTCGCGCTGAACGACGAGGTGCTCGCCTACAACCGCACGGGCAAGGATGGCGAGTCCGCAACGGTTATCATCAACCGCAGCCTGCGCAATTCGCACCGCGTGACGATTCCGGCGCTCGGCGAATGCGCGAGTGACGTGATTAGCGGTCACGAGTGCGAGATCCACAACGGTACGGTCACGCTCGATCTGTATCCGCTGGGCTCGTCGATCATCTATCACCACGCCGAGCAGCGCCTGCAGGAGCCGCTCGATCACGGCACGGGCGTCGTGTGCCATATCACCTCGGTGCCCACCGACGACGGCAAGCCCGGCACGATCGGTGCGCCCACGCGTCGCTTTATCGATCATCTGACCGCTATGGGCATGCGCTACTGGCAGGTCCTACCCGTCAATCCGACGGACTTCTTCCGCTCTCCTTACGCTGGGCCTTCGGCCTTTGCGGGCAATATTGACCTGCTGCCCGAGAGCCAGGAAGAGCTGGCGGCAGACTTTGAGACTTGGAAGGCCCGTGGCGGCGAGGATGCAGATCCGCTGTACACGGCGTTTAAGCATCGCAACGCCGACTGGCTCGAGAAGTACTGCGTCTACATGGCCGTCAAGAAGTACTTTGAAGGCGAATCACGTCACGATTGGCCGGCCGATGTCGCGCGCTACAACGAGCATCTGATTGACGACAAGCGTTTCCACGACGAGGCAGAGCTGCAGGCGTACATGCAGTACCGCTTTGACCTGGCCTGGTGCGAGCTCATGAACTACGCGCACAAGAAAGGCATCGAGGTCATCGGCGATATTCCCATGTACGTTTCGGACGATTCGGCCGATGCGTGGAGCGAGCCCGAGAACTTCTGGCTGTCCGATACCGGCAAAGCGATTGAGATCTCTGGCGCGCCGCCCGACAATTTTGCGCCCGAGGGCCAGGTGTGGGGCAACCCCACCTTCCGCTGGGATCACATGAAGGAGAACGGCTACCGCTGGTGGATGGACCGTCTGCGTCGCGCGTTCTCGCTCTACGACCGCGTGCGCCTGGACCACTTCCTGGGATTCCACAGCTACTTTAGCATTCCCGCAGGCAAGGCCTGTGCCGACGGCCGCTGGCTGGCAGGTCCGGGCAAGGATCTGTTCCAGACTGCCTATGACGAGCTGGGGCCGCTCAACTTTATCGCCGAGGACCTGGGCTACCTGACGCCCGGCGTTCGCGCGATGGCTTCGACCTGCGGCTTCCCCGGCATGGACGTGCTGGAGTTTAGCGATTACGACGTCCGCTGCGGCGTGCATCCCACGCCGGGCAAGATTCTGTACACCTCGACGCACGACACGTCGACGCTCGCCGGTTGGTGCACGCGCTCCTTTGCGGGCGGCGACGAGCCGAGCGGTGTTGAGGTGGCGGCCAAACTGATGAGCGACGCGCTGGCAAGCGACGCCCCCCTGGTGATGATGCCGCTGCAGGATATCCTGGGGCTGGGCGACGATGCGCGCATGAACGTGCCAGGTGTCGTAACGGGTAACTGGACTTGGCAGGCCGATGAGGCTGACGTTGCAGCCGCCGAGGGCAAAACTGCACAGCTCCTGCGCAACACCCATAGATTCTGGGGCGAAGCGTGATAAAACCCCCGATATAGGGTACAGTTACAGCTGTTTGAATTTATGCGGGCAGAGCGATCTGCCCGCTTTGTGCTGAAAAGGAAGTATTATGGCGCGCTACGATTACAAGTGCTCGAGCTGCGGCAACGTGTTTGAGGTTGAGCATCCCATGTCCGAGACCCCCGAGGTCGTGTGTCCCAGCTGCGGCGCTCCGGCGGCCAAGACGTTCTCGGCCAGTGGCATTAAATTTGAGGGCAGCGGTTTCTACAACACCGACCAGCGAAGCGGCGGCTCCAGCACCAGCGCCACAAGCGGCTGCTGCGCCAACTGCCCGCACAGCCACTAGAAACCAAACAGCCCCGCGATCGGCGTTGATCGCGGGGCTGTTTCTTTGCTCTATGGGTAGCTAATCAAGCTACCCAGGTTTCCTTGTGAGTTGCGGTGAAATAAGGACTGTTTGGCGGGCAGAAGCGGCTTTTCAATCCCTATTTCACCGCAACTTAGTAGTTAGTTGCGGACCAGCCTGGCGCAGAAGTGGCCGTCGTAGGAGTCGGCGTTTACGGGGACGCTTTGGAAGAGGCCTCGATCGTTTTGGCGTACGGATACGAGCTTCTTGGCCTGATCGAACTCAGGGAGTTGCAGAATCTGTGCCTCGGAAAGCGGTGCCACGCTAAAGCCGGCGCCCTCAGGAGAAGCAAGGAAAGCATCCACCACCTGCGTGTTCTCCTCGTCGAAGACCGAGCACGTCGCATAGATGAGCTCGCCGCCGGCAGCCACGCGCGCAGCAGCCTCCTTGAGCATCGACAGCTGCAGTTTGGGCAGCTCAACCGTCACATCCTTTTCGGTCAGACGCCACGGGATCTCGGGATGACGACGCATGGTTCCGGTGCCCGAGCACGGCGCATCGATAAACACGGTATCGAACTTGACCCGCTCACCGCGCATGGCATCAAACGATGTGAGCACCTCATCAAGCTCGCAGGCATCACCCGAAACCGTACGAACGCCCTGAATACCCGCCTTGTGAAGGCGCGCGAGATTCAGGTCACACTTGCGGTCGTGCAAATCGAGAGCAGTGTGCTGGCGGTCGTAGCCGGCACGCTTGGCCTGGCACATCATCACATAGGTCTTGGTGCCACGACCGGCACCAATCTCAAGGCAGCTACCAGGGCGCGTGGCAGCCGTGGCGATAAGCTGCGCGTTGAGATCGGATGCCACCGCGGCAGCACGCTCAAACACACCGGAAGCAACGGTAACCTGGGCATCAACCGGGGCATGGCAGCCCGGGAAGACAGGCGCGACGAGCTGCGAGATATAAGGATCGGGCTTGGTAGCAAAGGCGTTCTCATGCAGGGCCAGCGGCGCGGGGGCCAGATTGCCGGCAAAGTTAAGCGCACCCTCAGGCGTGTCGAACGATGCCATAATGCGAGCACACAGCCAACGCGGTAGACCCATCAGGCGCGACAGACGAACCAAGCGTCGCTCAGACTCATCCACATCGGACGCAGTAGCAAAGTCCTCAACGTTGTCCGCGACCTTATGCAGCACGGCATTGGCCAAACCGGCGGCAGACTTAGCTCCGCTGCGCACCAGCTCAACACCCTGACTTACGGCAACGCGGCCAGGGGTATGAAGGTAGAGCATCTCGAAGGCCGAGATACGAAGCGCCATGCGAACACGCGGCGCAACCTTTTTAGGCTTATCAAGAAACCGATCGAACAGCTCGTCCAAAATACCCTGCGTGGCGGCAACACCCAGCGCCAAGCGAGCGGCAAAAGCGGAATCGCGCTGGTCAATTGCCTTGGCAGATGCGCGAGAGGACAGCACGTCACGCGCATACATGCCGCGACGGTCGGCCTCCATCAGCACATCGAGCGCAAGCTTGCGCGCGGGAGACAGCTTGCTCATGATAAAACACCCCAGATAAGATCGGCGCCTTGCAGCCCAGCAGCCCAAGCAGAAGCGGCCATGGCACGCTTGCCATCGGGCTTAACCTCGAGCAACTCAACCGTGCCATCGGAAAGACCAAGGTAAACACGCTTGCTCTTGACGGCAACAGCGCCCACGCCAAGCGACACATCGGCCGGCGCAGCATCGAGCACGCGCACGGTCTTGCCGGCAATCACGCATCGAGCAGGCGCGGTATCGGACGAAGCGAGCACATGCCGCACGCAATCGAGCGCAGCCATCTGCGGATCCAGACGCATCTCCAGCTTGGAAATCTTGGCAGCATGGGTCACAAGCGCCTCATCCTGTTCAGTCCACTCGGCGGTACCATCGGCAAGAGAAGGAAGCGTATCGGCAAGCAGTTTGCCGCCGAGCTCACCAAGCTCCATGGTCAGCGCCTCGGCATGCTTACCGGCAACCGACGTAGACGCCTGGGCACAATAAGCACCGGTATCAACGCCATGTCCAATACGCATAATGGAAACACCAGCGACCTCATCACCAGCAAGAATGGCACGCTGAATGGGAGCAGCGCCTCGCCAACGCGGCAGCAGCGAAGCATGAACATTCACAATGCCAAGCGGCGCCATATGCAGCACGTCATCGGGCAAAATGCAACCATAAGCAGCCACACAGAAAATATCGGCATCCGCAGCTTGGAGCGCCTCAACAACCTCAGGCGTCATACGATTGGCCTCAACGACCGGCAACCCCAGCTCAAGCGCCTTAGCCTTAACAGGAGACGGCTCCAACTTTTTACCACGCCCACGAACAGCATCGGGACGAGTAACAACAAGTGTAATCTCGTTGTCAGCCTCAACAAGCGAAGTCAGCGAAGGCACAGCAAAATCAGGCGTACCCATAAACACAATACGCATAAAAGATAGTCTCCTCTCAATAACGAGCCGAGACGGCTACAAAAAAGCGTTCCAGGTCGCAAGCGCACCCAGCCGCAATAACAATTCAACAGAAACAAATATACCCAAAAACAAAGAAAGAGCCGCATAAAAGCAGCTCTTCCAACAAAGCAATTATCAGCGAAGACGCCCCTCCCTGGCCCAACGGCACCCGGGCGAAGCAAGCCAGAACAACGCAGTCCCCGGTGCTGAGCGCCCACATATCGTCCCGCGCGCAGTTTCGCAGCGCAGCGAGAATGTTTGAGCACGGGATGATATGTGGGCGCTCAGCACCGGGGACGTTGGGACCTACTCTGTCTCGCCCGGTCGAGCGCCGCGGGCCAGGGCGTCCTGGTACTCCTTGACGGCCTTGAGCCTCTGCATGGGCTTCAGTCGCTCGAACATGGTATTGCCGTGCAGGTGATCGATCTCGTGCTGCAGGCACACGCAGAACAGATCGCCCGTGGCCTCGTAGCGAATCAGGTTAGCGTCCAGGTCATACGCCTCGACGACAACATGGTCGGGACGCTCGATCTCGCAGCTAATGCCGGGGATAGACAGGCAGCCCTCGCTAAACGGCACCAGATGGTCGCTCTGCTCAACAATGACAGGGTTGATGAGCACGTAGGGGTCATAGTCGTTCTTGTCGCTGTAGTCGCAGTCGATGGTGACAAGCTGAATGAGCTCGCCGATCTGCGGGGCAGCCAGGCCGCAACCGCCGTTCTCGAACATCATCTTCTTCATCTTCTCGGCAAGCGCCTCGATCGCCGGGGTGATCTCCTCGATGACGGCGCACTCCTGGCGCAGACGAGGGTCGGGCGACAGTACGATTCCGTTGGCTTCCATGGCCATCCTTTCGGGTTGTTACATCAAATCATAGGCGTCGACGTCAACGCTCACGCTCACGCCACGCACGGAGCCCACCTCTTTGAGGCAGGCGTCAATATCATTAGAGACATGGTACCCCACGGGCGACTTCACAAGCAGATGGAAGCGGTAACGGTCCTTGGCTCTCTCGATTACACACGAAGCCGGGCCCAGCACCTGCGGCACCGCGCTGCACGCCCGCAAAAAGTCGGGCGCGGCGGCATGCCAGCGGCGCTTAAGAAGCTTTGCAATGCGCCCGATGTAGTCCTGCGCGTCGTCTCGGTTCGCCGACCACACCAAGATGTTGACCAAGCGAACAAACGGCGGGTACAGCGCGTCGCGGCGCTGGTCCAGGTCGTAGTCGGTAAAGATCGAACGGTCGTGCTCAGCGACGGCGCGAATGACCGGATCATCGGGCAGGTAGGTCTGGATGATGACCTCGCCGGGGCGATCACCACGACCGGCACGGCCGGCGACTTGCTCCAGCAGATCGTAGGCGCGCTCCCCTGCGCGGAAGTCCGGCAGCTTGAGGGCAAAGTCGGCATTGACCACGCCCACGAGCGTGACCTCGGGAAAGTCGAGGCCCTTGGCGATCATCTGGGTGCCCAGCAGCACCGCACAATCAGCGGCATCGAACTGCTCGAGCAGCTTTTTGTGCGCATCCTTGCCGCGCGTGGAATCGGCATCCATGCGAATAATGGCGACGTCCTCGGGAAGCATCTGGTGCAGTGCGTCCTCGATCTGCTGAGTGCCCATACCCATTTTTGCCAGGTAGCGACTGCCACATTTGGGGCAACGGCTCGTGGGCGCGGGATACGGCTGCACGCGCCAGGACGAACCGCAGGTGTGACACTGCAGCGTGTGCGTGCGCTCGTGGTACGTGAGCGCGGTGGAGCAGTGGTTGCACGTGGGGACACATCCGCACTCGCGGCACATCAGGAAGGGCGCAAAGCCACGCCGGTTGTGCAGCAACACGGCCTTTTCGCGGCGCTCGACCACACGCTCCAGGCCTTCCATCAGAGGTTTAGAGAACATGGAGCGGCTACCGTGCGCGAACTCGCGGCGCAGGTCGGCAATGCGAACCGTAGGCAACACGGCGTGTCCCGGGCGCTCGGGCATCTCAACGCGCGTCCATGTGGCACCGTTATACGTGCCACGGCGGCAACGATCGAGGGCCTCGGCAGAAGGCGTGGCAGAGCCCAACACGAGCGGGCAGCGGTAGCGGCGCGCCATCTCGGCCGCTACCTCGCGCGCGTGGTAGCGCGGACTGGAGCCCTGCTTGTAGCTGGTCTCGTGCTCCTCGTCGATAATGATGAGACCCAAGTCGCTGAGCGGGCAAAAGAGCGCCGAGCGGGCGCCGACGACCACGCGGGCCGCACCACTGGCGACCATATCCCACTGGTCCAGGCGCTCGCCGGCCGAAAGGCGCGAATGGAACACGGCGACCGTCTCGCCAAAGCGCGAGCGGAAACGGCCGACGGTCTGGGCCGTCAGCGAGATCTCGGGCACGAGCACGCAGGCCGAACGGCCGGCGGCCAGCACGCGCTCGATAGCTGAGAGGTAGACCTCAGTTTTGCCGGAGCCCGTAACACCGTCCACGAGCACCACGTCGCCGTGCGCATCCAGGCGAGCGCGCTCAATCTGCGCGAGCGCCTGCTGCTGGCCGTTGGTAAGTGCGACCGGCGCCTTGCCGCTTGCCGAGGACAGCGTGGTCTGCTCACTGCAGCCACGCCAGGCGCGGCGCTCCTCCACCACCACGACGCCGCGTTTTTCGAGCGCCTTGATGGTCGCCGACATGCTGTTATAGAGAAGGTTGAGGTCGCGCGTCGTGACCGGTCCGCACTGGAGCGCCTCGATGAGCTGACGCTGGCGAACGGCGGTCTTGGGCGGCGTATAGTCAAATCCCTCGGGCGTGAGCATGACCCAGCGGTTTTGGATAGGCTTGACGGCGGGACGTTCAACCGTCCACACGCCATCGTCGCCCTTGACCACACGCGGGCTTCCACCCGGTGGCAAGAACAGGCGCAGGCACTCGGAAAGTGTCGCGACATACTCGCGGCTCATCCAGCACGCGATACGGGCAGCCTCGGCGGTAAAGAGCGGCTTGCTGAGGATAGCTTCGACGGGCTTAATGCGCGAAGGGCAGATGGCGTTGTTGCCCCGTAGGTCGCCCAGCTCAGGCGCAATGTCGACGATATAGCCCGCGGCCGCACGGTTGCCAAAATGAACTAGGACAGTGGAACCGATCTGCGCCTCGTTAGCAAGGGACCGGGGGATGCCGTAGGCGAATGGCTCGGACAGCGCACGCGTCGGGATGTCGAGGACTACGCTCGCATAGGCGACGACGGGTTCGAGTACGGGCTCGGGCTGCGCCGGGACGGCGGCAGGAGCCGCGGACTTCGGAGCTTCCTCCGGTTCCGGCGAACCAAACAGCGAAAGTTGCTCGGCCATTGCCTCAGAACCTCCCATCCCATACGTCTACAGAAACAAGAGCCCCGCTCGGGGTGAACGGGGCTCGGATACATACGTTTGCGCAGCGATTACAGCGTCATCGTGCGGGCGCGGTCGATACGCGCCAGGCAGTCGTCACGGCCGACGAGCGCCATGGTCTCGCCCAGCGGAGGGCTCACCATGTTGCCGCAGACGGCGACGCGCACAGCCTGGAACACCACGCGCTTCTTGAGGTCCATCTGCTCGGGCAGCGGCTCAAGCGCAGCGTCGATGGCCTCGGCCGTCCACTCGGTAACACCCTCAAGCGCGGCCTTGGCGGCGTCCAGAATGGCACCCATGCCCTCCTTGGCCAGACCCTTGTTGACGGACTTCTCGTCATACTCGAGCGTCTCGGCCGTGGCAAAGATGGGAGCGGCGACGGTCACGGCGTCGGCCGGCATCTTGGTGCGCGGCTTGACGATGGCGGCAAGTGCATCGATCCAATCCTCGCCGTACTCGACATTACCCTCGATGAGACCCGCCTCGTGCAGCTCGGGGACCATGATCTCGTCGGCAAACTGAGCATCGGACATGCCGTTGATGTACTCGGCATTGACCCAATCGAGCTTTTTGGGATCGAAGGTCGCCGGGTTCTTGGAAATGCGGTCGAGCGAGAACTTGCTGGCCAGGACATCGCGCGGGATGATCGTGGTCTCGCCGTCGAGCGACCAGCCGAGCAGCGCCAGGTAGTTGACGAAAGCGTCGGGCAGGTAGCCGGCATCGCGGTACTCCTCCACCGAGGTGGCGCCGTGGCGCTTGGAGAGCTTCTTGCCGTCGGCGCCCAGGATCATGGAGATGTGAGCGAACGTGGGCACGGGAGCACCGAGGGCCTCGTAGACCATGACCTGGCGCGGGGTGTTGGACAGGTGGTCGTCGCCGCGAATGACATGGGTGATCTTCATCATGGCGTCGTCGACGACGGTAGCGAAGTTGTACGTGGGCGTGCCATCGGAGCGGAAGATGACAAAGTCGTCGAGCTCCTTGGCGTCGAAGGTCACCTCGCCGTGGACGGCGTCGTGGATGACGACGTCACCGCGGTCCTCGGGCACCTTGATGCGCAGGACGTAGGGCTCTCCGGCCTCGATTCGGCGGCGCGCTTCCTCGGGATCGAGATCGCGGCAGCGGCGCTGATAACCCTGGAAGGGGTCCTTGCGCTCCTGCGCGGCCTTGCGATCGGCCTCGAGCTGCTCCTTGGTGCAGAAGCAGGGATAGGCCTTGCCCTCGTCCCAGAGCTGCTGGGCGGCCTGCTTGTACAGGTCCAGGCGCTCGGTCTGGGCATAGGGGCCAAAGTCGCCGCCCACCTCGGGGCCCTCATCCCAGTCAAGACCCAGCCAACGCATGGCGCGCAGGATGATCTGCGTGTTCTCGTCGGTGGAACGGGTGGGGTCGGTGTCGTCGATGCGCAGGATGAACGTGCCGCCGTTTGCGCGGGCAAAAGCCCAGTTATAGATAGCGGTGCGGGCGCCGCCGATGTGCAGCTTACCCGTCGGTGAGGGTGCAAAGCGGACGCGAACGTCTGATGCCATGGAAATCTCCTCGATTGCAGGATGGATGTCTAACCGCACCAGTATAAAGCAACAATGCCCACCTCCGCACAAAGGGCACCGACCTAGTCATTGGGGACAGACTTAAATGAGTAGTCGTTGGGTGTTCCTATAGTTTTGTCAACCGTCGGGGCTACTCCCGGTAGGGCACCCGGTCGCGCATCACGGCGTATATCGCCCTGAGCCGCTTCCTCGCGACGGCCTTGAGCGCCCGCCCGTGCCCCATTCCCCGCGCCCTGC
>JAXIZI010000045.1:0-9450 GCA_036304065.1 Collinsella sp. | reverse complement strand
GAAGGTGAGGGGGATCCAGCCCGAGGGGATGTAGGAATGCGATAGGAAAGTCATAGATGCGGGCGTGTTGGCTAAAATGGGTCGGCCGGGATTGGTCAATCTCGGCCGACTATATTTGGCTAAATTATTCCGGCGCTAACAGCGTCTTCATGAGTTGCGGTGAAATAGGGACTGTTTTACCAGTTAAAAGGTCTAATCAGTCCCTATTTCACCGCAACTTAAATTAAGGCTAATTGTTGCGCAACTCGAATTTGAATAATCGCTTTACATTGGCCTCGATTGGAACGTCTATGGTTGTGGGGGCTGGTATGAATTGTCCTTATTGTGGTACTGAGTTGCGCAATGGCGTGAGGTATTGCACAACATGTGGGGTTACCATCCATGGCATGTCGACTAATTCTGCAATTCGGGTAAAGCCTCGGAATCACATTGCGGTTGTTCTTACCTGCATGTTGGCAATTGCCATTGTCGGCGGCAGTTGTTTGGGTCTTCATCTGCGGCAAGCATTGTCTTGTTTTATATCGGCTCATTCGGAGCATGCTATTGTGCTCAACATCTCTGCCGCAGGTTGGGATACCGATAGCGGGGCCTCACGTGTCCCGATACACATTACGGGCAAGACTGTCGACGGGATAACGGTCGACAAGGTTGAGTTCGTCGCCTCCGACGGTTCCGGTATCAGCCTCATTCAAGGTGTGTACACGCTCGAGGCGGCAGGTTCCCCCATTGCCACCGATGGCAAGATTTATCAAATTCCCTGTACGAGCGCGACGCTCGTCCTCGACGATGTCTTTGCCGCAGGCGAAACGATCAATCTCGCCGAGCTCGCTGAGCAGGATTCGATACTCACCTTCTGCCCCATCGATGCCGGCGATATGACCAACGACGAAATCTATGATGCCGCCCTACTCGCCATGGCATATAAAGGCGCCGACGCCCCCGATGTTGCCGCACTGTGCCAAGCGGCAATCGACCGACGTGACGGCACCAGCACAAGCGGGAACGCCTTCGAAAGTTGCGGTGAAATACGGATTAATTGAGCCTTTAAGCTGGCAAAACAGTCCTTATTTCACCGCAACTGAAACAGGGGCGCTCTCCAAGAGAGCGCCCCTGCCGGGTTTCCATAGTACTGGCGAAACAGTTTTGTAGTTCTGGCGAAGCAGTCCTTGAGATCCGCCTTGCCTTATGCCAAGAACTCCTTGGTGGTCGCCACGATGTTGGCGGCGTCCAGGCCGTACTTGTGTAGGAGCTCGGCGCCCGGGCCGGACTCACCGAAGGTGTCGTTGACGCCGATCTTCTTGAGCGGCGTCGGGCACTGCTCGCACAGGACGTCGGCAACGGCGCTGCCCAGGCCGCCGATCACGGAGTGCTCCTCGACGGTCACGACGTGGCCGGTCTTGGTGGCGCTCTTGACAATCAGGTCGGCATCGATGGGCTTGATGGTGTGCATGTTGATGACCTCGGCGTCGATGCCCTCGGCAGCGAGCTGCTCGGCGGCCTCGAGAGCCTCGCCGACCATCAGGCCGCAGGCGATGATGGTCACATCGGCGCCCTCGCGCATGACAATACCCTTACCCAACTCGAACTTGTAGGTCTCGGGATCGTTGATAACCGGCGAGGCCAAACGAGCGAAGCGCATGTACACCGGGCCATCGCACTCGTAGGCGGCGCGCGTCACGGCGCGGGCCTCGACGTCGTCGGCGGGAACGATCACGGTCATGCCGGGGATGACGCGCATCAGGGCGATATCCTCGCAGCACTGGTGCGTGGCGCCATCCTCGCCCACCGAGATACCGGCGTGCGTGGCACCGATCTTAACGTTAAGGTGCGGGTAGCCGATGGAGTTACGGACCTGCTCAAAGGCGCGACCGGCAGCGAACATGGCAAAGGTGCTCGCGAAGGCAACGCGGCCGGTGGTCGCGATACCGGCGGCGACGCCCATCAGGTTGCTCTCGGCAATGCCCACATCGAAGAAACGATCGGGGCAGGCGGCCTTAAACTTACCGGTCTGCGTAGCGGCGGCCAGGTCGGCGTCGAGGACCACAAAGTCATCGTGCTCGTTGGCGAGCTCGACGAGGGCCTCGCCGTAGCTTACACGCGTGGCGATTTTCTTGACGTCTGCCATCCTAGAGCTCCTCTCCGGCGGCCGTGAGCTCTGCCATGGCCTGCTCAAACTGTTCATCGTTGGGGGCCTTGCCGTGCCAACCAACCTGGTTCTCCATAAAGGAGACGCCCTTGCCCTTCAGGGTCTCGGCGATAATGGCGGTCGGCTGCCCCTTGGTAGCGCGAGCCTCGGCAAAGGCGGCGCGGATCTGGTCGAAATCGTTGCCGTCGGCAAGCTCCACCACGTGGAACTTAAAGGCACGGAACTTGTCGGCGAGCGGCATGGGGTCGTTGACCTCCTCGACGGGGCCGTCGATCTGAAGGCCGTTGTGGTCGACGATCACGCAGAGGTTGTCGAGCTGCTGGTTGCCGGCAAACATGGCTGCCTCCCAGACCTGGCCCTCCTCGCTCTCGCCATCGCCCAGCAGGGCGTACGTGCGGTAAGTATCGCCCCAGTGCTTGGCGGCAACCGCCATGCCCACGGCGGCGGAGATGCCCTGGCCGAGCGAGCCGGTGGACATGTCGACGCCCGGGGTGTCGTTCATGTTGGGATGGCCCTGCAGGTGGCTGCCGATATGGCGCAGCGTCTCGAGGTCCTCCTTGGGGAAGAACCCACGCTCGGCGAGCACGGCGTACAGGCCCGGAGCGCAATGGCCCTTGGAGAGCACAAAACGGTCGCGATCGGCCTTGCGGGGATCGGCCGGGTCGACGTTCATTTCCTCAAAGTACAGATAGGTCATGATGTCGGCAGCGCCGAGCGAACCGCCCGGATGGCCGGACTTGGCAGCGTGCACGCCGGTGACGATGCCCTTCCTTACCTCGTTGGCAACCTTTTTGAGCTCTTCGTCGCTCATTGTGCCTTCCTTTCATCCTCATTAGACAAAATGCGCACGGCACGGAAAGGTAATCCCAACACAGCCGCAATGCACGTACGTCATTCATTATGCTGGAAACTGATGGCTTTACCAGAGTTTTTATCATTATTTGAACAATTTAGCAGGCAGAACCGCTGATGAAACGGTTTATCAATGTGAACGTCTTTTGGATGGAACGCGATCGACCCTACGCGCTAATGTCCTTGAATCCCTCGCCGAAGGCTTCCGTAACGTCGGCAACCGTCACGATGGCATGAGGATCGCGCTCGCGCACGATCGTCTTGAGGGTATTGAGCTCTCGACGGCTCACGATGACCATAATCACTGGCTTCTCGGCACCCGAATACATGCCAGTCGCCTTAAACTTGGTACAACCACGACCCAGGCCATACATGATATCGGCAGCGATATCAGGGAACTTGTCCGAGATGATGAGTACCATACGGCGTTTGTTGCCACCATCGACCACGGCATCGATCACGTAGCCGCTAATGACCATCGAAAGGCCTGCATATAGTGCGTTTTCGATTGAAAAGACCGGAGCCGACAGCGCGCATACGGCAACATCGATCGCCATGACGGTCGAGCCCACGGGCAGTGAGGTATTACGCGAGATGATTTGGCCAATCGTGTCCGAACCGCCGGTGTTGGCGCCGGCGCGCAGCACCATGCCGTAACCGATGCCCGTAATAATGCCGCCCCACATGGCAGGGAGCATCAGGTCCGCATCCGCCAGAGGTGCTACAAACGGGGCGAACAGATCGGTAAAGAAGCCCAGCAGCACAAAGCCCGTCGCGGTCTGCACCACGTAGAACATGCCGCCCTCGCGCATAACGACCAACAACAGCAAGGCGTTCATCACGATCGTCTGAATACCAACGGGAAGCGATAGGCCGCGCGCCGCGCCGACCGCCTGGATAATGGTGGCAAGGCCCGTAACGCCACCGGCGGCAAGACCGTTGGGAATCAAAAACAAGTCGGTCGCGATGGCGGCCAAGGCACACCCCAACATGATCTGGGGCAGGTCGTGAAAGAAGTTCATCGAAAGAATGCGCTTGATGTCCAGACGATATGCCATGCTGCCTCCCTCAAAAAAGCGCACCCAAACGGATGCGCTTTGAACTTCTTCTTGTATTCGATTCTACCGATTCGCCGGACAAAAACCACCCCTGCGCAGGGTTTATTCTGGATACAAACCCGTCCAACCGTTGGGCTTGGCATCGGCTTGAAGCCACCCGATGTTTTAGACCTCCGAGCCTTCTGCATCGGCGTTGCCGGTAGCCCAGCGATGGTAGCCAATAACAAACGGGTCCAGGTCGCCATCGTCAAGGACGGCCTCGACATTGCTGGTCTCCACGCCCGTGCGTAAGTCCTTGACCATCTGGTACGGGTAGAGCACGTAGCTGCGAATCTGGTTGCCAAAACCAATCGTGGTCTTGGGTCCGCGGATCTCATCGAGCGCCTCGGCGCGCTTCTCGAGCTCAATCTCGTGCAGGCGAGCCTTGAGGATCTGCATGCACGCGGCCTTGTTCTGAATCTGGCTGCGCTCGTTTTGGCAGGTGACCACAATGCCGCTGGGAAAATGCGTCACGCGCACGGCGGAGTCGGTGGTGTTGACGCCCTGACCGCCCGGGCCGCTCGCGTGGTACACGTCCACGCGGATGTCATCGGGACTGATCTCGATGTCGATATCATCGGGTAGCACGGGGATGACCTCGACGCCGGCAAACGTGGTCTGGCGGCGCTTCTTGTCGTCGGTGGGGCTAATGCGAACCAAGCGGTGGACGCCGGCCTCGGCGCGCAGCATGCCAAATGCGTCCTTGCCCTCGACGGTAAAGGTCGCACGGTCAATGCCGATGACCTCGGCCGCGGGACAGTCGTTGATGGTGACCTTCCAGCCGCGACGCTGGCAGTACTTCATGTACATCTTAAAGAGCATGAAGGTCCAGTCCTGGGCCTCCAGACCACCCTGTCCGGGCTTGATGGTCACAATGGCATCGCCGTGATCGAACTCACCGGTAAACCAGCTCGAAAGCTCAAGCTCATCGATGGCACGGGCCAGGCGCTCAGCCGTGGCTGCAGCCTCCTCGCGAAGGGCGGCGGCGTCGGGGTCATCCCCCATCTCCTCGGCAAGCTCCAGCGCGGCGCGGGCATCGGAAAGCTCGCCGCGCGCGGTGTCCACGGCAGCGATATCTTCCTTGGTGCGCGCGATCTCCTCCATGGTGGCACGGGCGGCGTCGGCGTCATCCCAAAAGCCAGGGGCAACACTTTTGGCCTCGAGCTCGAACACGCGGGTACGCTTCTCGTCCAGGTGGAGATACGACTCGACCTCACCGAGCCGGTCCGCAAACGCGTCCAGCTCGGCGGGCGTTACCTCTAAAGCCTCAGCCATTAACGATTCCTGCCGTGGCAGTACTTAAACTTCTTGCCGCTACCGCAGGGGCACGGGTCGTTGCGGCCCACGTTGACGTACGGATCGTCGCTCTCGGACTTGCGATAGGTGGTCACCTTGCCACCGTTGTTGACGGCAGCCGGACCACCCTGGACAGCCATGCGGGCCTGCACCTGCGCCTGCTTGCGCAGCACCGAGCCGCCGTTGTCACCATCGACCTCGGCAGGACCGGAGAAGTGCGCACCCTCGAGCGCGGGCTCCTCCTTGTGCTCCACGGCACGCGGGGCAGCCTTGATCTCGATGCGCAGAACCGTACGCAGATAATCCTCGTACATGGTATCGACGAGTATCTGGAACGCGCCGTAGGCCTCGGTCTTGTACTCGACCAGCGGGTCGCGCTGGCCAAAGCCGCGCAGGCCGATGCCGGTCTTGAGGTAGTCCATCTCCTGCAGGTAGTTCATCCAGCGGGTATCGATGACGCGCAGCATGACCTGGGTGTTGAGCTCGCGCATCAGGTCCTCGCCCAGACGCTCGGCCTTCATGTTGTAGCACTTCTCTACGTAAGCCAGGACATCGGCAGCCAGGGCCTCATAATCCTCGTCGGGGAACTTCGGCGTATCGATGTGGCCGGTGAGCTCCACAACCCACTTGCGCAGGCCCTCCAGGTCGCGCTCGCCATCGTGACTGTCCTTGGTGCAGAACTCCTGCACGCAGCGGTACACGGTGTCGTGCATGACCTCGGTGATGTGGTCGGTCAGGTCCTTGCCGTCCAGAATCTTATTGCGCTCGGCGTAGATGACCTGGCGCTGCTTGTTCATGACGTCGTCGTACTCAAGGACGCTCTTACGCATGGAGAAGTTGATGCTCTCGACCTTGTGCTGGGCGCTCTCGACGGCCTTGGAGATGATCTTGTGCTGGATGGGCATGTCGTCGCCCATGTCGGCCGTGACCATCATCTTGGAGACGCGGTCCATCTTGTCGCCGCCGAACAGGCGCATGAGGTCGTCCTCGAGCGACAGGTAGAACTGGGTCTCGCCCGGATCGCCCTGACGACCGGAGCGGCCGCGCAGCTGGTTGTCGATACGACGGGACTCGTGGCGCTCGGTTCCGATAACGGTCAGGCCGCCGGCGGCAAGCACGCGCTCGCGCTCGGCCTTGCAGGTCTCCTTGGCCTCGGCGTTAAACTGCTCGAGCTGCTCGGGCGTCACGTCCTCCATGGTCAGGCCCTCGTACTCCAAGCGCTCGCGCACCAGCTCGTCGGGGTTGCCGCCCAGCAGGATGTCGGTACCACGACCGGCCATGTTAGTAGCGATGGTCACGGCGCCGTAGCGTCCGGCCTGGGCAACGATATGAGCCTCGCGCTCGTGATGCTTGGCGTTGAGGACCTCGTGCGCGATGCCGCGCTTGGTAAGGGCGGCGGACAGCTTCTCGGAGCTCTCGATGGAGACGGTGCCCACCAGGACCGGTTGCCCCTTGGCGTGACGACGCTCAACGTCGTCGGCAACGGCGTTGTATTTAGCCTGAATGGTGCGGTACACCAGGTCCTCGTGGTCCACGCGCTGCACGGGCTTGTTGGAGGGGATGACCTCGACGGGCAGCTTGTAGATCTCGCGGAACTCAGCATCCTCGGTAAGTGCCGTGCCGGTCATGCCGGAGAGCTTGTCATACAGACGGAAGTAGTTCTGCAGGGTGATGGTGGCCAGGGTCTGGTTCTCCTCGCGTACGAGCACGCCCTCTTTGGCCTCAATGGCCTGGTGCAGGCCCTCGGAGTAACGGCGGCCTTCCATAATGCGGCCGGTGAACTCGTCGACGATCTTGACCTCGCCGTTGGTGACCACGTACTGCTTATCACGGTGGAACATGTACTGGGCCTTCAGCGCCTGCTGCAGGTGGTTGACCAGCTGGCCGGAGAGATCGGCATAGATGTCATCGATACCCAGGCGGCGCTCGATCTTCTTAAGACCGCGCTCGGTGGCGGCGATGGTGTGCTTGGCCTCGTCCATGACGTAGTCGCCCGTGGGTTCAACGTCCTCGGTGGCGGTGAGCATGTCGTGCGACACGTCCTCACCGCGCTCCAGGCCGCGCACGGCGCGCGCGAAGTCCTTGTAGGTGCTGGCGGACTTAGTGCCGGCGCCCGAGATAATGAGCGGCGTCCTGGCCTCATCGATCAGGATGGAGTCGACCTCGTCGACGATGGCGTAGTTGTGACCGCGCTGCACGCGCTGCTCGGGACGGGTGACCATGTTGTCGCGCAGGTAGTCGAAACCGAACTCGGAGTTGGTGCCGTAAGTGACGTCTGCCTGGTAGGCCGGGCGCTTGAGCTCGAGCGGCATGTTGTTCTGGAGCAGACCGACGGTCATGCCCAGGTACTTGTAGATGCGGCCCATCCACTCGGAGTCGCGCTTTGCCAGGTAATCGTTGACGGTAACGACATGCACGCCCTTGCCGGCGATAGCGTTGAGGTAGCCGGCCAAGGTGGAGACGAGCGTCTTGCCCTCGCCGGTCTTCATCTCGGCAATATGACCCTCATGAAGCGCCATGGCGCCGATGAGCTGTACGTCAAAGTGGCGCATGCCCGTGATGCGCTTGGAAGCCTCGCGCACGGTGGCAAAGGCCTCGGGAAGCATGTCGTCGAGCGACTCGCCGTTGGCGTAACGCTCGCGGAACTTATCGGTCTGGGCGCGGAGTTCCTCCTCGGTCATCTTCTCAAACTGGGGCTCAAGACCGTTGATCTGGTCGACGATCTTGTAGTAGCGCTTAAGGTCCTTATCGGATCCAAAGGACAGCAGCTTTGACATGAATCCCATGTGGTTTTCCTTTTTGGCCATCGCCCACGCCGTGCAGCTGCGGGCGAGTTAAACACAGATGATTGTACTTTAGCCAAACAAGGCGCGGCCTATACGGTCGACCTCGACCGCCACGTAATAACTACGACCCGACCGACCTGCCAAAAAGGGACTGGTTTATTTTGGCAGGTTTTATCTGGGAAAACGCCGTCACTCTGCCATTTGGTGCAAACCAACCCGTCCCCTTCGCACCAATCTGGTGCAATGGGAACGGGTTAGCCTGCACCAATAAAAAGAAAAGGGCCGCGCACCCAAACGGATGCACGGCCCTTTTGCCATGAATGCGAGCGATTCCTCGGCGAGCTATTTACTCAGCAGCCTCGGTGGTCTCGGCCTCGGCAGCGGCCTCCTCGACGGGAGCCTCTGCGGGAGCCTCGGCGGCCTGCTTGGCAGCCTCCTCGGCAAACTTAGCAGCACGCTTGGCCTTCTCGGCAGCCTTAGCCTCAGCGGCGGCCTTGCGAGCGGCCTCGGCCTCAGCAGCCTTGGCAGCCTTGGCAGCCTTGGCCTCCTCGGCCTTCTTGAGCTGGGCGGCAGCGGCGCCACCGAACTTGTCGGCGAAGCGCTGGACGCGTCCACCGGTGTCGACGAACTTCTGCTGGCCGGTGTAGAACGGGTGGCACTCGTTGCAAAGCTCAACCTTCATCTCGGACACGGTAGCGTGCGTCTTGAAGGTGTTGCCGCAGGAGCACGTCACCGTGCACTCGACATACTGGGGATGGATACCCTGCTTCATGGTAGGACTCCTTATTGGTCAGGCGCTGGTTACCGATCAGCGCATAAGGCGTCTTGGTTTCCGACCAAGACAACAAACTCGGCTATGGTACCACGGCGCCGCGTGTCCCACAAAAGGTTCACGGTCTTTTCGGAACGACACGAATCTGACCCATCGAAACACATCTCCACCGTTCCTTCAACTGGGAAAATGCCGTCCCCGGGGCCTGAGAAGGGCCCCGGGGACGTTCGACTGACTGCGGGAACGGCCTTTCCGCTCAATGTGTTCGGCTGAGATCGGAAATCAACCAAACTGAACTAGGTTCAGTTGACATGGTTAAAAACGAGGGGCGACGCTTTTGCGTCACCCCTCGTCCCGGCCGGTTGCTTTAGTTGTACACACGGCAGTTACACTTGAACTGGGTTATGTGTCCATAGTTGGAGCGGTACCAACCCGACGTATAGCTGATTGCCTCTGCGCCTAGATAGTCGTAGCCCTTGTTGTAGCGAAGCTGACGGTAGG
>JAXIZI010000044.1:0-11397 GCA_036304065.1 Collinsella sp. | reverse complement strand
GCCAGGAAGATGCTCGAGTCCGGCCTCGAGCTTGCGGACAGGGTCGAGGCGGCATAGGATATCAACCGTATTCCAGATTCCAGGACGCCGGGCCGACCCGCTTCGGATCGGGCGCTACACCAACTTTCTCGACACTACCCGGGCAGAGCCCTCCATTTGATGGGAGGTGATGCCCATGACCGATTTCACCGAGCTCGTGAAGCTCCTGACCGCTATGGTCTCGCTCCTCACGGCCCTTGTCGGCCTTTCCAAGGCACTCAAGCAGGGTTCGAAGCCCAAAAAGAAAGGCCACCGTCGCTAAGACGATGACCCAACTTCATTAAGCAACGGCTCTGCCCAGCTCTCTACAACTTGGGCTGCCGTCGGCACCATTTTACCCTCCTGACGAGGAATTCGTCCATATTTCAAAAATCAAATCCTGTTCGCGCGTAGGCGTAAACTTTTAGTTGGGCAAATCCGGCAGATTGGAGCTTGAAACATGAGGGATATGCACCTCATGTCGCTCATAAAACGTCTCCTGACCTCGAAGGAGAACGTTTTTTAGCGACAGAAGGAGACATAAATATGATCTGGTTTACCAGCGACACCCACTTCGGGCATGAGAACGTGCTGAAGTTCACCGACCGCCCGTGGGAGACGATTTGGCAGATGAACGACGCCATCGTCGACAACATCAACGGCAGGGTCGCCGCGGACGACGAACTCTACATCCTGGGTGATTTCTCATTCAAGATGACCGCCCAGGACGCCTACGGGCTTCGCAAGCGGATCGCCTGCAGACGCATCCACCTCGTCCCGGGAAACCACGACAAGGACTGGACCCAGCCGGCGGTCGCTGGCGCCTTCACCGTGGAGCCGCCGATCTGCGTGCTCAAGATCGACGGGCAGAAGATCATCCTGTGCCATTACCCCATGGCCGACTGGCAGGGCATGAGCCATGGATCGTGGCACCTCCACGGGCACATCCACAGCAGCGGCGGCGCGTACAACGAGTTCAACCGCAAGCAGGGCCTTCTGCGCTACGACGTCGGTTGCGATGCCAACGGGCACTCCCCGGTGAGCCTCGACGAGCTGAGGGAATGGTTCGCCGGAGTCGACGAGCCGTGCGGCCGGGTGAAATGGCCCTGGTGGGTCAACGAGACCGGCGACAGGCAGGTCGAGCGCGAGCTGGCGGCGTACAAGAGGGAAGAGGTAATCCGATGACGGTCTATGTGGCGGGCGACATCCACGGTGGGCTCGACATGCAAAAGCTCCGCGACTGGGAGCTCGGCGACAGTCTTACCAGCGACGACTATCTCATCGTTGCCGGTGACTTTGGCTTTCCGTGGAACTTCTCTGCGGAGGAATGCGCCGACATCGCCTGGCTGGAGTCGCGCCCCTATACCGTGCTGTTCGTCGACGGCAACCACGAGCGCTTCGACCACTGGGCGGAGCGCCCCATGGAGTTATGGCACGGCGGGCTGACGCAGCGCCTGTCGGACACCTCGCCCATTCGGCGCCTGACGCGCGGCGAGGTCTTCGAGCTCGACGGCTCGACGGTCTTCACCATGGGCGGTGCCACGAGCGTGGACAGGGAATACCGCGTGCCGTATTCCAGCTGGTGGCCTCAGGAGCTCCCGGACGAGCGCGATTTCGATACCGCGCGGACAAAGCTCGACGAGGTCGGCTGGAAGGTCGACTGCGTCATCACCCATACCTGCTCGACGCGCATGCTCTCGCCGACGCTCTACCCGGGCCCAGGCTGGGAACGCCCTGATGTGGACCGGTTGACCGGATTCCTCGACGAGCTCGAGGACCGCCTGGACTACAAGCGCTGGTATTACGGACATTTTCACCGAGACAGCAATCCGGACGAACGGCACACGGTGCTGTATGACCGGATCGCGAGGCTCGGGGACAAACTCCTGCCGTGGGGCGCGTACTGATGACGGTCTATGTGACAGGCGATGTCCACGGCAGGGCCGAGTACGGGGCCAGCAGGTTCGCCTTCAGGTCTTGGCCGCTGGGCCGGACGCTGACGCGCGATGACGCGGTGATCGTGGCCGGCGATTTCGGCTTCGTCTGGGACGGCTCGAATGCTGAGAAATACTGGCTCGACTGGTTCGAGTCGAAGCCCTGGACCACGTGTTTCGTAGACGGCAACCATGAGAACCACCACGCCCTGGCAGAACTGCCGGTGCGGGAGTGGAGCGGCGGTCTCGTCCATGAGGTACGACCGCACGTGCTGCACCTCATGCGCGGAGGGGTATTCGACATCGCGGGAACCACGGTCCTTGCCATGGGCGGCGCCGCGAGCAACGACAGGCAGTATCGCAAGGAGGGGAGGAGCTGGTGGCCCGAGGAGATGCCGAGCGAGAAAGAGACGGAACACTGCCGCGCCTCGCTCAACCGCGTAGGCTGGAGGGTCGATTACGTGGTGACGCATGAGGCTCCTGCTGCCCTGGCCAGAGAGCTGTGCCGGGAGCGCGGACGTGAGTACCGTGGGGATCAGCTGCAAACCTTCCTGGGCGAGCTCGATGGGCGGCTCGGCTACCGCGCTTGGTTCTTCGGGCACTACCACGGTGACGAGTGGCGTGACGACAGGCACCGTCTGGTCTATCGAGACATCGTGCCGATCGAAAGTGCTGCGCCCGGTTCTCAGTTCTAGAAACCCCCTAGAAATGCTCTAGGGGGTTTCTAGAAAATTAGATGCTATGCATGAGGCCTATTCCAATTCAAAGGTCTGGTCGAGAGAGTTCGATCCAGCGCTCGTGCCGTTGATTTTAATTTCAACGGGGGACATGTCATTGAGTTCGAAAATCGACACACCGTCGCATTCGCCTCCCGGCGCAAGCCCTTGCGAAGAGAAGGAATCTTCCTGTAAATCGGCGGCAAGACCGCCATGAAGCATCTGCTTATTCTGATAGGCCGTAATGTAGCTTCCAGTGGCAAAGGAATCTGCGGTTCGGTTGTTGATGGCGTGCCAGCGAACAACGGAGACCTTCCCGCCATCGCCAGTCGAGGAATCATGCACCTCGACGCCGGTGATTGAATACTCCATCTTGCCGTAAACCGCGCCCTCTTCCTGCGCGTTGTCAGAATTGGCGACCTGAACTGCCGTCTGGTGATCGTCTGCCTGGCTGCACCCAGGGGTCATAACCAAGGCAACCGTCAAAAGACCGGCGACGCCGAGAGTTCGAGCCAGGCTGATGGCGTTTTTGCTAACACGCCTTTTCATGATTTGCTCCAAACCGAATACTTGACTGATCTATTGCTTTTGTTCGTTGATCACGTATGCCGTCAACCCACCAGTTCAAGCACGGCGACAACAATAACGGCAATTACGCCGACCGATACCCACGCGGTATCTTGGTGCGCCAGAACGGCGCCGATAGTGGTCGAGTCGGCTCCAGCGCCGTCAACGACTGTCCAGACAATCGCTACGGCAAGAAGGACGATCAGCCCAACAGCAACGGCTGTACGATGCGACATCTTCGAGGTGGACATCCTACTCGCCCCTCTGGGTCATGACCTCGACCTTGGCCTCGGCCACGGCCGCACGCTGCTCGGAGGCGGCGAGGCGGTCCTTGAGGGCGGCGACCTCGGCCATCAGGTCGCGCTGGGCGAGGAGGGAGACGTTGAGATCGGCCTGAGCCTTGGCCGCGGCGTCGACCGCGCCCCTCATGCTTTCAATTCGATCGTCTTTTGCGGCTGATTCTGCCAAAAGCTGATTGTTCTCGGAATCGAGCTTCTTGAGCTGCGAGAGGTAATCGGCGACGGTGGCGTGGAGCTCATCGTTCTCAATCTCCAAGCTCGCAGTATCCAGCTCGAATTTCTCTTTGATGGCGGCGACCTGCTCGACGCAATTAGATTTGATGCTCTGAATCTGTTCCGTTGCACTTTTCTTGGCGGCGTCGGCGTCCTCGCGGGCAGCACGAGCCTCCATCGCGGCGGCTTCGGCAGCGCCCACGATGATGCGCTTGACCCGCTCGATCGCCTCATCGAGGACGGCCGATGCGTCGAGCGCAGCCTTCACGCCGGGAGTGGCGTTAGGGTGGTAGCCGTCGACCAAGCGGGCGACGGTATCGGCCTGCGAGAGGCCAAGGCTCGTGCTGATGTCCTTTATGGCGTCACGGGTCTCCGATGAGACATTCAGACTGGTCATTTTCTTTTCGGACTGGATTTGGTTTTCGGCCATGATGCGGCACTCCAATCAACAACGGGCATGGCTCCGCCACGCCGTACGGCTGGGAACAAATACGCGGCCGCTGTTGAGTTGTGTTCGTCCTGCGATCGGTGAGTTCTAAAAAGGCGTCTCAAGTCATGCGTTCACGCAGGGTTTCAATTGGAGAAATACCGCACTCTTATATAGTAGCGCACTCTGATTTATCTTCTGACGCCCACTAACCCGCGCTCGCGGAGCACGCGGTACAGGGTCGATTTCGAGATACCTGTTGCGGCGCAGATGTCGGGAATTGGCGTCTCACGGGCGAGGTAGAGCTTCACGGCAGCGTCGGCCTTGACGTCCGCGATGCGCGGGCGGCCCCCGACGTTGCCACCGCGGCTCCGTTTGACGGCGATACCCTCGGCCTGGCGCTGCCTGATCAGGTCGCGCTCGAGCTCGGCGGTGCAGGCATGGGTGCCCAGCACGAAACGGCCGAATGCAGTATCGAGGTCAACGGGTTGCTTCAGTGATATGAGCTTCACTCCTAAGTTTCTGAACATCAGGTCATAGTTCAGCAGCTGCCTCGTCGATCTGGTCAGGCGCTCCCAGGACTCGACCACCACTTCATCGCCGCGCTTCATCTTTTTGAACAACTTTTTCTGTTGCGTGCGGTCGCCCTCGCGTGCGCCAGTCTCCTTGTCTTTGAAGATGCGCTCATAGGCCACGCCAGCGTTGACCAATGCCTCGATTTGGCGGTCGAGCTTCTGGTCCTTTGTACTCACGCGGGCATATCCATATCGTGTCATTTTTAGCCTCCTGCCTCGTAGTTTGATTTTCCCATGGGAATTAAAGGCGAGGTTTTGGCACTGGGTTTTGGCACTCGACATTCATGGCATCGAGGGTTCGATTTTCGAGTGCCCAGAGGCATACGTTTTGGGACGAACGGCTAATGGAATATGTTGGGACGGATAGTATTCTACTACCAAATAGTAGTAGAATACTATCGTAAAGATTGGAGGCTCATGGTCCGGATACACCAGAGAGTTCACGAGCGGCACCCCGAGCTAGATGACAGTGATGTCGAGGCGGCGTGGGAGAGCTACTGCTTCGCAGCCGTCCGCATACCCGGGGAGCGCGAGATGCGGACGGGCTACGACCCGCAAGGCCGGTACATCGAGATGGTCGGTGTCCTCCTGGCCGACGGCGCGTGGCTCGTCTACCACGCCATGACGCCGCCGAGCAAGAAGACGCTGAGGGAGATCGAGAACGCGAGAAGGAGAGGTTACTGATGGAATATAGACTTGCAAACGGATCCGTTATCACGGATGAGGACATCGAGCGCGAGTGCGCGGAATACGAATCCGACTCCTGGGAGGGGAGCCTGGTGAACCTCCGAGTCGGCCGCCCCAGGCTTTCCGAGGTTGAGGCCAACGCAAACCTGTCTTTCAAGTGCCCGAAGACGGGCGCCGACCTCATCGAGAGGGCGGCCGCCGCGTGCGGGATGCGGAAGTCGGAGTTTCTGCGCTCGGCCGCGATCGAGAAGGCCAAGAGGATACTCAGGTCGGCATAGCCCCGGCGCGCCTTCCCGGAATCGGCGTTGCCGCAGGGAGTGAGCGGCCTGCGCCGCCGTTATGTTAGACATGTCGCTAACATAACGGCGGTTAAGTCGTGGCGCGGGTCGGGGCATCCGCACCACCACAGGTTCAATCGCCCCGTAAATCGAATCCTGTTAAGTCGTCTATCTGCGTGTTTATGAACACACTATTGCCATTCCTTAGGTGAGAATCGTGTCCGCACGGGGCGATATATTAGGCAGAACACCCGAGGGAAAGGAATAGCATGAGCAACACACAGGAAATCGTTCAACGACTCGAACGCGAGATAGCAGACCGATCTGCCGCAGTTGAGAAGGTTGATGCTTTTAAGAATTAGCTCGCACGGGCCATCAAGGCCTTCATGGGCACCTCTTCCGAAAGGGTGTTTAACGGTTCCGGAAAAGGTTATCCACCTGCGGGAACGATAGGCAACCGGACACACATTCTGTCCGAGCGGTTAAAAGCGGGCACGGAATTTAAACGGCTGAAAAAGGGGCATCGACCTGCGCCGATGCCCCTAAAGTAGACACACATTTTGTCCTATAAGCCTCATTTATTTGCGAAGAACATCGGCTAGCCGCAGGATTGAAATCATCGACCGATAAGTGAGTTCCACTTTTTCGCCCGCAAGCAGTCGTTTCGAGCCAATCTCATCTAGCCCCACAAGCCGAGAAAACAGCGGGCCGCTCATCGTGCCATCGTCAATTGATTCCCTTATGGTCTTCAAAACGTCCGTATCATGAAGCGATGCCGAGCTGTAGGGGGCAACACGAGCAGAACTCTCAATTAACGACGAGACAAAAGGATGGAGATGTTTTGGACATAGTCCATCAAACACCACATCCCCATTGTCATCCGAGCCGACCAGGCGCCAAGTATAATGATCGACCCAGTCATCTCCGTCATATATGGCGTCCATGAGCAACTTCCCGTCTAGAGAGAGAAACCTATTTGAACATCGGGGCGCAAGACCGCAAGCCATATCGGGCCCGCAGCAGCTCCAACCCAACGCACCACATAGGTTCCCTTTCGTACATGTGTATCAATCTGCCCCGAAATGCCGGTGAATGCAATTCCAGACCCGTTCGTCGGATAGCAATCGACGTATTTTTGTTTTCCGCTCACAACCTTGTATAGATATATCGTTCCAGCAAAAGAGAAGGGATCGTTCGCAATTTTGTCCGGAAGAACTTGCCACCTCAAAATCCCGCTACCAATATGGTCAAGCTTGACCGTTCCGCCGTCCCCCTCAAAAGTGGCAAGGGGATTTACCCCAGACTGAGAGTCGGCATCGCCCTCCTTGGCAGTTATCAGCAGACTGCCCGTATAAGACTGCTGAGGCTCACCTTCAGGACAGGCAGCCTCGGCCCAAGAAGGGCCACCCAGGCAGAACAGTCCGAGCAGCATCATTACCAACAAAAGAAAACCCTTAGTTCTTTTCATCTCTATCCCCAACGTCTCTCGACATTTGTATATCGTGACTATTTTAGATCTATATGGCCAATTCGAGCCCTCACCATGGCATTTGTTGCACTGGGTTTCTTTTCATTAATTTTTCACTTTGGTAAATCCCCGCCCCTAAGCATTAAACCCGAAGTCCACCGAGTGGGCGAAAGTAAAGGAGGGTCGAGCCAGAAGCAGTTCCCGGACAATTGGCGTCCGGCCAGACACTTCGGTTCGACCCTTTCTTTTAGGATTCTGTAACAGCAAAGACCCTGCTAGATGGGCTTTTTTGTGGGTTGGTAATTGTAACAGCTGATTGAACTGCGACGCGCTAGGGCCAATAGGGCGAGGCAAACTAGCGAGGCGTGTCGCCGCGAGTGTAATCGCCGCGACCGACGACACGGTCGTCCAGCTGCCTCGACACGGCGCCACCGCTGTGCGTCTGGCCCACGGCGCGACAGAAGGAGACACTGTTGGGGCCGATGGGCTAAGACCGTTGCTGACCAAGTGCCATTAGCGGCCATTGGCACATGTCAAGCCAGACTGATTCTGTGGGTATAGGGCGGCATTTCACTGAGGTCGGAAACTCCCGCAACCATTGATTAATTTCGATATGTCCGAAATTAATATTACGTACATGGGTAACAAGCATATATCGGAGCGCTCAAGTAACCGAAGTAACCGAGCCGGGGCAAAATTGGCCAGAAGGACCCCGGTGAGATGTTTGGAGGCGAAGATGAGTACAACGAAAAACCTGTTTATTACTCGCAGGTCAATCCTGACGGCAGCCGCATTGGGCGGACTGTCACTAATTACCCCAAATGGTGCATTTGCTGATGGTTACAATTCTGAAACCGTAGAATTCCTAGCGTTCCCGGATCTGAGTGAATCTGATGTCGAGGCAATTGTGCGTCAACGTGCAGAGCAAGAAGCGGCCCTTATCATAGAAGAGGCGATGTCATCCGATGATGTTGAGCTCTATGCGACACGCGGGCGCCCAAGCTACAGCACCGTATACGGGAGTGTGCAAACGAAAGCCAGCGGATGGCACGACGTTGCTGGGCAGCCCCCGGGGGGCGTTCACATCGACGGGGGCGGTTCTATAAACGTCCAACCGTCTGGCGGCGGTTCGGTAAGTGTATCGGTGCCGCTCCCGAATGGTCTCGGAAGCATAGGCGTATCGATACCGCTGGCAAAGCGCAATCTGTCGGCGACTGGGTATTCCATTCGGATCGACGGCGCTGGCTTTTGGAAAGCGACGGCGAACGTTGAACACAAGGTTCAGCCGTTTGTTGTTTATGAGACCGTCAATGGCGTCAAGAAGGTGTACAAAAAAGCAGCGACGAATAACTTCTTCCGTCTTTCCTTAGGCAAGCGAAAAGTAGGATGACATGATAGGCAAGAGCTATGCAAAGATAGCGGTTGTTGGCCTTGTAATCGGTCTTGCAATGGCACTATGCGCATCATTCGCGAAGTATAGGTCCGAGCAATCGTTTATTGATGGCGCTGAAAACGGTTTTGGCATAGACGGGATGTATGTCAACGATGGCGCGACCAGGACGTCTATGGCAATTCTTGCAGGCGAAGACATGGAATGGCAAATCTGTAATGACGATGGCTCTTGCCTGAGTGGTCGTTTGGCCGCAACAAGCGATCCGAATTCGTTCGATCTTCTCGACAATGATGGAGCGGATTGCGGTTCTGTTCACCTTTCATATGCATCGCGAGATGGGATGGACGGCATTCTCTACGTCTCCCACGAAACTGACGATTTCAAGATGCGCAGAACTAACCGAGTGCCGGCTTTTATCGAGGAGTGAGAGTTCCCGGCGGCCTGCCGATCAGGCCGCCGGGGTATCGAACCCCGCATTCATCCGTATGAAGTTGATAATCGAGGAAACAAAGCCGTCCCAAGCAGGACGGCTTTGGTCTTTAAAGGCCAGGTTTTACCCTAGCCCAAAATGGCCAGAATGGTCACCAGAGGAAGAGCGACGATCATAAGACGGAACTCGGACATAGCGACCACCTCCCCGAAAACTCGGGCAGGGCCAAGCTAGCGAGGCGGGGTACGAGCTGACTGCTTTCTGTTTAATGGCTGTCAATCTCTTCTGCTATCTCCTTTCGATTTTACTCAGTAGTTATAGCTAAACGAGTAATTGCACTCAATTGCAAAACTGATTCATCTGCGTTCCGACTTAAAGATTTCTGTTGTCTGGTTCATCTGCCAGATAGTCGTGGGGAACATAGTCAACGTGATAACGCCTTTCAAGTTCCTCGATAAACCAATCGACCTTTCGAGCATTTTGATAAACCTTTTCAAGCGTTCGGAAAACAGCTTTCTCGTTGTACGCGGGAAGCCCTTGGGCGTTCACAAAATACATTAGCTGATTGAGGTTCGTTCCTTCCTTCAATAACTCATGATGGAGTTTTTCAACTTCAGCAATATCGAAATTGAATGATTCAATCTTTCCGTAAATCGCGCTGCGACGAACCAGCTCGCTTACAGAGACACCAATCGCCTCCGCACGCTGCTCGATCGCCTTTTTTTCTGAAGCGGTAAGCATCACATGAAACGAAACGTCGCGTTTCTCGGCGATGGTTTCACCGCACTCGTCAGATTTTTTCTGAGTTCGTTTGCAATTGCAGTTGTGCAGCGTTTTATTTTTTACGCGTTCGGTTTTCTTGCCAGTCTCAAGATCGTCGAGAGAAATCGAACGGCTAATCAAAACGGAGCGGATTAGTTCAGCTTCTGTGCAACCGGCTTCGTCACAAAGTTGTTGAAGGGTTTCTTTTTCTCCAGGGGTCAACGTCGCTTCGACTTTCTCGCTTCGTCTCATTTTCATCCCTTCAGTTTCGGAGTGGCCTCCGAAACAAGATTTGGAAAGGTGCGCCGAGTTTTTCTCGGATGCAAAACCGTTTCGCGCGAAACGGAATTCAGCTTTGCCTGTTTTCTTTTCCCGTAGGAGGGAAAAGCAAGATCGTAAATGGCCATAGTTCATGTTTACATGTAATTATGGCCATTTACGTACATCTTGCAATCTCCGGAACGGTGATTGGGCGAAACGCAGTGTAGACGTGGAATGAGAGGTCTCATTCCACGCGAGAGGCCTCGCGGCGTTGTAACTGCGTGAAGACCGTGAGCGGAAGCGAATTTTTAACGCGAAGGATGCTGAGTGTTAGAAATTCGCTGTAGCGAGAGCGAAGCGGTGATGCGAATGCGAGGGATGCCGAGTATTTGCATCGCCGCGCAGCGGGTTTGCGCCGCGGGCGGCGCAAACATTCGACTTGTCGAATCGTTTTTCGCAACGCCGGCGAAAAAGTTGAGGCAGCTTTCGACAATTTCAATGGCGCGGAGAGTCATTAGCGTGACTCGCAGCGCTGTTGGATTTGTCGAAAGGTGACGCGGCTCGCATTGCGATTCGGATTAGCGAGTCGGTTTTCATGCGGCGGTCAAGCCGCCTATGATCGCGACCTTCGGTCGCTATCGATTTTCAAATTTTGTTTTGACGCGAGTTGAGATGCGAAACGAAAAACCGAAACGCCCGCGCGAGCCGTTTCGACTTTTGCGCGGGCGTTTCGAATCAAATGAAAATCAATACGATGAGTTTTTGAGTTTCACGCTTCATAACAGATTTAAAAACTACGGCGTCGATTCCAACTGCCATCAATCAACCGATGCAATCGCAGTCAACTTACCGACCCAGGTCCAAGGGCGGAGCCCTGGCAAGAGCCAACGGCTGCGAACTTGTGGCTACATTTACGATGGAGGTACAAGTTCGCGTCTCTTGCGAGATTTTTCATCTCACAGCACATTTCACGGCAAACCATCGCCGCGCTTAGATCGCCTCGGTGTCCGGTGGCTGTCCGGTAGCGAACCTTTTACCGAGACGCACCGGAGACATTGCGTAACTGTGTCATGCCGCAACAATGTAAAAGTGTGACTGCCGAACTGTGTAATAACGCAATAACGTAACAACGTTATTGCGTCACTTTTTAACGCCGCCAAGGGCGCCGGGTTTTTAGGGCAGAGCCCTAGTGCGCCGCCGGGCTTTGTACGGCGGCGCACGACACTTGCGGAAAATTTTCAGGCGCGATTAGTTCAATGTTCAATTGTTCTGCTATTCCACAGTCACGTTGTTCTGTTATTTCGATTTGCCGTAATCGCGTTATCGCACAGCTACGCTACTACGTAGTTACGTTATGACACAGTCGCGT
>JAXIZI010000043.1:0-92433 GCA_036304065.1 Collinsella sp. | reverse complement strand
CTCGAGTCCGGCCTCGAGCTTGCGGACAGGGTCGAGGCGGCATAGGATATCAACCGTATTCCAGATTCCAGGACGCCGGGCCGACCCGCTTCGGATCGGGCGCTACACCAACTTTCTCGACACTACCTTGATTGCTGCGACTAAATTAGTCACAGTACTCATATTTGGCATTTTTTGCACACCGAGTCCCGGGGAGGCACCCGCACCTCCCCGGGACCGCTCGGCTATTCGACGATTGGTGCTCCGTGGCCCCAAGAACCTTCCATGCCGCACACGGTCGAGGCAAACCCGGCAGCAAAGTCGAGCGCGCGCTCGATGGCCTCGGCGCCATCCTCACCACGCTTGACGGAATCGAGATAGCACATCAAAAACGAGGTGAGGAACGAGTCGCCCGCCCCCATGGTGTCCTTCATGTCCGTTACCGGTTTAGCCAGCTGGCGGTAATAACGCTCGCCGTCGTAAGCAATGCAGCCCTCGACGCCCGCCGTAGCCGACACAAAACGCGGACCCAGACCCTTCACCCATGCCAGACGCTCGCGAATCTCGTCCTCGCTCGCGGCATCCGCCGCACTAAAGAAAGCGAAATCGACGTAGGGCGCAATCTGCTCGTAGTACTCGTCGGTGGAGTCGTCCGAAAAGTCAAAAGAGACCGTGACGCCCGCAGCCTTCAACTTGGGCAGCTCGCGCTCGGTAAAGCAGTAGTTGCCCGAATGAACCACATCGAACTGCTTCATGTACGCAAGGTCAAAGCGATCGAGGACATAGCGCGCATCGCCACGGATACCGCCCTCGTTGGAGCCAAGGAAGACACGGTCACCGTCAACGACGGTCACGCGAGCCGCTCCGTTCTCGCCAATCATCTGCTCGCACTTGTCAAGCTCGATACCCTCATCCTCGAGGCTTGCAATGACATGCTCGGCAGCGGCGTCATTGCCAAAAATGCCCATGTATGCAGAGCGTGCGGCACCGCATTTCTTGGCATAAACGGCGAAGTTCACCGCATTGCCGCCGGGATACATGGTGTGGATATGCTCGTAGCGATCGACGACGTTGTCGCCAAATCCGAGCGCGTTAACGTTAAATGCCATGGCCTTTGCCCCTTCTAGTACTCGACGACGCCCATGTAGCGACGGAAATCGGGATCATGGTCAAACACCTTGCCGCGTGCGGCACGCAGCTCGCAGTTCATGGCGTAGAACAGCACCGGGTCCAGATAGGCACGGACGCTCGCCGGCACGGCTTCCATACCGTACTCCTTGGCATCGAGCACCATCAGCGTATCGGTATGCGTCTTAAGGAACGCCAGGGCGCGCTCGTCCATAGCACGGCACTCGCTGGAGCCCATCTGCAGGAAGTAAAAAACGCCATCCTGAGTAGCCTCGAAGGGGCCATGGAAGTACTCGGCAGAGTGGATGTAGCTGCAGTGCTGCCACTGCATCTCCATAAGAGAGCAGATAGCGAAACCGTAGGTCTGGCTAAAGTTGGGACCGCTGCCCAGAATATAGAAGAACTCGTGCTCCTGGCAAAGCTTGGCAAAGCGATCACCCAGCTCGGCATTTACCTTCTCGCGTGCCGGGGGAAGAATCTTATCCATCTCGGCAATACCGGCATACATATCGGCAAGATCGGCGTAGCCCTCCTGCTGATCGAGCAGCTCGGCCGCAAGCGACAGCGAAATGCCAGCGGGGACCTCGGCCTGCGGCACGCCCTCGCCCCACGGGTAGACCCACGTGGTCCACTTGCCGGAGTCAATCTTGGATCCAGCGTTGTCGGTCTGGGCGATCACCGTAGCGCCGGCAGCAAGGGCAATCTCACAGCCCTCGACGACCTCGGGGGTGTTGCCACTGTGGCTGCAGGCAATGACCAGGGATTTCTCACCCAAGCGGCGCGGGCGCATGATATCAAACTCGCGAGCCGTATAGATATACGAAGTGAAGGTGGTTGCCTCGCGCTGCAGAAGCTCATGAGCCGGGATCAAATCGATCATGGAGCCACCGCAAGCAATCCAGTAGACGCTGTCGAACTTGCCCTTCTCGGCAATTGCCTCTTTGATCAGGTCGTGTGCGTTCATATCCAGTTCCTTTCTTGTTTGGTCCACAATCAATGACGTTGGTTGCGTGGCCGATAGTTGTTTTAGTCAATCAGATATTTCTCGAATGCGGCCATGTTCTTGGCATCTGCCGCCGCCGGGTCATCATAGTAACGACCGTCCGTGATTTCCTGGCCCAGCATGCCGTCGAAACCATGGGCGTTGAGCGTGGCAACGAAGGCGTCCATATCGTGCTTGCCATCGCCCCACACCAGATGGCCATACGGATCACCGTCGATAAAGTGCATCTCGTGAATTGCCCCATCACCAAAGGCGGCAAACCAGTCCTCGAGCGTCTCGCCTGCAACGCCCATCGCGGTTGTATCAACCATGGGCTGTAAGTACGGGCTCGCGACCTCGTCAATCATGCGCTTCGCATCGGAAACCGTCGTCACAAGGTTGCTCTCCTCGGGACGCAGGCTTTCCATCGTAAGCACCAGACCGTGCTCGCCGGCATACTCCGCCAGAATGGACATGTGCTCGCGGCTGCGCTTCCAGGCTTCCTCGCGGTCCTCGTCCCAGTCGCCCCAGCCCGAGTTGACGGACATACGGTCGCACCCAAGTACCTCGGCAAGCTCAATGCCGTGCTTAAAGTACGCCAGGCTGCGCTGTTCATGCAGCGGTTTGCGTGCGCAGTATTGCCAAGGATAGACAACATTCTCGGGACACAGAGTACGATACCTAAGCCCACGGTCTGCAGCTTTTTTCGCCAGGACCTCAGCCTCAAAGTAGCCCGTATGGTCGAGTGTCACATGCGGCTCCGCACACCACAGCTCAATGGACTCAAAGCCCAAACGCTGCTGCACATCAAGGAAGTAATCGAGCGACCACATGATGTAGTGGATATTCATGCCCGCAATCTGTTCGCGGCGCAGCGTCGGCTTGGATTCAGACATCTTATGCCTCCTTATTTCGATCGAACACGATTTGTCCGTCCGACATCGTCATATCAACCGAAAGATCGCGTGCGTCGCGATAATCGAGGTCGAACACATCCCGATCGAGCACGCAGATATCAGCAAGCTTGCCGACCTCGAGCGTACCCAGCTCGTCTTCGCGCATCAGATCGTACGCGCCCCCGGCAGTCCAAGCACGCAAGAGCTCGACAAGCGTCAGCGCGTTGGCCTCATTCACGGGCAGTCCATCGTCGAAGTATCCGCCGCACGCACTGTAGATTGACTCGCCCAGGCTCGGAATCAGCAGCGGCAAATCCGTACCACAGCACACCGTGCATCCGGAATCTTCCATGCCGCGGCGATTCCAGCTGTGCAAAAGTCGCGTCTTGCCAATTTGTCGACGCATCATCGACAGGCAATCCTCGCGCCGGTCCAGCGTCAGAATCTGCGGATAGACCTCGCAAATTCCACCTAACTTGCCAAACTTGACAAGATCGGTCGGATCAGAGTTCTCGAGATCGGTAATCGCATGGCGGCGAAGCAACCGTCCATGCTCGTCTCGAGGCAGCGAGGCATAGAGCGCCACGGTGCGACGAACGGCGCCATCGCCCTGGCAATGCAAGGAATATCGGAAGCCGTCAGCATCAATTGCGCGCAGCTCGTTCTCAATCAGATCCCACTCGGGCTCCTCGACAACCGTCTTGCCGGCAGCGCCCGCATCGGCCGTGTCCTCATAGGGGTCAATCATCTCGGCAAGCCCCGCCCATACGCCGCGATCGGTCATACGGTTGAAGCCAGAAAAACGAACGAACGGTCCCCGGAAGCGCTCTCGTGCCTCGCGGGCATATGCCAGATTTGCACCGGCACCCACCGGCTGCGACATCATAGAGACGCGAACCGTCAGCTCACCAGATTCCTCACGGCGAGCCATTTCGTCGGCAAAACCGTAGTAGTCATCAAACGCCATCTCCTTGATGGCGGTAACGCCGCGCTCGTTAAGCATGCTCATGTAGTCCGAATACCCCGCACGTACCTCGGGCAGCGCGAGGAAATCGCTCATCATGCGCCAGATCTTCTCGGCATAGCACGCCTGGGGTGTAAAGCCGTATCGTGCACTGGCGGCAGCATTGAGAACGCAGGTCTCCGCACCCGGTGTAAAGCAGACGACAGGGATATCGCCAAAACAATCGTCAAACACAGCTGCCGTATTTGCGTTCTCGGCATCCGATGCCAACGTTTCGGGTAGGCTGTGGCCAAAAGCCGCCGCGCAATCCGGATGATCTTCTTTCCATGCACGCAAGAGCGACACGGCCTCTTTGGCATCAGCGATGCCGGACAGATCAGACCCCAACGTCCGCAGCGCCCAGCCTGTATAGAAGGTATGCACATCGATCAGGCCAGGCATGACGGTACGGTCGCCCAGATCAACTACCTCGTCCGCTTGGGTCAAATACGAAGCTACCTCACACTTGGTGCCAACCGCCTCAATTCGATTGCCACGGACCGCTACGAAACCTTCGAACGGCAGGTCCCCCGTACCGGTAAAGACGCTCTTAGACGTCAGGACCGTTAAACGATCAGACATCACAACCACCTACACCGGAAGCATGCCAGAGATTGCCGTTACGATCAGGCCAAAGACGACCATGAAAATGAAGAACTTCCAAATGGTCTTCCACCATTGGCCAAACGAAATCTTAGCCACGGCAAGGCCGGCGACCGTCATGCCCGCCACGGGACTGATGGTGTTGATGGTCTGATTAGCAAACTGGAGCGCGGTAACGGCAGCTTCGGGATTGAGGCCCATAAGCTCGGTCAGCGGACCCATGACGGGCATGGTGAGCGCCGCAAGTCCAGAACTCGAGGGAACCAGCAAAGAGAGCAGGCCAAGGACGATATACATAAACGTGGTGTAGACGGCAGCGGGTGCACCGGCGAGCGCAGTAGCGAGCGCCTGGAGGATGGTGTCGATGATCATGCCGCCCTCGGCGATGACCAGAATACCGCGAGCGATACCGATAACGATAGCAGCGTACGCAAAATCGGCGAGACCCTTAACGAACTCCTCAGCGATCGTCTGCTGGTCAAGACCGCCCAGGATACCGGCAAGCAAGCCCATGCCAAGGAACACGGCGGAAATCTCATTCATGTACCAGCCCTGGGTAACAAGACCCCAGACGATAATGCCCATACCGCAGGCAAAATCGATAAGTACGAGCTTCTGACGGGTAGTGAACTCTTCCTCGATGGAGGCATCAGTCACGGAAAACTCAACACGCTTGAGCTTGTCGTCCTCGTACGTAATGGACGACTCGGGGTTTTTCTTGACGCGCATAGCGTAGCGCATGGCCCATGCGATACCGACGGCAGTAAAGATGACCCAAGAAACGGCGCGCAGCCACAGCTGAGGATTGCCCTCGATGCCAATGATGCCCTGGGCGATCAAAACATTAAACGGGTCGATGGTCGAAGCACAATATCCCAGGTTAGGACCAAGGAAGCAGATGATGAATGCCGTCATCGAGTCATAACCGATACCCATCATGATGGGAATGAAGATGGCATAGAACGGCAGGGCTTCCTCAGACATGCCAAACGTAGTGCCGCAAATGGACAGCAACGTCATCGTAATGGGAATGATGAGGATGTCCTTGTTCTTGAGCTTTTTAATCACACGGCTCATGCCGGCATTCAAAGCGTTGGTCTTGGTGATGATTGCGAACGATCCGCCAATCAATAAGACGAACGCAACGACGTCGGCAGCCTCCTGGATGCCCTTAGTGGGCGCTTGCAGGACCGCGAAGATATCCTGACCCAGATTGATGGTCTCGCCGGTCTCGGAATCGGTGTAGTTCTTATCGACCTGTTCATAGGTTCCAGCAACGGCGACTTCGCGCTCGCCCGCCGCTGTCGAAATCGTCTTGCGCTGATACTGACCCGAGGGAACGATCCAAGTCAGGACCGCAAAGACAACGATCAGCAAGAACATGATCGTATAGACATGCGGTAATTTGAACTTAAAACGTCTGTTTGTCTTCTTCGCCTTCGTATCTGACATAGATACCTCCAAAGAACTCGAGACTGCATCGCATCTCGCTTCAACGCTTGCATAAGGCAAACGTTCTATGACGTTCTATAGATTACCAGCAGCTTTTCCCGTCATCAAGATAATTTCAAACTGATTGCCGCAACGCGGTTGAACGGTCGCGTTCGCGCCGTGAACGGTATGGAAGCGCCCGGTGAGATGATCCACCGGGCGTTTCCATTCGCAATGTCCTAGATGTCAAAAACGTAGCGAGACCCAACGATCCGCTGACGACCGATGATAAACGGCCGCCGTTGCTCATCGAAAAAGAAGGCTTCCATATAAAACAAGGGTTCGCCAACGGGAACCGCCAGCAACCGAGCGACCTCGGGCGATGCGCACGCGATCTCGAGCGTGCACGGGTCGGTAAACGCGGG
Organism: Collinsella sp.; assembly: GCA_036304065.1. Classification (GTDB taxonomy): domain Bacteria; phylum Actinomycetota; class Coriobacteriia; order Coriobacteriales; family Coriobacteriaceae; genus Collinsella. Next base: position 85,986 of record JAXIZI010000043.1, on the reverse strand, counting down.
CATGCGGCCAGTCTGGTTGCGCACGAACTCAAAAATGGATTGGTTAGATAGAGGCGCCGTTGATAGATAGGCGTTGTCCTCGTAAACGTATATGTTGTTCTCAAGCATGACGGGGACGCCATCGGCAGTACGCACGCGCTCAACGCAAATCAAGTCAGTTCCAACGGGAACACCAAAGAAATGTGCTTCGGTGGAATCCGCCGGCAGTATCTTTCTCGAAATGACACACGCCCCCGGTTCCATTCCGTTAACGCGGCATGCGTCCGAAAAACTCTGAACGTCATCCTTCTGGCGAATCTTGCGCTTGAGCTTGGGGGCATTGACAAACGTGCCTTTCCCCTGTCGCTTCGTTAGATAGCCCTGCTGGACGAGCTCCTCAATAGCACGTCGCACGGTAACGCGGCCAACTTTATAGCTCTCAGCCAATTCGAATTCGTTGGGTATCCGCGCGCCTGCCTTGTAGGCGCCGGAGTTGATTTCGTTTTTAATGATATCAATGACCTGTTGGTACAGCGGTATCGCTGCTTTACCGTCAGTTGGCCCTTCAGTCGGTGGCATATACCCTCTCCCAGCACAATTAATTCTAAAACGGGCTTAAGAGCATTCAACAAGCCCTTAAGCCCGCATTAGCTTAAAGTATGCTAGGTGTCGCACCAAAATGTTGGCTATTTACTCATCAGACCCGAAAAACGCGCAACTACCGCGCTCCTAAGAAAGCGTGAGCAGCTCCGGCAGCTGGTCGATGATCTTGTCCGCGGCATCCTGGCTAAAGCCAAAGCGCTCCTCGCGCTTGGCAATGACCGTCAGGCCGGCTCGCTTGCCGGCAGTGATGCCAGGCACCGAATCCTCAACGCAGCAGCAGCGATTCGCGGGCAGCCCCAGCAGGTCCAGCGCATGCAGGTAGATGTCGGGCTCGGGCTTGCTCTCCTTAAACTGCTCGCCGCTCACCACATACTCAAAGGCATCCGACAGCCCGCACGCATTGAGCACTTCCTCGATGCTATCCATGGGAGACGAGCTGGCAAGCGCCACGCGAACGCCACGGCGCGGCAGCTCTCGAATCGTATCCACGGCGCCTGGGTTAATCAAAGCCTGATAGTCGCGCGGACGCTTATGCGCCCACTCATCCCAACGGGCCAACGCTTCATCGCCAGTAAAATGCCCCCTACCGGCGCGCTCAAACCAATCGACCAGCATATGCAGGAAGAACTGGTGCGAAGTACCGACCTGCCCGTTCAATTCCTCTTGAGTCAGGTTCAACCCAAGCTCCTTGGCAAAAGCCGCGGTCTCGCCCAGGTAGTAATACTCGGTATCGACAATCACGCCGTCCATGTCAAAGATAACGGCATCGAACGGAAATGCGGACACGGCACCCTCCCCAACAAAAGGACGCCCGCGAGCAGGCGCCCGAACCATGCATTAATCGGCGATTCTAACCCAGCAGCTTATCCAGCGCCACCGCAATACCATCTTCATTGTTATTGGCGGTCACCATCTGGGCCACAGCCTTGACCTCATCGACGGCGTTGCCCATGGCAACACCGGTGCCGGCCCACTCAATCATGGACTTGTCGTTCTGGCCGTCGCCAAACGATACGACCTCGCTGGCATCGATGCCGAGCTTGGGCAGGGCACCCTCGAGCGCGCGGGCCTTGTCGATACCGGGCGCCGTGTACTCAAAGTACCAGTCGGCCGTAAACATGCCCGAAAGCGTCTGCTTAAAGGGCGCATACATCTCCTCGTAATGCGCCTGCAGGTAGGCCGGATCGCCCGCCGTCAGCAGCTTGTCCACGGGATAAGTGTCCACGACCTCGTGCAGGCTCTCCACCTCGCGGATCTTAAGATCGCACGCATCGCGCTCATACTTGACGATATTCTTCTGCGAGCCGTCAGGCAGCGTAATCATGCAATGGTACGAATCCTCGACGTGCAGATCGCGACCGAGCGAGATCATGGGGATCACATCATAGTTTTGCAGGTGATCAATCAGACGGTGCAGCTCGTCAGCCGGCATGGCCTGGTCAAAAAGGACCTCATCGGTCTGAGCGTCGACCACATGCGCGCCATTAAAGGCAACCAGCAGACCGTCATGGTTTTGAAGGTCGAGCTCCTGCGCCAGAGCATGTAGTCCCCATGCGGGACGGCCCGAAGCCAAAATGAGCTTAATGCCCGACTCCTGCGCCGCGAGCAGCTTTTCGCGCGTGCGCGGGCTAATCACTTTCTGGTCGTTGGTGAGCGTACCGTCAATATCCATCGCGATGGCTTTGATTGCCATATATGCCTCCCTGTCATTGAATAACCTTGTCTGAGTCATCATACAGAACAGCCACCGCGACTCCGTTTGCAACGGGAAAAATGTCATATTGTCCCGAACATGAACGGCGTGTGGTCGTGAAGCTTTATCGCTCAGGTCAAATACGTCTGCTAGCGACGCTCATCCGTCGGTGCGCCCTCGACGATCGCGATGCCCGCCGATGCACCTAACGCGCTGGCGCCGGCCTCGATGAATGCGCAAGCCTCTTCGTAATTATGGATACCGCCCGCCGCCTTGATTGCCACGGCATCGCCGAGCACCTCGTGCATCAGCCGCACGTCCTCGAGCTTAGCACCGCCAAAGCTTCTGCCGGTCGACGTCTTAAGGAATCCCGGCTTGGCCTCCAGCGCGATCTCGCATACACGGCGCTTGGCGGCGTCGTCGCCGTCCAGCTTGCACATCTCGACGATTACCTTGTCAGTGATGCCATGCGCGCGACAAAAATCAGCAATGGTAGTCATCTCGCGCTCGATGGCATCAAAATCGCGGTTCTCGATCGACCCCTGATTCAAAACGTAGTCAATCTCGGTAAAGCCACACGCAGCGTATTCCTCAAACTTCGCAAGCTTTTCCTCAAGCGTCATAGCGCCCTGGGGAAAGTCGATAGCGCCGGCAAGGATGATGTCAGAGCCCTCGAGCATGGCGCGGCCCGTCTCGTACTCCTGCAGGTTCGCAAATACGCAGCGAAAGTTGTACTTTAACGCCTTCTCGACATACTGCTCAAACGTGTCCTCGGGGGCATCGATATAGTCGATGTATTTATTGATGGGTTTGGCAAGCGTCATGCTGGGCCTCCTTGTTCAGGGCCGACAACCGATTCGTGGTTTCACGCGAAAAACCACGTTCAATGTACGCCCGGCATGCAAGGACAGCGTCCGCATTCCGACAAGTGGTATGAAATTAGCCGTAAACGTATAATTTACGGCAGCGAATGGCACCACACGCGGATGCCGACAGCAAGACATCCCCCCCCCCTCAATACACCCTCATGCCCATTTAAATAGCAAGGGGCCCGTATCTGTTGGGATACGGGCCCCTTTCGGCCATGACCTATCTCAGCAACAAAGACTACTTGCGGTGAGCGCGGTAGAACTCGGTCGCACCATCTTATCCGAGCCGGGACACGTTTGCATAGCGTGGCGCGTGACGGTTGCAAAACCACCCCATTTGAAACAAAGGCAAAAAAGTACTTGCAAAGACGCGTTCCGACATATAAGTTGATAAAAGACCGCCGTTGCGGTTTTAAGTAGATCGAGCATATGAAGTTTGAGTTTTAGCGTGTAAGAGAAGGAAGATCGGCAAAGTACAACCCCAAACGCAATGACAACTTAATGAGGTAACTGCCACACGTGAGGCACCCAGGGCATTGCTGTCTCGATTTTGAGCACGATGCCTTCCGCCTTGCATGGGCCGTTCCATCCCGCCCCTGCAGCAACTGTCTCACGGGCTCATTGAAAACCGCATAGCACCCCAACGTCAGCACATCACCCACGGCAAGCACATCACTCACGACAACCAACACATCAACAAACAGCACGAACATCAACCGATTGGAGAAGCTATGACAAACCACCGCGCTGAAGACGGCGATAAGAAAAGCATTCTGGATGCCCGCATTGAGCGAGCATATGCAAACGAATATGACGCCGCCTTTGCCGCCGCGACCATCAAGAACTACGCGTCGCTACCGCTCGCGACGATCTTGGCCGACCACCCTCAACTGCTGAAGCGCTGCACAAAGATCATGGGCGACCCCGACATTCGCAAGCTGACAGACCCCTATGCCCCAAAACGCGACAACGATTCGTACGTTCTTACCGTAGGCTGCCTAGCCCATATGCTTACGGCGCTCGACACGAAACTCAAGCTCGAATGGGAACCCGACGAGCGTCATGAACTCGAAAGCAAGCGGAACACCCTGCGCACCGCACTGCTCCTTCCGTTGGACGGCCTCAAGCGCTGCAACGTCGAGCTCAATACACAGGTGCTGCAAAAGCCCGGGACCACGGGGCAGAAAACTCCAAGACCCCATGCGGCCATCGTCGACCGCAACCGATATAACCGCATGACCGCGCACTTTTCCGCCGAGGGAGCAGCCATAAGGACGCTGATCGACCTGCTGTGCCTCCTGAACATCAACGAGCTATTTGAGGGCTATCTCGCCCTTGTTCCCGCGACGGCACCCAAGTCGGTAGCAAAGATCATCGAGACCTGCAGACGCCAGTTTGAGCGCCATCGCAATGGCAGCGAGATGAACGCCAGCATCGCGCAGTACTACGCGGCTCATTACAAAAATGACGGATGTGCCCCTATCGAGCATCAGCTGCGGCTCGCCTACACCACGCCCGTCGCAACGCTCCATCGCTTTGGAGCCCTTGGCGCTTGCGAGCCGCACGGACAGGCAGCCTGCCCCACAACCGAGCTCGATCTCAGGCTCGGACGAACCCTGTAGCCCGCCAGCCCCTCCGCGGGCAGCGACTCTATTCCACAACACCACCAACAGAAAGGAGTCCTCATGGACACCAATCATTCCCCCATCATCAGCCCCCTCACCATGCGTGAATCCGCCCGAGGTATCACGCTCACCAGCATTTACGATGAGATGCTCGCCCGTCGCGAGCTCTCCGTCATGGGAAACATCGAAACCCCGATGGCCCACGACCTATGCCAGCAGATCCGCCTGCTCGATGCCACCGACCCCAGCCGCCCCATCACCATATTTGTCGCCAGCGCCGGCGGAAGCGTGCGATCGGGTCTTGCGATCTATGACGCCATGCGCCTCGCATCGTGCCCCATCCGCACCGTCTGCCTGGAATTCGCCGCGTCCATGGGCGCCGTGATCTTTATGGGCGGCGACGATCGCCGTATGGCGCCCCATGCAGAGCTCATGATTCACGACCCGCTGATCCCCCAGGGGGCAGGTGGCTCGGCACTTGCGCTGCAGGAAACCAGCCGGCGTCTCATGCAGACCCGCAAGACCCTCACGCAAATCCTCTCGGACCGCAGCGGCCTCACGCCCAAGCGCATCCAGTCCCTCACTGCAAAAGACACCTACCTTTCGGCCGAGCGCGCCGTCGAGCTCGGCTTTGCCCACGAAATCCTCTCGACCACCAAGGAGGTCGCCCATGTCTAACCTCACCAGCCGCCTCGCCGCATCTGAGTCCGCATCGTCCACCATCCTCGCCAAGGATCGAACGCTTTCCTGCGACACCCGCCAAACGGGACTCAACAACAACGCACTTGTGATCGGCCCCTCGGGAGCCGGCAAGACCCGAAACGTCCTCAAGCCCAACCTGCTGCAAATGAACGCAAGCTACATCGTGCTCGACACCAAAGGTACGCTCTGTCGCGAAGTGGGACCCGTGCTGGCAGCCCACGGCTACCGCGTGCAATGTCTCAACTTCGCCGACCTCAACACCGTCCCGGCCCTTGCGCCCGGCATCGAGCGCTGCGGCTACAACCCCCTGAGGCACATTCGCCGCAAGGCGGACGGCAGGCCCAACCAGCAGGACATCCTCTCGGTGGCAAAGGCCATCTGCCCCATCGAGGACAACAACCAGCCTTTTTGGGATCATGCGGCGGCAAACCTGCTGTCGTGTCTTATCGCCTACGTCACCGAACAGCTACCCGCCGACGAGCAGACGATCAGCTCGGTCATCAAGCTGATCGAGCACCTGCAGGACGGTGCCACGGGTCGATTGTTTGACGACCTGATCACGATCGACCCCCAAAGCTATGCCCTCTCGCTATGGCGGCGCTACGCCATTACGCAAAATGCCGAGCGCATGCACGCGAGCATCGTCGGCATCCTTGCCGAAAAGGTCATGTGTCTGGGATTCGACGGTGCGGCACAGCTCTATCGTGAGTGCCATCAGGTGGACTTCGCTTCCATGGGACACACCCCCTGCGCCCTGTTTGTAACCGTGAGCGATATTGACCGCAATCTCGATCCGCTGACCGGCCTCTTTATTTCGCAGGCGTTTATGGGCCTCATTCGTGAGGCCGATAGGCAGCCCGACGGCAGCCTGCCCGTGCCCGTGCGCTTTATGCTCGATGACTTCGCAAATCTGCAGATCCCCCAGATCGACAACGTGCTCTCGATTATCCGAAGCCGCAACATCTGGGCAACGCTGCTGCTGCAGTCGACCAACCAGCTCGATGCGCTCTATGGCGAGGCACGCGCACGCTCCATCATGGGCAACTGCGACACGCATCTGGTGCTGGCGTTCCAGGATCCCGAGAGTGCCCGGGTGTTTTCCGACCGCGCCGACGCGCTGCCCAGCACGCTCATGGCGACGCCGATTGATCGCTCGTGGCTCTTTGTACGCGGTCGCACTCCCGAACAGGTCGAGCGCTTTAGGCTCGAAGACCATCCGCTCTACGGGGAGCTGCCCGAGGCGCAGCGAGGCCATGCGGAGGCCGAGCTCTAGACGCAGGGCCCTCGCAGCACGCGACGCTCCGGCGAAGATCCTTAAAGGCCGTGCGCCCCGGGGCCACGGCAAAGCAAAGGGGCCCGCATCCGATGGGATACGGGCCCCTGGCTATAAGGCACGATGCGTTAACAGCAGCGACTACTTACGATGCGCGCGATAGAACTCGATGAGCGCCTGGGTCGAAGCGTCCTGCTCGGCCTTGGCGGCGTCGTCGTGGAAGGCCGGGGTGATCTGCTTGGCAAGCTGCTTGCCCAGCTCGACGCCCCACTGGTCGTAGGAGTCGATGCCCCAGACCGTGCCCTCGACAAACGTGATGTGCTCGTACAGGGCGATGAGCTCGCCGAGCGCAAACGGGGTCAGCGTGTCGCCAAAGATCGAGGTCGTCGGACGGTTGCCCTCAAAGCAGCGGGCCGGGACGATCTGCTCGGGCGTGCCCTCGGCACGAACCTCATCGGCCGTCTTACCAAAGGCGAGCGCCTTGGTCTGGGCCAGGAAGTTGCCCAGGAACAGCTCGTGGACATCCTGGCCGCTGTCGGTCGCAGGGTTGGCGGTATTGGCGAAGGCGATGAAGTCGGCCGGAACCACCACAGTGCCCTGGTGCAGCAGCTGATAGAAGGCATGCTGGCCGTTGGTGCCGGGCTCGCCCCAGAAGATCTCACCGGTGTCGGAGGTCACGGCGCTGCCGTCCCAGCGGACATGCTTGCCGTTGGACTCCATGGTGAGCTGCTGCAGGTAGGCCGGGAAGCGGTGCAGGTACTGGCAGTACGGCAGCACGGCGTGGCTCTTGGAACCGAAGAAGTTGACGTACCAGACATTGAGCAAGCCCATCAGCGCGACGGCGTTGTTCTCGAGCGGGGTGTTGCAGAAGTACTCGTCGATGGCGTGGAAGCCCTCGAGGAACTGCTGGAAGCGCTCGGGGCCGAGCACGACGATCAGCGACAGGCCCACGGCGGAGTCAACAGAATAGCGGCCGCCAACCCAGTTCCAGAAACCGAAGGCGTTGGCAGGGTCGATGCCGAAGGCCTCAACCTTCTCGAGTGCGGTGGAAACGGCGACGAAGTGCTTTGCCACGGCCTCGGCGTTCTGCTCATCGGAGCCGTCGATGGCGCCCTGAGCCTTGAGCTGCTCGAGCATCCAGGTCTTGACCTCGCGGGCGTTGGTAAGGGTCTCGAGCGTGGTGAAGGTCTTGGAGACGATGATCACGAGCGTGGTCTCGGGATCCAGGCCCTTAAGCTTCTCGGCCTGGTCGTTGGGGTCGATGTTGGAGATATAGCGGCAGTCGATACCGGCGTCGGCATAGGGACGCAGGGCCTCGTAAGCCATGACCGGGCCCAGATCGGAGCCGCCGATGCCGATGGACACCAGGTGCTCGATCTTCTTGCCGGTAACGCCCTTCCACTCACCGGAGCGCACGCGCTCGGCGAAGGCATACATGCGATCGAGGACCTCGTGCACGTCGGCGACGACATCCTGGCCGTCGACGATGAGCTGGCCCCTCTCGGTTGCGGGGCGGCGAAGCGCGGTGTGCAGGACGGCGCGGTCCTCGGTGGTGTTAATGTGCTCGCCGGAGAACATGGCGTCGCGGCGCTCCTCGAGCTTCACCTCGCGGGCAAGATCGCACAGCAGCTTGACGGTCTCATCGGTCACCAGGTTCTTCGACAGATCGAAGTGCAGGTCACCGGCGTCAAAGCTCAGCTTGTTCACGCGCTCGGCATCGGCAGCGAACCAGGCCTTGAGGTCGATACCCTCGGCCTCGAGCTTCTCCTGATGAGCCTCGAGTGCCTTCCAAGCGGCAGTCGACGTAGCATCGATAGGTGCGGCAACAGTTGCCATAGAGTCCTCCTCAGCATACGGGCGCACGCCTCCATGCGCCCGGACATTCAGATGCCACTATTCTAGCGCAGGTCAAGACTACAATCAGCGAGCGTTGCCAATCGGCCCCCAAACGGCAACCGATCAAAAAGGGACAGGCTTATTTTGGCAGGTCAAACGCTTTACCAACCAAAAATAACCCGTCCTTTTATGGCAAATATTAGGCCGCGGCGCAGACGCTACCGAGTAACTCACGCAGAGGAGACCCGATGCCCTCCAGCAGTTCGGGCGCGATAATGGCAAAAACGGGAACCTCGCCGGTGCCCACGACAGCAGGCACCTTGCCCTCCGAGACAATGCATCCATAAGGCACAAAGCCGTCTTCGCCGGCATCGAGCGCCGCCATGCGACGCGCGAGCTCGCGCGCAAAGCCAGCAGTATCGGCATCGCCAATCGCCAGGACAAAGTCCACGCCTTCGCCGGTCGCCAGGGCCACGGCTTCGTCGATCAGCTCGTCTCCCCCGTCGCCCTCAAACGAGCCGCAGCGGAAAAGCACACGCTCGAGTAGGGCTCGATCAAGCGAGCCAAGTGCCGCCGAGACAAGCTCATCGCGCGTATGCTTGTCACCGCCCAGCACAACCAGCGCCTTGGTGCCACCGTAGTGAGCGACCAATCGTCCGCACCAGCGAGCCACGTCTCCATCCGCAACAAGGCGCGTCGGCATACCAAACCCATAATTGACCATCTTTTCCACAACCCTTCCGTGCGTATAGGCGGTATCAATCGTTAGGCTCATGCTACGAAGCGAGGTTTTCCGAGCTGTTTCGCACTCTTTAGAGCTGCGTTAAAAACCCGATCCAACCGCACGACCATACCTACCAAAACAAACCAGTCCCTTTTTGACAGGTTTTGACGATGTCCGGATGAGCGGGTATTATCGAACAGGTATTCGATAAGAACATGTGTTTGATGGGAGGCTCGGATGGCGCACGAGCAGCACACCTATATCTGCATCGACCTCAAGACGTTTTATGCCAGCGTCGAGTGCGTCGACCGTGGGCTCGATCCGCTCACCACCAACCTGGTCGTTGCCGACGAATCGCGCGGACGCACGACCATCTGCCTTGCCATCACGCAGGCCATGAAGGACCTCGGGATACACAATCGCTGCCGTCTGTTCGAAATTCCCGATGGCATCGACTACATCACGGCCGTACCACGCATGCAGCATTACATGGAGGTGTCGGCGAAAATCTACGGTATCTATCTGGAATACGTCAGCCCCCAGGACGTGCACGTCTACTCCATCGATGAGTGCTTTATCGACGTGACGCCCTATCTGGACCTCTATCACACAGATGCGGAAGGGTTCGCCTGCACGCTGCGCGACGAGGTCCTCGCGCGCACCGGCATCACGGCGACGGTCGGCATCGGCCCCAACCTATTCCAGGCCAAGGTAGCGCTCGACATTACCGCCAAGCACGTACCCAGCCGCATCGGCATACTCGACGACGAGACCTTTCGCAAGGAGATCTGGCCCCATCGTCCCATCACCGATATCTGGGGCATCGGTCCCGGCGTGGCAGCCCGCCTCGAGAAATACGGCGTCTACGATCTGATGGGCGTCGCGGCGCTCGACGAAAACCTGCTTTACGACGAGCTCGGCGTCAATGCCGAATATCTCATCGACCATGCCTTCGGGCGCGAGCCGACAACCATCGCCGATATCCAAGCCTATCGCCCGCAAGCAACTTCGACCACCACAGGACAGGTGCTCTCGAAGGGTTATGCCTACGAACAGGCCTATACCGTCTTGCGCGAGATGGTCGACAACGCCGTTTTAGACTTGGTCGATAAGCACGTGGTCTGCGACAGCATCTCGCTCTTTGTGGGCTACGCGAGCGAACGCGCCGACATACGCCGCCTCGACGCCAGCGGTACAGCGCAGTATGTGGACGGATGCGGGCACCTGCGCTCGAGCACATCGAGTATCGAACCCACCGCAACCGCCGGCCCCGAGCTCGCGCCCCGTGCGCCCAAGCCCGTCCAGCGCGATGACGAACGGCGTCGCCTGGTGCGCGAAGCGCAGGCAATCGATGGCATCTTTGTGGGAGAGCATGGCGGCAAACCGCGCGGTGGCTATGCCGCACTCTTTGCGCACTCTAACGCCTCGCGAAAGCTGCCCGAGCGTACCAATTCGTTTAAGAAGATCATGGGCTATTTCGATGAGCTCTGGGCGCAGACTGTCGATCCCAAACGACCGGTCAAGCGCATCAACCTGGGATTTGGCAACCTCATGCCCGAGGAATTTGCCACCATCGATCTGTTCAGCGATATCGAGGCCGATGAGCGCGAGCGCGACCTGGCGCGCGCCGTCCTGGCCGTGAAAGGCAAGTACGGCAAGAACGCGCTCGTCAAGGGATTAAGCTTTACCGCCGGCGCCACCGCGCGCGAACGCAACGACCAAGTTGGAGGACACCGTGCCTAAACCCAAACAACAGCCCGTGCGCCCGCCGACCGCCTTCGAGCGCCTGGCGGACCCCGAGGGCAGACGCCGCGCCGCCGACCCCAACCTCACAGCCAACGGTGCCGTGCGCGCCAACCGCGCCGCACAGTTTATGCCCTTTGCCGCCCTCACGGGATACTACGAACTCGTGCGCAAGCAGGAAATCACCGTCGAGCCAAAACGTGAGCTCACGGAAGAAAAAGCCCTCGTACTTTCTAAAAAGCTCGAGGGTCTCAAACGTGGCGACTTGGTTCGTGTCACCTATTACGATACGTACGGCCATCGCTCCCGCACCGGCATCCTCGACGAGGCGCTCCCCGCCTTCAAGCTCCTCAAGCTCAAAGACATCGCCATCGACTTCGACGACATCCAAGACATCGAACTGCGCGGACGAGCCTAGCCAAGGAAGCGCATCCAGGGCGGCGCTTACAGCGTCATGACGTAGTAGCCCGCGTCTTTCACGGCCGTCTCGAGAACACCACGATCAACCGGCTGTTTAGAGCGCACACGTGCCGTGTGATCCGCATACGTCACCGTTGCCCACACGCCGTCCAGCGCATTGAGGGCATTGGCCACGTTCTGAGCGCAGCCGTCACAGCTCATGCCGCCGATGAGCAGCTCATCGCTATAGGGATAGTGCGATGCATCGGTATCCACCACAACAACCTTTTTGGCCTTCTTGCCGCTCGCACCATCGCTGCAGCAACTCTTCCCGTGTGTCGAAGCGGCAATGCGACGCAGTCCAAAAAACATGCCGACGGCAATGACGGCCAGCACGATGAGATTCGCAGGGTTGAGCAAGTCGCTCATGCGTTCCCCTTTCAAGTAGCACTATCTAGATACCCCCATGGGGTGTCCCCATCTTAACCCAAAATCATGTCCGTTCGGTCAATTAGTTTCCCTCTTCAAACTTTTTTGTTGACCAAGGCTTACTTTCGTGTATAAGTTTTCCTAGGCTAACAGTTAGATCCGTAAGGAGCGCCGTGACTCGAACCATAGACATCCCAACGTTTCAGGCGGCAGTCGTGCGCAACTGCTCTCCCACGCTCGCGGGCATCAAGCCGGCATCGCTCTTTACCTATCCAGGCACCTACGCCCACGGGGACGGCTCGGTCGCAACCGAAACCATCGCAGAGCGCCGAGCACGCCTGCTCAACGTTATCGCCCAGTGCAATCGCGAGCTTGACCCGTTCGGTATCCACCTGAGTGTTTTGGTCTGGCGGCCCTGCGGAGCGCTCGTGTATATGTACCGAGCCAAAAGCCTCACCACCTATTTCGCAGACCCTCGCGCCCAAACGGCGCTCGCCTCGGAAGGCTACGACACGAGAGACCTTTCGACATGCCTTGTGCATTTGGCATCACGCATCACGCTCGCGAGCAATAACGTCGCGGAATGCGCCTGTAGCCAGACTCGATGCGCACTACCCCAGCAAGCTAGCTGCAGCAACGACTGCACCTGCGAGTTTCCGCACGAAATAGGCTACTTCCTCGGATATCCCTACGACGATGTGCGCGAGTTTATCGTCCAGCGCGGCGAGAACTACAAGGTCTTTGGAGCTTGGAAGGTCTACACGAATGTCGAGCAAGCGCTTGCGATGTTTGACGCCTACCGCGCTTGCACTCAATACCTCACCTTTGTCTATCAGCAGGGCAGCAGCTTGGCGCAACTTGCCCAGGCAACCCGATAGAACATAGAAGCCGCGGCAACCTGCCGCACAACTGAAAGGACTCAACATGAGCAAGATCGCCGTCGTCTATTGGAGCGGCACGGGCAATACCGAGGCCATGGCAAATCTCGTCGCCGAAGGCGCCACGTCCGCGGGTGCCGAGGCAGAGGTCATCTCCTGCGCCGACTTCTCCGCAGACAAGGCCGAAGGCTATGACGCCATCGCCTTCGGCTGCCCCGCCATGGGCTCCGAGGAACTCGAGTACGATGAGTTCCAGCCGATGTGGGACGAGGTCAAGGAGACTCTCGGCGACAAGAGGGTCGTCCTCTTTGGCTCCTATTCGTGGGCCGAGGGCGAGTGGATGGACAACTGGAAGGCCGACGCCGACGAGGCCGGCGTCAACGTCGTGGACTCCACCATCTGCTACGACGCGCCCGACGACGAGGGCGAGACCGCTTGCAAGGCCCTCGGAGCCGAGCTCGCGTAACGAACCCAGGGCCTCCAAGAGAGCCTGCATCAAAGCGCATCCCCATCCCTACAAAAGAGCGGGGCTGGATTCAAGTCCAGCCCCGCTCTTTTGTAACGGCAGTTACATCAACCGGCTACGAGATATTGCCCAAGAACGCCTTGGTGCGTTCGCTCTTGGGGTGGTCGAAGACCTCGCTCGGCGTACCCTCTTCCACAATGACGCCGCCGTCCATAAAGACGACGCGGTCGGCGACATCGCGGGCAAAGCCCATCTCGTGCGTTACCACGATCATGGTCATACCGTCACGTGCTAGGTCGCGCATGACGCCCAATACATCGCGGACGAGCTCGGGGTCGAGCGCCGACGTGGCCTCGTCAAAGAGCATCACGTGCGGGTTCATCGACAGGGCGCGGGCGATGGCGACGCGCTGCTGCTGGCCGCCCGAAAGCTGACTCGGCATAAAATCAATGCGCTCGGCCAGGCCGACCTTGGTCAGCTCCTCGATGGCGATCTTCTCGGCCTCTTCCTTACTGCGCTTGAGCACCTTTTGCTGCGCAAGCATGACGTTCTTTTTGACCGACAGGTGCGGGAACAGGTTGAACTGCTGAAACACCATGCCCAAGTGCGTACGTACCTTATTGAGGTCGACGCCCTTGGCACACACATCCACGCCCTCAACGACAATCGAGCCGCTCGTGGGATGCTCCAGGCGATTGATGCAGCGAAGCATCGTCGACTTGCCCGAGCCCGAGGGGCCCAGGACCACAACGACCTCACCCTTGTGCACGTCCAGATCGATATCACGCAGAACCACGTTATCGCCAAAAGCCTTTTGGAGGTTCTTGATGCTGACAACGACCTCGTTGGAATTCGTTTCACTCATGACAGGACCTCCTTACAGACCGGCGATATGATCGGCGGGCGTCGCGACAACCTGTCCGGCGCTCTTGGTGGGACGCTTCTTTTTGGTTTCGGCCGTCCCCAGAAGTCTCGCCTCAAGACCGCTCACCAAGCGCGCAAGCGGCAGGGTAATGACCAGATAGAACAGAGCGGCAACCACATACGGCGTGATGGAGCCCGTCGTGGCCACGATGGTGCGGGCGTTCATGACGATCTCGACCACACCCACGGCGGCAAGCAGCGACGTATCCTTGTAAAGCAAGATAAACTCGCTGGTCAGCGTAGGCAAAACATTGCGGAACGTCTGCGGAATCATAACGTAGAGCAGCGTCTGGAAGGCATTCATGCCCAGAGAGCGAGCAGCCTCGTTTTGGCCCTTGGGGATCGATTGAATACCGGCACGGAAGATCTCGCACAGGTACGCAGACGAGTTCATGGCCATGACGATGACGCCCAAGACATAGTCGTCCACCTTGACGCCGGCCAACGGCAGACCGAAGAACGCGATATAGATCTGCAGGAACGCCGGCGTACCGCGAATGATATTCACATAGATGCCGGCAAGACAGCGCAGGATGCGCGACTTGGAGATGCGCATGAGCGACAAGGCAAAGCCAAAGGGGATTGCCAGCGGAAACGCCACGAGCACGATCGAGAGCGACATGAGGAAGCCCTTAAAGACGATCGGCAGGCTTTGGACCAAAATGACCGGGTTTAAGAACAGGCGCAGAAACATATTGGAGTTCCAGGCCTCGACCCACGGCTGTTCCTTAAGGTCGGCCAGGAAGTTATCGAATGCCGTCACGCCCTTAATCTCGACGGGAGGAATCTTGGAAATCTTCTTGGTCGAACCGTCGGCGAGCGTATAGGTGCCGCTAAAGGCCTCATCGCCGCCCTCGACGGGAAACGTCACACCGTAAACCTCGACACGGAAAAAACCGCCGGCAGGCGCCGTCTCGCCAAAGTCAATCTTGAGCGTCTGGCCGTCAGCCTTGCACGTGGGCTTCATGGGCGTACGATCCATGAGGTCCTCGCCCGAGAGCATCGTCAATCGCGTGTCATCGGTACCAAACGTCGTGCCGTCGACAAACGTCAAAGAAAGACCGCTCAGCTCCTCGTCGGCATCGGCCTGAACTTCCCAAGTGATGCGCGTCTCGGTGCCACCGACCACGTCGCTACCCGAACCGGTGTTGGGTCGGGCGGTGATCTTTGCGGTCTCAAGCGCCTGGGCAGTCGAGGGCACGCAGGCCCCCGCGCATACCAAGGCGAGCGCCACAGCCAGGGCGCAGGCCAGCTTTTGGAGCATCGAGGGCAGTGGATAGCTCTGGCCCGTAGCTCCTTGGTTCAATCGAGACAAGGTGGCTCCTAACGTTTAAGTTGCCGACATAACGGGGCGGGATGACGCCCATTCAAGAAGCGCAAAGGCCCTCTCCGCCAAAACGGAAAGGGCCCGCGCGCAATCAAGTAGCTATTTTACTTGATGTTGTACTTAGCCATGAGGGCGTCAACGGTACCGTCATCAGTCAGGTCCTTGATGGCCTGGTTGATGTCGTCCTTGAGCTTGGTGTTGCCCTGGTTGATGGCGATGGCGTACTCCTCGCCGGTGCTGATCTGCTTGATGGTCTGGCAGGTGTTGAACTGCTCGGCGGTCAGCTGGCTGGCAACGGAGCGGTTGGTGACTACGGCGTCGCCCTTATCGGACTGCAGGGCGCTGAAGCACTCGGTAGCGTCCTTGTAGGGGACGATCTTGGCCTTGGGGAAGTTCTCCTGGGCAAAGGCCTCGGCGGTCGAGCCAGACTGGACGATGATGGTAGCGTCAGCGTTGTTGAGCTTCTCGCTGTAGTTGTCGGCCGTGATGTCGGTGTTATCAACCTTGGTCACGATAGCCTGATCGTCCATGTAATAGGAATCAGAGAAAGTGACTTCCTTCTCACGCTCGGGCGTGTCGGTGATAGCCGCGATGGAAACGTCATACTTGGCGCCCGAAGCGACGCCCGGAACCAGCGTGTCAAAGTCATTGTTGACATACTCGACATCCAGGCCCAGCTTGTCGCCGATAGCCTTGATGAGCTCAAGGTCAAAGCCCTGATAATCGCCGTTGTCATCCTTGTACTCAAACGGAGCGTACTCGGCAGAGGTGCCGACGGTCAGTGTACCGTCCTTGACGAGCGCGTACTCCTTGGAGCCGTCGACCTTCTCGACCTTAGCGTCGTCAGAGCTGCTGGAACCGGCATCAGAACCAGAGGTGGCGTTGGACGAGCCGCAGCCCGTCAGTGCGAGGGCGAGCGCCATGGCGCCTGTGGCGGCAAATGCGCCAAGCTTCTTAAGCTTCATAATCAGTCTCCTTCCGGTGACCTCGTTTGATTCAGAGGTCTGCAAAAACTGTTGGCTATTATGCACCCGGAATTACGAATCTGCAATGAGAAAACTGATTGAAACAAACCCATAACGTGAATGGAACACTCCACTTTGTAACAGTTATTACTGCTGCAATGACCTTAATAGTCTAATTTCAGCTGCATAACCTGCAAGTTCGTTCGGAGTCTCCAAAATAAACGGCAGCGAACGCAAACGGCCATTCGATACAATATTCTGCATAACCTGCATACCGCCACCAAATTCCTCGCTGCCAAGGTATCCTTTGCCGATGCACTCGTGACGATCTTTATGGGCGCCACAAGGGTTCTTCGAATCGTTGATGTGTACGGCATGCAAGCGATCGATACCCACCACGCGGTCGAACTCGTCGAGTACGTCGTCCAGATCATGGATGATGTCGTAGCCGGCATCGCTCACATGGCAGGTGTCCAAACAAACGCCCAGCTTATCGGACAGCTCTGGGCACTTGGCGGCAACGCCCTCGATAATGCACGCCAGTTCTTCAAAGCTACGGCCCACCTCGGTGCCCTTGCCTGCCATGGTCTCAAGCAATACCGTCGTCTGCTGTCCCTCAAACATCACCTGGCACAGCGTGTCGACAATCATCTGAATGCCGACGTCTGCCCCCTGTCCCACATGCGCACCGGGATGAAAATTGTAGTAGTTGCCGGGCAGCGCTTCCATGCGCTGCAGATCCTCGGCCATGGCCTCCAGGGCAAACTCGCGCGCCCGCTCCTTAGCGGAGCAGGGGTTATAGGTATACGGGGCATGAGCCACGAGCGGGCCAAAGTCGTTTTGCTCCATAAGCTCGCGCAGGGCCGCCACGTCATCCATGTCAAGGTCTTTTGCCTTGCCACCGCGCGGGTTGCGCGTAAAGAACGCAAAGGTATTGGCGCCAATGGACAACGCCGTCTCCCCCATCGCCCGATAGCCCTTCGTCGTCGAAAGATGGCACCCGATCGTCAGCATCTCCAACTCCCCCTCATCAGTTGCGGTGAAATACGGTCTATTGGTGCCTTATTTTGGCGCAAACAGACCGTATTCCACCGCAAGTTATAAAAGGGGCATCAGAGATGTGGGCCGCCAGGCACCACGGGCGCCGGCGTCATGATCCCCTACGCGTCAGCGCCAAGTCCTAGAGGGCTAGACGGATTGCATCGATGATGTGCGCGCAGCGCTGCGTGGCGGCTAGGGACATGATGGGGCTTTCGAGTTTCCCCGCCTGAATGAGCTGCGTCGCATGCTGGATTTCGCCGTAGAAATCATCGACCTCAAACGGGGCATTTATTTCGAGCGTTCGCCCGTCGGAGTACTTCACATGGGCGAGCTCGGGGCGATGGAGACGCTCGATTTCCAACGAACCCCGCTCACAGGCAATCGTTAAGCGGCTTTCATATGTTGCTTTGCCGTCGCACACCATATGAATGGGTATACCGCCGACGCTCATATGGATCTCGTCGGCCCAATCGACGCGACCGCCCGATACGTCACGCCAGCGAACTTCACGGGACGAAACCTCGCACGCGCCCGCGAGCAAATCCTCAAACCAACCAACCGCATAGCAGCCCATGTCATATAGACAGCCGCCCTGCAACGGATCAAGCAGATAGCCCGAAGGAGACTCGCCGTAATCGAGCTTTTGCACGCTTTCAATCGAGACAATACGGCCAAGCTCACCCGACGCAAGCAAGTCCTTCACGCGAGTGCGCATCGGGCAAAACCGATTCTTCATCGCCTCCATAAACAGCACGCCGCGCTCGCGAGAGATGGAGGCAATCGAGAGAGCCTCTTCCTCACTCAAAACGGCCGGCTTTTCGCACAGCACGGCCTTTCCGGCGCGCAGCGCGCGACAGGCCCAACGCGTATGCATGCCATGCGGAAGAGCCAAGTAGATTGCGTCGACATCGGGGTCGGCAATCAGCGCGCCATAAGCCGCGTCGCCGTTATTGTCGACCGAGGCATGGCCATGCGCAGCATCGATCGAAAACGCTCGGCAAAATTCCTCGACATGTGCAGGAGTGCGGCCGGCCGCAGCCACAAGCCGTGCCCCGTCCACCTCCTTGAGCGACGATGCAAATCGATGCGAAATGTGCCCGGCGCCCAAAACGCCCCAACGAACCTCACGCAAATCATCACATGAATCTCGATGACCCACGACAGCCCCCTTCAGTTGCGGTGAAATAGTTCCTGTTTGGCCCCTATTCTGCCGCAAACAGGAACTATTCCACCGCAAGTTATAAAAGGGTCATGAGGAGCGCGTTTTGCCGAAGGCCTTAAGCACCGCCGTCACGGGACCAGGCTGGAAACGTCGGCGCACATCGTCGAGACGCTCGGGAATATCGATGTGCTGCGGGCAGTGCCGCGCGCATTTGCCGCATTTGACGCAATTGCTCACCAACTTGGGCTCGCTTGTGCGCACCGCGCTCGCCGTAAAGTATTGAGACAGCCCCGTAAACCAGCTGTGCGCATAGCTTGCGTTGTAGGCGGCAAAACATCCAGGGATATTGATGCCTTTAGGGCACGGCATGCAATAGCCGCATCCCGTGCAGGGCACACGGTTCGATTTCTCAAACTCCATCAACACGCGCGCAATCGTGTCGAGCTGGTTGGCCGTCATCGAATTCGGCAACGCGAGGTCTGCCAGTGACGAATTCTCGTCCACCTGCGCGGTATCGGTCATACCCGAAAGCAACATGGTCACCTGGGGATGATTCCACACCCACGAGAGCCCCCAAGCGGCAGGCATATGCAAATGCCGATCGCATGCACCATCGAGAACAGCGCGCGCCCGCGGAGGCAATTTGCCTGCCAAGCGTCCGCCCAAAAGCGGCTCCATCACAAACACCGCGAGACCTCGCTCGGCGGCGGCCATGAGCCCCGCCGTTCCCGCCTGATATCGTTCTCCAGCGTAGTTGTACTGGATCTGGCAAAAGTCCCACTCATACGCATCGAGCATCGTAAGGAAGTCCGCCGCGCTGCCGTGGTACGAAAAGCCTATCTGACGAATACGCCCTGCAGCCTTTTGCTGCGCGATCCAGTCCTCGATGCCCAACGCCACCACACGTTCCCACTGGGCGGGCGAGGTAATGTTGTGCATGAGGTAATAGTCGATATGGTCAGTCCGTAGGCGGCGCAGTTGCTCGTCGAAGAACCGGTCGAAATCCTCCGCGCATTTGCACGAAGCATGCGGCAGCTTGGTTGCGAGCAAAACCTGGTCGCGCAAGCCCAGGCGCTCAAGCGACGCACCCACGCACGCCTCGTTGCCGGGATAGAGATAGGCCGTGTCCAGGTAGTTAATCCCCTGCTCCACCGCACGGGAAATGATGGCATCGGCTGTCTTCGCATCCGGACGTCCCGGCGCACCGGGAAACCTCATGCAGCCCAGACCCAGAGCGGATATTCGGTTACCACTTTTAGGGTCAACGCGGTATTGCACGGCCCCTCCCCTCCCATCGAAGCCCTGACAAGGCGAAACAAACCCGTCACGTCATCGAAACACATCGGAATCGCAATTGAGAACGTATCGTAACGCAGCAGAAATCGAGCCGTCACGGCACCGCTTTAACATCAGCAAAAAGCCCGATGAAAGGAGCCGGGCATCACCACGTGCGAGGACGCCTACCCCTACCCCGGCGAGCAATACATCCTCTCGGTCGACCGCTATCAGATCGAAGTCATGGACCATCTGGACGAGCTTCCCGCCACGGGTGCCGTCATCTTCTGCACCTTCCCCAAGGTCCGCGATGGCGTCGGATACCCCGCCCGCGTTTTTGCCATCTGCCCCACGGCATAAGTTCCCATGCGTTTGTTCTTCTAAATTCAGCCTCCGGTGCACGCTACACGCCCCAGCGGCATACAATCCATCAGGCGCCCCGCACGCGGGCGCCTTTTTGTGAGGAGATGATTCACATGCAGATCAACAAGGTCGCCTTTATCGGCAAGGGCGGCGTCGGCCTGCTCTACGGCAGCATGATTGCCAAGGCCCTCGGCAACGACGCCGTCGAATACGTCATGGACGACGCTCGCTTTGAGCGCCATGCGAACGACGCGCTCACCGTCAACGGCAAGCCCTGCGATCTCACGTCCGTCCGCGCCAGCGAGGCGACACCCGCCGATCTGGTCATCCTGACGGTCAAGACCACCGGTCTCGACCAAGCACTCAAGACTATGGAGCGTGTCGTGGGACCCAACACGCTCATCGCCTCGCTGTGCAACGGCATTACGAGCGAGCAAAAGATTGCCGAACGCTTTGGCTGGGAGCATACCGTTCTTGGTATCTGCCAGGGCATGGACGCCGTGTTCCTCAACGGCGCGCTCACCTTTACCAATGCGGGCGAGATTCGCTTTGGCGCGGCAGCGGGCACCGACCCCGCGACTGTCGCCGCTATCGACGAGCTCTATACGCGCTGCGGCATCGCCCATACCGTCGAGGACGACATCGCCCACCGCATGTGGGCCAAACTCATGCTCAACGACGGCATCAACCAGACCTGCATGGCCTACGGCGGGACCTACGGAAGCGCCACGGAGCCGGGCTCCGAGCAGCGCCGCTGTTTTGTCTCCGCCATGCGCGAGACGCTTGCGGTTGCCAACGCCGAGGGCGTTGAGCTGACCGAGGCAGACCTAACGCAAATGGTGCACCTCATCGAGGGAATCGACCCCGCCGGTATGCCCTCGATGGCGCAGGACCGCATCGCACAACGAAAAACCGAAGTCGAGGAGTTCGCGGGCACCATTTGCCGCCTGGCCGCCAAACACGATATCCAAGTGCCGCAAAACGATTGGCTCTACCAGAGGATTCGCGAAATAGAAGGCAGCTGGTAGTGCTCGGCATACTGCAGCCAACAGATCCAATGGTAAAGCCGCCGCAAGGGGCACTCCCCTCGCGGCGGCTTCCTTTTTCATCTTTGACCAAAAATCAGCTTCACAACGGTTAGAGCTGCGACTCCGACGCCTGGCCCTCATCGTCGCGACAAAGGGCTACACCCGCACTTCCCAGCAGCGCGGCCGCGATCAACACGCCAACCACGATAGAGGCAGCCCCACAAGACCCCTGCATACCCGCGGCGAGCGCGGCCGTAGGACCAAGGCAACCAAGCATCAACGCGACGGCGGCAACGGCAATATCTCGAGCATTCACAAGACCACTTCCTCCAAGAGAAAGACCTTATTTCTCAAGAACCAGTGTGCCCCGCATCCATACGCCCAGCGTACCGCCACGGTAAGGGCTCTGTTAACTCAAACGCATACATAGAACGGACGTCCTTACGTTGCCCTAAAGCTCGGTAAAGACGCCCGTCCGCCAAATATCCGTGATGCAGAAAAATTACCAACCGGTGTAGTAGTCGGTGGTTCCGGCAGCGCAACCGGAGTCATAGACCTTGCAATCACCCTTGGAGCCCGTAAAGGTCGAGCCCTGGGCCATATCGCCCGCGGCAACAACGTAATAGCCGTCGGAATCGCGCCAGAAGCCCTCAGAATCCTGAGTCCATTCGCCCGTGCGATAGTGATAAAGCACATTGCTGCTGTAATAGGTCTCGCGGCGCCCGTTGTAGTTATTGACACCCGCAGAGCGCGTCAGGCCCGATCCGTTCGCGTAGGACGCGGCAGACGCGTAGGACGGAGTGTAACCGGCGTTGTAGTACGAAGCCTGGGCGACCTCGGCAGCCTCCGCCTCGGCGGCAGCCTCGAGCGCATTGCGCTTGGCATCCTCAAGCGCAATGCGCAGCTCATCGAGCTCGGTCGACTTGGCGTCGACCTCCCCCATCGTCAACAGGCTACCCGCGCCGTCGATGCAACCCTGCAGCACAGCGCGCTCGTCATCGGTGGCATAGTCACCGTACATGTTCATGATGATCTGAGCGCGCATCTCCAGGGAATCGCGCTTGGCCTCCATCGAGGCGTTCCACTCCTGCATGGAACCATAACCATCGCCGCGATAGTCAACGGGCTGTACCAGCGTCGTCTCGGACGGCGTAGATCCAACCGTATCGGACAGTGTTGCGGCGTGGGCATCAGTTGCACCGGCGCCCGCCAAAAGTGCCACGGTCAGAGCGGCGGAAAGGGCGGCGGCTTTCGGTTTTCGTGAATCGATCCTCATGTAGCTGGAAACCTCCGTAGTGCGTTTTTGCTGCGTTTGAGCTGCGTGTGATTCGATCGCGCTGCATAGTACCCCGAGCAAATCGCGACCTGCGGTTTTACTCAAAAGGCGCACGTCAATTGCGTAAAACTCACATCCTCTCAACAGGAGTTTTCCACAACTCAAATGCATAAAGCGTGTCAAAAACCCTGTTTTTGCACCCGCTCTATGCAAAAAAGGCGCCTGTGCAACCATTGTTCGCACAGGCGCCTTGAGCAGGCATTTTATGCAGTTATACCTATCGAGTCGCAAGGGGTCCTTGCACAAGTCGCCTTACTCGTCCAGCGCGGCGAAGGCCTGCTTCAGATCCCAAATGATATCCTCGGCGTTCTCGGTACCGATGGAAAGACGGATCGTGGAGGGCGTGATGTTCTGCTCGGCGAGCTCCTCGGCAGAGAGCTGGGAGTGCGTGGTGGTAGCCGGGTGCACGACGAGCGACTTGACGTCGGCCACGTTGGCGAGCAGCGAGAACACCTGCAGATGATCGATGAACTTCCAGGCGGCCTCCTGGCCACCCTTAATCTCAAAGGTAAAGATCGAGGCACCGCCGTTGGGGAAGTACTTCTGATAGAGCTCGTGATCGGGGTGCTCAGACAGGCTCGGGTGGTTCACCTTGGCGACATGGCTGTCACCAGCCAGGAACTCAACGACCTTCTTGGTGTTCTCGACATGACGGTCAACGCGCAGCGACAGAGTCTCGGTGCCCTGGAGCAGGATCCAGGCGTTGAACGGGCTGATGCAGGCGCCCTCGTCACGCAGCAAGATAGCGCGGACATAGGTTGCGAAGGCGGCGGGACCGGCAGCCTCGGCAAACGAGACGCCATGGTAGGAGGGGTTGGGCTCGGCGATCTGCGCATACTTGCCGCTCGCCTTCCAATCGAAGTTACCGCCGTCGACGATCACACCGCCCAGCGAGGTGCCGTGGCCGCCGATGAACTTGGTTGCGGAGTGAACGACGATGTTGGCACCATGCTCCAGCGGACGGAACAGATACGGGGTGCCGAAGGTGTTGTCGACGACAACCGGCAGACCGTGCTTCTTGGCGATCTCGGAGATGGCGTCGATGTTGGGGATGTCGGAGTTGGGGTTGCCGAGCGTCTCGAGATAGATGACCGTGGTGTTGTCCCTGATGGCACCCTCAACCTCTTCCAGGTTATGGGCATCGACAAACGTGGTCTCGACGCCAAACTGGGAGAGCGTATGCTCCAGCAGGTTGTAGGAACCGCCGTAGATGGTCTTCTGGGCGACCACGTGGTCACCGGCCTGGGCGAGAGCCTGCAGGGTATAGGTGATGGCAGCGGCACCGGAGGCGACGGCAAGACCTGCCACGCCACCCTCGAGTGCGGCGATACGGTCCTCGAAGACGCCCTGGGTGGAGTTGGTCAGACGGCCGTAGATGTTGCCGGCGTCGGCAAGACCAAAGCGGTCGGCGGCGTGCTGGGAATTGCGGAACACATAGCTCGTGGTCTGGTAGATAGGCACGGCGCGGGAGTCGGATGCGGAATCGGCGCTCTCCTGGCCAACGTGAAGCTGCAGGGTATCGAAACCAAAGGTGTGCTCGGGGTTGTTGATGAACTGGCTCATGATGATCTCCTTGATCGAACAAAAGTAAATAAAAAGAGAGAAGTAAGTCGCTGTCTCCTGATCACGCCGACGGGCGCAAACAGGAGCCCGGCATTCGTCTTGGTAAGCAATTCATATGCGGGCCTCCTTTCGCATCCCGGTTCCGTGGTTGGCTTAATTACCTACCGCCTTTGTGTGTTTTGAATAGTACGAGCATTGTTTCCCTCGGTCAATCACTTAAAAGCGCTAACCTGTTATCGGTTTTTTAGATAGCTATCGAAAGGACGGGCGCCGATGACCCTCCAGCAGCTTCGCTTTCTTATCGCCGTGGCAGAATCCGGCTCAATTAACGCCGCAGCTCAGCGCCTCTATACCGCTCAGTCCAACATCTCAAACGCCGTCAAAAGCCTGGAACAGGAACTCAATCTGGAGATCTTTACGCGCTCCAGCCGCGGCGTCACGCTCACCAACGACGGCACCGAGCTTTTGGGTTATGCACGCCAGGTCGTAGAGCAGGCCGACATGCTCGAGGCCCGCTACGAGGACGGCGGTACCCCGCAAGCCCGCCTCGCCATTTCCGCCCAGCACTACGCCTTTTCGGTCGAGGCCTTTGTCAACGTAGTCGAGCGCTGCCGCGACAGCAAGTTCGAGTTCATCATGCGCGAGACCACCACATCGCAGATCATCGATGACGTCCGCGCATTTCGCAGCGACATCGGCATCCTCTATCTGGACGACTTTAACGCCCGCGTTCTGCAGAAGGCTTTTGCCGATGCGCGCGCGAGCTTCCATCCCCTATTCAACGCGACGGTCCACGTCTTCGTTAGCGAGCGCCACCCGCTTGCCCGCCGCCCGCAGCTGTCCCTTGCCGACCTCACACCATATACGCGCTACAGCTTTGAGCAGGGAACCTCAAACTCCTTCTATTACGCCGAGGAACCTTTTAGCTATATCCCTTGCGACCGCAACATACGAATCTCGGACCGCGGAACACTTACTAACTTACTTATCACGTCGAACGGCTACACCCTGTCGACCGGTGTCCTCTCCAATGAAATGCAATGGGGTATGGCATCGATCCCGTTAGCAGACGCCCCAACGATGCACGTAGGCTATATCATGCACGACGAGCGCAAGCCCTCTCCCCTCTTGCAGCAATACCTCGACGAGCTCAACCGCATCATCCATGCCAACTAACTGTCGGAAGACGGGGTAGAAATCGTAGATTGCTAGCCCCCGGCGGGCATGGCGCTACAATGGTCACTCACACGAAACGTACCCAACGAAAGGAAGCCCGTGAAGGTCATCATCTATACCGACGGCTCGGCCCGATCAAATCCGGGACGCGGCGGCTACGGCGCCGTGCTCAAATACACCAACCCCGCCGGCAAGACCTTCACCTCCGAGCTTTCGCGCGGCTACGCCAAGACCACCAACAACCGCATGGAGCTCATGGCGGTCATCGTGGCGCTCGAGGCACTTAACCGCCCCTGCGAGGTCGAGGTCCATTCCGATTCGCAGTACGTCGTCAACGCCTTTAACAAGCACTGGATCGACGGCTGGAAAAAGCGCGGATGGAAAACCGCCAACAAGCAGCCCGTCAAGAACCGCGACCTGTGGGAGCGCCTACTCACCGCCAAAAGCAAGCACAAGGTTGAGTTCATCTGGGTTAAGGGTCACGCCGGCCACGAGCTCAACGAGCGCTGCGATGAGCTCGCCACCACGGCGGCCGACGGCAGCAACCTCGATATCGATACCGGCTTTAACGAGAGCGACCTGTAACGGCGTTTTCGCACGCTATTTCCTGCCCCCTCGCGCTACACTCATCCTGTAAACCGAACGGCACGAGGGGGATACATGCTGCGTATAGCGACCATCGGCACATCCATGATTACCGACGACTTTATCCAGGTCGTCAACGCCAACGACCAAGCCGCGTTTGTGGGCACGCTCTCGCGCGATGCCGAGCGCGGCGCCGCCTTTACCGCCGAACACGGCGGCGAGCGTAACTTCACCGCACTTGACGAGCTTGCGTCCGCCGACGACGTCGACGCCGTCTACATCGGCAGCCCCAATGCGCTCCACTACGAGCAGGCCCTTGCCTGCATCGCCGGTGGCAAGCACGTCATCGTCGAGAAACCCTTCTGCGCCACCGAAGCGCAGGCGCTGGAAGTCTTCCGCGCTGCCGAGGCAGCAGGTGTCGTGGCCCTCGAGGCCATGCGTCCCCTCCACGATCCCGCCTTCCACGCCATCGAGGACGCCCTGGGCGAGATCGCCCCCATCCGCCGCGCCTCATTGCGCTTTGGCAAGTATTCCTCGCGCTACAACGAGATTCTCGCGGGACGCGCCACCAATATCTTCGACTGCAATATGGCATCGGGTTCCCTCATGGACATTGGCGTCTATACCGTCGAGCCCATGGTCGAGATCTTTGGCATGCCCTCCGGCCTTACGAGCATGACCACTCTGCTCGATCCCACCACGCGACAGCTCACGCACGGCCCCATCGATGGCTGCGGTTCCATCCTCGCCAGCTACGGCGGTGGCCGTATCTCCGTCGAGCTCGCGCACTCCAAAATTACGAACGACCTGTTGCCCTCGCAGATCGAAGGCGAGCGTGGCACTATCCAGATCGACCATCTGTCCACGCCCCGCAACGTCCGCATCGACTATCGCGGCGACGTCGTACGCGGCTCGGCGACCGAGGCACCGCGCGAACAGGGAGACAACGGCCGCGTGCTCGACCTGCCCAAATCGAGCAACACTATGGAATACGAACTCACAGACTTTATCACCGCCATCGGCGGCATCGATAACGTTAAGGAAGAGATTTGGGAGACCCCGGCGGGACGCCACGAGCTTGGCCACTACCGCGATGTCACACTCGTCTCACTGCGCATCATGGATGCCGTGCGCCAGCAGGCCGGCATAACCTTCCCAGCCGACGCAGGCAAGCAGGCATAGCTATGGGTCTCTTCGATACGTTCTTCTCCAGCGTCACCGGCGGCAGTCGAGAGCCTCAAAAACCATCAAACGTCGAGCTCGAGCTGCGCCGCAGGCTTACTGTGCTCGCAAGCGACGAGGCCACTCAAGACACTCCCCTGCGCTATTTCCTGCGCTGGGCGGGGCAAGCCCAGGGCGTTGGCTTTCGCTTTACCAACACCAACCTCGCGCAGGCACGCGCGCTCACCGGCTGGGTGCGTAACATGGAAGACGGCTCAGTCGAGATGGAGATACAGGGGGCTCCGGCAAATATCCTATCTCATCTCGAGGCGCTTCATGCCTCCTACGAGCGTATGGGAACGCGTTTTCGCCTCGTAGACGCCCAGGCCCGAGCCCCACTTGCCAATGAAGACGGTTTCACGCCTCGTTATTAGTATTGTGTGCTAAATACGGTATCATTTACCTACGACCGTTGATAGAAAAGAGGCGAGGCGCATGTCGGTGCAAAGAAGGAATACCAGGCAGCGAAAGCTGGTTCTTGACGCCGTGCGCCAAAGCTATAACCATCCCACCGCCGACGAAATCTACAACGTCGTGCGCGCGCAGGATGACAAAATCAGCCGCGGCACGGTCTACCGCAACCTCAATCTCTTGGCCGACGCCGGCGAGATTCTCTCCATCAAGACGCCGGGCGGCAGCCGCTTCGATCGCACGATCGAGCCGCATGCGCATATCATCTGCACCTCGTGCAGCCGCGTCATCGACGTACCGCTCCCCTTCGATGCCCAACTCGACGCCAAGGCATCCGAGCAAATCGGCTGGCACGTCACGTCGCACTACACCATCTTCGAGGGTCTCTGCCCCGACTGCCGGTAGATGTTCGGGACATGCCTTAAAATCCACCTTTCTGCACTCTGCAGCAAAAAGAGATTCCTAGGCATGCCACATATATCTACTCGGCGAGCAGGCGGCGCAGTTCTTCTTCGACCGTGCGCACGTAGCGGACGCGGTCGTTGATGCCACGCATAGAGGGATTGCAGCTCTCCATTAGATAAGGATGGCCCACGACGTTGAGCATGTCGCGGTCGTTTTCGTTATCGCCAAACGCCATCATCTCGTCGGGCGAAATTCCCAGGGCACGACCGTAATCGGCAAGCGCGGAACCCTTGCCCGAACCAAAGCCGATAAAGTCCGTCCACTCGGTTCCCGACGTCATCACGTCGACACGGTCGCTAAAGAGGCGCTCAAAATACTCCAGGGCCGCCGGCTGATCCACCTCGGGCGTCTGGAAGGCAATCTTAATGACGTCCTCGTCGATGTCCTCAGGACGGTCGACCACCGCCACATCGCAGTGGACCTCATAGCGCAAATGGTCGACGAACGCATCGTTGCCGCTCATGGTGTAGAGGTGTCCCTCACACGAAAGGGTCACGTCGGCATGGGGATACGCAACCACGGCATTCGCGATATCCATAGCAAGGCTACGCTCCATGGAACGCTTGACAACGGCACGCCCCTCGCTCATCACTAGGGCTCCGTTTTCGCATACATAGGCGAGCTCATCGGCCACCGGGGCAAACAGGTAGCGCAAGCTCGCATATTGACGACCGCTCGCCGGCATAAACACGATGCCGCGACGATGCAGTTCATCGATGAGCTCAAAGGCCTCGGAACGCGGCTCGTGCTCCCCCGGATGCAGCAACGTGCCGTCCAAATCGCATGCAATCAGCTTGATTCCCTCAAGACCCATATGCTTCCCCAAAGCCTCCTATCAACAGCAAGACGGACCTTGATTGGTCGCCCCTCAAAGCCCGCCTTGCGTATACACGCGCTTAGCCGCGCGTCTTTTTTACGATGGTAAAGTCGGGAGCCATGCTCACGACGGCATCCGCCGCACTCGACGCAAAGCGCCGGTCCGCATCGAGTTCACGGGTAACCACCGAGAGCCGAACGCCCTCGACGCCCCGGAGCATGCGGCCCAAAACAGGCTGCACCGGCGTATACATGCGCACGGTATACTCGTCCGAATCGCCTCGGAAAAGCGGCGCGTGCATATTGCCGATCTCCCAGCACGCATGCGCGAGCGCAATCGGGTCCATGCGGTCAACTTCGACCAAATAAACCTCGGCACTGCGCAGGCGCACGACAACCGCCACGGGCACCATGCCCGAACGGTCGATGGCGAGCACGTCGCCGTCGGTAAAACGACCGCCGTCGGCAGCATCCAGCCGAACATCGACCGTGCGCCCCAGCTCCGTCACGCCCACAAGCGCGCATACATCAGCCTGGTCCCAATCGAGCAGCAGCTCGTCAACTTCAAAGACGCCGCCCAACTTCCGGCGAAGCAGGAGTTCATAGGACGGATCGTTGAGATTTCCCAAGCATGTCGTCGAAACCAAGCGTTCAGGCATACTCTAACCCTCGACCTCAACGAGCTCGATATCAAAGTTGAGGTCCTTGCCGGCCAGCTCGTGGTTGGCGTCGAGCGTCACGGCCTCGGGCGTTACGTCTATGACCACGGCGGGGACGGGCATGCCGCTCGGCGTGGACAGGAAAAGCTTCATGCCCTTCTCGATCTGCTCGATGTTGGGAACCTGTTCGGCCGGGAAGGTCAGAACCATCTCGGGATTGTGCTCGCCATAGGCATCGGCAGCAGGAATGTGCACGGTCTTCTTCTCGCCCACCTGCATATCGACAACAGCGGCGTCGAAGCCCTTGATCATCTGACCGGCGCCGCAGGTGAACTCCAGCGGCTCGCCGCGATCGTAGGAGCTATCGAACTGCGTGCCGTCGTCGAGCGTGCCGCGATAATGGGTCTTGACCTTCTTGCCCTGGTTGGACATGGTAACCTCCGTGATAAGGGCGGCGCACAACGCGGGCCGCCGTGAACATATGGCGCTAACTATACCCTAGTCATACAATTCAATGACAGTTTGCAAAGAAACGCTGCAACCGGAGGAACCATGGCATATCCCGTATTTGACCTACACTGCGACACCGCCGACCGCATCGGCTGGGCCACGCTCGATCTCGACCTGCGCTTTACCGCCGGCACCGACGGCTATTTCCCCGGCGACGAAACGCATCCGCAAGATTTCGACCTCATCGAGGGTAACGCCTGTGCCATCTCGCTCGCAAAGATCGGCAACACGCCGTGGGCACAGTGCTTCGCCACGTTTGTCCCCGACGAGATTCCCACCGCCCACGCCGCGCGCTTCCAGGCGCAGATCATGGCGCATATGAGCGGCCAGGCAATGCTCAACCACGACCGTATGGTCAACGTGCGCAGCGCCGCAGACATTCGCCCCGCGCTCAAGGACGGCAAGGTCGCTTGCATCCACACCATCGAAAACGCCACGTTCTTTGCCGAGGACCCCGCGCTGATCGAAGTGCTCAAGAGCTTGGGCGTGCTTATGTCGTCACTCAGCTGGAATGCGCAGGGGCCGCTCGCGAGCGGCCACGACACCCACGCCGGCCTCACCGGCGCCGGCATCGAGGCACTTACGCAGATGGAGCACGCCGGCATGGTACTCGACGTCTCCCACCTCAACGATGAGTGCTTTGACGAGGTTGTCGCCCACGCCACGCGTCCCTTCGTCGCCAGCCACTCCAACTCCCGTGCGGTTTGCGGCGTCAAACGCAACCTTACCGACGACCAGTTCCGCACCATTCGCGACATGGGCGGTATCGTCGGCCTCAACTACTGCAGCGAGTTCCTTTCCAACGACGCAACCGACAAGACCGCCGCAGACGTCACCTTCGACCAGCTAGCGGCACATATCGAGCACTGGCTCGACCTGGGCGGCGAGGATGTCATCGCGCTCGGCGGCGACTGGGACGGTGCCACGGTGCCCGCCTTCCTCTCCGATGCCAGCAAGATGCCCGAGTTCCAGAACATGCTCTCCAAGCACTTTGGCAAGACCGTGATGCAGAAGCTCTGCAGCGATAATGCCCTTGCCTTCTTCGAGCGTTATTAATTTCACATCCCCTGAGCGGGCCGCATGCCGAACGGTCGACATGCGGCCCGTCCCCAATCTGAAGGACCGCTTTTGACGCAGCAATTTACGATTACCGTATCCCGACCGGATGGCACATCCATCCCCGTCGTCGTTACCAAAAAGCGCGTCAAGAACTTCAACCTACGCGTCACATCGAGCGGTGAGGTCCACGCCAGTGCACCGCTCGACGCCAGCCGCGAGCGTATCGAAGCGTTTGTGAAGCGCAACAGCGCCTGGATTATCAGTCGACTTGCCCAGCGCGAGCAACGTCAGGCGACGGCACGAGAGCCGCTCAGCCCCTCGTCCATCATTGCACTTTGGGGCAAGCCCATCACGGTACAAGATGCGCTCGATCGCAACTTTGCATCACCCGCACCGCGGCCCAAGCAGGCCACCTTCGCAAGTTTTATGGGTGCCGACAAATCGAACGAACGCCCACAGGCCAAGCGGCGCGCAACCCTCGACGGCCTGACGTCCGATGAGCTCCAGACCCGCATCGACCAGCTCTATGCATCCGAGGTCACCACGGCGCTGCGCGATATGGCGCGCGCGTACGAAATCGCAATGGGTGTCGCCGTTTCCCGCGTTTCCGTACGTAGCATGAAAACGCGTTGGGGCTCATGCACGCCCAAATCCGGTGCCGTTCGCATCGCACGCGAACTTGCCGCCTATCCCATCGAGTGTCTCGACATGGTTGTCGCCCACGAGCTCGTCCACCTGCTCGAGCCAAGCCACAATCAGCGGTTTCACGCCCTGCTCGACACGTACTGTCCCAACAATAGAGCTCTGTCGCAGCGGCTCAAGCAGCCGCCCCTCAACAAGCTCTAGCGTCGACTAGCGCACGCGCTCGATCTCGACACCGCAGCTTGCCAGGGGAAGACCGACGGGCGCCCAAGGCTTATCGAGCTTAACGTGCACGCCAAGCAGCAGGGGGTAACGACGCAGCAGCATCTGGGCCACACCCTCGGCTGCAGCCTCGATGAGCTTAAACGTATGCTCGCGCAGATAGCCATCGACATCGTGGCATACCGAGCCGTAGTCAATCGAGGCGTCCAGGTTATCGTGCTCCCCCGCTGCACGCAGGTCGGCATAGAGCACCAGGGACACGATGAACTTCTGGCCCAGCGCGTTCTCTTCGGGATAGACGCCGTGGTTAGCAAAAACCTCAAGACCTTCAACGGTGATGCGGTCGGCATGGCGCAGATCGTCATAGCTCACGTGGGGTACCGCCGTTGCGGTGGATATTTCGCCCCTTCCACGGCGGGCGAGCTCGGCGCCTTCAGTCTTGGTTGCATTCTCGGGCAGTTTCTTGTTGCTCATCGCGATCGTCTCCTTCGTTTAGAACCCCGACCGCGCAAACTAACTACACGCGAATCGACAGGTTCTTTTTATCCTCGCTCCAGTTGCAAGCATTGCGCGCGGGGCATGCAAAGCAGGCGCGCGACGCTTTGTCGGCTGCATAGAGCAGACGCTCAAGCGGTTGGCTGTTCACACGCAGCTTTCGATGGCCCAGAATGGCCGTCTTAATGGCTGCGGCATCGGCCGGCTCAAACGCCACATCATCGGGCATGCCGCCGAGAATCGCATCAGCGACGCGTTCGCTTGCAACATCATGGGATATACCCGATTCATACTGTTCATCTTTGCCGATATCGTGAAGAAGTGCCGTGGCGTAGATGACCTCACGGTCAAATTCGAGCTGTTCCTCGAGATTCTTGATCCACATAATGCGAGCGACATCGAGAAGATGGTCAATACCGTGGCGGCAGAAGATGCGCCCCGATTCCAACTGTGCAATGTTGCCCAGGTGCCGCCGGAACAGCCCGTTGGCACAAATGTAATCAATGCGAGGCATGGCACCAAAGGGAGTCAGACCCGAAGCCATAAAGCCGCGACGCGACGTCCCCTCATCGGTCTTCGATGTAAAGTCGTTGACGACCCTCATGCTAACGGCCCAGCATCCTAAAGAACCGCTCCTCGAGCGCGGGATCGGTCTCAAAGACGCCGCGGCGAGCGAGCGTCACGGTCTTGGTGCCAGGCTTTTGCACGCCGCGCATGGTCATGCACATATGCTCAGCTTCCATGAGCACAATCGCTCCCTGGGGAGCGAGATACTCCATGAGGGCATCGGCAACTTGTGCGCACAACTGCTCCTGCAGCTGCAGACGACGGGCGTAGACCTCTACCGTGCGGGCAAGCTTAGAAAGCCCTGCGACACGGCCGTTGGGGATATAGCCAATGGCAGCCTTGCCGTAAAACGGCAGCAGATGATGCTCGCACAGCGAGTAAAACGTGATGTCGCGCTCGATAACCAAATCGTTCGAAGCGACGGCAAAGGTTTTGGACAGGTGCTCCTCGGCACTCTGGTCCATACCGCCGGCGATCTCGCCATACATACGGGCAACGCGCGCCGGGGTCTCCAGCAGGCCCTCACGAGTTGGGTCCTCGCCTATGCCCTCAAGCAACAGCTTAATGGCGGCCTCGACTTTTTCCTGATCGACCATCTGGGCCTCACTTTTCCGATTTTGCGTTCGCGCTATGGTACCACGCCCTCCGGCATCGGCCACAAGCTACATAGTATGGGTCGAATAGACCGGATCGTCCCGCCAAAGCTCCACGGCGTCGCAAAGCGCAACGTTCTCACGCTCGGCACGGGCACGCGTGGCGTTCATGTCAATCACGCGTTGATTGCTCGAGCCCCTAAAGCGCAACGAGATATCGTACAGATCCTGAACGAACGGGCCGTCCACCAACATGTCGAGGCAGGCCAGGATACGGTCCGTCACCTCGGTATGATGACGGCCACCCGGCATAAGCTCCTCGAGCACGTCGCCGGTAAAGCACCAAATGGTCTTGCCCGACCCCGCGGGATAGGCCGCACGCACGCGTTCGATAAAGTCAACAAGCCCCACCTGATTCTCGGGCTCCATAGGCTCGCCGCCCAGAATCGTCAGGCCATCAATAAAGGGATGGTCGAGACTCTCGATAATCTTGTCCTCGACGGCACGGTCGAACGGCTCACCCGCAGCAAAGTCCCACGCGACAGAGTTAAAGCAGTTCTTGCACCCACGACGGCACCCGCTCACAAACAGAGAAGTACGAACGCCTTCCCCATCAGCAATGTCGAAATACTTAATGTTCGCGTAGTTCATAGGTAACTCTCCCGGGAGGCCGGGACATATCATCCCGTCCTCAAACATTCTCGGCCTTCGGCCTGCGAAACTGCGGGCGGGACGATATGTCCCGGCCTCATGCAAAGGGTAACTCAATGAACGAAGCGAACATCGAGTATAGGGTTCGAGATCTAATAAAAACTGGGTTGCGGCTCAACCGCCATCGCAAGTAAATCGCAGCTGCAGCTCGAATTATCTCCGCTAAGAACTTCGAGGAGTGAGCAGACCGCATGCCGCATCTCAGCTACGTCAACTTGGCCGCCCCGTAGCGAGGCCCCGGACCTTTGCTCGATATGAGTTCCGCACGAACAGGAGGCGCCAGTGGCGCCTCCGTCGTGAGCCAGGACTGTCCGAAATAGCGAGTAAAGGTCCGGGGCCTCGCTACGGGGCGGCCTGGGATGGTTATTAGAGATGCAGCACGCGGTCGCGGATCTCCTCGGTTCGGCCCTGGTTCCAGAATTGAGTACCGATGTAGCCGCACGTACGACGGGCGACATTCATCTTCTCCTGATCGCGGTTGCCGCAGTTGGGGCACTCCCACACCAGCTTGCCGTCATCCTCGACAATCTTGATCTCACCGTCGTAGCCGCACACCTGGCAGTAGTCGCTCTTGGTGTTGAGCTCGGCGTACATGATGTTGTCGTAGATGTACTGCATCACGCGAATGACAGCCTTGAGGTTGTCCTGCATGTTGGGAACCTCGACGTAGGAGATGGCACCGCCCGGCGAAAGCTGCTGGAACATACCCTCGAACTTGAGCTTGTCGAATGCGTCGATCTCCTCGGACACGTGGACGTGGTAGCTGTTGGTGATGTAGCCCTTGTCCGTCACGCCCGGGATGATGCCAAAACGACGCTGCAGGCACTTGGCGAACTTGTAGGTCGTCGACTCAAGCGGGGTACCGTACAGCGAGAAGTCAATATCGCTTTCGGCCTTCCACTCGGC
Source organism: Collinsella sp. (assembly GCA_036304065.1). Lineage (GTDB taxonomy): Bacteria > Actinomycetota > Coriobacteriia > Coriobacteriales > Coriobacteriaceae > Collinsella. Next base: position 50,745 of record JAXIZI010000043.1, on the reverse strand, counting down.
GCACTTGTCGTTCATGCGCTGCATGACGGCCATGGCAAACGGCGTGCCCTCCTTCTCGGTGTGGCTGTGGCCCGTCATGTACTTGACGCACTCATACAGGCCGGCATAGCCCAGGCTGATGGTGGAGTATCCGCCCACGAGCAGCTTATCGATTGTCTCGCCCTTCTTCAGACGAGCGAGGGCGCCGTACTGCCACAGAATCGGTGCGGCGTCAGAAAGCGTACCCATCAGGCGCTCATGACGGCACAGCAGGGCACGGTGGCACAGCTCAAGGCGCTCATCGAAGATCTTCCAGAACTTATCCATGTCCTGATGCGAGCTCAGCGCGACATCGGGCAGGTTGATGGTCACAACGCCCTGGTTAAAGCGACCGTAGTACTTGGGCTTGTTCGGGTCATAGTTCAGCGCGTTGGCCACGTTGTTAAATCCGTTACCGGAGCGGTCGGGCGTCAGGAAGCTGCGGCAACCCATGCAGGTATAGCAGTCGCCGTTGCCCGCGGTCTCGCCCTTCGACAGCTTGAGCTCGCGCATCTTCTTCTCGGAGATGTAGTCGGGCACCATGCGCTTGGCGGTGCACTTAGCAGCCAGCTGGGTCAGGTAGAAGTACGGGGAATTCTCGTGAACGTTATCGTCCTCGAGCACGTAGATGAGCTTGGGGAACGCCGGGGTAATCCACACGCCGGCTTCGTTCTTAACGCCCTCATAGCGCTGACGAAGCGTCTCCTCCACAATCATGGCAAGGTCGTGCTTCTCCTGGGGCGTACGGGCCTCATTGAGATACATAAAGACCGTCACGAACGGCGCCTGGCCATTCGTGGTCATAAGGGTCACGACCTGATACTGAATCGTCTGAACGCCGCGACGGATCTCGTCACGCAGGCGGTCCTCAACAACCTCGCGGACCTTTTCGGGAGATGCGGAAACGCCAAGCTCCTCGAGCTCGCGGGCGACCTCGCCGCGAATCTTTTGACGGCTCACCTCGACGAACGGGGCAAGATGGGTCAGCGAAATCGACTGGCCACCGTACTGGGAGGAAGCAACCTGAGCGATGATCTGCGTCGCGATGTTGCAGGCAGTCGAGAAGCTGTGCGGCTTCTCGATCAGCGTGCCCGAAATAACAGTACCGTTCTGGAGCATATCCTCCAGGTTCACCAGGTCGCAGTTATGCATGTGCTGGGCAAAGTAGTCCGAATCATGGAAGTGAATCAGACCCTCATTGTGAGCATCCACAATCTCCTGGGGCAGCAGCACACGCTGGGTCAGGTCCTTGGAGATCTCGCCGGCCATGTAGTCACGCTGAACGGAATTGACGGTCGGGTTCTTGTTGGAGTTCTCCTGCTTAACCTCTTCGTTGTTGCACTCGATCAGCGACAGGATCTTGTCATCGGTCGTGTTCTTCTGGCGCTTCAGGCTCTGAACATAGCGATAGATGATGTAGTGGCGGGCAACCTCGTAGCAGTCGAGACGCATGATCTCGTCCTCGACCAAATCCTGAATCTCCTCGACCGAAACAGTGTGGCCCGCGTTCTCGCATGCCTCGGCGACGTTTTGTGCCGCGTAAACCACCTGGCGGTCGGTAAGACGAGAGCTCTCCTCGACCTCCAAGTTTGCGGCACGGATGGCATTGACGATCTTATCGATGTCAAAGACAACCTCGGTGCCGCTGCGCTTGATGATCTTCATCCTCTTGCCTCTTTCGCGTCGTAGTCTCATTGCGCTTCAGAGCCAAACGATGCCCGGCAGGGCGTGCCCCTGTCTTGCGGCGCCGTCGCGCAATCTGTGTTCTCGATAACCATAGTCCCTCATGCGGACAATCCTCGCAGCCAATCAAGGGGCTCAAAGATCTATCCAAATGGGGCGAATAAGGTTCTCGTTCTCTGTCCGCCATCTATCATACGACAAAGAGGCATCTATATCCTGTATTCTTTTTTTAGGTCAAACACAACATATAGTGTTTCAGCAGGTCAAAGCAATTAGTCATTTTGCAGACGCATTAAAAATGAGGGGTTCTTGGGAAGTCGGTAAAACGTTACCAACACGGCTACCTGCATGGCAGTTATAAAACCCCCTTAGTCAAGCCGCTGACAAATCCTACCAAAACCAAGCCGCTCACGCCAAAAGAATCCAAAAGATTATGCTTGACCAACATGTTGCGGTCACGGTCGGCCAGGACGTATGCAATCTGCCGGCACCTCTACGGGGACCTTGGATCAATATTTGGTGGCATATTTGACGGCGTGCTTGGTAGCAAAACAAAACAGCCCAGAGGACATAGCCTCTGAGCTGCGAACATTTGGTGGGCGTTAGAAGATTTGAACTTCTGACCTCTTCCGTGTCAGGGAAGCGCTCTCCCCCTGAGCTAAACGCCCAAATGGAGCGGACAACGGGGCTCGAACCCGCGACCCCAACCTTGGCAAGGTTGTGCTCTACCAACTGAGCCATGTCCGCTTACGAGGATTAATCTTACGTGATGCCCGCATCCTATGCAAGAACTTTTTTAAAAAGTTTTGCAACGCCCTCGCGAACCTCGCGAAGACATCAGCCACCACGGAAGGCGCGGGCAAACGCAATCTCGCCGCAAGAGACCCCTACATCTCACCGAGCATGATCCAGGCAGAGCTGTCCTGCGCGAGCCTGCCGTCTGCAAGCGGTGATGAGGTGAGCAGGACCCTGCCCGCCGGCAGCTCCACGGCTGCTGCGCCGAAGTTCGTCACACACGCCCAGCCGTTGTCGCGGCGATAGGCGATGACGCCGCCCTCGGCGCCCTCGGCACCATCCGCAAGACCGGTGCGCCCGTCAAGATCGAGCCACGCAAAATCGTTGGCGCAACCGCGCAGCTTGCGCCGAAGCCAGAGGGCGTCACGATAGAGCGCAAGCATCGATGTCGGGTCCGCTTCTTCCCTATCGGCAGCGTAATCGGAAAACCATGCAGGTTGCGGCAGATGGGGCGCCGCATCGGCGTCCGCCGGCGAAAACCCAAACGATCCGCCCTGCGCGGGATCGTCCGCCGCCACCCACGGCAGGGGCACACGGCAGCCGTCGCGCCCCTTCTCACGCTTCGGTCCGCGCGTATTGGTCGCAGTAGGATCTTCGAGTGCAGCCCACGGGATGTCAGCCACCTCAAAAAGGCCGAGCTCCTCACCCTGATACACGTATGCCGAGCCCGGAAGCGCCAGTTCAAGCAAAAGGGCCGCCCGCGCGCGGCGCTCGCCGAGTTCACGGTCCTCGTCATAAGACAACCCGTCGCGTAAGAGCCAGTCGAGCGTAATCTAGTGGTAGCGCGTCGCCTTGATTTGCGGCAGGGCATAGCGTGTCGCCACGCGCGGCACGTCGTGGTTGGAGAGTACCCAGGTCGAGGCGGAATCGGATTCGACGGCTGCCTTCAAGCCCTTCTCGATTGCAGTGTGCATGTCATCATAGGTCCAAGTGGCCTTGGCAAACTCAAAGTTGAATGTCTGGCCAAGCTCGCTGGGACGCGCATAGAGATACTGGCGCTCGGGCAGCACCCACGCCTCGGCAACGGCACTGCGCGGCGGATTATAGCGGTCGAACACGCGGCGCCACTCGCGATAGATCTCGTGGACCTCATTGCGGTCCCACAGCGGATGGGTGCCGTCGTCAACCATGTCATCGCCCTCGGCGAGATGCCACCGGTCGAGGTCATCGCGGTCGAGATCCTTGGCGAGACCCTGCGCCACATCAATGCGAAAGCCGTCGACGCCTCGATCGCTCCAAAACGCCAGGACGTCGCAAAAGAGCGCATGAACCTCGGGGCATGACCAGTCAAAGTCCGGTTGCTCGGGCGTAAACATGTGCAGATACCACTGACCGTCCGCAACACGCGTCCATGCGGGGCCACCAAAGTTGGCATTCCAATTGGTGGGAGGCAGCTCGCCATGCTCGCCGCGACCATCGCGGAAGATATAACGGGCGCGCTCGGGCGATCCGGGGCCGGCGGCAAGAGCGGCTTTGAACCAGGGGTGCTGGTTGGATGAATGGTTGGGCACGATGTCGACGATGACCTTGATGCCGCGCGCGTGAGCCGCAGCGATCATGTCATCGAAGTCGTCAAGCGAGCCGAGACGCGGGTCGACATCGCAGTAGTCCGCCACATCATAGCCGCCATCGACAAGAGGCGATGGATAAAACGGGCTCAGCCAGATGGCCTCGATACCCAGTCGCTCAAGATAGTCCATCTGCTGGGTAATGCCCGCGATATCGCCCAGACCCGAACCAGTCGAATCCTTAAACGAGCGCGGGTAGATCTGATAGATCGCGGCATCGGACATCCATGAGCGCGAAGAAGACTTTTCTGTAGCCATGGGGCGTATCTCCCTTGCAACGAGGTTATGCGAGATGCCCACGATGATACGCCCAAAGCGGACATTCGCGACAAACAACGCCACAGCCACGCCCCAAAACGATCGCCCCCTCTCGGGTTCAAGCCTCCTGGGACGAATCGACCGATTAGTGAAAAGAACGGAAGACCCACTTTCCCGGCCACGACAGCGAGCGGGCTCCGGGTGCCCCAGGTTGCCGCGAAAGAGGAGGGAAGCGTACTTTATGTACGCGACCGACGATTGAGGGGCAAGATGGGGTGCCCGGGGCTCGCGCAGCGTCAACAAAAAACGCGGTTCGTTAGAACCGCGTAAGATAGTTGGAGCGGACAACGGGGCGTCCGCGTATCCGCTTCGCGGATCCGCACCGGCTTCGGCCGCCTGCCGGCGACCTCGCCAGCTCGCTACAAACGCTCCGCGTTTGCTTAACGCTCGCTCCCTCTCGGGTTCGAGCCCATGCGATGGATACAAAAAAGCCCGGCTACCGTAGTAGCCGGGCTGTTGCGTTTGGAGCGGACAACGGGGCTCGAACCCGCGACCCCAACCTTGGCAAGGTTGTGCTCTACCAACTGAGCCATGTCCGCATATGTAAAACAAAACGGGCGCCGGAGCGCCCGGATGTTGCCTGGAGGCGAAGCCCGGATTCGAACCGGGGGTAAAGGCTTTGCAGGCCTCTGCCTTACCACTTGGCCACTTCGCCGAAAAAGGACCGCCTAAACGGTCCGGAAATGCAATGGAGCGGACAACGGGGCTCGAACCCGCGACCCCAACCTTGGCAAGGTTGTGCTCTACCAACTGAGCCATGTCCGCTTGCGGGTTATTAATTTACGCGAGTTGTCCAAAAGACGCAAGTACTTTTTTCAAAAAACTTGTCTGCCGCATGTTCTTAGTAGCTAAACGCGCTAAAGCGATTGGCTAGGCACACGATTCCAGCGCTCCGCTAAACAGCTTCACCATCTGCACGCGCGTGCCGGCGCCGTCCGTACGACGAGCAACCTCCACGTTATCGACGAGCATACGCATAAGCTTGATGCCACGGCCGCGTTCCTCGGATGCGACCGGTTCGCTCGTTTCATCGATAGAATAGCCGGCACCTCGATCAAGCACCTCAACCACAACGCGATCGCCATAGGCCTGAACCGTCAGGACGCACCCGATACCGCCCGCATGGTCATAGGCATTACCCAGCGCCTCCCCCGACGCCAATGCGACATCGTAGCGCTCGTCACGGCGCAACGGAAGCGATTCAAGGAGTTCGGCGATGCGATGTCGGTAGTATGGAAGATTCTCGATACCCTGACGGACCTCAACGCTCTTACTCCAGCGAGGCAGCTCCCCCACCGGAATGGCAGGAATTGACTCCCGTGCCGGCCCCACGACATGAAGGATATCGACAAGACGAGCAATCTCCAAAAAGCGAACAACTTCACCTGATGCATTGACGAGCGAAAGCAGGCCTTCTCGCCTCATAAGCTCACGAGCGCGCGTAAGCAGGAATGCCAAGCCCGTAGAATCGATAAAGCTAACAGCCTGACAGTTGATGACGACACGACGCACGCCGCGGCCAATCAAAGCATCCAACCGCCGACGCAGCGCAGGCACCGTGGCGATGTCGATATCGCCTGGTGGCGTCAAAACCGCTATGTCATTCCACTCATTCATACGACCATGGTTCCCCAAAAAAGCCCACTCGATGCATTCGTTTCCCCAACCGTACGGATTCAGCCCGCCCAGCGTCGTCTATGAACGACCCCGTAAAAACTCAAGGGACACCAATGCAATGTCATCGTCCAGCGCCGATTCGGTAAATCGCTCAAGCTCGCCCAAGACCTTGCCGCAAATGCCCGATACGCCCTCACCCGAGACAGAGAGCAGAAGGTCGCGCAAGCGCTGCTCGCCAAAGAACGCTCCGGTGCGGTCGCGGGCCTCAATCGTTCCATCCGTATACATGAAGAGCATGTCGCCGGGGGCAAACGTAAACACGCCTGTCTCGTACACCATGCTCTCAAAGGCACCGATTACGCCCGATTGGCATCCAAGCAGCTCAACCTCTCCCCCACGGGCCTCGCCGCCACCCAGCGGCATCGACTCTGGCCTGATGACCATGGTCGGAGGATGGCCCGCCGAACAATACGTTGCGCGTCCGGCTTTAAGGTCAATCTTGGCGATAAAGGCCGTCACGAACGTCTCGACCCTCGAAAAGCCCATGAGCATGCTGTTAAGGGAGCGTGCCATGCGGGCCGGTCCAGCGCCCTCCCAGGCATATGCCGTCAGGGCCGTCTTGACGAGCGCGGACATCGATGCGGCCTCAATGCCTTTGCCAGACACATCACCCAGAATCATGACGGCGCAGTCGTCGGGAAGACGAATGAGCGTATAGAAATCGCCTCCGACCAACGCCGAATTCGTGGCCGACAGGTACACCGAATCGGTTGCGATACCCGGAACATCCCCCAGGGAATTTCTCATGCCAATCTGGAGCGTCTGAGCGATATGGCGCTCCTCGCGCTTTTGAGATTCGCCTTCGTAGATCAGTTCAAAGTCATGCGCCAAGTGCACCAAGTAGTCATATTCAAGGTCATCAATCGGCTCTTGGCTACCATCACGAAGCAGCAGCGCGCGCGTCGTCGGGCTCTTCGCAACAGAAGCAGGAACAATCGCGTCGCTACTGTGCTTGCCATCGCCCTCAGAGCGCGGGTGCCCCGCCTCGATGCCGGAGTCGACGTAGAGACCTTGACAAGGCAGACCATGCGCCCTAAGCCAGCCTCCCATAGGCATCGATTCGTCAACGCGAGTTATACGGACGTGTTTAAGGTCCTCGGCACTCGTACCCCCCAAAACAGATGCCTCAAAGCCATCAGGGCCAGCCCCCAGACGTGCCGCTGGCGCCGTCGTGGAAAAGAAAAGCTTCTCGGGATCGTCCGGCAAAGCAACGCGACTGCCGCCTTCAAAATCTATGACGTAGGAATCCAGACTGGCGTCATACTCAACAGGGCAAAAATGGCAGTTGAGCATATTGCAGATCTCGGACGATACCGCCTGGGTAGCCGCGACGGAATCGTCTAGAAAGGTAAACAACTCATCACGTAAGACATTGAGCGAGCGGCCAAGCTCGGCCGTGCGACGAGAGCGAAGACTCGATGCCATGCCGACCAGTTGGATAGACAAGTAATCGCAAGTGACCTCGAGTACATTAACGTCATAGGCGAGCGGTGCCTGGGGGCGTTTCCAACCAACTTCCAGCACGCCAAGGATCTGCGTACCGTAAAAAACGGGAAGACAGATCTCGCTGCGGTACGGAGGCATATCCTGCACGCGCAACAGGTGCTTAGAACGATTGTCCAAGTCCATGAACATACCGGAGGCGGCCTTATCGCCCTCAAGGTCCTGTTGAATCGACAAGCGACAGGCACGCGACTCACGAAGAACATACGTCGGAATGCCAGCGCCATACGGCAAAAACTCAGGCAGGTAGCTGTCGTACAGCTCCTTGGAAACACCGCGAAGTTTAAAACCGCCGCTCTCAGAAAAATAGATAGCGGCACCCGAAGCATCGAGCGTTCCTACAAGCTGGTTCAAAACAGTATCAAGCAGGCTGGGTAACTCATCGGAGCCCACAGTGCTCATAATGACCGAAAGCGTGCCAGAGAGACGCTTGTTCGCCACTCTAAGCTCCGATAACGCACGCTTGAGTTGACGGTCGTGAGAATACTGTTCTTCGATGCTATGGAGCGCCACCAGGACACGTGGCGCGCGGCGCCCAAAGATGCGTGGAGGCGTCACGGAGCCCGCACGAACCAAGACGGGGATAAAGGAGCCGTCACTCAGCTTGAGCATCAGTTCGTTCTCGGAGCCATCAGTTTCAAATGGCAGACGATGTTCCGTCGCACGTTCAAAAGCGGATGAGTACAGGACGTCTTTAACATCTCCACCGATGACGTCGGCGCGTTCCTCGCACATCAAACCAAGTAAGCGATTATTCACATGCAGAATGGTTCCGTCGAGCTCACAGATGATGACAGCATCGCTCGTGATCTCGACTAGTTGGGCAACGTCTGCCCACTCGTTGCGTTCAAGCGTTTCCATCGTGGACCCCACCGTCTATCGGTAACAAAAAAGCCTCCGAAGAGGCTTCTCAAATGCGATGGTGTCGGAGGCGGGACTTGAACCCGCATGACCAAAAAGCGGTCACTAGCACCTCAAGCTAGCGCGTCTGCCAATTCCGCCACTCCGACATGCTATGTTGTTGATTCGCGGTCCGTTTTGTTGGACCCGCGCGTTCAACGAGGAAGATAATAACCTATGATTCGAGAACTGTGCAAGCACTTTTTTCAAAAAAGTTTACGAATTTGTAAATGCGCAGGTAGATCCGTGTGTCCGGCCCCGAATCGGTGTTGCCTCCCGGCGCGTCCTCGGGCATGAGCGATATTTTGCTGCGCACTTCGTGCTGCAAAATATCGCTCCCCCTGCGGAATGCGCCGGGAGGCAACACCGATTCGGGGCCTGCAAATACATACTTCAGGCACAGTTCTCAAACATGTTCTGGGGGCTGATGTAAATTTGGTGGCTCGGCAAAGCCGAGCCCTTATATGGGGAGGCCGGAGCTAAAGCTCCGGCCTCACTAACTTTCCTATTAGATTAAGTGAGCGATCGAGGAATCGCACTCCCCTCCTCTGCCGAGTTACCGCAGGGCCTGCCCTGAAGTTACTTTTCAGAACACTCCGCAGGACGCAAGAAACCCCCGCCGCACGAAGTGCGCAGCGGGGGTTTCTTGCATGTCCGAGGACGTTCTGAAAAGTAACTTCAGGGCGGGCCCGGACGATAACAACCGGCTACAAGTCGATGTGCGAATCCTTGATCGGGAACGGCTCCGCGAAGTGGCAGGCGCAGCAGTGGCCCGGTGCGACTTCCTTAAACTCGGGAAGCTTCTCAGAGCAGATGCCCTGCGCGATCGGGCAGCGCGTGTGGAAACGGCAGCCGGTCGGCGGATCCAGCGGCGACGGCGGGTCGCCAGCGAGGATGATGCGCTTGCGGGTCTTCTGGATATCAGGATCGGGAACCGGCACGGCAGACAGCAGCGACTGCGTGTACGGATGGTGAGGCTCGCTGTAGAGCGTCTTCCAGTCCGAAACCTCGACCATCTTACCCAGATACATAACGGCAACGCGATCGGAGATGTGCTGCACGACGGACAAGTCGTGGGCGATAAACAGATATGCGGTACCGAACTTGTCCTGGAGCTCCTTCAGTAGGTTCAGAACCTGGGCCTGAATGGACACATCCAGAGCGGAAACCGGCTCGTCGCAGATAATCAGCTTGGGCTTCAGCGCAAAAGCGCGGGCAATGCCGACACGCTGACGCTGACCGCCGGAGAACTCATGCGGATAGCGGTTGATGTGCTCGGGGTTCAGTCCAACGACGTCGAGAAGCTCGCGGACGCGCTCAATGCGCTCCTCCTTGGTACCCACGCCATGAATGGTCATGGGCTCGGAGACGATCTCGCCGATGGTCATGCGGGGATTCAGCGAAGCATAGGGATCCTGGAAGATAAACTGCATCTCGCGACGCATGTCCTTGATCTCATGCTTGCTCATCTCGGCAACATCTTTACCCTGGAAGAACACCTTACCGGCGGTCGGCTTGGTCAGGCGCATGATGGTACGGCCCGTGGTGGACTTACCGCAACCAGACTCGCCGACTAGGCCAAAGGTCTCGCCAGGATAAATCTCAAAAGAGATGTCGTTTACAGCAGAGACGACGCGCTTGGAAAAACGCTTGGCGAACATGCCGGACTCAGCGGGGAACTCCTTAGAGAGGTGCTCGACCTTCAGCAGCGGAGTACGCTCGTTGGTATCTGCCATTACGCCTCGCCTCCCTTCTTGGAATCCATGCGCGTACGGGACGTCTCAGGAGCGTTCTTGAGGAACTCGGGGTCACCGGAATAGTGGCACGCAGAATAGTGACCGGACTCGGTGACAACACGCTCGGGGCGCTGCTTGCGGCACTTATCGGTTGCATAAGGGCAACGAGGCGAGAACACGCAGCCCTCGGGCAGGTTCATTAGCGAAGGCGGATTGCCGTGAATCGGCGTAAGCGGCTTCTTCTCATCGATGGCCTGCTCCGGGATGGAGCGGATAAGGCCCCAGGTGTAGGGGTGGCGGCTCTCGTAGAAGATTTCCTCGGCAGTACCGAACTCGACGGGACGGCCGGCGTACATAACCATGATCTTGTCGGCCATATCAGCGACAACACCCAGGTCATGGGTAATCATGATGATGGCGTTGCCGTTCTTCTCCTGCATTTCCTGCATAAGCTCAATAATCTGAGCCTGGATGGTAACGTCCAGGGCAGTCGTGGGCTCATCGGCAATCAGAATATCGGGATCGCAGGCAAGAGCCATGGCAATCATGACGCGCTGACGCATACCGCCAGAAAACTGGTGCGGATACTCATTGACGCGCTTCTCGGGTTCAGGAATGCCAACGAGGTCCAAAAGCTCGGTGGCGCGCTTGAGCGCCTCCTGCTTGGAGTAACCGCGATGCAGACGAAGGCCCTCGCCCACCTGCTTGCCGATCTTATAGACCGGGTTCAAGGAGGTCATAGGATCCTGGAAGATCATCGCGATATCGTTACCGCGAATGTGCTGCATCTCTTCCTCGGTCATCTCAAGGATAGAACGACCGCGATAGCGAACGTCGCCGCCCTCAATCTTTCCCGGAGGCATCGAGATAAGACCCATGATGGTCATGGCGGTCACGGACTTGCCAGAGCCGGACTCGCCGACGACGCCCAGGGTCTCGCCGCGATCGAGCGTGTAGGAGACACCGTCGACAGCGCGAACAATGCCATCCTCGGTGTGGAAATACATCTTAAGGTCATCGACCTCGAGCAGATGCTGGCCCTCGGGAACCGGCTGGTCCTTCAGGTCCACATAGTTCTTGTTCTTCTTCATCCTTATGCGTCCTTCATCTTGACGTCGAGGGCGTCGCGCAGACCGTCACCCAGCAGGGTGAAGGCGAGCACCGTCGAGAGAATTGCCAGACCGGGCATGATCATCATCCAGGGAGCGGTCAGAAGATACTGCTGACCGTCCTGAATCATGGAGCCCCACGAAGGCGTAGGCGGAATAACGCCCATGCCGAGGAAGGACAGAGCGGACTCGGTCAGAATGGCGCCACCAATGTTCATGGTCGCGTAGACCACGATGGAGGCGACGGAGTTCGGGAAGATGTGACGCACGACGATACGAGCATCGGATGCACCCATCGCGCGTGCAGCGTCAACATAGTCGTTTTCCTTGACCGTCAAGATTGCAGAGCGGAAGACGCGCGCAATCGAAGGCCAGCCGAGAATACCGATGGCGATAAAGACGTTCTGAAGACCACGGCCGATAACGGCGATCATGGCGACAACGAACAGCACGTACGGGAACGCCAGGAAGATGTCCGCACAGCGCATGATGATCGTATCCCAGATGCCGCCGTAGAAACCCGCCAGAGCACCCATGACCAGACCGATCAGCGTGGAGATCGCGGTGGCCATAATGCCGACGGACAGCGAAACACGTGCACCGTAGATAACGCGGACGAGAATGTCACGACCTAGGGCGTCGGTGCCAAACGGGTGCTCGGCACACGGAGCCAGCAGCGACGTCTGAGCCATGGTGGTCGAGTCGGAAGCCGTCGGCGAACCGAGCCAGGGCTTAGCCCACAGATCTGCGGTCAGGGCAACCACAACGACGATGATGATCCAGCAGACACCGATAACGGCGAGCTTGTTCTTACGGAGACGCTTAAAAGCGTCGCCCCACAGCGTGCGGGACTTGGCGGGAGCAGATGCGGCCTTGGTGGCGGTAGCCTGCTCCTGAGACTGAGAATCAGTTTCCTGCATGAGACGTACCTCCCTTAGGCCTTATCCGACGGACCGCCAAGGCGGATGCGCGGGTCGAGGAATGCATAGCTAATGTCGACGAGCAGGTTGATCACCATGACGACGACGACGATGAGCGTAACGCCGCCCATAACGATGGGCCAGTCACGCATGCTAATGGCGCGATAGACCTCATAGCCGATACCGGGCCAGTTAAAGACCGTCTCGGTCAGGATGGCGCCCGAAAGCATGCCGCCAAAGTCGACACCAATATAGGTAACGACGGGGATGAGTGCATTCTTAAGCGCATGCTTGATGATGATCGCGCGATTGGAGAGACCCTTGGCCTTTGCCGTACGGATGTAATCCTGGTTCATGACGTCAAGCAGCTGCGAACGCATAATGCGGGCGGCATAAGCGGTCGAAACCGAAGCCAGCGTAATGGTCGGAAGCACATAGTGCATCCAATCCTGATACTGAGAGCTGGAACCGCCGGCACCCGAGATCGGCATGGAGAATGCACCGCCCGTGGCGTCCTTGAGAATGACGCCAAAGAACAGCTGCAGCAACATACCGAGCCAGAAAGCCGGGACGGCAACGAGAATCGACGTGGTGAGCGTTACCAAAATATCCCAGAAGGAATAACGCTTAACCGCCGAAATGATACCCGCACCGATACCCATGATTGCCTCGAGCACGATGGCGCACGCGGCAAGTTTGACCGTATACGGATACTTCTGGGCAAAGATTTCCGTAACCGGCAGCTTGCGCTGATACGAATTGCCCAGATCGCCATGAAGCAGGCCGTTCATGTAATACAAGTAACGGTCCACGAGCGACGTTTGAACGGGGTCGCCGTTCTCGTCAAGGATCGCGTTGCCGTCCTCGTCCGACTGGACCAGGTGATAGCGGACGCGAAGCTGAAGCTCCACCTCGGGGGACAGAGCCTTGTCTCCACCGATCAGCTTGATCGGATCTCCCGGCACGATATTCTGGAGGGCGAACAGAATCAGCGTAACGCCCAAAAACACCGGGATGAACTGAAGCACACGTTTAACGATGTACTTACCCATACCACTCCCCTATCTAGGGATTAACCTAAATGGGATGCCGATCGCCAGACCGGCATCCCAAAATTACCATCAGCCAGTTTACCCCAGGTTAGGGAGAACTGTATGTTTCCCATGAGGTCTACGTAAATACTTGACCCTCACGGAAGCTGCAAACTCTTAGGCGAGCTCAGCGGTACCCAGCTCGGCATGCTTCTGCGGATCGACATAGAGGTGCTTGATGCGATCGGAGCCGACGATGGTGTGCGTGTAGAACATAATCGGGATGACCGGGCAGTCGGCAGCGACCATTGCGTCGGCCTCCTGCATCTTAGCGACGCGCTCCTCGTCGTCAACAATAGTACGAGCCTCGTCGACCTTGGCGTCGAACTCGGGGTTGTTGTAACCGGAGCGGTTATCGCCACCGAGGGAGTCGGAGTGGAACAGCGGATACAGGAAGTTGTCCATGATCGGGTAGTCGGCAATCCAACCCAGACGACCGAACTGATAGTTAAAGTTCTGATACTGCTCGAGCAGGGCAGACCACTCAGGGGTATCGGAGACAGCGGTAACGCCAACCTTGGCGAGGTCGCCGATGATGGACTCCATGATCTCCTTGTGACCGCCGTCCTGGTTGTAGGAAAGGGTCACGCTAATGCCACGATCCCCGTTAGCGCCAGCGGGAGCAACCTTGTCGAGGTACTCGTTAGCCTTGTCGACATCGTAGGCGCAGAACTCCCATGCGCCCTCCTTGTAGCCATCGATGCCCGGAGGAACAATGCCGTCGGCAGGGGTACGGGTACCCTTATAGATGGTCTTGCAGATGGCCTCACGGTTGATGGCCAGGGAGATGCCCCTGCGCAGGTCGGCGTTGTTGAACGGCTCGGCCGTGGTGTTGCAGGTCAGATAGTACGTGGAAGGCTCGGCGCCGAGCAGCATGCGCTCGCCGTCACCCATGGTGTAGCCGTCCTTGGACACGCCGCGATCCTTCTTGGCGGCATCGATCTGAGCGACGGGAACGTCGCAGACATCGAGGTTACCGGCCTGGAACTCCTTGTAAGCAGTCTCCATGTCCTTGATGACCTGGAAGTGGATGCCATCGATCTTGGCCTTGTCGCCATAGTAATCGTCGAACTTCTTGAGGTTGATCTCCTGACCATCCTCCCACTTGCCGTCCATCATGAACGGGCCGTTACCGACCGGTGCAAGATAGAAGCTCTTGACATCGGACTCGGCGCACTCGGGAACCGGGGCCAGAGCCGGGTGAGAGGCGACGAAGGGGAAGTCGGCGTAAGCGGAAGACAGCTTGACGACGAGGGTCTCATCGTCGGGGCAAGTAACACCGCTGAGCTCGGTAGCGTTACCGGCAAGCAGGTCGTCATAGCCCTCGACCATAGAAAGGTGATAGGAGACCTCGGAAGGGCCGTACTCGGTAGCGATGGCCGACTTGGTGTTGACCAGACGCTCCCAACCGAGTTTGAAGGACTTGGAGGTAACGTCGTCACCGTTGTGGAACTTGGCCTTCTTGATCTTGAAGGTGAACTCGGTGGCGTCGTCGTTGGCCTCAAAGGACTCGCAAGCCAGCGGAACGATCTCGCCCTTCTCGGCGTCATAAGAGGTCAGAGCATCAAAGAGCTGGTACTCGACCTGAGTGCTCTGGTCCTCCTGGACGTTATAGGGGTCGATGCAGACCGGGTTGTTGATGTAGAAGTTCAGCGTCGAACCGGACTCAGAACCGGAAGCGTCGCCGCCCTTCTTGCCGCATGCGGCAAGAAAAGCCATGGAGCTCGCAGCAAGGGTACCGCCGACAAAGGCGCGACGACCCATAACGGGCTGGTGGAACATAGAATCAGCCATGCCATCCTCCTTATGAGATAGGACAAAGTAAGTTCGGTCGGGCAACGTCAAGACAGCCCAATCGAACCATTCAAACGCGGTCCGCCGTTTTGGCTGGTTATACAAAGCGGACCAACGTATTGCAATACAGTAGCGCATTTTATGCACGATTTGGGGCTAATTCCGGTTAACGGTCGAGATTTTCTTTAGTTGGGCGAAGTATATGAGGATATTTTGACTCTGTTACAAATATGTAAACAAAATGGGTCCCGCACTTGCGGGACCCTTTTCAAGTATTTATGCGGTTCGTGATTAGTAGCCCACGATGCCCTGCGGGAAGAAGAACATGCACAGCACGACGCACACGGCAAACACGACAGCCATGATGACGGTCAGGCGGTCAAGGTTCTGCTCCATAACGCCCGTGGCAGAGCTGGAGTTATACAGCGAGCTGGCAATCATATCCGAAACGCCGGTACCCTTACCGGAATGCATCAGGACGAGAATCGTCAGCGCCACGGCAGAAACAGCCCAAACGACAAACAGAAGAATTTGGAACGGACCCATAGATAAGCTCCTTAATAGAACAGTTCAAACTCCAGTACTGTACCACAATCCCCCGCTCTCCCCTACCTGCCACTCAAGGACGGGGTGGAAATGGCAGAAATACCAAAAAGGGGGTTGTCCGGTTGTGGACAACCCCCTTGCTAGAAAACGGTATTTGTTTTCTATTAGGCCTCGGTAGCGAGCACGCGGCCCGTCATCTCGGCGGAAGGCTCAATACCAGCCATGGTGAGCATGGTCGGAGCGATATCGGAAAGACGGCCGTCCTCGATACCGGTGAGCTTGGCCTTCTCATCAACGATGATGAACGGCACGCGGTTGGTGGTGTGAGCCGTAAACGGATGCTTGGAGCCGTCGGAAGCAACGTCAAACATGTGATCGGCGTTGCCGTGGTCGGCGGTAATCAGTGCAAAGCCGCCCTTGGCGAGAATCGCCGGGACAACCTTGGACAGGGCATCGTCAACAGCCTCAACGGCCTTAACGGCAGCGTCGAAGACACCGGTGTGACCAACCATGTCGCAGTTCGCGAAGTTCACGATGTAGAAATCAGCGCGATCCTCGTTGATGGCGGCGACGAGCTTCTCGGTAACCTCGGGAGCGCTCATCTCGGGCTGCAGATCGTAGGTAGCAACCTTGGGGGAAGCGACGAGCACGCGCTCCTCGCCCTCCTTGGGCTCCTCGATGCCACCGTTGAGGAAGAACGTCACGTGGGCGTACTTCTCGGTCTCGGCAGTGTGCAGCTGCTTCAGGCCATTGGCGGCGATAACGTCGGCCAGGACGTTCTCGGGGAACGTCTTGGGGAAGGCGACCTCGACGTCAAACGTCGGATCATACTCGGTCATCGTCACAAAGTGCGAAAGCTTGATCTGCTCGCGCTCAAAGCCGTCGAACTCCTTGTCCGTGAACACGCGGGTCATCTGACGAGCACGGTCGGGACGGAAGTTGAAGAAGATGGCCGCGTCGCCCTCGTGAATGCCCTCGTTGTGGGCAGCGAAGGGCTCGACGAACTCGTCGCCGCGCGGGTCCTTCTCGTAGTAGGCCTTGATACCGGCAACGGGGTCGGTATCAGCATCGGACGCGTTGACCATGACGTCGTAGGCGCGCTGGATGCGCTCCCAACGATTATCGCGGTCCATGGCCCAATAACGGCCCGAGACGGTGGCAACGCGAGCGTCGCAACCGGTCTCCTCGGAGATCTTAGCCAGGAAAGCGCAGAACTCACTCATGTAACCGGCACCGGACTGCGGGTCAACGTCGCGACCATCCATGAAGGCGTGGACGCGAACGGTCTTGACACCGTGCTCGGCAGCCATCTTGACCAGAGCCTCGACGTGGTTCATGTGAGAATGAACACCGCCAGGGCTCATAAGGCCCATGAGGTGGAGAGTCTTACCGTCAGCCTTGACATCGTCCATAGCCTTGACGAAAACCTCGTTCTTGGCGATGGAACCGTCCTTGATGGCATTGTTGATGCGCGAAAGCTCCTGGAACACGATGCGGCCGGCACCGATGTTGAGGTGACCCACCTCGGAGTTACCCATCTGGCCGTCGGGAAGGCCCACGTCCTCGCCCGAAGCACCGAGCGTGGTGTGGGGGTACTTCTCGTACAGGCCATCAAGGAAGGGCGTCTTGGCAGCGGCGACGGCGTTCTCGCCATCGGCCGGAGCAAGGCCGCAGCCATCCATGATAATCAGGAGTGCAGGAAGATGACGTTGTGCCATATGTCCTACTCGCCTGCCTTGACGACCATAGAGGCGAAGTCGGCAGCCTTGAGCGAAGCGCCGCCCACGAGGGCGCCGTCAACGTCGGGCTTGGCGACGAGCTCGGCGATGTTGCCGGGCTTGGCGGAACCGCCATACAGCACGCGGATGCCGTTAGCGAGCTCCTCGCCGAACATCTCCTTGAGGGTCTCACGGATAGCACCGCAGACCTCCTGAGCGTCCTCGGCGGTAGCGGTCTTGCCGGTGCCGATGGCCCAGATGGGCTCGTAGGCGACGACGACCTGCTTGGGGCAGGTGATCTCAAGACCAGCAAGGCCAGCCTTGACCTGGTTCACGACGTGCTCGACATAGGTGCCAGCCTCGCGGACCTCGAGGGACTCGCCGCAGCAGAAGACGGGAACAAGGCCGGCGGCAACGAGAGCCTTAGCCTTCTTGTTCTGGTCCTCGTCGGTCTCGTGGAAGTAGTCGCGACGCTCGGAGTGACCGATGATGCAGTAGGTGCAGCCAGCGGACTTGAGCATGTCGCAAGAGGACTCACCGGTGAAGGCACCCTTGGCCTCCCAGTACACGTTCTGTGCACCGAGGGCAATGGGGGCAGCCTGAATACGGTCATGAACCGTGGTGATGTCGATGGTCGGAGGGCAGACGAGCACCTCGACGCCGGCCGGAACCTCGGGCAGAGCCTGAGCCAGCTCGTCGGCGAGCTTGGCGGCCTCGGCGACGTCGTTGTTCATCTTCCAGTTACCAGCGATAAGAAGGGTGCGATTAGGCATCGAGAAGCGCCTCCACTCCGGGCAGGGCCTTACCCTCGACGAGCTCCATGGAAGCGCCACCACCGGTGGAGATCCAGCTCATCTTGTCGGCCAGGTTGAACTTGTTGACAGCTGCGACAGAGTCGCCACCGCCGATGATCGAGGTGCAGTCGGCCTCGGCGACAGCCTCGGCGATAGCCTGGGTGCCGTGAGCGAAGTTGTCGAACTCGAAGACGCCCATGGGACCATTCCAGAACACAGTCTTGGCGCCCTTGACGGCCTCGGCGTAAAGCTCCTCGGTCTTGGGGCCGATGTCCATACCCTCACGATCGTCGGGGATAGCGTCGGAAGCGACAACCTCGGGGACAGCGTCCTCGCCAAAGTGATCGGCAACGCGGTTGTCGATGGGGAGCAGGATCTTGACGCCCTTCTCCTCGGCCTTCTTGAGCATCTCGCCAGCGCGCTCGACCCAGTCCTCTTCCTTGAGGGACTGACCGACGGACAGGCCCTGAGCCAGGAAGAAGGTGTAGGCCATACCGCCACCGATGATCAGGGTGTCAGCAGAGTCGATGAGGTGATCGAGAACGCCGATCTTGGAGGAAACCTTGGAACCGCCGACGATGGCGACGAAGGGGCGCTCGGGCTCGGCGAAGATGCCGGTCAGCGTGTCGACCTCCTTCTCGAGCAGGAAGCCGGCGACGGCAGGCAGGTAAGCGGCGGGGCCCACGACGGAACCCTGGGCGCGGTGAGCGGTGCCGAAGGCATCGAGAACGAAGACGTCACCATAGGAAGCGAGCTTCTTGGCGATCTCGGGATCGTTCTTCTTCTCACGCTTATCGAAGCGGACGTTCTCGAGAACGAGGACCTTGCCCGGCTCGACGGCGGCAACAGCCTCAGCAGCCTTCTCGCCGTAGGTGTCGGCGACAAAGGCAACGTCGAGACCAGAGAGCTCGGCGAGCTTCTTGGCGACAGGCTCAAGGGAGAGCTCGGGCTGGAAGCCGGTGCCCTCGGGACGGCCGAGGTGGCTCATGAGGATGACGCGAGCGTTGTGCTCAACGAGATAGTTGATGGTGGGCAGGGCAGCCTTGATACGGGTGGTGTCGCCAACGACGCCATCCTTGATAGGCACGTTGAAGTCAACGCGGACGAGAACGCGCTTGCCGTCGACATCGATGTCGCGAACGGTCTTCTTGGTAAAGGCCATGTTTGCTTCTACCTTTCGTACGTGTCTGCCTCCCATTACGGCAGACGATTTCTTATAAAAAGGGCGCGACCTTAGGGTGTAAGCCCTATAAGGCCGCGCCCTTCTTTAGACGCTCAACGAGCTATTCGCTAAAAGCTAAATTAAGCAACGAACTTCTCGAAGTACTTGATGGTGCGGACCATCTGAGAGGTGTAGGAGTTCTCGTTGTCGTACCAAGAGGTGACCTGAACGAGGGTCTGACCGTTGCCGAGGTCAGAGCACATGGTCTGAGTGGCGTCGAAGATGGAGCCGTGGGTCTCGCCGATGATGTCGGTGGAGACGATGTCGTCCTCGTTGTAGCCGAAGGTCTCGGAGATGGTGGCAGCGTAGGCCTTCATAGCGGCGTTGACCTCGTCGACGGTGACCTTCTTGTCAACGACAGCGTAGAGGTTGGTGATGGAGCCGGTCGGCGTCGGGACGCGCTGGGCGGCACCGATGAGCTTACCGTTGAGCTCGGGGAGAACCAGGCCGATAGCCTTGGCAGCACCGGTGGTGTTGGGGACGATGTTAACGGCGCAGGCGCGGCTACGACGCTTGTTGCCCTTGCGCTGCGGGCCGTCGAGCGGCATCTGGTCGCCAGTCCAGGCGTGAATGGTGGTCATGATGCCGGACACGATGGGAGCGAAGTCGTTCAGACCCTTGGCCATCGGGGCGAGGCAGTTGGTGGTGCAGGAAGCAGCGGAGATGATGTTGTCCTCAGCGGTCAGCGTCTCATGGTTGACGTTGTACACGATGGTGGGCAGATCGCTGCCAGCCGGAGCGGAGATGACGACCTTCTTGGCGCCAGCGTTGATGTGGGCCTGAGCCTTAGCCTTGCTGGTGTAGAAGCCGGTGCACTCGAGAACGACGTCAACGTCGAGGTCGCCCCAAGGCAGGTTGTTGGCGTCGGCCTCCTTGTAGATCTTGATCTCCTTGCCGTCAACGGTGATGGAATCCTCGCCAGCAACGACCTCGTGATCGCGAGCGTAGTTGCCCTGCGTGGAGTCGTACTTCAGCAGGTAAGCGAGCATATCGGGAGAGGTGAGGTCGTTGATAGCGACGATCTCGGAGCCCTCATGACCGAACATCTGACGGAAAGCCAGACGACCGATGCGACCGAAGCCGTTAATAGCAACCTTTACTGCCATTGTGTCTCCTTTCGTAAGGCCCCCGCGAGCTACAGCGCCCGCCGTTGAGGCCCACAAACTAACCACTCGCCTAATATACCTTTTTTTTGACTTGAATTTCACGAGAATGCTCGAAATTGAAAATCAAATTTACGTTAAAACGTTTTAAAGACTAAAATAGCAGTTAAATCCATATATAAGTCGATACTTCAAACTACCTGTTTGCTTCAATGAGCTTTTCAAGCCGTAAAACACGATGGTAGAGGGCCGACTTCGACAAGGGAGGGTCAGCCATCTCCCCCAAATCACGCAGTGACAGATCGGGGTAGCGCTCGCGCAGGTCGCAAAAGACCGCCAAGGCATCCGGAAGCGCATCGCGAAGGCCACGCTGCTCGAGCTCATCGATCAACGCAAGCTGATGCTGGGCGGCACCGGCGCTTCTGGTCTGGTTGGCGAGCTCGGCGTTCACGCGACGGTTTACGTCGTTCTTAACCAATTTGACCGCGCGCGCTTCCTCGATCTCGGCAACGCTGCGCTTGGCGCCGACCAGCTTTAGGAGCTGCTCGATCTCCTCGGCGCTCTTAATGTACACGGCATATGACCCCCGCCGCGCATTAACACGAGCATGGACCCCAATCTGCTCCAACAGATCGCAAAGCCCCTTGGCATATTGCTCGCCCTGCACCGCGATCTCCAAATGAAAATCGCCGCGTGGATCGGCCACGAAGCCGCCCGCGATGAGCGCGCCGCGGATATAGGCAAGCCTGCAGCAGGGACGGGCAACGATATGTCGGGGCACGCCGGCGACAAGTCCTCCCCTGCGGTCGAGGATGCCCAGCAGCACCAGAGCCTTATCCAGGTCTGGCTGATCAGGCAAGGTGATGAGGTAGTTTCGAACCTTATGCAATACAGATTTACGAACGGTGAATTCCGTTTTGAGCTTAAGGATGCGATGCGTCAGTGTGATCATCGTGCGCGCGACGGCGCCCGTCTCGGTCGCGACCGTCAAACGATACCGCCCGGAGCCGGCCAGCGAAAGTGTACCGCTCACACGCGTCAGGGCGGCAAGCGTCGACAAATCGCAGTATTCACATTCGGGTTCGCAGCGCGCGAGTTCGTCACGCACCTCGGCGGTAAACGACATGCAGGCCTATGCTTTCGTGTTGGCGCGCGACAGGTCGCGGTGGGAAATGCTCACGTGATATTGAGCGCCTTCCAAATAACGTGCCGTGGCCTCGGCGATGGCAACGCTGCGGTGTTGACCGCCCGTGCAGCCGATGGCAATAGAAAGCTGTGGCTTGCCCTCCGCGATATAGCCCGGCATCACCGTATCGAGCAGCTGCGTCCAAGCTTTCCAGAACTCCTGGGTCTTGGGATGGTCCAGAACAAAGTCGGAGACCTTCTTATCGAGACCGGTCATGGTGCGCATCTCGGGATCGTAGAACGGATTGGGCAGGAAGCGAACGTCGATCATAATGTCCGCCTCAACGGGCATACCGTGCTTAAAGCCAAACGAGAACACGTGAACGTCCATGAGCTGCTGGTCGGACAACTCGGAGAACGCCATGCGCAATTTGTTGCGCAGGGCAGAGGTACGCAGGCGGCTCGTGTCGATGATCATATCGGCTCGGTCGCGCACACCCTGCAGCTGCAGGCGCTCGCGCTGAATCGCATCGGCCGTAGTCTCCCCCGGCTTGGCAATGGGATGGCGGCGGCGGTTTTCGCTATAACGACGGATCAGCACCTCGTCAGAGGCCTCGAGAAACACGATGTCACAGCTCATCTCGCGCTCCTCGAGTGCGGCAACGGCATCGAGCAGCTCATCGAACAAGCCCTGGCTGCGCAGGTCACAGGTGACGGCGAGATGCCTGCCCACGCCCGTATTGATGCCGACGAGCTCGGCAAGCTGGGCGATGAGACGCGGAGGCAGGTTATCGATGCAAAAATAGCCCATGTCCTCGAACACGTGCATGGCCTGTGTGCGGCCCGATCCGGACATTCCGGTGATGATGACGATATCGGGGATGCGCTCCGAGCGCTCCGCCGCATCCATGGCATCTCCCTTTTGCATGTGCTGCCTCCCGAAAACAAGCGCGGGACCCAGCAACCCGGATCCCGCGCGGTCAATTGCCTATATTGAGTATACCGCCCCGAGCGGATACGAGGCCTGTCTTACGCCTCAAGTGCAGCCTTGAACCAACTCGTAATACTCGTGGGGTGCGTGATGGCGGTGCCGACGACAACGGCCCAGGCGCCAGCATCGATCGCGGCGCGAGCCTCCTCGGGCGTATGCACGCGACCCTCGCAAATGATAGGAAGGCCGGGGAATTCCTCAGTCGCCTGACGCAGGAGCGGCAGGTCGGGGCCATCGGCCATGGTGCAGTCGATGGCGGCGACGCCGTGAGAAAGCGTGGTGGATACCAGGTCAAAGCCCATATCAACAGCACGGCGAATATCCTCGATGGTGGCACAATCCGCCATCAGGAGCACACCCTCCTCGTGCAGCGGGCGGAAGGTATCCTCGACCGTCTTGCCATCGGGGCGCGGACGATCGGTGGCGTCGATCGCCACGATATCGGCACCGGCAGCAACGCAGGCGCGAGCGTGACGCAGCGTCGGCGTGATGTAAACGCCCTCGTGCCCATCCTTCCACAGGCCGATGACGGGAACCTCACAGCGACCCTTAATGGCGGCAATGTCGGCAAGGCCCTGGCAGCGAATGGCGGCGGCGCCGCCGAGCTCGCAAGCGCGAGACATTTGCGCCATGGTCTCGGGCGTACGAAGCGGCTCGCCCATATACGCCTGAACGCTCACGACGAGCTTGCCCTTCAGGGACTGGATCAAAGGATCAACGGTCATGTTCGACTCAACCTTTCTCAAAACAGCCTTCTGAGACGCCGCACCTTGACGTTCAAACCGTCGCTCGCGTACCGAAGTACGCTTCGCTCCTCTTTCACGTCAATCTGCGGCACCTCAGAAGGCACACTTGGTAGTTATGTTTACTTCAACGAAGCAAGAAGATGCTCGGCGGCACCGATGAGCGGAGCATCGCCCTCCAGAGAACCGATGAGGATCGGCGTGTCCTGAAGCGGATCGAGCGCCTGGCTGGCATAGCCCTTGTGCACCGAATCCTTCCACGTCTGCGAACGCCAATCGGGACCTTGGTGAATCACGCCGCCCGAAAGCACGATGACCTCAGGGTCCAGGATGTTAGCGAGCGAGCCCAAGCTGGCCCCCAGCGCAAAGCCGGCGTCATGGATGACCTCGGTCGCCTTTGCGTCGCCCGCACGGCACAGATCGTTCACATCGCGACCGACCGAAGGACGGCTGGGGTCGACGCGGCCAAAACGCTCATCGTACATTCGACCAATGGAAGTGCCCGAAGCAACCGACTCCAGATGGCCGGAACGCCCGCAGGCGCAGGGAATGCCGGCGGCAGCCGAACACTCAATGTGGCCCATATGACCGGCAGCACCATGGAAGCCCTGCATCACGCGGCCGCTCTCGACATATGCGCCGCCGATGCCCGTGCCGATGCCAAGACACAAGACGGAGAACTTGCCCTTGCCGACGCCCCAGTGGGCCTCGCCCAGAGCATGAGCCTGCACGTCGCCCACAACGGCAACGGGAAGACCGAGGTCCTCGCGCAGACGCGGCCCCAACTGAACGCCGGACCAGCCGGGCATGATCTCATTGGCATACGCGATGGCGCCCGTCTTGGGATCGACGACGCCGGCGGCGCCGATACCGACGCCAAGGACCTCGACATCGGGATTCGCCTCGAGAGCGGCCTTGATGGACGCCTCGATACGCTGGAAGACGGCCTCGCCGCCCTCTTGGGCCTCGGTGGGAACCTCGGCCTCAAAGACGGGACGGGGCACACTACCGTCAGCCGGGTACTCCATGATGGCAGTCGCGATCTTAGTTCCGCCGATATCGACAGAGCAGACGTACTTGTTCTCCATGTCGCTCTCCTTAGGAGATAAAAACAACTACAGGAAATGAAGGCTGCGTTATCGCCGCAGCTTGGTAAAGGTTTCCCGGGTGTCCGAGGTTGGGGTGAAAGCGGTCGGGCGTTGACCTAATGGGTCACGCTCGACCGCTTGAGCCCCAAGATCGGGTGCCCGGGGAAGCTTTACAGGAGACCGTTGTCCTGGAGGACCTTCTTAATAGCCTCGACGTTCTCGCCGGTCATGGCCTTCACCGGGCGCGGCATGGTCGGGCTGTCGAAGATACCCATGAGGTTCATAGCGGTCTTGAAGGCGCCGACGCCACCGGCATAGCCCTGGACGCCCGAGGTGACATCCCAGATATGCGAAATCTCATTGAGGCGATCCTGCTCGGCCTTGACGGTAGCCCAGTCACCAGCCTGAGCGGCCTTCCACTGACGCACGTAGCCCTCGGGCTCAACGTTGGCGAGACCCGGGACGGAACCGTCGGCGCCACCGAGGTAAGCGCCGTCGACAACAACCTCGTGACCGGTGAGGATGCTCATCGGATGGCCGTTCTTCTCGTTCTCCTGAACGAGGTAGCGGAACGAGATGTCATCACCCGAGGAATCCTTGACGCCGGCCAGAACGCCCTCGGCACCGAGCTTGGCAAGGAGCTTCCAGGGGAGCTTGGTGTGGACACACACGGGGATGTCGTAGGCGAAGATGGGCAGGTCGAGTTCCTCATGCAGGATGCGGAAGTGCTCCTCGACCTCGGTCATGCCCTGCAGGGCATAGAACGGGCAGGTGGCGACGAGAGCATCGGCGCCCAGCTCCTGAGCGACCTTACCGTGCTCGATCATGCGCTCGGTCTCGGTGTCGATGATGCCGACCAGAACGGGAACGCGGTGGTCGACGATACGGACGGCCTCGGCGATGATCTGACGGCGACGCTCGTCGGTGGAGAAGACGACCTCGCCCGAGGAGCCCAGGAAGAACAAGCCATCGACGCCGGCATCGATCATGCGGTTGATGCTGCGCTCAAAGGAGGCAACGTCGAGCTGGTGATCTTCGGTATCGGGAACAACGACGGGAGGGATAACGCCGGTGAATTTCTGAGTTGCCACAAGAATCTCCTTAGTTGTCTGGCGGGCAGCCCTATGCCGCCCACTCTTGTTGGCAGTGTCCAGGCCGCCTAGGCCAAAGAACACGGGTAGAACGTTTGGTTAAAGAAGTCGACGACTTCGTTTTCGAACGCATTGATGCGCTCGTGAGCGTATTTGGCATAGACGATATGCCTCCGGTCACACTCAAGACCGTTGAATACGGCAAACTGGCCCTTGGGGTCGCTCGCGGCATCCATGAGCGATGTGCCCATGAGCACCGATCCGCGCACCCGAGACGACAGCGCCTCAAGGCCACCGGGAATTGGATTGGCAACCGCCGTGCAGGCGAGGCCCCGCTCGTCCAGAGCAGAAACCGCCAGCGCGACTCCGCCGCCAAGGCCCTCGCCCCATGCAAAGATGCGGTCGGGGTCCATGCCATCAAGATTGCGCGCCACCTTCGCCAACGCGCAACCCCAACGGACGCGCTCGACAAAAGCGGACGAAGAAATCCCCCGCTGCAGGTCGTCCGCACCAGCAACATCGTCATCCAGCGCGAGGACGGCATACCCCATGGCGGCAAATCTCGTCATGTGATGCCAGCCGCGCACAGGCCGATCGATGTCGTGGAACATCAGGCACAGCGGCACGCGCTCAGATACTCGGGCACGACCGACAGGCTCGATCAAACGAGCGTGAATCGCATCGTCACCGAGCTCAAAGGAGACCTCCGAGTAACGGGCGCAGGGGTTAACAAAGTCAATCGCCGTAATGGCCAAGCCTTGAATCTCAAGATTCGAAGCGCATGTCTCTAAATCAGAAACATCTGCTTGGACATCACCGCGCCAGTCCCGATATTCTGCGAGCCTTGACGAAACCGTTCCAGGAATTCCCACGAGCCCGGGGACAATCAGCTCGTCAACATTGCTCTCGCACTTAGACATGAGCCTCCCCTCCCTTGCAGAAAAACGGAATGATCAAATCGTCAAAATCCTGAATCTCCTCGTGGCCAAAGCCTTCAAAGAACTCATGACGCTTTTCGCAGGTCAGGTTGTTATAGACCGCAAACTGCGTCGCTGGCGGACAGACGATATCGGCTGTGCCAGTGCCAAACAGCACGGGGCATTTGACCATAGGGGCAAAGTTCTTGGAATCGAAGTACGCCAGCTTGGCATAGGCTTCGTCAATACGAGTCGAGTCCTCATCAAACCAGCGAGACCAATAGCGCAGGCCTTCGTAGGCAATGTCGTCGGCATCCAAATCCCAGACCAGGCGGAAATCCGACAGGAAGGGATAGAGGATGGCGGCACGATTGATAAGCTCGCTATTAAGCGCACAGGTCGCAATACCCAAACCGCCGCCCTGCGACGCGCCGTTCACAAACACACGGGCAAGATCGATGCCCTCGAGCTCACGAACAATACGGCACAGGATTCGAATATCTTGGTGTAAGCGGACATAGTAGAGGTTGGCCGGGTCGCCGTCGATGCCGGCGACGATATGCCCG
Source organism: Collinsella sp. (assembly GCA_036304065.1). Taxonomy (GTDB): domain Bacteria; phylum Actinomycetota; class Coriobacteriia; order Coriobacteriales; family Coriobacteriaceae; genus Collinsella. The sequence continues at coordinate 23,729 of JAXIZI010000043.1, read as the reverse complement.
GCAACCGTTGTGCCCTCAAATCCACCAATGTCCTCGGAGGGACCTCCTTGGCCGGGGCAGTCGAGGGCGATGAGTGCCATGCCCATGCCCGCAAACGACGCCTGCTCAAACCAGCTGCGGCTTGCACCCGGATACCCATGAAACTGAAGCACCAATGGCACGGGCTCGTCCGAGACGGGTTTAAGGTACTTGGCATGCAGGCGAGCGCCACACATGCCGGTATACCAGAGGTCGAAAAGCTGGCAGGTCGCGGCATCGGTGACCGATGCCGTCTCGATCGCATAGTCAAGCCCGACGGCGTCGGCCTCGGCCATGCGATCCTTCCAAAAGAGATCGAAATCTGATGGACGGGGCATGGCGCCTCGATATTCACCAAATTGATGTTGTAGCTCCTGAGCACTTGGCATGGCTCGTGAACCCAACCTTTCGAAATCGCAACGGAGGTGCGCCCGGCAAGGGAACCGGGCGCACGGGAGGGAAAGCGAGGTTACTCGCCGAGCTTGGGATGCAGCAGCGACGGCGCAGCGCCGAGCAGCATCTTGGTGTAGGGGTCCTGGGGGTGCTGGAAGACCTGCTTGGCCTCGCCCTGCTCGACGATCTTGCCGCCATTCATAACGATGATGTCGTCAGAGATATAGCGGACCGTCTGGATGTCATGGCTGATGAACACCATGGCCAGGCCGAGCTCCTTCTTAAGGTCAGTCAGCAGGTTCAGAATCTGCGCGCGGACCGAAACGTCCAGAGCCGAGGTGGGCTCGTCGGCGATGATGGCATCGGGGTTCAGCGACAGGGCACGGGCAATTGCGACGCGCTGACGCTGGCCGCCCGAAAGCTGGCCGGGAAGAACCTCGGCAGCGGAGCTGGGCAGACCGGTGAGCTCCAAGAGTTCCTTGACGCGCTTCTCCTGCTCGGCCTCGGTACCCAGGTTGTGGACGCGCATGGGGTCGAGCAGCTGCTCGCGAACGACCATGCGGGGGTTGAGCGCCGTGGCCGGGTTCTGGAACACGACCGAGATGACGCGACCCATGTGGCGACGGTCCTCGGCGGTACGTTTGGTAACGTCCTTGCCCTTAAAGTAGACCTTGCCGCTCGTGGGGGCCTGCAGGCCGCACATGACGTTAGCGGTGGTGGACTTACCGCAACCGGACTCGCCGACGATGCCGATCGTCTGACCGGGCATGAGCTTAATCGTTACACCCTGGACGGCGTGAACCAGGTTGGGGTGCAGAATCGAGCCGGTACGGGTCCTAAAGGTGACGTGGACGTCATCAAGGAAGATGATCGGCTCGACGCCGTTGACTGCGGTATCGCTCATCTACATCACCTCCGCGTGAGGGGTCAAACCATTTGCCTTGAGCACCTCGTCGGGGAGCTCGGAATAGAAGTGCTCGGTGCCGGGCACGCGCTTGAAGACCGGACGGGTATCCAGGCCAATACGCGGATGGCTCGAGCGGGGTGCGAAGCGATCGCCCTTGGGGAAATCGCGCGGGCTGGGAACGGCGCCGGGGACCTGGTGCAGACGGCCCGAGCCGCTCTCGATGGACAGAACGGAGCCCAGAAGACCGCGGGTGTACTCGTGGATCGGGTTGGTGAGCAGCTCCTTGGTGGGTGCCTGCTCGATAACCTGGCCAGCGTACATAACCGTGATGTTATGGGCAACCTCGGCGACCAGAGCCAGGTCATGCGAAACAAAGATCATGGCAAAGCCGAGCTTGGCCTGAAGATCGTTGAGCAGCTTGATGACCTGCTTCTGGACGGTAACGTCCAGAGCGGTCGTGGGCTCGTCGCAGATGACCAGCTTGGGGTCGCGGGTAAGGGCCATAGCGATCAGGACACGCTGACGCTGGCCGCCGGAAAGCTCGTGCGGATAGCTCTCGAGCGTGCGCTTGGGATCGAGGCCGACGAGCTCCAGGAGCTCCTCGGCGCTGCGGGTTCCGCCGCGCTTGGTGAGCTGCTTCATCTGGGCAGAGATGAGCATGGAGGGATTAAGCGAGGACAGGGCGTCCTGATAGACCATAGCGATATCGGTACCGCGCAGGCCGAACCACTCCTTCTTGCTCATCTTGAGCAGGTCGCGACCCTCCCAGAGAACCTCGCCGGAAAGATGCTCGTCATCGTCGGTCAGGCCCATGATGGCCAGCGTGGTGATGGACTTACCGCAACCGGACTCGCCCACCAGGCCCATGGTCTGACCAGGACGAACGTCAAAGTTGACATGGTCGACGACGTTGATATCACCGTGATGCTCAAACTGGATGCAGAAGTCACGGACCGAGAGAATCGGCTCAACGGACTCGTCGGGCACGTGGCGATCGTCACGCTTGAGCTCGACATCGCGCAGGGCGCCAAGGCGAGCGGAGAGGGACTGGGCCTGCTCCTTGTAGGCGCGAACGGGGTCGGAGACCAGCAGGTCGGCCTCGCGACGCTTGGAGGAATCGGTAGGATCCAGGGCAGCGGAGGGAGCAGCGGCCATGGCGTCGGTAATGCCCTCGGAGAGGATGTTGAGCGCCAGGCAGGTGATCATGATGGCTAGGCCCGGGAACAGCGCCTGCCACCAACGACCGGCGAGCACGCCGCCGCGGGCGTCGGCGAGGATGTTGCCCCAGGTAGCGGTGGGCTCCTGGATACCAGCGCCGATGAAGGTCAGCGAGGCCTCGAAGATGATGGCGTCGGCGACCAGGGTAACGGTGAAGACCATGATCGGGGCGATGCAGTTACGCAGAACATGCTTAATCAAAATCCACGGAGCCTTGGCGCCGGAAACGATGACCGCGCGGACATAGTCCTCGCCGTACTCGGACACGATATTGGCGCGTACGATACGGGCAATCTGCGGAGTGTACATAAAGCCGATGGCGAAGATGATCGACGGCACGGAGTTGCCCAGGATGGAGACGAAGACGGCCGCGAGGGCGATGCCCGGGATGGACATGATGATGTCCAAGATACGCATGATCGTCTCGGAGACGGCCTTGCGCGAAACCGCTGCAAGGGCGCCCACGACCGAGCCGCAGACCAGAGCCATGGCGGTGGCGCCAAAGCCGATAATCAGCGAGTAACGACCACCGTAGAGCATACGCGACAGAATGTCGCGACCCTTATCGTCGGTACCGAAGATAAATCCGTTGCCGGGAGCCTGGCGAGCCGTAAAGATCTCGACCGGGCTATAGGGGGCAAGAAGGGGCGCCAGAATCGCAGTCAGGGCGACCAGCACCAGCACGACGGCGGCAATCTTAGAAGACAGCGTCATCTTCTTCCAGCCACCGAGCTTGAGCCCCTTGGAGGCAGCCTTCTCGAGCTGCTCGGTTTGCTTCTCTCGAATCTTTACCATAATCTACACCGTCCTGATGCGCGGGTTGATGAGCAGGTAGAGCATGTCAACCACGATGTTGATGATGATGAAGGCAAGAGCAACGACGATGACGACGCCCTGAACCAGGTTCGCCTCGTTGCCCTGAACGCCCTGCAGAATCGCGGTGCCCATGCCGGGGAGGTTGAAGATAACCTCGATGACGACGGCGCCGCCCATGAGGTAACCGATCTTAAGACCGAGGGTGGTGACCGGGGTGATCAGCGCATTGCGAAGAACGTTGATGCCGACGACGACCTTCTCGGGAACGCCGGCGCCGCGAGCCATACGGACATAATCCTTGTCGAGCTCCTCGACCATGGCGGTACGCACGATACGAGTCATCTGGCCCGTCAGCGGAAATGCCAAGGCGATAGCGGGCATGATCATACGCCCCAGATAGCCAACCGGATTCGTGGTGAAGTGAGGCAGAGCGCCCGATGCCGGGAGCACCTTAAGGTAGGAAGAGAACAGCAGGATCAACAGAACGGCAAGCCAGAACGACGGGGTTGCCAAGCCGGCGATGGAAAAGACACGGATTACTTGGTCCGGCCATTTGTCGCGATACAGTGCCGCGATGACGCCGAGCAAAAACGAAACGACCGCACCGATGGCAAGACCGATGAAGGTCAGCTGCATCGTGACGGGCAGGGCCGTGGAGATGCGCTTGGCAACGGAGTTGCGGGCAGCACCATAGGTGCCCATGTCGCCATGGATCAAATCGCCCATATAGCGCACGTAGCGCACGGGCCAGGGGTCGTCCAGACCATACTTCTCATGGTACTCGGCAACCGCCTCGGGCGAGGCACCGTCACCCAACGCCGTGTAGGCGGGGTCGGTCTTGGAGAACGACATAAGGAAGAACACCAGGACGGTGACGCCCAATGCCATGATCGGCAGCGCCACAAGACGCCTTCCAATCAAACGTAGCAAGTTGTTCACGTTCTCTCCCCTTTCTTTTGTCGGTAGGACCAACTGGTATATGAGTACGGATACTCATTACAAGACCCGAGCGACATCGTTGCCGCCCGGGTCTTTGTTTCAACTATGAGGATACGGTCCCAACGACCGACATCCTGCATATAAACTCAAGCGAGTCTTACGCCTTGACGGTCGCAACGCCCCTGAAGGACATGCTCGTCGTGCCGATGCCCTTGAAACCATCGAGGGCCTCGCCATTGGGCGCAGTGGACGGATCGTCCCAAGAAGCGGAGACGGTCTTGACGTGGACAACGGGGTACAGAACGGCGTTGTCGGCAATGATGTCGAAACACTCGTTCCACTTCTTCTGCTGCTCGTCGCCCTCGGCGGCAAGAGCCTCGTCCATGAGACCGTGGAGCTTCTGCCACTCAGCGGACTCCTTCCACGGGCAACGGGTCTGCATCCAGACGTTGTCGCCGTACCACCAGTTGAGCAGCAGGTCGGGGTCGGCGCCGAAGCAGGAAGGATCGCCAGGGGCAAGGAGGATATCGTAGGCCTCGCCGCCGTCGATGGCGGCGTAGGTGGCCGGCGAGGTATCGGTCTGGATGGTCACATCGAAGCCGAGAGCGTCGAGGTCGTTCTTGACCTGGGCGGCCATGCCCTTAATCTGCTCGTTGTCGGTGGTGCGCAGGGTGATGGCACCCGGGGTGATGCCAGACTCCTCGATGAGCTTCTTAGCCTTCTTGGTGTCGGTCTTGTACACCGTGGAAGCCTCATGATAGTTGGTGAAGCTCTTGGGCAGGTAGCAGCTGGCAGCGGTGGCAAGGCCGGCGAAGGTGTTGCTGACCATCTTCTCGGTGTCGAGCGCATACATGACAGCCTGACGGACCTTGACGTTGTTCCAAGGCTCCTTGGCGACGTTGAACATGATGAAGCGGGTGCCGAAACCCTGAACGTTGTCAATCTTGCAGCCGGCGCTCTCGAGCTGGTCGACGGCGTCAGCGGTAACGAGCTCCATAACGAGCGTGGAGCCCTCCTGCTGAGCGGTAACGCGAGCAGTGGGGTCGGTCAGGATGCTGTACTGGATCTTCTTATCCTCGGCAGCATACTCACCGTTGTACTCGGGGTTGGGAACCAGGGTGATCTCGGTATCGGAGATAGAGTCGTACATCCAGGGGCCGGAGCCGATCGGCTGCTTGGCGCGATCCTCCTCGGTCTGGGTGGCCGGGGTAACGCGGACGATGGCCAGACGATCCTTGAGCAGGGAGAAGTTGGGGACCTTGGTCTTGACCGTCACGGTGCTGGCGTCCTTGGCCTCGATGGACTCGAAGGGCTGGAAGAACGGAGCATAGGTAGCGGAAGCGGCGCAAGCGGTGTAGGAGGCAACGACATCGTCAGCGGTGACCTCGGTGCCATCGGAGAACTTGGCGCCCTTGCGGATGGTGACCTCGAAAGTGGTGTCGTCCACAGACTTGGGATCGTCGGTGGCGAGCTCGTTGAAGGTGCTGTAGTCGTGGTAATCGATGCCGTAGAGGCCCTCGACGACGTGCCAGTTAGCACCCAGGCCCACAGCGGAGCCGGTGCTGGCGGGATCGAAGCTGGACGGAGCGTAAGCGGAACCAGCGGTGATCACGCCGCCGCCACGGTTGGCGGAATCGGTGGAGCCGGAAGCGGAACCCTCGTCGCTAGAGCTGCCACCGCAGCCAGTGAGACCAAGGCCGGCGACAGCAGCGACGCTGCCGGTGAGGCCGAGGAACGAACGCCTGGACATACCCTTGTTGATGATGGCCATGTCTTCTCCTATCAATAGAGAATCTTACTCGGGAGCACCTAGACTTGCCCCCGCGCAACTTGCGGACGATATATACCTTACCTACCGACGAACCCAACTGAGGTGCCGCGCTCGGCGACCGATACATACATACGCTTGAACGGTATTTACTACCGTTCACCGAATTCATTGACAAATGATTCGCCAGACAGTATGTATCGACGAGGTGAGATATCAGTCTTCGTCAACCCGCAGGATAGCAGGGTTGTTCACCATGACTAGTCAAACGTTTTAGCGTTAATAAAACCCGAAACCAGCATGCAATCATGGCGAAATAAATGGTTGAAAATCACGCAATCATGTATATCAGTAGTTTAGGCTCGTGTTTAGCTATCGGAATGGCCAGCCGCCGCCTCGGCGCGCTCGGCATTCCACGCAACGAGCGCCTCGTGGACCGCCTTGGCAACATCGGCAGGTATGCCGCGAACTTCCGCGATCTCTTGCTCGCTCGCCGCGCGCAAACGCTTCATCGAACCAAAATGGCGCATAAGGGCACGTTTTCTGGTGGGTCCCACGCCTGGAACGTCATCGAGTACCGAAACTGTCATGGCTTTATCGCGCAACTCACGATGGAATGTGATTGCAAAACGGTGCGATTCATCGCGCACCTGTTTAATTAGATAGAGCGAAGCAGACCCGGTCGGCAGCACGACGGGAGTCTCGTCCCAAGGCACAAAAACTTCCTCATCGGCCTTTGCCAAGCCACAAACTGGTATATCGAGCCCAAGAGCCTCAAGTTGCTTGATCGCAGCGGTCAATTGCGGCTTACCGCCATCGACAACGAGCAAATCGGGGCGCGAGCCAAAGCGCTCGTCGGCCATGCGCTCGGGAGCATAGCGTCGTCCCAAAACCTCGGACATCGACACGAAGTCGTTTGCCTCGTCCAATTCGGCCTGAATTTTAAAACGACGGTACTGGCTCTTGTCGGCGCGTCCGTTGGTAAACACCACCATCGAGGCGACGGTAAAGGTTCCATGCAGCGTCGAGATATCGAAGCACTCGATACGCATCGGCGGCGCCGGCAGCGCCAGCGCGCTTTCGAGCTCCAGGAGCGCTTGATTGGTGCGGTCGTCAGCGTACCCCGTTCGCATCATGTAGCGCATGAGGGCATGGCGCGCATTTTTGGATGCCATATCGAGCAAACGGTGCTTTTCGCCACGCTGCGGCCTATGGAGATGGCAGGAACGCTCGCGCTTGCCTGCAAGCCACTCCCCCAGCGCCTCCGCATCCTCAAGCTCGACAGAGAGGTTTATCTCAGCTGGAATATCGGCCGTCTCGTCGTAATAGCGCTTAAGAAAGCCCGACTGGAGCTCTTCCTCGTCAACATCAAGACCCTTGTCAAGAATGAACTCGCAGGTTCGAACCGTTCGACCCTCACGCACGACAAAGACGCAAGCGGCGGAGATGGTCTCCTCGCGATAGAAACCGATGACATCGATATCGACACTGGAGGGAAAAACGACTTGCTGACGGTCGTCCAGACCCCTGATGACCTCCAAACGACGTTTGACGCGTGCCGCGCGCTCAAAGTCGAGCGCCTCGGCGGCATCCGTCATCTCGGAGGTCAGCTCATCGACGACATCCTTGCGATGGCCCGACAAAAAACGTTCGACACGTTTGACGTTCTTGGCATAGTCCGTAGGAGAAATCGCGCCGACACACGCACCCGGGCCGCGCCCGACATGGTAGTCAAAGCAGGGACGCCCGTTTTGCGCGCAAATCATATTGACGATGTCTTCCTCGCCCCTGTGGGACTCGACGATACGACGACAACGACGCCACTCCGCACAGGATGCGGAGCAGATGGGGATAACCTTGCGCAGCGTATCTATCGTCTCACGTGCCGCACGGCTATCGGTATAGGGACCAAAATAACGCGTTCCCGGCTTATGACGCTCGCGCGTATATTTGATAGCGGGATACAGGTCGCCCTTTGTAATGGCGATAAAGGGGTAGCTCTTGTCATCCTTGAGGTCGACGTTAAAGTACGGATGGTACTGACCAATCAAATTGCGCTCGAGCACCAACGCCTCGTGCTCGGTCTCCACCACGATATAGTCAAAGCTCGCCACCAGCTGCATCATCAGCGGGATCTTTTGACGCTCATCCTGCAGTGTCACGTACTGGCGCATACGGGAACGCAAGTTTTTTGCCTTGCCCACGTAGATGACATCGCCCTTGGCATCCTTCCAAAGGTAGCATCCGGGCTGTGTGGGAACGCGCGAAACCTGCTCGGCAAGCGTTGGAATGTTGTCGTGACCGGCCACACGCACCTACTTGCGACGAAGCAGCGCCGAGACCTCAGGCATCTTAAGGACGACGGCAAGGCCAAAGGTAACAGCAAGCGAGACGACACCCGCAACGCAAACGTAGCCAAGAGTAATCAGAATCGAGCCGCCAAGTGCCCCGACAAAGTGTTCAAGCACCCACATGACGCCGGCGCCTGCGGCAGCACCTAGACCACCGAGCAAAAGGCCAAAGAAACCGCCATGCAGGATAGATTTGACCTGAAGGCCACGCAGGCGACGACGCAGCCACCACAGCGAACAGCCGACCAAGATCACGTAGTCGACAACATACGAAAGCGCGATTGCCGGCATACCGAAGCCCAGCACAACGCCAAACAGCAGAACCGAGCCGGCCTGGCCGATGGCAGAATACAGGCAATAGCGGCTATAGGGCTTCATGTCGAGCAAGGCAGAGAAGCTCTTCTGCATCAACACGACCACGCCGTAGAGCGGCAGCGAGAGCGCTAGGTAGACAAGGTACTCGGACACCAGCGCCACTCCGGATTCATCGAACTTGCCAGCACAGTAGATCATGTTGAGCGGACGTGCGAAGACAATCAGGTACAGTGCGAACGGAATCAGGAAGAACAGCATCTGGGCGACGCCACGCGAAATGCCCGTGCGTACGCTGTCGTAATCCTTCTCCTGTGCGTCGTGAGAGAGCTCGGTATAGAGCGCCGTCGAAAGCGAGGCGGCAATCAGCGCGTAGGGCAGCGTGTACCACAGGCGCGCATAGGCGATGACGGAAGGACCAGTCTCGGGCTGGACCACCAGCGCGGCAGCGTTGGTGATAGAAGTCGAGACAAACATGCACACCGTGGCGAGCAGCGTCGGGATACCGAGCGCAATCGTCTGGCGCAGCGCGGGGTCCTTAAAGTCGATATGGATATGGGGATGCACGCCGTGCTTGCTAAGCGCGGGAATCTGACATGCCATCTGAACAAAGACACCGAGGGTCGTACCGGCCGCAATCAAGATGATGCCGGCACGTTCGCCAAACTGTGCGGACACGGGCGCAAAACCCATAAAGCTCGCAATGACGATCACATTGTTGAGGACCGGGGCAAACGTCGACCAGAAGTAGTCGCGGTGTGCGTTGAGAACGCCCGAGAACACCGAGCCCAAACCATAAAACAGAATCTGGATGGCAAAGAAACGGAACATGAACGCAGCGGTATCCATGCTGCCGCCGTCACCCGAAAGGAACGATTGCGTCCAGATAAAGCCCGGGGCGAACACGGTCCCCAGCAACGAAATGCCACCCAGCACCAAAAGCAGAATGCCGAGCAGGTTGCCCACGTACTCGTTCGAGGCCTCGCGACCCTGCTCACGCCTCACGCCCATGTACACGGGCAAAAACGCCGTCACGAGCATGCCGCCCATCACGAGTTCGTAGAGCATATTGGGCAGGTTGTTGGCGACCTGATAGGAGGACGAAAGTAGCGACATGCCGATAGCGGCCGCCATTGCCCACGTGCGGATAAAACCGGTGACGCGAGACACAATGGTCAGGATGGTCATAAGCCCGGCGGAACGACCAACCGTGGAGTAGTCCGACGAGCCCATGTCGTCAGTGTCATCTCGCGACGAAGAAGCTTCGGATGAGGGTGTCTGAGGCGCAGATTCTTTTGCAAAATGAGCTCCGCGCTTCAATTCTTCCTGCGCCATCGCTCAGTCCTCTCTCGTAATCGCGGCAACCGTCGCCCCGCAAAATGCAATTAAATCATCGGGTGCAAGCTCGAGCTGATAACCACGCTTGCCTCCCGAAATAAAAATGGTATCCCAAAGGACACATGTCTCATCAATGAGCGTCCGGTAGCGTTTTTTCATACCGACCGGGCTGCAGCCGCCGCGAACGTAGCCAGTCGCCGCAAGCAAATCCTTCACATGCATCAAGGCCAAGGACTTCTCCCCCGCGGCACGCGCGGCGGACTTTAGATCGAGCTCGTCGGCAACAGGGATACAGCACACGACATAGTCGTTGGACGGTGTCACGCAGACCAAAGTCTTAAATCCTTGACCGGGCTCCTCGCCAAGCTGCTCCGAAATCGCGACACCCAGGCCCACCGACTCATCACCATCGTCTTCGTACGTATGTAGAACATAGGAAATGCCGGCGCTTTCCAGCTCGCGCATCGCATTGGTTTTTGGCGTCTTTACAGCCTTTGCCATGACATATCCTTTCCCTCGCATTCGGACGCAAGGATTAAGTATATGTCCAATTCGGCTGCATACGTCACTTCGGCACAGCAAGCGCCATCGAATCACAAGGAGTCGATGGCGCCCATAAACTGAATCGCCTATTTATTGAGCATCAAGTTGAGCCTGACGCTCCCGGTCACGCCTGAGCAACGGCGCCAAAAACTTGCCCGTATAACTCTGCGGACAGTCCGCAACCTGCTCCGGTGTGCCCGAAACCACGACGGTTCCGCCGCCGTTACCGCCCTCGGGACCCATATCGATCAGGCGGTCGGCAACCTTGATGACATCAAGGTTGTGTTCAATCACCAGCACCGTGTTGCCCGCATCGACCAAGCGCTGCAGCACATCGAGCAGCTGGCGGACGTCCTCAAAATGAAGGCCGGTCGTCGGCTCGTCCAAAATATAGAACGTCTTGCCCGTCTGGCGTCGATGAAGCTCCTTGGCGAGTTTCACACGCTGCGCCTCGCCGCCCGAAAGCGTCGTGGCGGGCTGGCCCAGGCTCACGTAGCCCAAGCCTACATCGTACAGCGTCTGGAGCTTGCGCTTAATCTGCGGGATATTCCCAAAGAAGGCCAGCGCCTCGGTGACGCTCATGTCGAGCACGTCCGAGATGGTCTTGCCACGGTAGGTGACCTCGAGTGTCTCGCGGTTGTAGCGTTTACCGCCGCAAACTTCGCAGGGAACGTAGATATCAGGAAGGAAGTGCATCTCGATCTTGATCTGCCCGTCGCCCTTGCACGCCTCACAGCGCCCGCCACTCACATTAAAGGAGAAACGACCCGGCGAGTAGCCGCGCGCCTTCGACTCCGGCGTACTCGCAAACAGCGCGCGAAGATCATCCCACAGGCCGATATAGGTAGCAGGGTTGGAACGCGGCGTGCGGCCAATCGGCGACTGGTCGATATCGATAACCTTATCGATACACTCGATGCCCTCGATTTTCTTATATGGACCCACAGGGCGCGTCGAACGGTGAATGGCATTCGTAAGGGCAGGCGCAATGGTATCGGTAACCAGGGAGCTCTTGCCCGATCCCGACACGCCGGTAACAACCGTAAGCGTACCAAACTCGATTTTGGCAGTAACGTTTTTGAGGTTGTTGGCTCGAGCGCCCGTAATTTTAAGGCAGCCGCGACCGGGCTTGCGCCGTTCATCAGGCACCCGGATCATTCGTTTGCCGGTCAGATAAGCGCCCGTCATCGACTCAGGACACGCCATGATATCGGCAGGCGTTCCCGCCGCGACTACGTGTCCGCCGTTGACGCCGGCGCCGGGCCCCATGTCGATCACGTAATCGGCGGCACGGATTGTATCCTCGTCGTGTTCGACGAGGATAACGGTATTGCCGATATCGCGCAGGCGCTCGAGCGTCTTGATCAAGCGCTCGTTGTCACGCTGATGAAGACCGATCGAGGGCTCGTCCAGAATATAGAGCACGCCCATGAGACCCGCGCCGATCTGCGTTGCCAGGCGAATACGCTGCGCCTCGCCACCGGAAAGCGTCGCCGAGGCACGATCGAGCGTCAGATAGTCGAGTCCAACATCGACCAGAAAACGCAAGCGCTCCAGGATTTCCTTGACGATACGGCCGCCGATAAACTGTTGGCGCTCGGTGAGTTCCAGGCCCTCAAAAAACTCGAGCGATTCACGGCACGACAGGCAACAAACCTCGTAAATGGACTTGCCGCCCACGGTGACGGCGAGCATCTCAGGGCGCAAACGAGCGCCGTGGCAGCTCGAGCACGGCTCCTCGCGAATGTACTTCTCCAGGCGCGCCTTGGTGTTCTCGTTCGTCGTCTCGGTATAGCGTTCGTACAGGATGTTGCGAACGCCCGAAAACTTGGTATCCCACTGGCTGCGACGTCCGTCGAGCTTTTGGTAGTCGACCGAGATCTTCGTATCGCCCAGGCCATCCAAGAATGCACGACGCACGCGAGGGGGCAAGTCCTCCCACGGCGTATCGGTGCTCACCTTAAAGTGTTTGCAGACCGCAGCAAAAATCTGCGGATAGTAGTTCGAGTTGCCAAACAGGCTACCAAAGACTCCGTCAGCAATGGACTTCGAGGGGTCCTCGATCAACGCCTCGGCATCAACGGTTTTCTTAAAGCCCAGGCCGTCGCACTCAGGACATGCGCCATAGGGAGCGTTGAACGAAAAATCACGCGGCTGAAGATCGTCAATGGAGTGACCATGCTCCGGGCACGCCAAGGCCAACGAATACTCCAGCAGCTCGCCCTCGGTCCCCTCGGGAGCATCACGATCGGGCAGCATGTACACGTTTACATTGCCGTGAGCCAGCGCGGTCGCCTGCTCAACAGACTCGGCGATACGGCCCAGAGAGTTCTCACGGATCACGATGCGATCGACTACGACCTCGATATCGTGCTTGAACTTCTTGTCCAGATCGATCGGATCGTCGAGCGAGCGCACTTCACCGTCGACACGCACGCGGCTAAAGCCCTCGGCGCGAAGGTCCTCAAACAGTTTGGTGTACTCGCCTTTTCGCCCGCGCACCACCGGTGCCAGCACAAACGCGCGGCGGCCCTCCCCCGCCGCCAAGACCTTGTCGGCAACCTGGTCGGTCGTCTGACGCTCAATGACGCGGCCGCATTCGGGACAGTGCGGGGTGCCCACACGGGCGAACAGCAGGCGCAGATAGTCATAAATCTCGGTTACGGTGCCAACCGTCGAGCGAGGGTTTTTAGACGTCGTCTTTTGGTCGATCGACACCGCCGGCGAAAGGCCGTCGATTGAATCCAAGTCGGGTTTGTCCATCTGGCCCAAGAACTGGCGCGCATAGCTCGAAAGGCTCTCGACGTATCGACGCTGGCCCTCGGCATAGATAGTGTCAAATGCCAGCGAACTCTTGCCCGAGCCAGAAAGACCGGTAATGACCACGAGTTGGTCACGCGGAATGGAAACATCGATATCACGGAGGTTGTGCTCACGAGCGCCGCGAATAACGATAGAAGAATCAGACATGGAAGCTCCTTGCCGCCTATTGCATCGAATCATACTGTCGATGAGTTTAGCGCACTCGACGCGCACAGATGTTCGTAATACAAGATTCGCAGACCTTTAGCTTTGCGTATCGGATGCTTTGTTTCTCGAAATGCCGTGGAAAGGTTACAGTAATCTACTACTGAACTTAATTTGCTGTAACAGAGGAACGTCCATGACCGAAGATATCCCCCTTGAAATCACTTCGAGCGACATGGCCAATCTGCCCATATTCATCGCCGTCCTTATCGTGGCCACCGTCGTCGTGCGCGTGTATTTTTCAATCAAACACAATGAAAAGCCGCCCATTGCCCGCGTCTTTTGGTGCGCGACGCTCCTCATCCCGCTCGGCATGGTAGCTGCATGGATTACGAATCAATTGCTCGTAAATGAGGACAATTCCCTATGGGTCCTTTCTTATTCGGCGCTCGGTGCTGCCGCCGTCATACTTCTTGTCGAGCCCTTGGTTTCGGGACATATCGACCAAACCGATCTTGCGACGGGAACGGTTGCCTGTATTTGCCGTGACATCCTTGTCATCGCCGCTGTTTCAGCGCTCTCGTTCGTTTCACTCGAAATTGCCTGTAACGAAACGTTCTATCGCATTCCCGCCAACTCATTCGGGTTTTCCGTCGGGCTGCTCGCGACGGTTCTGCTCTCCCTTTATTTGCTGGGACAGCGTCATGGAGGCGTCATGGCCCTCGTGCCCGTCGCCTGTTGCATCCTTGGCATTGCCGAGCACTTCGTCATAACGTTTAAAGGCGAAGCCATCCTGCCAAGCGATATCTTGGCCCTCGGCACCGCAATGGAAGTGAGCGAGGGATACGAGTTTACCTTTACCGCCGGAATCGTAACCTCTCTCGCCCTGCTGGAGATTTCCCTGGGGCTTCTTTCGCTTATCCGACCGCGAAAGCTCCGTACGCCCACCCATGTCTTCCCCGCAATCGCCGCTAACCTCTGCGCTTTTCTGCTAGTGACCGTTGTGGAGCTCTCGGGCTTTTCCAGCATCGACTTGGAGCAGGCGCTGGATTTTGGATTTGACCGTTGGCAGCCCATCACCACATATACGTCTCAGGGTTTTATCACTTCGTTCACCGAAATGGCCAACGAGTTGCCCATTGAGAAGCCCGAAGGCTATACGCCCGATGAGGCGCAGAGCATCGAGCAGGAGCTCGCCGCCGCCTACGACAGCACGTATGGCTCGAGCGAGCAGCGCGCGGCTGCCGTTGCCCAGTTCAATGAAATCAAGCCGACGATTGTTGCCGTCATGAACGAGAGTTTTAGCGACCTTTCGTGCTTTGAGCAGCTCCAGGCGGCCGGGTACACCGGCCCCGCATTCTACAACTCGCTTCCCGACACACTTGTTCGCGGCACCATGCTCGCTTCGGTCACCGGTGGCGGAACGGCAAACTCCGAATTCGAATTTTTGACCGGAGCGACAACGGCCTTTGTCGGATTAGGCAAGATCCCCTATCAGCTGTATCAGATGAGTGGCGTCAACAGCCTGGCAAAGGACCTTAAAGAGCTTGGGTATACCGCTACCGCTATGCACCCGCAAAACCCCGTCAACTACCATCGAGATAAGATCTATCAGCAGCTGGGCTTTGGAGACTTTCTTTCAATCGGCGATTTCGAAGGTGCGCCCTGTTACCATGCCGGCGTATGCGACTACGCCACCTACGACAAGATACTCGACCTGCTTAGAACCGACGAAGCGCCGCAGTTCATCTTTGACGTCACGATGCAAAATCACGGCGGCTACGACTATGGCACCGTTCCCGCCGAAGAGCTGACAAACTATTGGGTCGAGGGAGCCAGCGAGGGCGCCAATAGCGCGCTCAACACCTATCTCACCTGCATCAACGCATCCGACCGGGACCTCGAGTACTTTATCAACGAGCTCCGCAATATCGGCAGACCGGTTGTTCTTGTCTTTTTTGGCGACCATCAGCCGAGCGCCGCAACGACTCTCAACGACGAGCTGTACCCTCAGGAAGATACGGCAAGCCACGCTTTCCGTGTCTATCAGTCAACCTATTTCGTCTGGGCTAACTATGAAATCGCCGGCAATACCGAGCTCAACGTCTACGACACCGTCGGGGCAAACGAGATTGCAGCCATTACCCTTAATAAGATCGGCGCCCCGCTCACCGACTATAAAAAGGCCCTGCTTGCAACAAGGTCAGATGTGCCCACCATCAATGTCGCCGGCTATCTCGGTGCCGACGGGCTGCGCTACAACTTGGAATCTGAAGACAGCCCATACACCTCGACGATCGACAAGCTGCAGCGCATGCAATACCTCGAGTTCGCCAGCAAAGTTCAGTAAGCCCGCCCATTCGCTTGGGCCCATCGTATTGCAAGCACGCTCGGCCCAAATGCATCGCAAATGACTCCCGCTCGCAAACGAGGGTACAATGACGCTCGTGTCACACCGCGGGGCTCCGGCCCCAACATATACAAAGGAGTCAAACATGGGTTGCGAGCACGCACAGGCAGCCGGCGGGCAAACGTCGCCGTCGCAATTTGAGGAGAATACGCTGTCCGAGGTCAAGCGCGTTATCGCCGTGCTTTCCGGTAAGGGCGGCGTCGGCAAGTCATTCGTCACCGGCGCCATCGCCACGGAGCTTTCCCGCCACGGTCACAAGGTCGGCGTCCTCGATGCCGATATTACCGGCCCCTCTATCCCTAAGATGTTCGGCATGAGCGGACGTCACGTCCATGCCCTCGGCAATCTTATGCTGCCCGAAATCTCCGAGCACGGCGTCAAGGTTATGAGCTCTAACCTGCTGCTCCAAAACGAAACCGACCCCGTGCTCTGGCGCGGCCCGGTTATCGCGGGTGCCATCAGGCAGTTCTGGAGCGAAACCTCATGGGGCCCCATCGACTACCTGCTGGTCGACATGCCTCCGGGAACGGGCGACGTCGCCCTCACTGTCTTCCAGTCGCTGCCCGTCGATGGCATCGTCATCGTCACGAGCCCGCAGGATCTGGTCTCGATGATCGTCGCCAAGGCGGTCAACATGGCCGAGAAGATGAACGTGCCCATTCTGGGAATCGTCGAAAACATGAGCTATATCGAGTGCCCCGATTGCGGCAAGAAGATCGAAGTCTTTGGCAAGAGCAAGCTCCCCGAGGTCGCCGAGCGTTACAACCTCGAGATTCTAGGGCAGCTTCCCATCAATCCGGCACTCGCCGAGGCTTGCGACAAGGGCGAGGTTGAGACCGCACTGCCCGACGGTATGCTGCCCCAAGCCGTCTCTGCTGTCGAGGCCATTGCCCCGCACGAGACCGCCGAGGCCTAAGTGAACACAAACGCCTCCTATGACGTCTTGGTAATCGGCGGCGGGGCCTCGGGTCTCGCCGCCGCCATTACGGCCGCACGCGCAGGCAAAAGCGTCTGCATCGTTGAGCGCGATGTTGCCTGCGGCCTTAAACTCCTTGCGACCGGCAACGGCCGCTGCAACCTTTCCAACGAATCAATTGATTTCCAGCGGTACAACCACCCCGCATTCGTCGAATCCGTCATGGGTCCCCGGCCCGAGCAAGAGCTCGGCAGTTTCTTCTCCTCGCTGGGCATCATGACGACCTCCGAGGAGGGCCGGCTGTATCCGCGCTCCCTTCGTGCCGAATCGGTGCGCGATGCGCTTCTCAACGCTTGCAATCACCTGGGTATCACCTTGATCTGTGGAGCAAACGTTGCCTCGGCATTCAAAGCCCCCGAGGGCTGGGTACTCCAAATAGACCGTCCCGCGCGAGCACTCAAGGCAAAAAAGCACGACGACCGAAAATCGGAGGTTCGCTCGCTTCGGAAGGCGCTTGCCGACACCCCTCGCAAGAACGAGACGCTGCAGGCAAAGGCCGTAATTATCGCTACGGGCGGCAGCCCCGCCGACATCGCGAAGACGTTCAATCTTTCCCTCACACCGCAGCATCCCGTCCTCTGCCCTGTGTCGGCATCGGTCTTCGGCGACCAGACTGCGCTCAAGACGCTGGATGGCCTGCGCGTCCGCGCCCGTTTGACGCTCACCCGCAATCACGAGGAGCTCTGGCACGAAGACGGCGAAGTGCTCTTCCGAACCTTTGGCATTTCGGGCGTTGCTGCCTTTAACCTCTCCCGTCGCGTTCAGCGCGACGACACGATTCTGCTCGACGTTTTCCCCGACCTCTCCAAAGACGTGTTGCTCAATATGCTCAATCAGCGAGTTGCGTTGCTCGGCGGCTTTTCACCCCGCGACCCCCGCTGGCTCGACGGCATGCTTGCCCCGCAGTTCTCTCACGTTGTCTGCACCGCATTCGAACAGTGCCACCCCGGGTCGTACGACGTCATCCATCTGGTCTCAATCCTCAAGCACTTTAAGATGCTCGTCGAGGGAACGACAGAGGAGCGTTCGGCCCAGGTCACGCGCGGCGGCGTGCCCATCGAGAGCGTCTCAGCTCCCAACCTCTGCGTGAGCAACGCGGCAGACGCCCCACTTTACATCTGTGGCGAGGCGCTCGACATCGATGCCGATTGCGGCGGTTTCAACCTTGCATGGGCTTGGATCTCGGGTATTCGCGCTGCAAGCAGCCTATAGCCGCGCAGTCTATAATCAAAACGCATTCGGGCCGTCTGGGACACCGGGCGGCCTCTTTCTTGCATCTAAGGAGACCTCGATGATCGAAATCACCCAAGTCCACGCGTCACTCGATGAGGCCGGCGACGAAGCCGCCTGCCTTGCTATTGGTAGACGCGCCGTCAAACGAGCCCTGCGATGCGAGGATTCCCAGATTAAAGCCATTGAGCTCCATCGCAAGTCAATCGACGCCCGTAAAAAACGAGATGTCCATTTTATTTTGAGCTTTCGAGTCGAGCTGACAAGCTCCCGACTCGAGCAGGAGGTGGTCGACCGCGTCGCCGAGCGCGACCGCTCGCGCATCCGCATGGTAGACGGCGAGGCTCCTTCATTCCCCAACCCTGTCCCAAATGCACCCAAGGGGCGTCCCGTCGTTGTCGGCGCCGGTTGCGCCGGTCTCTTCGCCGCCCTGACCCTTGCCGAAGCGGGCCTTAAACCCCTGCTCATCGAGCGCGGCGACCCCGCGCTTCGCCGCTCGGAAGCGATTGATCTCTTTCTTAAGGAGCGTATCCTCGACCCCGAAAGCAATATCCAATTTGGCCTGGGCGGCGCAGGGACCTTCTCGGACGGCAAGCTCAACACGGGAACCAAGAATCCTGCCCATCGACTGATTCTTGAGACCTTCGTCAAAGCGGGCTCACCTCGCGACATCCTGTGGGACGCCAAACCGCACATTGGCTCCGACATCCTACCCACCGTCGTCACCAACATTTCTCAGCGCATCGAGCAGCTCGGTGGAACCGTCCGCTATCGAACAAGGCTCGTCAATATTCGAACCGATGAATCTGGCGCCATCACCGGCGTCGATGTCCAACCGCCCCAAGAAACCACAAGCGAGACAATCGCCACAAAGCACCTCATTCTCGCCTGCGGCCATTCCGCCCGCGACGTATTCGAGCTTCTCAAAGAACATGACGTTACCCTCGCGCAAAAGACCTTTGCCATGGGTGTGCGCATCGAGCATCCACAGCATGACATCGACCGTGCCCAATATGGCCCTTCGGCGGGACACCCGGCACTCGGAGCAGCCCCCTACAAGCTTGTCGCCCATCTCCCCAACGGCCGCAGTGTGTTCTCGTTTTGCATGTGCCCCGGCGGACAGGTTGTCGCGGCTTCTTCCGAGCAGGGCCATCTGTGCGTCAACGGTGCCAGCCTCAATGCCCGCGACGGGCGCAACGCAAATGCCGCCCTACTCGTCAACGTCACACCCGACGACCTTCCCGGCGATGATCCGCTCGCAGGCATTGAGCTCCAGCGCGCCTGCGAGCGAGCCGCCTATCGCCTGGGTGGCTCTAACTGGAACGCGCCGGCACAGCTCGTCGGAGATTTCCTTGCGGGGCGCGCCAGCACGGCACCCGGAAAGGTAAAACCAACCTATCCACTTGGCGTGACCTGGACGGCGATCGACGATGCCCTCCCGCAGCATATCGTCGAATCGCTTCGTTTGGGAATTCCCCTGCTCGGTAAGAAACTGCGTGGCTATGACCGCCCCGATGCGGTCCTCACTGGCGTGGAGACGCGTTCGAGCTCCCCGGTTACGGTCATCCGCGATCGAACATGCCACGCCGTGTCGACCCCGGGCCTTTACCCTTGCGGCGAGGGTGCCGGATATGCCGGCGGCATCATGAGTGCCGCCACCGACGGCATCCGTTGCGCTGAGGCGCTGATAGCAGACCTCTAGTGCACGAACTCTCGCGTCCGAACGACACAGGCCCCGAGTTCCACAGGGAACTCGGGGCCTGTTCACTACTTCCTGAATCGTGCACCCTGGCGTTTTCTGCCCGAAGCAAAGGTAGAGCCCTTGCGAGCCTGCGAACGCAAACGCTCAATCGTTTCGTCCTCAGATGCGCCCTCAAGCATCGCCCGAATCTGAACGACGGCATCGCGCAGACGCGCCGCCTCCTCAAAGTCCATGGCGGCGGAAGCGTTACGCATGTCTTCCTCCATGGTCTCGACAATCCGCACGAGCTCGTCATGCGGTAGCCCTTCCAGCTGCTCGGCAAGCGTTTGCTCGGGTGCCACCGTCTCCGGCGCGGCGCCCTCGCCGTTTTCATCGGGCGTATAGAACGCACCGTGACCCAGCGAATCGCCTCTCGAGCGTCCCTTCGAGCCCACAGTCTTTTCGGCCTCGGCAATAAAGCTCGAAATGTCGTTAATGGCCTTGCGGACCGTCTTGGGCACAATGCCATGCTCTTCGTTATATGCCATCTGAATCTCACGACGGCGCTGCGTCTCCTCGATGGCTTCTTTCATCGAATCGGTCACAACGTCTGCATACATGATGACCTCGCCGTCGGCATTACGGGCCGCACGGCCAATCGTCTGAATCAACGAACGGCGGTTGCGCAAGAAGCCTTCCTTGTCAGCGTCGAGAATTGCCACCAGCGAGACCTCGGGAAGGTCCAGACCCTCGCGGAGCAGGTTGATGCCGACGAGAACATCAATCTTTCCCTCGCGCAGCGTTCGCAGGATCTCGACACGGTCCATCGTCGCTGTATCGGAGTGCATGTAATTGACCTTAATGCCCGCATCAAGTAGATGGTCGGTCAGGTCCTCGGCCATGCGCTTGGTCAACGTGGTCACCAGCACGCGCTCCTTGCGGGCAACGCGCTCGCGAATCTCGTCCTCAAGATCGTCAATCTGACCGCGAACTGGACGCACGTCAATCTTGGGGTCGAGCAGGCCGGTCGGACGAATAATCTGCTCAACGTCGTTCTGGCTAACCCGCAGCTCATAGTCGCCCGGCGTGGCCGAAACGTAGATGAACTGGGGAATCCTCGCCTCAAACTCATCGAAGCGAAGCGGGCGGTTATCGAGTGCCGAAGGCAGACGAAAACCATGCTCCACCAGCGTCACCTTACGCGAACGGTCGCCTTCGTGCATGCCGCGGATCTGCGGCACCGTTACATGACTCTCGTCGATGATACAGAGCATGTCCTTAGGAAAGTAATCGATCAGGGTAAACGGCGGCTCGCCCGGTTTTCGACCGTCCAGATGACGCGAGTAGTTCTCGATACCGTTGCAAAAACCCATGGTCTCGAGCATCTCGAGATCATAGTCGGTGCGCTGCTGCAGGCGCTGTGCCTCGAGCAGCTTATCAGTCGCCTTGAGCTCGGCCACACGCTTCTCGCACTCTTCGCTGATTGATTTCAGAGCCGCTTTGACCTTAGGCTTCTCAGTCACGTAGTGCGAGGCCGGCCACACGGGAATGGCCTCGTACTCACGCAGCATCTCCCCGGTGACCTCGTCGATCTCGGCAATCAGCTCGACCTCGTCGCCAAAGAACTCAAACCGCAACGGATGCTCGGCATAGGGCGGATATACGTCGACGACATCGCCGCGCACGCGGAAGGTGCCACGTGCCAAATCATAGTCATTGCGATCGTACTGAATATCGATAAGCGCATGGATAAAGTCATCGCGCTCAAGCGGCACCTTCTTGTCGACGTTCGGAGCTAGGCCCGCATAGTCCTCGGGAGAGCCAATGCCATAGATACACGAGACCGATGCGACGACGATCACATCGCGTCGAGATAGCAGCGATGCCGTCGCCTGATGGCGCAGCATCTCGACCTCTTCATTAATCGAGGAGTCTTTCTCGATATACGTATCACTCTGAGGTACATATGCCTCGGGCTGATAGTAGTCGTAGTACGATACAAAATAGACCACGGCGTTGTTAGGGAAGAATTCCTTGAGCTCGCTCGCAAGCTGAGCGGCAAGCGTTTTGTTGGGAGCCATGACCAGCGTCGGCTTCCCCAGGGCCTCAATAGTCTTAGCCATCGTGAAGGTCTTGCCCGAACCAGTCACGCCCAGCAAAACCTGATAGCGATCTCCGTCCCTCACGCCCTGCACAAGCGACTCAATGGCCTTAGGCTGGGAACCAGAGGGCTCGTATGGAGACACGACCTCAAACGGCACCTCAGAGCCCTCAACGCCAAAACGTTTGAGCTCTCCTCCAACACGCTCAACTTCAAATTCCGCCATGGATACTCCTAACTCATATATCTGCAGTATACGCAGGCGGCAGGCATAGTCCTATACGAACCAATCGGGATAGAGGGTCTTGTAGCGAACCCAGGCATTATTGACACGAATCAGATACGCCTGCGTCTCGGGAAAGGTGATTGCATTATGAAGCGACGTGCTCTGCTGCGCCCATCCGTCGACATTGCCCATGCCGGCGTTATAGGCGGCAATGGCACTGTCAGTCGACCCGTTAAAATACGTTAGAAGATACGAAAGATACGCACAGCCAAACTCGATGTTCGTAGCGGGATCGTTAAGGTCGCCGGCTGAATACTCGCTGCCATCGACAAGACCCTTGGCAATCATATCCTGGGCAGTCTCGGGCATCAGCTGCATCAATCCCTGTGCGCCTTGATTCGACTCAGCCTCGGGACCCCAATTCGATTCCGACTTTATGACAGCACACACCAGATACGGATCAAGATTGTGCGAAATGCTCGATTGCTTTACGTACGCCTCGTAGTCAATTGGATACAAAGGCTTAAAGAAGGCGGCAGGGGCATACGAGTAGACGAGCGAAATAAGGCCGAAAACAAACATAACGGCAAGTGGCTCCACGCGATACCACGTAAAGAAACGTGTCTTAGGCATCGGTCTCCTCCCTATCCGCTACATCCCCGAAGCCATGACGCGCAAGCCATGCGTCCAGTTGTTCAAAGAGCGAGTTATCGCCTGCCGAATTATCGATTACCGTCGTAGCGAGATTGCAAAGCGAAGCCTCATCAGGTTGGCATGCAGAGCGCGCATCAAAATCAGAGGACTCCATACCACGATGAATGGCACGCTCGCGACGAACTGCTAAAGGAGCGCTGATAACCAGAATTTCATCAGCCAGGCCAAAAGCATCCTCAAAACCAGTCGGAGCAGAAACCTCGACCACCGCAAAAGGATAACGGGGAGATGAAACCGTACAACAAACCGGATCGAGAATCCTAAGCGAAAGCTGTTCAATCAGAACGGGATGCACGATGCCATTGAGCCGTGCGACCGAATCAGGAGAAGCGAAAGCTCGAGAAGCGAGGATGCTGCGGCGAATGCCGCCTTCCTCATCCAAAATGTCCCAACCGAATTCATCCGCGAGTGCATTGACGATATCAGAGCCCGGCACATACAGCGATTTTGCAAGCTCATCCAGATCGATTAGCATAGCGCCACGAGATTCGAAATAGCGGCAGGCAGTCGACTTACCCGAAGCAATATTGCCCAAGACAAATACGGTAAACATCAAGCCCTCCCTAACGCCAATGCGAGTAATTATCGCTCAAATACACTAGAAGGACTCAAAATACAGCCAAACAGTAAGAGCGCATACGGGGGAACTAGGTCCCAAAGTACAACGTGTATACAACGCAAAAAAGGGGGAGGCCGCGAGGCCTCCCCCTTCTCAGTTCAAGCGTACGGCTCGGTGCCGTCCACCGGTCAGCGGCGCCCTGGCCTCCCACGGGCTGACCCCGCAGTACTCTCGGCGCGATGGGGCTTAGCTTCCGGGTTCG